>JAHZHI010000001.1 GCA_019420345.1 Peptococcaceae bacterium
TTACCAGAAGTTCTATGAGTCATTTTTTGTTGCACTTAGATTGTAAATTCGCCAAAGAAAAAGCCCCCGCCGCGCAGGAACGCTCCTGTGCGGCGGGGGTGAGCATGGCTGATGTATTAAGATGGAATACTGCCAATAATATCGCCTGTATAAGGATCACAGGCAGCAAGATAATACAACCCATTGCCATCATCTTGGCGCATGTAGCAAAGATTTTGATAGCTCAATAAACGCTTTTGAACAGATTCAAAAGCATTCCCAATATCTGATCCTTGTCGAATATAAAGAACTGTAGTTGGACCTGAGTGAATTGGAGTGGTCGTTTGAGTGATGATATTGGCATACACGTCATCTGCTACTTTTCGAAAATCTTTTTGAATAATCCAATTCATATCAGATTGGAGTGCCTCCATATTTCCATTATGAATATAAATTCCTCCCTGAGCAATAAGCCAATATCCAAAGATTTGAGAGCTTCCATCAGTAATAGTCCCATCCGAATTAAACTTAGATGTACCATATCCAACTGATTGAGAGCTTGGCCCCACCCAAGTACCAGATGTAATAATTGAAGGAATTTCATTTTCTGGAACATCTTCAAAAGAATTAATGTTTTGCAAGAACCACTTTGACGTATAGTCATCGAAATTATATGAAATCCTGTTGAGCAGCTTTGCCCTTTCCATCATATAGGCACTGTTTTTATAGTCGCCCAAAGTTTTAAAAGCATAGTAAGCCTGATAGGAGTATCCATTCTTATAAAGTTCCATCGCAGAATCATATGCGGCAGCTTGATCATCCACTTCAGGCGTCTGTTCTTCTTCCGGTGGATTTTCATCAGGATCATCAATATTTGGATTATCTGGCTCTGATGAATCTTCTGGTTCAGTATAGACGTGAACGGTACGTGTAGCATTGTCCCAATATACATCGGCACCGAAAGATTCCGAAATCGCACGAACAGGAACCATTGTTCTAGCATTGATAATTTGTCCTGGAACATCCATATAAGTAGCTTCTCCATTCTTATATAAAACAGAACTACCTATTGTTAAAAAAATCGTTGTATCTTCTTTTGTCGCTGTCACGCTTCTTGTATCATTGTTCCAATTGACCTCTGCGCCTAGTGCTTCAAAAATAGCACGTAGAGGCACTAACGTTCTGCCTTCAATGATAACTGGTGGCTGATCACATGCTATTTCCACATTATCTACAATGATTGGAATGGTTTCTTCTGCTCTGCTAAAAATTGTTTTTGACTCCGTTGCTGAAAAAGCTGGTACTGCACTGGAAAAAGATAGTGCTATAGCCATAGATGCAGCAATAAGTTTTCTTTTCATGATCTTCATCCCCCTTTAGAATTTTATTAATGGATTTGATTTAAGATGATTGTATTTATCCGGAGTCGGAGTACCAAAAACATCGTAGAATGCTGTACAACGCATAGTATCAGCATTCACTTGATAGAATGCTGTTCCCATAGGGAATTCTCTCGGTAAGGTAGCAGAATAAACGCGCATACCTCCTCTAATAAAAAACGAATCATCATTTAGGTAAAAGGTATTATCATTTCGGCTAATAAGATAGCAATCAACATTATATTTCGCATCATTTTCAATTTCCATTTCTACCGTTTGATACTTATTTTCTCCAGTTTTTGTAATGAATTTATAAGAATCATACCGAACAGTCTGACTTGTAATATTTGGATCATCATAGTGGATGGTATATTGACTTCTCCAACTTCCTACTACTGGATCATTTGGATCTTCTTGCACATAATATTTCTTAATAAAATTAGCTGTCTTCTGAGGAACATCGATTGGAATGTTTGGTGCAGCAACGTCAGTTTCTGACGTATCAATTTGAACATCGTACAATGATTGATCCCAAAATACATTGGCGTTCAATGCTTCCGCAAAAACACGTAATGGCAATAAAGTTCTATTGTTAATTATTGTCGGTGCTATATCAGTATACTGCACTTTTCCATTTACATAATATGTTTGACTATTCAATTGAAATTGTACTGCTCGATTACCTTTGATAGCTGTAGCAGTCTGCGTTCCCTGGTCCCATGATACTTGCGCACCCAGCGCCTCTCCAGCAGCTCGAAGGGGAACCATCGTACGCCCGCCTCTGATTGTCGAATCAACATCTGAAGGAATATTTTTTCCATCTACATGAATTGTAATCGGATAATTAAGTGTATAGCTAGGTACGTCATTTTCATAAGTACATTCGGTCATATATAATCCGTTCTCATAATATTCTCGATAAGCAAATGATGGCGTTGGAGCTGCCAACATGCCGCAAAGCAAGGTTACAGCAATAATTTTTCTCTTTATGAATTTCATATCTTTCTCTCCCTTTTTTCAAAACGACGTTAACTTGCTAATCCCCATCAACTTAACACCTGACTATATAAATGATTTATCAACAGATCTAAAGCGTGTTCTATCTGCTATCTTGGAAACTTCGGCCATCATCCTGTTGGAACTTAGACATAATCATCGCTATGCATTTTCTCTCCCAAATTTTAAATACAAATTTTGACATCCCCTTATACCGTTATTTTATCACACCCCATAGTGTAATCAAAATTCTTGTCATAAGAAAACCCGCCTCTTAAGGCAGGTTCTTACACTCATATCCAATTATCTATATAGTCTTCTCGTATGCAAAAAGCATGACCATGTCAAGATCAGCTGAAACCCCTCCCCCCTCAATCAAAACGCACAAGATACGCGTTGAGCCAGGGCTGGCTGCGGTGGCGGGTGTCCTGGGTGATGGTGGCGGCGGCGAGGTGCAGGGTGGGCACTTGAGTGAGCAAGGTGCGCAGGCTGGCTTCGGTGAGGTCGGTGAAGTAGCGGCCGCCGCGTTCGCCGCTGGCGCTGCCGTACTTGAACGAGGCATAAAGCCAGCCATCACGGCTCAGGTGCGGCGCGAGCCTTGCGAGCACCCGCGCAATCTCAGGCGCCGGCAGGTGCAGCAGCGAGGCGCAGGCCCAAATGCCGTCGAAGATGCCCTCGGGCTGGTAGTCCTCGAACCGCGCGCAGACCACCTCCTGCCCCAAATAAGCCGCCGCCCGCGCACACAGCGCTGGCGCGCCGTCCACCGCCACCACCTCATAACCCCGCGCCAGGAATGCCTTGCTGTCGCGCCCCGAGCCGCAGCCCAGGTCGAGAATGCGCCCCCCAGGGGCCACACGCGCCAGAAACGCCTCCTGCAGCGCGCGCATGTCGGCGTGCCGCGTCTGCGCCACATACTCCTCGGCGCAGCGCTCGTAATAGGCCAGCGTCGCCGTGCTCGGCTCTAGCGGCGCGCGGCTCATCGAAATTTCTCCTTCAATGCCGGCAGATCCTCCTTGTCGATCCACTCCTCCGAATAGCCGCAGCGGCCGCACACATAGCGATGCACCAGCACCGCCGAAAAATTCGTCCAGCCCAGCTGAATGTTGTTGCCCATGCCATAGGCCCCGGCCTTGCCCGGCACATGGATGATGTCGGTGCTCTGGCATTTTGGGCAGATGTTGCTCTGTTTCATGATGATTGCTCCTTTCCTGGTTCCGTTCACCGCGCCGCCCAGCGCGGACGCATTTTCTTTCATGATACCCGCCCGCCCCGCGCTTGGCAATCCTCCCCGGCAAAAAACGCCCCGCCAAGATGGCACACAATGTCACCTGTCCATGCCCTATCCTAGAACCAGAACGCCGCCCCGCAAAAAAGCCACCCTGCGCGCAACATGCAGGGTGGCCGAGGAAGAAGTTTGTTGTTCGTTTGTTATTGTATTAAATGCGCCAAATAGCGTTGGAGCACCGCAGCTACCTGCGCTCTTGTTGAGAGGCCATGTGGTTCAAGTGTGTCCACCGTCATGCCAGAGATCAGACCTTGTTCCACAGCCCATTCAACCGAGTCTTTCGCCCAGTCGCTGACGCTGGCGGCGTCGCTGTAGGTGCTGAGGTCGCCGGTCACTGTAACGTCCAGCCCCTTATAGGCCGCGTAATTGCGCAGGATAGCGGCCATTTGCTCGCGGGTGATGGCGGCGTTTGGCTGGAAGGTGCCGTCATCGAAGCCATTGACGACGCCCACCGATGCTGCCCAGTTCACAGCCTGGGCGTACCAGTCGCCGTCGGCCACGTCGGTGAAGTCACCAGCGCTGGCTTGCGGGCTGCCTTCCAGGCGATGGAGCACGGCCACGAGCATGGCGCGGCTGAGCGGCGTGTTTGGCTCGAAGGTCGTTGCCGAGGTGCCGGTCATGAGGCCCTGGCTGTAGACATAGCACACAGGGTCGTAGAACCAGTCGCCCGCGCTCACATCGGTAAACGGCAGGGTCACAACGCCGTGGTTGTGGTCGTCGATGACGATGGCGTATTGGCTGGCGTGGCTGAGGGCCAGGGACACGCTGCCGTCGCTGCCGATTGGCGCCGCTGTTTCAAAGGTCATAGCGTTGGCATCTTCATTAAAATGGTACAAGTTCGCCCAATAGCCGGCATTCTCTTTGCCGAGCGGGGCGGTGAGGGTCATGGTGAAGCCAAAGGCGCCGTCGTGGGCCAGGGTGATCTGCACACTGCTGCGCTCGCCGGTGATGGCGTTGACCACCTCCACAGGAATGCCGTCGCTGTCCATGGTCACGCCCATGTCAATGTCCACAAAATCGGCGTCCTCAGGAATGTCGCTGCCCTTCACCGTCCAGGACACACCGTCGCCCAGGTCGACCACCAGGGTCACATCCTTGCCAGCAAGGGCTTCAAACACTTCCTTGTCCAGCTTGGTGTCGCCGCTGGAAAGATCCACCGTCACCGTCTCGCCTGGATCTGCAGCCTTAATGGCAGCAATGATCTTCTCGCTTAGGGTGAGCGGCGTCGATGGAGTGGACTTCGCCGTCCACTTTGCCCAGTATTCTTTGTCACCCATCGCATCAGCAGGAATCACTGTTTCCGGTTCACCGGACAGCGCTTCATTATCATACCAGCCAGCAAAGGTGTAGCCAGGTCGGGTGACGTCCATTGGCAGGGTGGTCTCTATGCCGTAAGTATAGCCAGTGATATTGCCGCTGTTGATGGTGCCATTGTTCGTGTTCAGCGTCACCTTGTAGGTGTTCGCCGTCCACTTAGCATAGTAGGTTTTCTCGCCAAAGTCAGTAGCGGTAATACCAGTGACGGGGGCGCCGCTAAACGCTGCATTATCGTACCAGCCAGCAAAGGTGTAGCCGGTACGGGTGACATCCGTTGGCAGGGTGGCCCCTGTGCCATAGGTGTAGCTGGTGACATTACCGCTATTTACCGTGCCGCCGTTGGTATTCAGCATCACTGCATAGGCAGCCTTCTCCCATTGTGCGTAAAAGGTAATATCTGCATTCGGCGTGGTTGCCGGGGCAGATGTGCCGCTGCCGTCTGCCGTTGTGTTCCAGCCAGCAAAGGTGTAACCCTCTCTTACCGGTGGTTCTACCAAAGGAAACGCTGCGCCAGTATTGGCGTAACGAATGACGTTGTCCGCTGCATTGCCAGTGTTGGCATCAAAAGTGAGCTTGACAACCGTATTGTCGCTCTTACCATTCAGCACCGGATACCCATCCTCGCCCATAGCCCAAACCTTGCCATTCAATTCACCGTCACCTGACCACTGATTCAGCAGCCACGCCACCTCGCCAGAGGCGAATTGGACAGCGGTTTTTGAATCAACCTTGTCAATGGTACCACTGCCACCGCCAATGCCACAATTAGCGGTGCCAGAGAGCCAATAACAATTGCGGATGATTCCAACGTTGTTCCCACAAATGCTGCCAACGTTGGTCCCACCTGACACAGAACCAATATTGCTGCAATTGGTTATTGTTCCTTGATAACTCATCCCACAGACACCGCCGCCATGGCCTTCGCTGCCAGTCACGGAAACATTGCCGCTGTTGCCGCAGTTTTCAATCGTTCCACTAAAATCATCCCCGCAGACGCCGCCAACTTCCCCACTGCCAGTCACCCTGCCGCTGTTGCTGCAGTTTTTTATTGTGCGGGTATTAAATGCACAAATGCCTCCGGCATTGTCGCTGCCTGTCACAGTGCTGCTATTACTGCAATTTTCGATCTTGCCGCTGTTGTTTCCGCAAATGCCGCCAACATCCTGATAGGAAAGATCAGCGTCGCCTTTGCCGACAACATAGCTGTCGGTCAAAGTGAGATTTCGCACCGTGCCACCATAGCCGACCGCCCCAAATAAGCCAAGGTATTGCTGGTCAGAATCGATATACAGCCCGCTGATTTCGTATCCTGCGCCGTCAAAGGTGCCGGTGTAAGGGGTGTTGTCGCCGATTGGCGTCCATTTGGTGAAGCTGCTGCCATCGCCGTTAAGATTTCCCTTCTCGTCCAGCACCTTTTCATTAAGGACAATGTCCTTGGTCAGCACCGCGTTGGCGTTCGTTTCGCCGCCATTGACCAGCTTAGCAAACCCATACAGTTCCTCTGCCGAGCCGATTTGATACACACCGTTCTTTTGCTCCGGCTGCTTTGGCTCAATAGTTCCTGCCCACGCTGCCGCTGGGTGCGCCAGCAGCACGGCGCCGCAGAGCAATACCAACGTAAGCAGCCATTGAATAAATCGTCGTTTCATCGTTCTTCCTTTCTGCTAAAACCCATGATGCATGGATCATTTCTTTTGAAACACTAGGACAACACACTGCTGCCGCTGGTTACTCTCCTTATTGTAACATCATTTTGGCAATACCACCGCTGATTTTTTATGAATGTTTGGCAACATCTTTCCAGCTTTCACCGTCCCGCAAAAAAGCCACCCTGCGCGCAACATGCAGGGTGGCCGAGGAAGAAGTTTGTTGTTCGTTTGTTGTTGTGTTTAGGTTGCCAAATACCGCTGTATCACTGCGGCTACCTGCGCTCTTGTAGAGAGGCCTTGTGGCTGCAAGGTGTCCACAGTCATTCCAGAGATCAGGCCTTGTTCCACAGCCCATACAACCGATTCCTTCGCCCAGGCGCTGACGCTAGCAGCGTCGGTGTAGGTGGTGAGGTCGCCGGTCGCTGTAACGTCCATCCCCTTATACGCCGCGTAATTGCGCAGGATGGCGGCCATTTGCTCGCGGGTGATGGCGGCGTTTGGCTGGAAGCTGCCGTCGCCCATGCCGTTGACGACGCCGACACTGGCGGCCCAGTTGACGGCTTCGGCGTACCAGTCGCCGTCGGCCACGTCGGTGAAGTCACCAGCGCTGGCCGCCGGGCTGCCTTCCAGGCGATGGAGCACGGCCACGAGCATGGCGCGGCTGAGCGGCGTGTTCGGTTCAAAGGTCGTCGCCGAAGTGCCGGTCATCAGGCCCTGGCTGTAGGCAAATCCGACCGACCCATAAAACCAGTCGCCCGCGCTCACGTCGGTGAATGGCAAAGTGCCCGAGAGCACGCTCAATGTGGTGTCTTCTTCAAAAACATAGCTTGTTGGATCAATAACGGTGTTGTTGCCATCCACCACCACGTCGCCGTCAGCAAGACTTGGGCGCTCGTCGACAGGCAGCATGCTGCCTTTTTCCAGGTACCAGGTCGTGATCTGCGCGTGATGCACCAAGCGTACCCGAACCAGCACCGATAAACTGTCTTCAAAAGCCAGCAGATCCGGCATCGCAGATGCCTGCCCCCAAGCCGGCGCGTCTTGTCCCTGATTCAGCAGCCAGGCCACTTCACCCGACGCATATTGCGCGGAGGTCTTGGCGTCAATGCTGCGCTCGTCACTCCACTCGGTAGCGTTGCCAACGCCACCCTCGCAGGTCGTGTCAAGCCAGTAACTGTCTGTCAATTTGTACGAATTATTCCCGCAAAGCCCGCCGACAAACGCATTGTCCTCGCCGCTGACGAGGCCATCGTTGCTGCAATGAGCGATGCTGTTTTCGTTCCATCCACAAATCCCACCAACGGCTGCAGCCTCAAACGTCGCGCTGACAGGGGCGCTGTTGCGGCAATTTTCAATAGAGCTGAGACTTGAACCCGTGAACTGATAGCCGCAGATCCCGCCGGTATTTTCGATGTGGGAGCCGGTGTTGACCACCGCGCCATTGTTGATGCAGTATGCCACGGTGCCACTGCTGTTGCCGCCGCAGATGCCGCCGAGGGAGAACGATCCGGTGGAACGAATCACGCCCTCATTGACGCACTCGCTGATGATACCCTCGTTAAAGCCGCAGATGCCGCCAATTTGCAGGCTGTAGCCGACCACACTGCTGCTATTAACGCAGCCAGTGATGGTGCCCTCGTTCATCGCACAAAAGGCGCCAATGTTCGAATCGCCCCAGGAAATGAAACTGTCCGCAAGGGTCATATCTTTCACCACGCCGGTTTCGCCGATTATGCTGAAAAGGCCAACGTAACTGTCGGTGCTGTCGATAACCACCCCGCGGATACTGAAGCCAGCACCGTCAAAAGTACCGGTGAATCCAGGCCCGTCAAAGCCGCCGCCCATCGGTGTCCATTGGGTGTAGGTGCTGCTCTCGCCGTTGAGTGCACCGTTTTCATCCAACACATTCTCGTTGATCGTGATGTCTGCGGTCAGCACCGCGCAGGCGTCAACATCACCGCCATTGACCTGCTCCGCGAACCAGTAAAGGTCGTCTGCATCAGCAATTTGATAAGGCGACGCTGCACTGCCGTCGCCAGCCGGTGCCGCCCAAGCCACAGTTGGTCCAAGCAGCACGGCGCCGCAGAGCAGGGCCAGAATGAGCAGGCCTTGAATAAATCGTCGTTTTCTCATGATTGTTTCCTCCTTTTATGTTCTCGTATGTCGTCGTTGTTCCTTATGGGCAGCTCCCCTTGCCAACGTGTAATAAAAGACGCGGCACGCCCACGGATCCATTCCACGAACGCACCGCGCAATTTTTTGTGTCATTCGTTGCCTGATCGCCCCGTTTATTATGCATTCAGAATCACAAAGCGCTGCAGCATGGCTGCTACTTCTGTTCTTGTTGCTGTGTTCTGTGGGCGCAGGGTGCTGTCTTCGTAGCCCCCGATGATGCCGTTCTGCACGGCCCAAGTCATAGCGTCGCTGGCCCAGCTGCTGACGCTGGCTGCATCGCCAAAGTCCTCCACGCTGCCGCTGACAGCCGGACTGCCCACGCTGCGGTACAGCATGGCTGCAAACTGTTCGCGGGTCATTGGGTCGTTTGGATTGGTGCCGTCGGAGATGCCGTTGTCGATCGCCCATTGCTGGGTGCCGGCGTACCAGGCGCTGCCTTCTGCAGCGGTGGTGTCGGCGTCTTCATAGCGTGCCAGCACGCTCCAGATCATGGCGCGGGTCATGGCGCTGTCTGGCGAGAAGGTGTTTTCAGCTGTGCCGGCAAAGAGCTCGCGGCTGGTGGCGAAGTCAATCGCTGCTGCGCCCCAGTAATCGTTGGCCACATCGTCAAAGGTTTTGCTGTTGTCGACGATTTTCAAGGTGTCGCCGTCGCTCACGGCCACGCTGATGCCGCTTTCGGTCTGCAAGGTGTTCTTCAGCACTTCCTCGCTGCCGTCTTCATGCACGAGGATGGCCACCGTGCCTGCTGTGACGTTTTCCACAGGAATGTCAACCTTGGAGGTTGTTGTGTTCTCTGGCAGATGCACCGTCACCGTTGGCGCTGTGTCGCGATCGCTGCTTGCCGTCATTTCCGGCACTGGCAAAGCCACTGCTGCGTCGCCGCTCTCAGTGCTCTGAGTAATGGCTTCGTCGCTCAGCGTCACCTCAGCTTCCACCTTGCCATCGCTGGATACGGTGATCGTCGAAGTAGAGCCGTCCTCCTTGGTGATGGTCGTGGTCGTCGAGCCATCTGCATTGGTCACGGTCTCCTCGCTGTCTGCCGGTGGTTCCGGCGTTACCGGTGTGGACGGGTAAGACTTCGCCGTCCACTTCGCCCAATATACTTGATTGTCAGCGTCAGTAGCAGTGATGGCTGTCACTGGGTCGCCGCTCAGCGCTTCATTGTCGTACCAGCCGCCAAAAGTGTAGCCAGCACGAGTTGGGTCTTCTGATACAGTGACTGTATCACCGCTGTTGGCATATTTATAACTGTTATCCTCCTCATTGCCGGTGTTGGCGTTAAAGGTCACCTGAACAACAACTTTATGCGTTGAGTCAAGGGTTGGTGCCGCATCTTTATCATGCTCGCTCAAATTCTGACGCCATGGGGCATCTGCCTGATTCTGATTCAGCAGCCACGCCACCTCACCGGAGGTGTATTGTTCAACGGTTTTCTCTGTCGCTTCACCACTGCCACCGCCAATACCGTTGTTGGCAGTGTCTTGCAGCCAGTAGCAGTTCGTGATGCTTCTATAGTTCTGCCCACAGATGCCGCCGACAAAGGTGACGTCGCCGCTGCCAGTGACAGTGCCAATGTTGCTGCAGCTTGTGAGGCTGCTATGGTTCCTCCCACAGATGCCGCCGATGGTGCTGTCGTTACCGCTGCCAGTAACATCGCCGCTGTTGCTGCAGTTTGTGATGCTGCCCTCGTTCTGCCCGCAAATGCCGCCGATATTGTTATTGTCACCTCTGCCTTCGACAGGGCCGCTATTGCTGCAGCTTATGAGGCTGCTATGGTTCCTCCCACAGATGCCGCCAACATTACTGCTGTCGCCAGCGACAGAGCTGCTATTGCTGCAATATGCAACGGTGCCATTGTTAGTCCCACAGATGCCGCCGACATCCCCGCTGCCACTGACACTGCCGCTGTTGCTGCAGCTTGTAATGGTGCCGCTATAGTTATACCCGCAAATGCCACCGACGTAACCGTGGCCAGTGACAGTGCCACTATTGATGCAGTTTGTGATACTGCCACCATCATTTCCTCCGCAGATGCCACCAACATAGGCCAGACCTCCACTGTAGCTGCTATTATTGAAGTAGCTGTCGGCCAGGGTGAGATTTTGTACGCTGCCATTAGTGATCATACAGCCAAATAAGCCTACATACTGTGCTGTAGAATTGTTGATATACAGCCCGCTGATGGTGTGTCCCTTGCCGTCAAAGGTGCCGGTGTAGTGATTGATATATTCGTTGCCAATTGGCGTCCATTGAGTGAAACTGCTGCCATCGCTGTTGAGTTCCCCGTCCTTATTCAGCACATTCTCATTGATGGTAATATCCACCGTCAGCACCGCGTTGGCGGCGGTATTTTGTGGTGTTCCATCTGTCAATGTGCCATTGACCAGCCCGGCGAACCAATACAGCTGCCCAGCGTTTTTGATTTGATAGGTGCCTGCCTCATCTTGCGTGGCTGGCTCATAACTGCCGCAAGTGCAGAAGCCATTTTCATAGACATGTCCATCATTGGTATATTCATTATCCCTATATTCAACAATATTATGGGTTTGGCAAAGAGTTGGTACAACATCTATATCTTCGCCCGTGAGATTCTGCCGCCATGTATTATTTCCCAGCCCCTGATTCAGCAGCCACGCCACCTCGCCGGAGGCGTATTGTTCAACGGTTTTCTCTGTCGCTTCGCCACTGCCACCGCCAATACCGTTGTTGGCAGTGTCTTGCAGCCAGTAACAGTTTGTAATGCTGCCATCATTCTTCCCGCAGATGCCGCTGCCACTAACTTTGCCGGTGTTGCTGCAGCTCGTAATGGTGCTTCCCTTGTTCAGCCCGCAGATGCCGCCGACATCCCCGCTGCCACTGACGTTACCGCTGTTGCTGCAACTCGTAATGGTGACTCCCTTGTTCAGCCCGCAGATGCCGCCGACATCACCGCTGCCACTGACACTGCCGCTGTTGCTGCAGCTCGTAATGGTGCTTCCCTTGTTCAGCCCGCAGATGCCGCCGACAGAACCGCTGCCAGTGACGTTACCACTGTTGTTGCTTCCAGTGAAAGTGCCAATGTTGCTGCAGTTCTTGATGCTGCCATTGCTACTGATCGTCCCGCAGATACCACCGACAAACGACTCGCCGGCGCCGCTGCTACTGACACTGCCGCTATTGCTGCAACTCGTAATGGTGCTTCCGTTGTTCAGCCCGCAGATGCCGCCGACATCCCCACTGCCAGTGACAGCGCCGCTGTTGTTGCAGCTTGTGATGCAGATCTCACCTTTCTTGAGGCTGCTGTTATACCCGCAGATGCCGCCGACATCCCCGCTGCCGGTGACACTGCCGCTGTTGCTGCAGCTTGTGATGCAGATCTCACCGCTCTTAGAGCTGTAGTTATACCCGCAGATGCCGCCGACATAAGCGTCACTGCCAGTGCCAGTAACAGTGCCGTTGTTGCTGCAGCTTGTGATGGTGCCATTGTTATACCCGCAGATGCCACCGACATAAGCGTCACTGCCAGTGCCAGTAACAGTGCCGTTGTTGCTGCAGCTTGTGATGATGCCTTTGTTATACCCACAGATGCCACCAACAGAACCGATAGACTGGTCGCTGCTATTGCTACTATTGATGTAGCTGTCGGCCAGGTTGAGGTCTTGCACAGTGCCGCCTTCGCCGATATAGCCAAATAAGCCGATGTTCTGTGCATCGGAATCGATATACAGCCCGCTGATGGTTTTA
Source organism: Peptococcaceae bacterium (assembly GCA_019420345.1). Lineage (GTDB taxonomy): Bacteria > Bacillota > Peptococcia > Peptococcales > Peptococcaceae > UMGS1590. Next base: position 12,504 of record JAHZHI010000001.1, read on the forward strand.
TCGTTGCCGTCAAAGGTGCCGGTGTAAGGCTTGCTGCTATCGCCGATTGGCGTCCAAACATTTGTCGGTGTGCCATTGAGGGTGCCATCGCTATTAAGCACATCCTTGTTGATGATGATATCTCCCGTTAACACTGCGCAGGCGTCTAAATCCTGTTCTACATCCGTCAGCGTGCCATTGACCAGCCCGGCGAACCAATACAGTTCCCCAGCGTCGCTGATTTGATAGGGATTCCCAGTTGAGCCATCACCTAGCGTCGGCTTTGTTGCTGTCACATCTGCCCACGCTGCCGATGGATGCGCCAGCAGCACGGCGCCGCAGAGCAGGGCCAGAATGAGCAGGCCTTGAATAAATCGTCGTTTTCTCATGATTGTTTCCTCCTTTTTATGTCCTCGCATATCGTCGTTGCCCTTCGCCGTCGATCAGGGGCTGCCCCCTTTCTCAAACACAGCAGGAATGATTATTCTTCATTGTACCAAAGAAAAAAACACCTGGGTATCAGCCGTTTTGAGGCCAAAAAGTATGAGTGCTGCGCAAAGCCGCGCCCAGACTGGCTTTGCGCGGGCGGGTTCTGACAAAATTTTTTCAATTTTTTTGCAACACGGCGTTTTTTCCACTCGATACCCAAAATAACGCCCCCGCCCTTGCAATGATGGAGCGCATCCACACAGAGCCTTGACAAGTTCTCATGAGGTTCTTGGCCTTTTCCCGACACCTGCTGCCCGGCTCTATGCTAGAATAACGGTGTCAGTTGGGTTGCGTTTTTTCTCCCTTTTTTCATTACCCGGCTGCACACACAATTCGTTTGCATTGAAACGGTCGGCAGTGAGGCGTTTTCCTCCCCTTTTTCGCCAGCGCCGACTGTCAAGAGTCCGAAAGAAAACAGCAGCGCCTCTCCCGCTGCTGTTTTTCTTTTGCGCACAAAAACGACGGCCCCGAAGGACCGTCGTTTTCTATTGTATTGTTTTGTCAGAACCCGAACGCCTGGATGCCGTTCAGCGCAGCATGTAGCGGTCGAGGTCTTTGCGATATTGTATGCCAAGCTTGCGAAAAGCGTTGGAAAGGTGGCTTTTGACGGTGTGCAGCGACAGGCTCAGGTGATCGGCGATTTCCTGGTTGCTCCAGCCGTGGGCGGCGAGCATGCAGATGGAAAATTCGGTAGTACTGAGGTTGTCGGCCACGTCCTCGCCGGTGATGGGGTTGTGCACCTGACGCCAGCCGGCGGAAAAGCGATAGGTGATGTCGATGATACGCTTGAAGTCGTCGGGCCAGCGCGGCTTGATGACGGCTTCGAGCATGCCGCCGAGCAGGCCGTGGTGCTCGCCAAAGCCTTCGATGAGGTCGTCGGGCTGGGCGATGTTCCAGGCGGCGAGCAGGTGGTGTTCGGCCAGAGGCAGGTTTTTCTGGGTGACGGCGTTCATCACCGCGACGAGGTGCAGATAAATGACCGGGATGGGGTAGGTGTCCGGCTCGATGGAAAGAGCCGTTTCCACGATGCCAAGGCTTTTGGCGTGGTCGCCTTGGAGGTAGGTGTGGTGCGCCTGCACATAGAGAGCAAACTGGCGCAGCCCAGGCGGCAGGTGGCGCAGGGTGTCGCGGAGGTCGTCGGCATCGGCCAAAGGCGGCAGGTGCAGCAGCACGGATGCCGTGGTGGCAATGAAAACGGCGGCGGCGTGCAGGCTGGGCGAGGCGGCGACGGCAGGATCGTCGAGGCTGGCACGCACTTGTTCCAAGGCGCGGCGCACACGATGGGGCTGGCCCAGGGTGAGGTTGGCGTAGGCGTAGATCAGGCAGGCCGACAGGCGCAGCGCCGCATCAGGATGGGAAAGATACAGCTCGGCGGCACAGGCAGCTTCTTCGGCGTGGCCGCTGAAATAATAAAACTCTGCCAGGGCAATGTTGCGCAGGTGCTCGTCGGCAATGGCTTCGACGGTGTCGAGGCAGTGGCCTGGGACAAAGGCGGTGTTCATCAGGGGCATGGGCAGGTAGGCGGTGTGCGGCGGCGGCGTTGTGTCGGCAGGGATGACCCAGCCGTCGGCGTGCTCGACAGCGCCGGGCAGGCGCCCGCTTTGGCAGAGACGTTCGAGCCAGTCCACAGCGCAGTGCCATTGGGACGCTGCCTGCTGCACAGTGATGTAAGCCATGATGATGTCCTCCTCTACGTAATGGTTGCTTTTATTATACCTTTTTTTGAGAACAGGCGCAAACACCAGCCCACTCTGCCACGAAAAAAACACCCCCGCGCTGGCGAGGGTGTTGGGTGATGCGATTAGAGTTTGAAGTAGTTGACACCGTTTTGGAAAATCGGCTGGATCTTGTTGCCAGGAATGTTCTTGGCGATGTTGGTGCCAACGCGTTCGCTGTGGCCCATTTTGCCGAGGATGCGGCCGTCAGGGCTGGTGAGCCCTTCGATGGCGGCATAGGAACCATTGATGTTGTATGGCATGTCGAGGCGGGTGTTGCCGTCCATGTCGACATACTGGGTGACCACCTGGTTGTTGGCAAAGAGGCCTTTGAGGGTGTCTTCACCGGCAACGAAGCGCCCTTCCCCATGTGAGAATGGGATCTGGTAGGTGGTGCCAACGTCCATGCCGGCCAGCCATGGAGACTGGTTGCTCATGAGCTTGGTGAGGGCGTATTTGGACTGATGGCGGCCGATGGTGTTGAAGGTCAGGGTGCAGTCGTTTTCGGTTGGGTCGATGATCTTGCCATATGGCAGGAGCCCGAGTTTCACTAGGGCCTGGAAGCCGTTGCAGATGCCGAGCATGAGGCCGTCGTTAACGGTGAGCAGGCGTTCGATGGCTTCTTTGAGGCGTTCGTTGCGGAAGAAGGCCGCAATGTACTTGCCGGAGCCGTCTGGTTCGTCCCCGAAGGAGAAGCCGCCTGGCAGCACGAGCATTTGCGCGTCGCGCAGGGCTTTTTCCATGGCGTCGATGGACGCTTGCAGGCGTTCGGTGGTGAGGTTGCCGATGACGATCGGTTCCACCTTGGCGCCGGCGCGTTCGAGGATGCGAGCGGTGTCGTATTCACAGTTGGTGCCTGGGAATACGGCGAGAACAGCCTTTGGTGCGCCGTCGAGCTTGCCGTTAAAATGGTAGGTCTTGGCTTCTTTGATGACCTGAGCGGCGTCTGGGGTGCCCTGGTAGTCGTTGTCGGAGACGGTTGGGTAGATGTCTTCGAGGGCATCGTTGTAGGCGCTGTCCATGGTCTTGAGGTCGACGGTGGCATCCGGCCAGGTGAAGGTGAAGCTGGTGGAGACGGTGCCAAGCAGGGTGGTGTCCATGTCGATGTCGTCGGCCAGTTCAAGCACGAGGGTGCCGACAGCTGGCTGGAACAGAGACTGGAAGTCGCCATCCTTGGCGAAGGTGACACCGAGATGGTTGCCGATGGCCATTTTGTAGAGGCCTTCCATCACGCCGCCCTGGCCAACGCTCCAAGCGGCAACGATTTTGCCGGCTTTGATGGCATCCTGGATGGTGTTGTAGAAGGTTTTGAAGGCGGCGCCGTCGACGCGGCCGTCGTCTTTGCGGGCCACAGACACGGTGACGATCTGATGGCCGGCTTCTTTGAATTCAGGGCTGATGACGCGGTCAGCTTCGGAAATGGTGGTGGCGAAGCTGATCAGCGTTGGTGGCACGTCCATGTCTTCGAAGGAGCCGCTCATGGAGTCCTTGCCGCCGATGGCAGGGAGCTCGAGGTCACGCTGTGCAGCCAAAGCGCCGAGCAGGGCTTTGAATGGCTGGCCCCAGCGGGCAGGATCGTTCTTGATGCTGTGGAAGTATTCCTGCATGGAGAGATAAACGTCGTCGGTCATGGTGCCGGTGGAAATGAGCTTCATGATGGATTCGAGGACGGAATGGTAAGCGCCCCAGAATTGGTTGGTGCTCATGGCATCTGGTGAGAAGCCATAGGCAAACATGCTGACGGTGTTGGTTTCCCCTTTAAGCACAGGAATCTTGGCCACCATGGTTTGAATTGGGGTGGCCTGGTATTTGCCGCCGAGTGGGAACAGCACGGTGCCAGCGCCGATGGTGGAGTCGAATTGTTCCACGAGGCCGGCCTTGGAGCAGACATTGAGCCCAGCGAGGTGCTGTTTCATGGCTTCGGCCTTGTCTTCTGGCACGGTGACGGTCTGGTTGACGGCAGCGTCCTTGGTGGCGACAACCGTGGCTTCCTTGCGGGCGCCGGCAGAGTCGACAAAGGTGCGCGCCAGGTCAACGATGTGCTGACCGCGGTATTCGATGATCATGCGGCCGGTGTCGGTGACGTCGGCCACGTTGGTGCATTCGAGGTTTTCTTCGTAGGCCATGGCCTGGAAGGCTTCCCAGTTTTCCTTGGCGATGACGCAGGCCATGCGTTCCTGAGATTCGGAGATGGCCAGCTCGGTGCCAGTGAGACCTTCGTATTTCTTAGGCACACGGTCGAGATAGATGTGCAGGCTGTCGGCCAATTCGCCGATGGCAACGGAGACGCCGCCAGCGCCGAAGTCGTTGCAGCGCTTGATCATGCGGGCGATTTCCGGACGACGGAACAGGCGCTGAATCTTGCGTTCTTCGACAGGGTTCCCCTTCTGCACTTCTGCGCCGGAAGTTTCCAGCGAGTCGACGTTTTGGTTCTTGGAGGAACCGGTGGCGCCGCCGCAGCCGTCGCGGCCGGTTTTGCCGCCGAGGAGCACGACGATGTCGCCTGGTTCTGGGCGCTTGCGGACGATGTTTTCAGCAGGCGCTGCAGCAACCACAGCCCCTACTTCCATGCGCTTGGCTTCGTAGCCAGGATGGTACACTTCGTCGACAATGCCGGTGGCCATGCCGATCTGGTTGCCGTAGGAAGAAAAGCCCTTGGCAGCCAGGGTGCAGATTTTGCGCTGTGGCAGCTTGCCTTTGAGGGTTTCCTCAATCGGCTTGCGTGGGTCGGCTGCGCCGGTCACGCGCATGCTCTGGTACACATAGCTGCGGCCGCTGAGCGGGTCACGAATGGCGCCGCCGAGACAGGTGGCCGCACCGCCGAACGGTTCGATTTCCGTAGGGTGGTTGTGGGTTTCGTTCTTGAACATGTAGATCCATGGCTCTTTGACGCCGTCGATGTCAACGTCGGCCTTGATGCTGCAGGCGTTGATTTCTTCGCTTTCGTCAAGATTGCGCACGAGGCCATGTTTCTTGAGGTATTTGGTGGAAATGGTGCCGAGGTCCATGAGGGAGATTGGCGGCCATTTTTCGCGGTCTGCGTAGACGTCGTCACGCAGCGCGAGGTATTCGTCGTACACCTTCTGTACGGCCGGGTCTTCGATGGTTACATCGGTGATGACGGTATTAAAGGTGGTGTGACGGCAGTGGTCGGACCAGTAGGTGTCGATCACTTTCAGTTCGGTTTCGGTTGGATCGCGCTGTTCCTCGATGAAGTAGCTCTGCAGGAAAGCGAGGTCGTCCACATCCATGGACAGGCCATAGGCTTTGACGATGTCGGCGAGGCCGTCGCGGTCCGCAGCGATGAGGCCGGTCACCGTTGGCACAGTGTCAGCAGCTGGCGCTGGCTGTTCGAAGGCTTCTGGCTTTTCGAGGGCGGCCAGACGCGCTTCCACTGGGTTGACGAGGTAGTGTTCCACGGCCTTGATGTCGTCGGCGCTGAGGCTGCCGCTGAGCACATAGACGAGCGCGGTCTTAACGACTGGGCGTTCGCCGGTGACAACTTCGATGCACTGGGCGCAGGAATCGGCGCGCTGGTCGTACTGGCCAGGCAGCGGTTCCACAGCCAGGATGGTGTGATCGGCATAGGCTTCCGGCAGGGTTTCGGTGTAGATGGTGTCCACACGTGGTTCCGAAAGCACGAGGTTGCAAATTTGTTTGGTATCGAGCGCAGCCTGCAGGTCCAAGTCGTAGCGACGGATGATGCGCACATCGTCCAGGCCCTTCAGGCCCAGGTCGCGGCGCAGCGATTGCAGGAGCGCGGTGTTTTCTTCACGAAACTCTTCCTTGCGTTCCACAAAAAAGCGTTTGATTTCGCTCATGTTGTTCTCCCCTTACTTCAAAGCACGGGCGCCAATGTCGCGGCGGAATTGCATGTGATCAAAGCTGATCTTTTCCACGGCGGCATAGGCTTTGTCGATGGCGCCTTTGATGGTGGTGTCTTTCGCAGTCACGCCGAGCACACGGCCGCCGTTGGTGACGATCTGGTCGTCTTTCAGCGCGGTGCCGGAATGGAAGACGATGGCTTCTTCTTCTGAGATGGTGTCGAGGCCATGGATTGGCACGCCCTTTTCGGAGCTGGCTGGATAGCCGCCGGAGGCCATGATGACACAGACAGCCGCTTCATCGTACCATTCCAGGGTGGCCTGGTCGAGGGTGCCGTCCAGGCAGGCCTGGAAGAGATCGACGATGTCGGATTTCATGCGGACCATGATTGGCTGGGTTTCTGGATCGCCGAAGCGCACGTTGTATTCGAGCACGCGTGGGCCTTTTTCGGTCAGCATCAGCCCGGTGTAGAGAATGCCGGTGAATGGTGCGCCTTCGGCAGCCATAGCGGCGATGGTTGGGGCGATGATGGTTTCATTAACCAGCTTGGAAAGTTCTTCGGTGTACACTGGGGCTGGGGAATACGCGCCCATGCCGCCGGTGTTTGGCCCTTTGTCGCCGTCGAAGATGCGCTTGTGGTCCTGAGCGGACACCATTGGCAGCACATGCTTGCCGTCAGCGAAAGCGAGCACGCTGACTTCCGGCCCTTCCATGTATTCTTCGATGACGATGGTGGCGCTGGCGTCGCCGAAAGCGTGATCGGAGAGCATGTCTTCGATGGCTTTGTCGGCTTCTTCGCGGGTCATGCAGATGATAACACCCTTACCAGCAGCGAGGCCGTCGGCTTTGACCACGCAAGGCACGCCGATTTCATCGACGAAAGCCTTGGCTGGTGCCACTTCGGTGAAGGTGTCGAAGGCAGCCGTTGGGATGTTGTACTTCTTCATGAGTTCCTTGGAGAACGCCTTGCTGCCTTCGAGGCGTGCAGCGGCCTTGTTAGGGCCGAAACAAGCCAGGCCAGCTTCCTGGAAGGCGTCCACGACGCCGAGGGTCAGCGGCAGTTCTGGGCCAACGACGGTGAGGTCGATGGCTTCGGCTTTGGCGAAGTCCACGAGGCCCTGGATGTCATCAACTTTGATGTTGACGAGGGTTGCCACGTCGATCATGCCGATGTTGCCTGGGGCAGCGTAGATTTCAGCGTCTGGGTGCTGTGCCAGTTTCCAGCAGAGGGCGTGTTCACGACCGCCGCTGCCAATTACTAATATTTTCATAGTGCCATCCTCTCTTAGTGTTTGAAATGACGTACGCCAGTGAAGACCATGGCGATGCCGAACTTGTTGCAGGCGTCGATGACTTCCTGGTCGCGGATGCTGCCGCCTGGCTGAATGATCGCGGTGATGCCGGCTTTGGCAGCCACTTCGATGTTGTCAGCGAATGGGAAGAATGCATCGGAAGCGAGCACGGCGCCTTTGGCCTTGTCGCCAGCATGTTTGAGGGCGATGTCGCAGGAGCCGACACGGTTCATCTGACCAGCGCCGACACCGATGGAAACGCCGTCCTTGGCAACGACGATGGCGTTGCTCTTAACATGCTTCACCACGTTCCAAGCAAAGACGAGGTCGTCCAGCAGAGCTGGGTCTGGCTGGGTTTCGGTGACCACTTTCAGGGAAGCTGGGTCCAGGTGATGAATGTCGCGTTCCTGAACGAGGAAGCCGCCGCTGATGGTTTCAATCCAAGGGGTGGTTACCTGGCCGCAGGCGTGGGTGTCGAGGATGCGCAGTTTTTCTTTCTTGTGCAGCACATCGATGACGCCGTCTTCATAGCCTGGTGCGATGACGGCTTCGAAGAAGGTCTTGATGATTTCTTCAGCGGTGGCCTTGTCGAGCACGCGGTTGAAAGCGATGATGCCGCCGTAGGAAGACAGCGGATCGGCTTCGTGGGCCTTGGTGAAGGCTTCGAGCACGCTCTGGCCAACAGCAAAACCGCATGGGTTGGTGTGCTTGATGATGGCGCAGGCTGGACGGTCGGTGAATTCGTTGACCATCTGCCAAGCGGCGTCGGTGTCAACGATGTTGTTGTAGGACAGTTCCTTGCCGCCGAGCTGTTCCGCACCAGCGAGGGTGCCAGGCTTCTTGGAGTTGACATAGAAAGCAGCCTTCTGATGAGGGTTTTCGCCGTAGCGCAGGGTCTGCTTGAGCTGACCGCCGAAGCTGTAGGATGGTTCGAAAACGCTGTCGGCAAACTGGCTGACCAGGTACTGGCTGATGGCTGCGTCGTAGCGGGCCGTCATTTCGAAAGCACGCATGGCGTAGCGCTGACGCATCTCAAGCGTGATGCCTTCGTCGCTCTTGAGGGCAGCGATGACATCGTCATACTGGGATGGGTCGACAACGATGGTGACGCGTTCGTGGTTTTTGGCCGCAGCGCGCACCATGGTTGGGCCGCCGATGTCGATGTTTTCGATGGCGGTCTGGAGATCGACGTCGTCCTTGGCGATGGTTTCTTCAAATGGATAAAGATTGATGGCCACCAGGTCGATTGGGGTGATGTCCATTTCTTTTAAGGTATTCAGGTGTTCTTCGGTGTTGCGTGCGAGAATGCCTGCATGAATGATTGGATGCAGGGTTTTTACACGTCCATCGAGGATTTCAGGGAACTTGGTCACATCGCTGACTTCCAGCACAGGAATGCCAGCTTTGCGCAGGGCACGCGCGGTGCCGCCGGTTGAAAGAATTTCGAAGTCCAAAGCGATCAATGCTTTGGCAAATTCCTGCAGTCCCGTTTTATCAGATACACTAATTAAAGCTCTTTTCACGTTATCACACCTCTACTTCTTGATTTTTACACAACGATTGTCAAATGTCACTTTATGGTCTGCGATCAGCTGCAGACAGACAGAATAAATCTGGTGCTCTTGTACAAGAATGCGCGCCGATAAGCTGTCTTCATCATCGTCATCCTGAACCGGCACTGGCACCTGAGCAATGATTGGGCCGTGGTCCAGTTCGGCGTCAACGAAATGCACGGTGCAGCCGCTGACTTTCACGCCGTAATCGACGGCCTGCTTTTGTGCGTGCAGGCCTGGAAACGACGGCAGGAGCGATGGATGAATGTTGACCACAGGGCAGCCAACATTTGCGAGAAAATCTGCGCCGAGGATCTTCATATAGCCTGCCAGCACGATGAGATTGCAAGGCACTTTTTTGACTTCTGCCAAAACGGCTTCTTCGTAGGCTTCTCTGCTGGCAAACTGGGTTTCATCCACACACACGTGAGGAATGTTCTTTTCTGCGGCGTAGGCCAGGACGTTTGCCTGCGGCTTGTTGGACAAGAGCAGGGAAACTTCCACGTTTGTCAATGCGCCGGATTCAATGTTTTCCAAAATGGCTTTGAAATTGGAGCCGCGTCCGGACGCAAATACCACGATTTTCAAACGAATCCTTCCTTTCCTTACTTGATGACTACGTGTCCGTCGCCGTCGGTGACTTCACCGATGCGATAGAAGGTTTCGTTTTGCGCGGTCAGGGTCTGAGCGACGTCGTCAGCCTTGTCTTTGTCGACGATGATGACAAAGCCAATGCCCATGTTGAAGGTCTTGTACAGTTCGGCATCTTCAAGGTTGCCGGCCTTGGCCAGGGCGTCGAAGATGGCTGGGCGTGGCCAGGTGGTGCGGTCGAAGACAGCGTTGACGGTCTTAGGCAGCACGCGTGGCACGTTTTCGAGGAGACCGCCGCCAGTGATGTGTGCCATGCCGAGGATGGCGTCTGGGCAGGCGTCGAGCAGCGCCAGCACGCTCTTGACGTAGATCTTGGTTGGTTCGAGCATGACTTCGCCGACGCTCTTGCCGCTGTCCTGGAATGGGTCGGTCAGAGCCTTGCCTTCGACTTCCAGCATGAGCTTGCGCGCCAGGGAGAAGCCGTTGGAGTGCAGGCCGCTGGATGGCAGGCCGAAGATGACGTCGCCGGCTTTGATTTTGGAGCCGTCGATGATTTTCTTGCGGTCCACGACGCCGACGCAGAAACCAGCCACGTCGTATTCGCCAACCTTATAGAAGCCTGGCATTTCAGCGGTTTCGCCGCCGACGAGGGCGCAGTTGGACTGCACGCAGCCATCGGCCACGCCTTTAACGACCTGAGCCAGCTGTTCTGGTGAGAGCTTGCCAACTGCCACGTAATCGAGGAAGAACAGTGGTTCTGCACCGCTGACGAGAATGTCGTTGACGCACATGGCAACGGCGTCGATGCCGATGGTGTCGTGCTTGTTCATGTCGAAGGCCAGCTTCAGCTTGGTGCCGACGCCGTCGGTGCCGCTGACGAGCACAGGTTCTTCGTACTTGGACTTGTCGAAGGCGAACAGGCCGCCGAAGCCGCCGAGCCCGCCAATCACTTCTGGACGCTGGGTCTGTTTCACATAAGGTTTGATCAATTCAACGGAAGCATTGCCTGCATCAATATCGACACCGGCATCTTTATAGGTAATCATTTTCTTTTCCACGGATAGCCCTCCTAGGATCATTTCGAGTTTTTGCATGCAGGGTGACCCAAGCAGTAGTCCCCATTCAGACAAGCCACGCAATAGTCGTCGGTGCCGCCAACGGCTTCATAGAGCCCTTCCAGGCTGAGATAATGAAGGCTGTCGGCGCCAATGTATTCACGAATTTCTTCGATGGACTTGTTGGCGGCGATCAGTTTGTCGCGCTCTGCTGTGTCGATCCCGTAATAGCAAGGATACAGGACCGGTGGGCAGGTGATGAGCATGTGCACTTCGGCAGCGCCGCGTTCGCGCAGAAGCGCCACAAGGCGGCGGCTGGTGGTGCCGCGGACGATGGAGTCGTCGACAACGGCGACTTTCTTGCCGCCGATTTCTTCGCGGATTGGGCTGAGTTTGAGCTTGACCATGCGTTCACGCATTGCCTGAGTTGGCTGGATGAAGGAACGTGCGGTGTAGCGGTTCTTCAAAATGCCCTGGGTGAATGGTTTGCCGCTGGCTTCGGCATAGCCGATGGCAGCGGTGGTGCCGGAGTCTGGCACTGGGATGACGATGTCAACGCCGAGGTCGCCGGTTTCGCGCGCCAAAATGGCACCCATGCGGCGGCGGGACTGGTTGACGTTGATGCCGTCGATGGTGCTGTCCGGACGTGCAAAGTAGACATATTCAAAGATGCAGTGCGCGGTCTTTTCGGCTTTTTGCGATGCCACAGAATGAATGCCGTCTTCGTCGATGACGATGATTTCACCGGCGTCCACGTCGCGCACAAATTCGGCACCCACGGTGTCCAGCGCGCAGGATTCGGATGCGACCACATAACCGGCGCCGTTTGGCAGCGCACCGATGCACAGTGGACGGTTGCCGTATGGGTCGCGGGCAGCAAAGATTTTGCCGTCGTTGACTGCAACGAGCGCATAGGACCCTTCCAAATCAAGCATCGCCTTGTGCATGGCCACGTCCATGCTGCTTTCAGCGTAGCGTGCCAACAGGTTGCAGAGCACTTCGGTGTCGGTCGTGGTCTGGAACAGCGAACCAGTCTTGGCGAGGGATTCGCGCAGTTTTTCGGTGTTGGTCAGGTTGCCGTTGTGGGCCAGAGCGAACTGCCCTTGGTAGTAGTTGGCCACGATCGGCTGGGTGTTCAGTTCACTGCTTTCGCCAGTCGTTGCGTAGCGCACGTGGCCAATGGCGAGGCTGCCTGGAAGCCCGGCCAAGATGTCTTCATTGAAGACATCATTGACCAAGCCAAGGCGTTTGTGAAAACGGATCTTGCCATCGTTCCAAACCGCCAAACCACAGCCTTCCTGTCCACGATGCTGCAGGGCAAAAAGCCCTAAATATGCGAGCTGCGCCACGTCGATGCCAGGCGCGCAGATCGCAAATACGCCACACTCTTCGTGGATCCCATCATCAGTAATTCGAGCCATGATGTTTCTCCCCTTGGTTTGTCGGATTAAAGGCCGATGTTTTTCAAACGGTTGTACACTTCGATGTAAGCTTCTTCTACGCCGCCGAGGTCTCTTCTGAAACGATCCTTGTCGAGTTTTTCATGGGTGTCTTTATCCCAGAGACGGCAGGTGTCTGGAGAAATTTCGTCAGCGAGGATGATGGTGCCGTCTGGGGTGCGGCCAAATTCGAGCTTGAAGTCAACGAGAACGAGGTTGGCTTTGTCGAAGATCTTCTGCAGAATTTCGTTGATCTTGAAGGCCTGAGCGATGATGTTGTCGATTTCTTCGTCAGTAGCAAGGCCCAGAGCGGTGGCATGGTAACGGTTGATCATTGGATCGCCGAGGTCATCGTTCTTGTAAGAGAATTCGAGGATTGGCTGTGGCAGCACTTCGCCTTCTTCTCTGCCAACGCGCTTTGCCAGGGAACCAGCGATAACGTTTCTGCAGATGACTTCGAGAGGCACGATTTCTACGCGCTTAACGAGCTGATGGGTGTCGTCAATGAATTCTACGAGGTGGGTTTCGACGCCTTCTTTTTCCAGTTCACGGAACAGCATGGCGCTGACTTTGTTGTTGATCACGCCTTTGCCTTCGATGGTGCCGCGCTTTTCGCCGTTGAATGCGGTAGCGTCGTCTTTGTACTCTACCATGTACAGCGCATCATCGCTGGTTTTGAAAACTTTCTTTGCTTTGCCTTCGTACAACTGTTCCAATACTTCTACTGCCATAATTGATAGCCTCCTAATAAATGTATGTTGATTGATGGTAATGGGTAAAAATTAGTTTAAGCCGCAGCGTTCGAAAATTTCATCGACGTGGCGGAGGTGATAATGATAGTCAAATGCATCGTCCAGGTCTTCTTTGGTGAGAGCGCCCATGATGGCTGGGTCTTCTTCGAGAAGTGGACGGAATGGCAACTGTTCGTCCCAAGCTCGGGCGGTCTTAGGCTGAACGAGGTCGTAAGCCTGTTCGCGGCTCATACCCTTTTCGATGAGCTTGAGCATGACGCGCTGAGAATAAATGAGGCCGAAGGTGGCGCCCATGTTGCGTTTCATGTTTTCTGGGAACACGGTCAGGGTATCGACAATCTTTGCGAAACGATTCAGCTGATAGTCGAGGAGAATCGTTGCGTCCGGCAGAATGATGCGTTCTGCGGAGGAATGGGAGATGTCGCGTTCATGCCACAGTGCCACGTTTTCGTAAGCGGTGTGCATGTAACCGCGCAGCACGCGTGCGCAGCCGCACATGTTTTCAGAACCGATTGGGTTGCGCTTGTGAGGCATTGCGGAAGAGCCCTTCTGACCAGCAGCGAAGTATTCTTCCACTTCACGCTGTTCAGTCTTCTGCAGGCCGCGGATTTCGGTGGCAAAACGTTCCACTGAGGTAGCGATCAGCGCGATGACTGCCAAATATTCAGCATGCAGGTCGCGAGGCAGCACCTGGGTGGATACTTCCTGTGGACGAATGCCGAGGTGTTCGCAGACATACGCTTCAACAGCTGGAGGGGTGTTGGCAAAGGTGCCGACAGCGCCGGAAATCTTCCCAGCTTCCACGCCCTTGGAAGCATGTTCGAAGCGTTCGATGTTGCGCTTCATTTCAGAATACCAGTTCAGCAGCTTGAGGCCGAAGGTGGTTGGTTCTGCGTGTACGCCATGGGTGCGGCCCATTTCAACGGTGTACTTGTATTTCTTGGCTTTCTCGCCGATGACGTCTTTAAGATGTTCCAGGTCCTTTTTGAGAATGTCGTTGGCTTGCTTGAGCAGATAGCCATAGGCGGTGTCAACCACGTCGGTGCTGGTCAGGCCGAAATGCACCCACTTCTTTTCATCGCCCAGGGATTCAGACACGGTTCTGGTGAAAGCCACCACGTCGTGTTTGGTCTGTTTTTCAATTTCATAGATACGATCCACATCAAAGCGCGCATTCTTGCGCAGTGCTGCGGCGTCTTCCTTTGGCACTTCGCCAAGTTCGGACCATGCTTCAGCAGCCAGAATTTCAACTTCCAGCCAAGCAGCAAATTTGTTTTCTTCGGTCCAAATCTGGGCCATCTCATCTCTGCTGTAACGATTAATCATTGCATACCTCCATTACTTTCCACTTTGTGCGAGGGTTTCCTGAATCTTTGCGTTCTTCTTCTGAACGGATTCTTTCATGTTTTCTTTGTAGGCAATCAGTTTATCGCGCAGGCTGTCGTCGGCTGTTGCCAAAATCTGCACAGCCAGAAGGCCTGCGTTTTTCGCACCGTCAATCCCAACGGAAGCAACTGGAACGCCGGAAGGCATTTGCACGATGGCATAGAGGGCATCCAGGCCATTCAGCGCGGTGGCATTGATCGGCACACCAATAACTGGCAAAACTGTTTTTGCTGCGATGACCCCTGGCAGATGCGCTGCCGCACCAGCACCAGCAATAATCACTTTCAAGCCGCGTTCAGCAGCTGTTTCAGCATAATTCAGCGTATCTTCCGGCGTACGATGTGCACTGGACACTTTCACTTCGTAGCCAACGCCAAATTCTTCCAGGATATCGACAGTTTTCTTCATTAGTGGGAAATCAGAGTCACTGCCCATCACAATTCCGACTTTTACATTCATGTTTTTGCCTCCATTTCGATCATCGCTCAAAAATAAAAAGCCCAAGGTGGATAGGTTCCTTCCTCTCTTCGTAAAGTGTAGGAAACCTACCCGCCTGGGCTTTTATCCCTTCGGTGTAGCAGCCAAGTGCCCATACCACTTGGTTGGAATGTTTCCACCCTAGGTATGCTTTCCCGCATGTTGACATATTCACATATATCCAATGACGGTGATCTATTTCTTTCTTTAGCGCTAGTGCGCACATAATAGTACAGTATTACTTTATCACAGCTGATGGTGAACGTCAACGCTCCAACACAAAAAGCGCTGACTTTTACACCTAAAAAGCATCCGGAAAGTGTTCCAGCTGCGCCGACTTTCCTTCGCCGACGACGGTGATCACGTCGAACCGGCAGGCGTGGGCCTGATAACGTGGATGCGCCTGCAAAAACTGCTTGGCCGCCGCGCGAATGCGCTTTTGTTTGCGCACGTCCACTGTTTCAATCGGGTGGCCAAATTCACAGTCATGCTTGCTGCGCACCTCGGTGAACACCACAACGCCATCACGCGCCAGGGAAACAATGTCGATCTCCCCCTGACGGGTGCGGTAATTGCGCGCCAAAATACGATGGCGCTGCGCACGCAGAAAACGTTCCGCCTGCTTCTCGCTGGCGCGGCCAAAGTCCTGCCGCGCGTCCATTAAAAGAGACTGCTGACGACTTTATTGATTTCCTTGCCGTCGGCTTTGCCGGAAAGGGCCGGCATAACCACCTTCATGATGGCGCCTTTGTTCTTTGGATCGATGGCGATGCCATTTTTTTCGATCAGATCCAGCACTTCGGCTTTGATCTCGTCGTCGCTCAGCTGTTTTGGCATGTACTGTTCCAGCACAGCCAGTTCAGCTTCGAGCTCTTCCAGCTTATCAGGACGGTCCTTGGCCATCTCGATGGCTTCCTTGACCTGTTTCACCTGCTTGGCGACAGCCTTGGCGCTGTCGGCTTCGGTTGGTTCCTGACCCAATTCCTTCTTAATATAAATCAGATCCGAAAGAATATTGGTAATGACTTTGTTTTTCAGTTTGTCCTTTTCCTTCAAAGCCGCCATTTTTTCTTTTCTGAAATCATCGTATAACATTGTTCTGCATCCTCCTTAACAAATAAACAATGTAGAATTGCACGCAATTCTACATTGTTCGTCGATCAATTATTTAATGGCTGTTCGGCATCCGACTTTGGTGCCTTCTTTGTAAAAAACGCTGCCTTCACGGCTTTCAGCATGAAGGAAAACGCCATGCCCACCATGGTGACCACAGGGTACATAACCGCACTGATACTAAACAGTGCGATGCGTTTGGCAGGCTTTTCATTGAGCTTGTAGCCAGTACCGTGGCACGTTGGGCAGAAGCCTTCCAGTTTTCTGCGGCGCATTTCGCCAGCAGTCAGCACAGCGCGGCCGCCGCATTCTGGGCATTTTTCGTGTTCGGTGGTGGTGACCACCGTTTCGCGGTAAATAACGCCATAACCGTCGCACACAGGGCACACCTTTTCTGACACAACCTCGCGGCCGTCGACCATCTGCACCTGCTGCACACGACCCTGCTTGCAGTTCGGATTGTCACACGGGCGTTCTTCAACGTGTTTTTTAGAAACCTTGCGTGTGATCACACCTTTGCCCTTGCAGGTTGGGCATGGGAGCAGTTCATCCTCCCGGCAGCGTCCAGGCAGAACGCCTGCACCATGGCATGTTTCACACTGGGAAGCAATTTTTGGAAAGAAAGAAGATTTATTCATGGATCAGCCTCCAATCCCTTAGAATATCAGCAGCGCGCAAACAACGACCACTACTACGACAACCACTGCTGTACCGACCAAACCACCAACATTCTTTTCTACAATGGTGCCTTTGCCGCCACAATAGTCACATGGAATCGGTGCACAGTCCGTGCCGTCTGCATTGCAGCATTCTACCGCCCCTCTGCCTTCGCAAACAGGGCAAACATATTCTTTATAGAACGGATAGTTTTTGGTATATTTTCTATGTTCGGTACTCATCGCAAAGTCCCTCCAAACTTTTTCTATTCCAATAAAAATAGTATAACACAGCGCTATTTCATGCGCAAGCAAAGCCCCAGCGATGCTTTTTATCATAAAATAATTTTGGCAGAAAACACATACGGATTTTTACATATTCTTTTCTCTTTTTCTTGAAAAGCTCTTGATTTTTCCGCGTCTATCTGCTATTCTAGTCAAGTATGATTTTACAGATGTTAAAGGAGGTTTTGTAATGTCCAGAAAATGCGATATTTGTGGTAAAGGTACTGCAACCGGCATGCAAGTTAGCCACTCTCATATCAGAAACAAGAAAACGTGGAAGCCTAACATTCAGAAGGTTCGTGTTGTAGTTGACGGAACCCCTAAGAAACTGAATGTATGCACCCGCTGCTTGCGTTCCAACAAAGTACAGCGCGCAAAGTAATATGCCGAAACACCTTAAACAATACATAAAAATAGGTCTATTGATGAGCGAGTCGACCGCTTATCAATAGGCCTATTTTTATAGCCTTCTTTCCCTGAAATAAGAAATGGCTCAATGAAGCGCTTTTCGGCGTTTCACAATGCGGAGAAAAACGATAAAATCGCCCCATTACCGCTACACAATCGCTACACACAAAAACCTCTACGCTTCATTTGCGCAGAGGTTTTATAGGTAAGAAAGGATTAATCTAGCCCATCAAACGAAAAAGAGCCGACCTTATCGGTCAGCTCTTATACTCACTTTGGAACAAATTCAATTTTTAGCGTCATTCCCATCCCATCGGCCAGACGTTTAAGGAGATTGATGGATGGGTTTCGTGTTCCATTTTCCAACTTACTGATATCCGCCTGGTTAATACCAGTACGTTCGGCCAATTCTTTTTGAGTGAGATGCTGAGAGGTCCTTGCCTCTACGATCGCTTTAATGATATCCATTTCCGGCTGAATTGCTTCGTATTCTTTTGCAAACTCAGGATCTTGCAATTGCTCCTGTAAATAAGTATTAAGTGTTTTCATAACTCTCGCTCCGTTCAATATAAGATGTTCTTCTTTTGATGGCTAAATCAATTTCGCTTTTCGGAGTTTTCTGCGTCTTTTTTACAAAACCATTTGTGAGAATGATACGTTGATTATAGTAGAAAAAATATAAAACTCGCGTAATATTATTTCCAAATTTGCATCGTATTTCAAAGATGCCATCCTGAAGGTGCTTGCTGTATGGCTCTCTAAGGTTGTTCCCTTTTTCGGAAAGGATCACCAACAACCCTAACAATTTAGCACGCATCTTGTTGTCCAACGAATCAAGAAAAATCTCAACAGGCTTCTCCCCGTTCTCACCTTCAAAGAATATCACATCAAACATCAGCAGCTCACCTCACTGTTATTATATGGCATATATACCATATAATCAAGAAAAATGCTGATAAATAAGCTAATAGTAATCGACCGCCCATGTGCTGCAAAAAAATCCTGCCGCATTTCGGCAGGATTTTTTCATCATTATATAAGGCTGAAAATGGCGTGGATGTATACCACCAGCCAGAGGCTGTCGCTTTTCTTATAGATCAGTGCAATGATGGTCCCGACGACCATGCCAAATATTGCCATTGGCACCACTGCAAAGAGTGTGGAGGTGCCGCTCACAACGATGGCGCGTATGCCGAAGCTGGCGCCCCAGGCCAAGCCGCTGAACAGGTAGGCCCACTGGCCGCAGCCTGCCTTGTCGAGCCAGGAAAAGAACAGTCCGCGAAAGAGCAGCTCTTCAACGAAGCCGGCGATGATCAGGGCATGCAGAATTTCGTACACGTCAACGGCACTGACCGGCTCTTTCAAATAGACAGCAGCGACGAAAATCAACGCCCCTACCACCATCCACAGCATTTGGCCTTTGCTGCGCAGCGCCAGCGCGGAAAACATCTGACGACGGTCAAAAATCAGGCAGACGAGCACCGTGCCTATGAGCAGCGGCACATCAATATTTAGCGCAAGGATGGGCACCAAACCGCTGGTAACGTCCGCCATATCGATCATCAGACGCTTGGAATCAGCAAATAGAGTGACGGCATCAAACAAGGCGTATGCAACCACCAGAAACAACACCCATTTTGTAAGCGTTGGTCTAGGAATTTGCGACAGCACTTGTTTCGGATTATCGATTGTCACACGTTTCGCCTCCTTATCATCATTTCCATAGGATGAAAGTATTGTACCGCAACTTATCCGCTGACGCAATGGTCATAAAAAATACGCCTCCCGCACATGGCGAAAAGCGTATTTCTAATTTTAAGTTTAGGTTTCAATTCTCAGTTCTTTCTTATAAAATTAAGAAATACTTTTTCTACAGTCGTTCGTTCATTGACTTATTGCGTTCTGCACAACAGGTCGCCTCAGCGACAAAAGACATATCCTTTCAATCTTGCATAGCAATAAGCAATTTCATTAAGCAATTGCATGGAATGAAACAACGAACCGCCTCCTTCTCTTTTGTTGTATTCATTATAGCACGTATAAAAAGGATAATCTATAAAATTCAGTGACAGTTCTGGCAATTTCTTTTTAAAATTCTGTTAAGATCTTAAGCAAACTTTTCTCCACTGATTTTCTCCCCACCATAAAAAATGTGAACCCTCAAGACAATGCCAGGACAAGGCGCCGTCTATCTTTTGCATCTAATAATTTATTGACAATTACAGATTCAATATTGACGCTTTTCCATGCAAATTGTAATATTATCTGTAGCGATCAATTCGCGCAACGTTTTTCACGGGAGGCATTCAAGTGAGCACTTTTTCTCTGCCTGCGACGGCATTCGCTGATCAAATGCTGAACTGGTACGATGAAAACCGCCGTGTTTTGCCATGGCGCGAAAATCCTACGCCTTATTATGTATGGTTATCCGAAATCATGCTGCAGCAAACACAAGTGCAGACAGTGATTCCTTATTTCACGCGATTCATCGCCACACTGCCGACCATCGCGGATCTCGCAGAAGTGGCGCCCACCCAGCTTCACAAATTATGGGAAGGGCTGGGCTACTATTCGCGTGCAGATCGTCTTTGCGAAGCAGCTCAGCTGCTTGTTGAACAACACAATGGCTTGCTGCCCGAAACGTACAACGGGCTGCTAACGCTGCCTGGTATCGGCCCATATACCGCAGGCGCCATTGCCTCGATCGCATTTGGCGAACGTGTCTGCGCCGTTGACGGCAATGTGCTGCGCATTCTCAGCCGAATCACCGCCTACGATGGCCCCATCAATGTGGCATCAAGCGCCAAGCCTTTAAAAGAGCTGGCGCAGTCACTGGTGCCTGGGCATCGTCCTGGCGACTTCAACCAATCACTGATGGATCTTGGCGCCAGCATCTGCAGTGCCAACGGCACCCCGCATTGTGAACGCTGTCCCGTTAAGGAACATTGCAAAGCATACGCACAGCAGCTGACATGGCTGCTGCCAGTCAAAAAAGCAAAGAAACCTCGCACGATCGAACACCATTCCATCGTCGTCATCACCTCTGGTTCTCAGGTTTGGCTTCATCAGCGTCCAGCCAAGATGCTTCTCGCAGGGCTTTGGGAATTTTTGGACCTTCCGGAGAATTTATCGCGCGATGAATTGTGTCAACATCTGAACGGCTTCGGCCTTGTGCCTCAGGCGATCAGAGACCTCGGTCCTGCCAAACATCTTTTTACTCATAAAGAATGGCAGATGCACGGATGGCACGTCGTTCTGGATACGCCTCGCCCTTTCGGCGATGGTATTTGGGTGGACATTTCTGCGCTTTCCACAACCTATGCAATGGCAGGAGCGCTTTCTTCATATCGCACACAGCTATTTGAAACCTTGCTCTAGGAGGGCACCATGTTAAAATTCTTTTCACGCTTAATCATCATTCTTGTCTTTGCACTGGCCGTCGTTGCCGGGGCCGGTTTTGCGGCGTATCATTTTCTGCCGACTGCCCCGACGTCCTCTGACAGCAGCAGTGCCGATGAAGATGTTTTAAAAGACGACACTTACAATATTCTCTTGTGCGGGGTCGACGGCAAACACGAAAACGCCGACACCATCGTGCTCGCCAGCTTCAACACCAAAAAGAAAACCCTGAAGCTCCTGAGCATTCCTCGTGACACGATGAGCAACGAAGACCGTCCTATTCAAAAAATCAACGCTTCCTACAGCGTCGACCATGAAGGCAACATTGAACAGACCATTCACGAAGTGGAAATGGTCACCGGCCTGCCAATCGACCGTTACGCCATCACAACCTTTGAAGGCTTTGAAGAAGCCATTGATGCCATTGGCGGCGTTGAAATGTATGTACCAAGCGATCTCCAATACTCCGACCCTTATCAGGACCTGGAAATCGACCTGAAGAAGGGCGATCAGGTGTTGGACGGCGAACATGCCCTGCAGTTTGTCCGTTATCGCGCCGGCTATGCCACCGGTGACATCGGCCGCATCGGTGCCCAGCAGCTGTTCTTTGAAGCGCTCGGCAACGAACTCCTGAGTGCCTCCATCATCACAAAGGTGCCAGCTCTGGCAAAGGTGGTCAGCGAAGAAATGGAAACCGACCTGACCGTTTCAGAAATGATTTGGTTCTTCAAGCAGGCACAGGGCATGTCCAGCGACGACATCAAAATGTTCATTCTTCCTGGCGATGCCCAGTACGTTGACGACCTTTCTTACTACATTCCATCCGAATCCGGCATCATTGATCTGATCAACAGCGAATTTATGGAAGACGGCAAACAAATCGACGCCTCGGACCTTGATCTGGTACCAATGGCAAGCTCCGTGGAAGACACTTCCAACACCGAAGAAAATCAGAACAACGCCGGCGTTGTTGACAACGGCTACGACACCAACGGCTCCTACGTGGGCAGCGGCGAAGGCGGCAGCACCTACCAAGGCAGCGGCGGCGCCTATGTACCACCAGCAGAATCGACAACCGGCAACGATTACCGCGACACCACCACCGAAACGGTGCCATCCCGCCCAACCATTGGCGGCGGCGGTGGCGGTGGTGCCACCATCACTCCTGACACCGGCGGCAGCAGCGGTGGCGGCGGAAGCAGTTCCGGCGGTGGCAGCAGCAGCGGCGGTAGTGGCGACAGCAGCGGAAACGGCGGAAGCGGCAACACCGCACCTGTTTATTAAGCAAAACAAAAAGTCTGAGCAGCTTTGCTCAGACTTTTTTTGTGCCATTATGAGTGAAGATAACGGCCGGTGATGCTTGCAGGGTTGGCGGCAATGTCTTCCGGTGTTCCTGCAGCGACAATCTGACCGCCGTTTTCACCGCCGCCTGGCCCCATGTCAACGATGTAGTCGGCGTTGGCAATCATGTCCAAATCATGTTCGATGACAATGACCGTCGCTCCCTGGTCGATGAGACGCTGAAAAATACCGATCAAGGTTTGCACATCCAAGGGATGCAGTCCGATCGTTGGCTCGTCAAACACAAAGACAGCATCTTCCTGCTGACGGCCCATTTCCGCTGCCAGTTTCAAGCGCTGAGCTTCTCCGCCGGACAGCGCCGGCGTGCCTTCGCCGAGGGTGAGGTAGCCCAGGCCAAGGTCGCTCAAAGTTTGCAGGCGTTCGTGCACTTTTTTCACATCTTTGGTCGCGGCCAGCGCCTGGTCTACGGTCATGGCCAAAAGATCCGGCAAAGACAGCAGCTGACTGTCCGCCCCGCTGTTTTTGGCCACGCGTTTGACTTGAAAGGCGTCCTTGCCGTAACGCGACCCATGACAGACGGGACAAACAATTTCCACATCCGGCAAAAACTGCACATCCATGGTGATTTGTCCAGTGCCGTCGCACTCCTGACAACGCAGTTTGCCAGTGTTATAGGAAAAATCGCCAGCTTTGTACCCCGCTGCCTTTGCCTGCTCCGTCCGCGCATAAACACGCCGCAAGTCGTCCATGACGTTGCTGTAGGTCGCCACGGTGGAGCGTACGTTGGTTCCGATCGGCGTGGCGTCGATCAAATTGACGCGATGCACGCCCTCTGCTTCCACAGTCTTGACATGGTCAGGCATGCTCCCCTGCCCTGCCATGGCCGCCAAAGCCGGCACAAGGCTCTCCAGGATCAGCGTGGTCTTGCCGGAACCACTCACCCCTGTAACGGCGATCAGGCGCCCTTTCGGCAAATCAAGGCGCAAGGCCTGCACGGTGTGAATAGGTGTGGTCTCCAGATGAATGGTGCCATGGGCAAACATGTCGGCCTTCGCAGCGCGCATACGCACACACTGCGCCCCTTGGGCCGTCAGAAAAGGCCCAATCAGCGACTGTGGGTTGGCGGCGACATCTTTCACCGTGCCGCTGCACAAGAGGCTGCCGCCATTGGTGCCTGCGCCAGGGCCAAGCTCAATCAGCCAATCTGCTGCTGCCAGCACCCGCGCATCGTGATCGACAAGAACCACCGAATTGCCATGCGCCAGCAAATCCTCGACCACGCCCAATAGGCCGTCCACATTGGCCGGATGCAGCCCAATCGACGGCTCATCCAGCACATAGAGCACGCCCGTTGTACGATTGCGCACCGCACGCGCCAGCTGCACGCGCTGTCGTTCCCCGGTAGAAAGCGTGTTGGAGGCACGGTCCAGGGTCAGGTAGCCAAGTCCCAGATCAAGCAGCCGTTTCGCCGTGTGCAGAAACTGGTCGCAAATCGTCTGCGCCATCTCGCGCATATTCTCCGGCATTTCCTGCGGCACCTGACGCACCCAGGGCACCAGCGCCTCCAGCGTCATGGCCGAAGCCTCGGCCAGGCTTTTGCCGCACAGCCGCGGTGCGCGCGCCGCATCACTCAGCCGGGTGCCGCCGCAATCTGGGCAGGTTTCCTGCTTGAGAAACTTTTCAACCCGCTTCATGCCTTTCTCATCCTTCACCTTCGCCAGCGCGTTTTCCACGGTGTACACCGCGTTGTAATAAGTAAAGTCCAGCTCGCCAGCCTGGTTGCTGTTTTTCGCCTTGTAGAAAATGTGTTTCTTTTCGGCCGGTCCACGAAAAACAATCTCCCGTTCTTCCGGTGTCAGGTCACAAAACGGCACGTCGGTGCGTACGCCCATAGCACGGCAAACGTCCGTCATCAGCGACCACATCAGCGAATTCCATGGTGCCACTGCGCCTTCGTCGATGCTCAGGCTTTCATCAGGCACCAGCGACGCTTCATCCACCGTGCGCACCACGCCTGTGCCGCCGCAGGTGCGGCAGGCGCCATCGCTGTTGAAAGCTAGGCTTTCTGCGCCAGGCGGCATGAAGGTTTCACCGCAGACAGGACACACCAGATCTTTGCCAATGGCGACGTCCGGCGTCGGCGCCAGATAATGACCGTTCGGGCAGCGGTGACTGGCCAGGCGCGAAAACATCAGCCGCAGGCTGTTCAAAAGCTCCGTGGAAGTGCCAAAGGTGCTGCGAATGCTCGGCACCGCCGGTCGTTGACGCAAAGCCAAGGCAGCCGGCACATTGTCGATGTGATCCAGCTTGGCTTCTGCAGCGATGGTCATGCGCCGCCTTGTGTAGGTGGACAGCGATTCCAGGTAACGGCGCGAACCTTCTGCATACAACACGCCCAGCGCCAGCGACGACTTTCCCGAGCCGCTGACGCCAGCAATGCCGACCAGTTTACCCAGCGGAATGTCAACGTCCAAGCCCTTGAGATTGTGCACGCGGGCACCGCGCACGATGATGTGGTCCGGCGCGCCATGATGGTTCAATTTCATAGTCCTTCCTCCTTTGCCTTATTGTATCATAACAAAACAAGCCCACACAAAAAAATCACGATGGATTCTGTGTGGGCCCGTTGTTTACGAAGCGACCGTCTCGCCGGTCCAATCGTTGATGCCGCCAAATTCGACCACATTGGTATAACCTTGATCGGCCAGCTTCTGCGCTGCCTGCTTGCTGCGGTTGCCACTGCGACAGTACACCATAATCAGCTGCGCCTTGTCTGGAAGTTCAGCGATGGCATCGCTTCCAATGGTTTCATTCGGCACATTGATGGCGCCAGGAATGTGGGCCTCGGCGTATTCTTCCGGCGTGCGCACATCGAGTACGATTTCGTTGTCCTCATCCGCCATCATCTGCGCCGCGGTGCTGGCGTCCACCTGCGTGTAGCCGTCGGCGTCACTGCTGCTGCAGCCTGCGAGCACGCACACCAGACAGCATGCTGCCAGGATTTTTTTGATTTGTCCGCTCATGCCTTCACGCCTTTCTCAACAAAATCTTGGCAATGGTCACCTGCTGCTTGTGCGGAATCCCTGTGCCGCCGTAAAAAATCGTAAATGTGTAAGCGTCTTCCGGGAGTTCGCCCATCATATCGTGCAGAGCGTCCAAATTTTTCCCGTAATAAGCAGGGAAATTGAGTTTTTCGGCAATATCCTCATGGAACGCTTCGACGTTAGGATATTGGCTGAAATCGATGATCATTTCTTTCATTCTTCATCATCTCCATACAGGTGTTCAAACGTATTGTAATGGTCTTCGGTGTAGTAAATATTGCCATCGTTTGAGTAGACAATGCGTTTGGCATTGCGGTTGCCTGAGACATAATCGATGTCGCACTCGTGGTACTCACGCCCAGGTTCGTCAGGCAGAATGCCTTCATAGTTACCAAAGTAATCGCCGCCAATAGACTTGCCTGGTGCCACCTCATCCAAGGTGCCTTCACTTTGCCAGCCGAGCGCCCGTGCTTCGTCTTTGGTAATATAATTATCCGGTAAATGACCATAAGTGTGCAGGTACAGGGCAACATCTTCTTTTGAGGTGTAGCTGCCGTCTTCAGCAATCGCCGCTGTCGACGCCATGCTTCCGCTGCCGCTGTCCGACGGCACACAACCTGTCAGCGTGCCAATCGCCATGACGACGACCAGCAAAAGCGTTAGTAATTTTTTTGTAAACGCCATTTCCATTCCGCCTTTCTTGCGCCTCTCAAAGCGCTACATGATCCCCAATGCACCAATGACCGCGGCAACGAGCAGTCCCGGCAAGGTGTTCACGGTGTTGATCTCCTTGATGCCTGCCGTCGAAATGCCGATGGCCATAATCATGATGCCACCTGCTGCACTCATGTAGTCTACAACTAAATCCGTCAGCACCGGGCTCAAAAGTCCCGCCAAAAGCGTCAAACCGCCCTGATAAACGAGAACAATCACCGCCGAAAATGCCACACCAAGGCCCAATGTTGAACCAAGCACGATGGCCATAATGCCATCCAACACCGCTTTGGTGAAAATGATACTATAGTTATGATTGAGGCCAGCTTCAAAAGAGCCAACGATCGACATCGCACCAACACAAAACAATAAACTGGCGCTGACAAATCCTTCTACAAATCGTGCATCCTCGACCTTTGTAAGCGCTTTTACACGCACCCCAAGATGGTCCAGATGCTGGTCCAAATGACAAAAATGCCCTATGACAGTACCAATGGCAATCGAAAGCACGATCACCATGTCATTCGATACGTTAAGCGCCATGCGCAGCCCAACCACAATAATGCAAACACCCAATATCTGCAGCATCAATGTACGGAGTTTGTCTGGAAAACCTCTTTGCAGAACATTTCCCAATAAGGCACAAAGTACCACAACCACCGCATTCACCAACGTTGCAATCATTTCATCATCCTCCTTTACCTTTAACATTGAGTTATTATAACATAATGAGGAATGGGATACAAAAAAACCGAGATCGTTATCGATCTCGGGTTTTTATTAATTGTTCTCTTCTTCGTCGTCTTCATCAGTGAAAAGGTCTTTCATCTTGTCGAAAAACCCTTCTTTTTTCTTGTCTGATTTTTTCGGCCTCGGGGAAGACTGACCGCCAGGTTTCTTGCCATCATAGCGTTCCAGCGATTCAGAAAGCTTCTGGAACAGTTCACGCTGTTCATCACTCAAGGTCTTAGGTGTTTCGACGATGACAGTGACGTACTGATCACCTTTGCCATAACCACGCATGCTCTTGACGCCTTTGCCTTTTAAGCGGAAACGTGCGCCGCTCTGCACACCTGCTGGAATCGTAAATTTAATACGGCCTTCCAGGGTTGGCACTTCGATCTCATCGCCCAACGCGGCTTGTGCAACGTTGATCTTTTGTTCCATATAGATATCCGTGTCGTCACGTGTAAAGATATCATGTGGACGCACACGAACATAGATGTAAAGATCACCAGCTGGGCCGCCGTTTTCTCCGGCTTCCCCTTCACCAGCCATGCGCAAACGTGTACCATTGTCAACACCTGCAGGGATGTTCACCTCAAGGGATTTCGATTCGCGTTTGCGGCCGGTGCCGCCACAATCTGGGCACTTTTCCTTGATAACTTTACCACGCCCGCCACATTCTGGGCAGGTGGTCTGCGACTGCATGCGGCCAAATGGCGTTTGCTGCATGCTTGTTACACGGCCTGTACCGTGACAACGGCTGCAGGTCTCAGCACTGGTGCCAGGCTTTGCGCCTGATCCACCACAGGTTGTGCAAGTCACCCAACGATCGACGGTTATCGTCTTCTTGCAGCCAAAGACAGCTTCTTCAAAAGAAAGCGTAATGTCATAGCGGAGGTCATTGCCTTGGCGCGGGCCATTGGCCTGTGCGCCACCACCGCCACCGCCGCCGAAGAACATGTTGAAGATATCACCAAGGTCTCCGAAATCGGCGCCACCGCTGAAGCCGCCACTGAATCCACCGCCGCCGAATCCGCCAGCACCAAAGTTTGGCGCATCATGACCAAACGTATCATACTGCTGACGTTTTTCAGCGTTGGACAAAACGTCGTAGGCTTCATTGATTTCTTTGAATTTTGCTTCGGCTTCTTTGTCACCTGGGTTGACATCGGGGTGATATTTACGCGCGAGCTTGCGGAACGCTTTCTTGATGTCCGCATCGCTGGCGTTTTTATCAACCCCGAGCACCTCATAGTAATCGCGCTTTTCAGCCATTATTTATTGTCGTCCACTTCAGTGAAGTCGGCATCATAGGTCCCGTCGCTGTTTTGACCCTGAGCCTGCTGTCCCTGTTCTGCCTGCTGTTGCTGAGCAGCCTGGGCATACATTTTTTCGCTTACTTTGTAGATGGCGTTGGTGAGGGCTTCACTCTTTGCCTTGATGTCTTCAGTGTTGTCGCTTTCGATGACAGCACGGAGATCAGCCTGTGCCTTTTCGATGGCTTCCTTATCAGCAGCATCGACAGCGTCGCCAGCTTCTTTCAACACTTTTTCGCTCTGGAAGAGGAGCGCGTCGGCGTTGTTCTTCACATCGACTTTTTCTTTCATCTTCTTATCGGCTTCAGCGTTCATTTCAGCATCCTTGACCATGCGATCGATTTCTTCATCAGAAAGGCCGCTGTTGGACTGAATGGTGATACGCTGGCTCTTGCCGGTGCCTTTATCCTTAGCGGATACGTTAACAATACCGTTGGCATCGATATCAAAGGTTACTTCGATTTGTGGGATGCCACGTGGAGCTGGTGGGATATCCATCAGGCTGAAACGACCCAAGGTCTTGTTGTCCTTCGCCATTTCACGTTCACCCTGGAGAACATGGATGTCGGTAGAAGTCTGGTTATCAGCAGCAGTTGTAAATACCTGGCTGCGGGATACTGGGATGGTGGTGTTACGTTCAACGATCTTGGTCATAACGCCGCCGAGAGTTTCAATACCCAAGGACAATGGGGTAACATCCAAGAGGACAACGTCCTTAACTTCACCAACGAGCACGCCGCCCTGGATAGCAGCACCGATAGCAACGCATTCATCTGGGTTGATGCCCTTGAATGGTTCTTTGCCGGTCAATTTCTTAACAGCGTCCTGAACAGCAGGGATACGGGTAGAACCACCAACGAGGATGACTTTATCAATATCGTTTGCGGTCAGGCCAGCATCAGAGAGTGCCTGACGGGATGGGCCCATTGTCTTTTCAACCAAGTCTGCGGTCAGTTCATCAAATTTAGCGCGGCTCAGCGTCAAATCCAAGTGCTGTGGCTGACCATTGCCATCCATGGTGATAAATGGCAGGTTGAGGTTAGAAGTGGTAACGGTGGACAGTTCCATCTTTGCCTTTTCAGCAGCTTCTTTCAAACGCTGCATAGCGGTCTTATCAGTGCTCAGGTCAATACCGGTCTGAGATTTGAATTCAGCAATGGCCCAGTCAATGATCTTCTTATCGAAGTCATCACCACCGAGACGGTTGTTACCGCTGGTAGCCAATACTTCGAAAATGCCATCGCCAATTTCCAGCAAGGATACATCGAAGGTACCACCACCAAGGTCGAATACGAGGATCTTCTGGTCGGTGTTGTCTTTGTCAACGCCATAAGCCAATGCTGCTGCAGTTGGTTCGTTGATGATACGCATAACATCCAAGCCAGCGATCTTACCAGCGTCCTTGGTTGCCTGGCGCTGGCTGTCACTGAAGTATGCAGGAACAGTGATGACAGCCTGGGTAACTGTTTCACCAATGTAAGCTTCTGCATCGGCTTTCAGCTTTTGCAGGATCATAGCAGAAATTTCCTGTGGGGTGTACTGCTTGCCGCCCAGGGTTGCCTTGTAGTCAGAGCCCATGTGACGCTTGATACTAGATACTGTATTATCAGGGTTTGTGATTGCCTGGCGCTTTGCAACCTGGCCAACGAGACGTTCGCCGCTGTTGTTCAAGCCAACAACAGATGGTGTGGTACGATTGCCTTCGCTGTTAGGAATAACAACCGCTTCGCCACCTTCCATTACTGCAACACAAGAGTTTGTTGTCCCTAAGTCAATACCAATTACTTTTCCCATGATTGTTTCCTCCTAAAATCTATCTAATAAAATGAGAGATGCTTATTTATTACCCGTCACTCGGCAAACCGTTGGACGGATGACTTTGTCTTTAAATTTATAGCCTGCACGAAGTTCATCGAAAACAGTGTTGGCTGGCTGCGATTCATCATCCACAACCATGATCGCTTCATGGAAATTCGGATCGTATTCCTGGCCAATCGCTTCAATGCGTTCCAGCCCAGCTTTTCCCAAGCAGTCAATAAACTGCTTCTGAACCTTCGCAAACCCTTCTTGATAAGCTGCAAGGTTTTCTTCAGAATCAACCGGTGGATTTTTCAAGGCCAGCTCAAAGCTGTCCAGCACCGGCAGCAATTCTTTAACGAGGGTCATCGTGCCGTACTTCGCAATGTCTTCTTTTTCACCGGCAGTGCGGCGCTTAAAGTTGTCAAAATCAGCCAGCAAACGCAGATAACGTTTGTTCAATTCTTCATAAGCACTGTCTTCTGCTGGTGCAGATTCTTCTGCTTGTTCTTCTTTTTCTTCCATTTCGGTTTCAGTTTCCGGCGCCTCAACGTTTTCCGTCTGCGGTTCCTTGGACTGTTCTTGTTCTGTCATGCACAGCACTCCTTACTAATATTTTCTCTTAAATATTGCCAGCTCCGAACATCTCGCCCACTCACCGTCATGTGCGACAACGGTTGATAGCGCATTTTTTCGGGCATCATTTTTTTCCAGTCGTGTAAAAAGTTGTTCAAAACCGCTTAACACTGCTTCAACCATCGCCACGCATTCAATGTAATTCATGCGTTTTGGCCCAATCAATGCTAAGTGGCCAACATTTTTGCCAATGCTATAATTGCCGAC
Source organism: Peptococcaceae bacterium (assembly GCA_019420345.1). Lineage (GTDB taxonomy): Bacteria > Bacillota > Peptococcia > Peptococcales > Peptococcaceae > UMGS1590. The sequence goes on from JAHZHI010000001.1 coordinate 42,660, forward strand.
AACCATGCTGCAGCCATTGATCTCTTTGGAAGAGTTTTCATCGCCAATGCGAACGGTAATGCCCTTCTCCGGCAGATTCACAAAAAATCCTGCGACGTCATCTTCATTGCCAAAGGCCATCAACAGCGGACGAAGCATTTGAATATCCTGAAACTCTGGAAACGACAAGACATTCAATGCACCTTCAACCATGACTTGCTTTTGCTGACGTCTGCTGAGGATATCATTAAGAATATCCAAGAGATCGTGAACAAACATGGAAGCGGTTCCCATCTGATCGATCAAAAATTCAATCAGTGGACGATGCCAATGGGCAACGGACAGTCCTCGCAAATAATGACTGAGTACGCCATTGACCATGTTGAGCTCTTTTCGCCCAAAGCCTTTCGGCAGATCAATCAAACGCTGTTCTACCCGCTCATCATCTGTAACGACAACCATCAAACCACGCTCTGGCATCAAATAAATCAGCTCAAGCATGCTCAGCAGCGGCTTGGTTACTTCCGCCTCTGGAATAACCAGCATGGCGGTATAGCCTGTCACATCGGCCATTCGTTTCAAAATAGCATGCATGCGTTCATTATCCATGCTCGCCTGAGAGCGAATATAAGCATTGAGCTGCTTTTCTTCTGTATAAGAACGCCGTGTGCGAAACATCAGCCGATCAACATAATAGCGGTAGCCAATATCTGTTGGAATACGTCCGGCCGACGTATGTGGCTGAACGATATACCCCATTTCTTCGAGATCGCTCATTTCATTGCGAATGGTCGCGGAACTAAAACCAATATCATACTTTTTGGAAATGGTGCGCGATCCCACCGGCTCTGCCGTCTCGATGAAATCTGTGACAATCGCAGCTAGAATTTTTTCTTTGCGTTCATCTAACATGCTCTCGCCTCCTTATTAGCACTCTCTTTGCTTGAGTGCTAACTCTTAATAAAAAATACCATTTTATTCGCGAATTGTCAATAGATTAGCGAAAAAAATCCCGGCCAACAAAGAAATTTGTCGGTCGGGTCCAAGTTAAATGAACAATTCGAACACCCAGTTTCCAAGTGCACGTCCGCGTTCGGTCAAGCGCAGATGATCATCGTCAATCACCAGCCATCCTTGCCGCATGCCTTCTTCCAGCGCAGAGGAAAAAACCGATTCAAGCGTGCAGCCATAAAGGGCTGTAAAATGTGCCAACGAAAGGCCTTGATTCATGCGCAGCGCCATAAAAACACTTTCGCTCATCTGTTCTTCACGTGTCAGCGTCTCGACGTGCTGAGGGACCGCCTTTCCCGTCTGCAGCGCCGAAGTGTACAGCAGAAAGTCCTGCGTGTTTTCACTGCGTCTCGGCCGCTCCCAGCTTGTCGCGCCAAGCCCAAGGCCCAAATAATCATCAAGCTTCCAATATAGTTGATTGTGTTTGGAAGCAAATCCTTCGCGCGCATAGTTTGAAATTTCATATTGACGATAACCGGCCTCAGCAAGCCAGGTTCTTTGCTGCTCAAACCATTCGGCCGCGCCATCTTCATCCACAGGCGGCAAAAGCCCCGCTTCCATCTTGCGCACCAAGCTGGTGCCTGGCTCGGGAATCAGTTGATAGAGAGAGAGGTGCTCCGGCGACAGCGCCAGCGCCTGATCAATGGTGTGTTTCCACTGCTCGGCCGTTTGCCCAGGCAAGCCATACATCAAATCCAAATTGATGTTTGTAAAGCCTGCCTGCCGCGCCATACGGACCGCCTCCTTTGCCTCAGCCGCTGTATGCACGCGGCCGATCATGTTCAGCAGCGCATCGTCAAAGCTCTGCACCCCAAACGACAGACGATTGACACCGCCTGCTCTCAGCACACTCAGCTTTTCAGCGTCAATGGTGCCAGGGTTGGCCTCCACTGTAAACTCCTGCACACCTGCAAGGTCCACACAGCCGCCAATCGCCTCCAACAAACGCGCCAGCTCATCGGCTGACAACGTCGTCGGCGTCCCTCCGCCAATAAAAATGGTCTGCGCGTGCTGCCAGCGGCCCTGTACCCTCCTATGAATTTCATGTTCCAAAGCCTGCAAGTACTGCGCTTTTTCTTTCTCATGCCTTCCCGGAAACGACAGAAAATCGCAATAGGCACATTTCTGCGCACAAAACGGAATATGAATATAGATGCCATGCATAATCTCACCACCTTATAAAAAAACAGCTGTGAAACACAGCTGTTTTTGATTATTCTTCATCCAAACTGAGAACCGCCATGAATGCTTCCTGAGGAATTTCTACGCTCCCCACTTGTTTCATGCGCTTCTTCCCTTCTTTTTGCTTTTCAAGCAGCTTACGTTTACGGCTGATGTCACCGCCATAACATTTATCAAGGACATTCTTGCGCAAAGCCTTCACCGTTTCACGCGCGATGACCTTATTACCGATGGCCGCCTGAATTGGCACTTCGAACATCTGCCGAGGAATCAGATTGCGCAGTTTTGCCACCAGCGCCCGGCCGCGGTAGTATGCTTTGTCTTTGTGTACGATGCAGGACAGCGCATCCACCTGTTCACCATTGACGAGAATATCAAGTTTCACAAGATTGCTCTGGCGATAGCCGTTCATTTCATAGTCCATCGACGCATAGCCCTTGGTGCGCGTTTTCAGAAGGTCAAAATAGTCAAAGACGATTTCTGCCAACGGAATATCATAGGTAATCGTGACACGCGTTTTGGTGATGTACTGCATGTCAATAAATACGCCGCGTTTGTCCTGAGACAATTCCATCACTGCACCAACAAAGTCCTTTGGCACCATGACATCAACACGCACGTAAGGTTCTTCGATGTGGTCGATGCGCTGTGGTGCTGGCAGCTGAGATGGGTTGTCCACTTCCACCATGGTCCCATTGGTCTGATAAACATGATAGATAACACTTGGCGCTGTTGTAATCAAGGTCAGGTTGTACTCGCGCTCCAAGCGTTCCTGAATGATTTCCATGTGCAGCATTCCCAAAAAACCGCAACGGAAGCCGAAGCCCAAAGCCTGGGATGTTTCAGGCTCGAATTCTAAGGACGCATCATTCAAGCTTAATTTCGCCAAAGAATCTTTCAAATCAGGATACTGTTCGTTGTCGACGGGATACAGCCCGCAGAACACCATTGGTACTGCACGCTTGTAGCCCGGCAGGGCTTCTTCCGCAGGATTGGCTGCATCAGTGATGGTATCCCCGACACGTGTATCACTGACTTGTTTCATGCTCGCAGCCACATAGCCTACTTCGCCAGCTGAAAGAGCCTTGACTTTCTTTTCTTTTGGCGTATGCACGCCCAGCTCAGTCACTTCAAAAGAGCGGTCATTGTGCATCATATGAATGGTCATATTATCGCGCAAAGTGCCTTCCACCACGCGAATATAGGCAATAGCGCCACGGTAAGAATCATAAAACGAGTCAAAAATCAACGCCTGAAGCGGCTTATTGGCATCACCTTCCGGTGCTGGGATGCGATCAACAATGGCCTCCAGGATTTCTTCGATCCCTTCCCCTGTTTTGGCAGAGCAAAGGATGGCATCCGACGCATCAAGACCGATAATTTCTTCGATTTCTTCTTTAACCACATCCGGCTGCGCGCTTGGCAAGTCAATCTTATTGATGACAGGAATGATTTCCAAGTCGTGTTCGAGCGCCAAGTAAACATTTGCCAAAGTCTGCGCTTCAATCCCCTGCGCTGCATCCACAACCAGCAGCGCGCCTTCGCAGGCAGCCAAGGAACGTGATACCTCATAGGAAAAGTCCACATGCCCAGGGGTATCAATCAAATTCAGCACATATTCTTCGCCATTTTTGGCTTTATAATTGATGCGCACAGTCTGCAGCTTGATGGTAATGCCGCGTTCACGCTCAATATCCATATTGTCCAATAACTGGGACTGCATTTCACGCTTTTCGACAGCGCCTGTCATCTCCAACAGGCGATCGGCCAGCGTTGATTTCCCGTGGTCAATATGTGCAATAATACAGAAATTACGTATTTTTTCTTGCATAATCTTCTCCTTTCTTTCATAAGTCTCTTTATCCGCGACGGATTTTTCTCCGTAACATATTAACCGCCGCCTGCATTTCTTTGATACGAAGCACAACCGCCATCACTATATAAATCACAATACCAATGCACACTGCTAAGAAAAGTTCAAGCAGCTGCTGACTTTTTGAGGTAATGTCGATAAAGTGATCGCTGAAGTTCAAGAATAACAGAACGCCAGCCCCCATTACAACCGAAGCAATGATGATTTTCAGCAAAGAACCGACAATCTCTCTGCTGCCCAAGTCGCCAACTTTTTGATAAAGAAACGCATAGAGCAAAACCATTGAGACAAGACCAGCGATTGAATACGCCAGCGCTAGCCCTTGTGCCTTGAATGGACCAACCATCAAAACGCTCAGCACAATGTTAATGATAATAATGATCGTATTGACAATAACAGCGCGTTTCGAGTCTCTGAGCGCATACATGCCACGGTTAAGGATTTGCTGCTGACTATAACCGAGAATGCCGATGCAATAAAAGACCAACACCGAAGCCGTAATCGAAACATTTTCCTCGGTAAATTTTCCTTGCATAAACAACGCACGAATCAAAGGTTCTGCCACAACCATCAAGCCAACACTGGCAGGAATGAGGATAAAGTTATTAAGGTTGATGCCTTCAACAAGTTTCCGTTTAAACATACGGATGTCGCGTTTTGCGATCAATTCTGTTAAAACAGGAAAAACCGCCGAGGCAATAGCCGTTGCAAAAATGCCGATTGGCAGCTGCATGAGCCGGTTGGCATTGTTGAGCGCCGTAACAGTACCAGCATCAAGCTGACTGCCCAGATTCTGCGTCACAAACGTATTCAGATAGACCACGCTCAGCCCCAAAACAACCGGAAGTGCCAGCCTGAAAAAGTCGTGTACGCCTGGATGCTTAAAATCTAAAACCGGCATCCATTTTACGCCGATCTTTAAAAGAATCGGGAAGTGAACAATAAAATTCAAATAACTGCCGACAACCACACCGATGGCAAACCCAGTAATGCCAATCGTTGGCATCAGCCATAAACCAAACACGATGATAGCAATGTTGTACAATAACGAACCAATAGCTGGTGCCGTAAATTGCTGGTAAACATGACAAATGCCCTGACAGATCCCGCTAAGACACATCATAAAACTTTGCAGCAGCATGATGCGCGTCAGATAAATGGCCAATTCCTTGGTTTCATCCGCATAGCCAACTGCCAGAAAATGATTCATGATAAACGGCACAGACACATAGAAAAAAGCCATTAAAACAACAACAGCAATCAGCATGGCATTAAAAATAGTGCTTGCCACGCGCCAAGCCTCTTCTTCCTGATCACGATTGATGTACTCGCTGAGCACAGGAATAAACGCCGTTGAAAACGCGCCGCCAACCAAAATCAGGTAAAGAAAATCAGGTATCAAAAATGCAGCTTTGTAGGCATCGGTCATCCACCCTTGCCCAAAGACCGTCGTCATTACGATCTCACGCACATAACCAAGCACACGTGAGAGCGCGCTCATGATCACCAAAAAGCCTGTGATCTGAGCCAAAGATCGTCGTTTTAGCTTTGTATTGCCCAAAACTAAAAAGCTCCTTTCTGCTCAATGAAAATCACAAAAGAAGAGGGAACTCCATAATAAGTTCCCCCCTCATTTTCATTAAGTTATTTAGCAACCGAGAAGCAGCGCAGTGTAATCAGGAATGCCCCATTCATCAACCATTGGTTCAATGCGATCTGTATAGAAACGCAAATCGTTCATCGCAGAAAGCACCTTGCCCTGATAGATACGTGCCTGACTTTCGAGATTTTCTTCTTTTTGTGCTACAGCCAATTCGGTCTCCAACACAGCCAACGCTTTGTTCAGTTCGCTCAACGCATCAGAAAGATCGTTAATAATACCGTATTCTACGGTCTTCTTAATGTCTAAGCCAATTGCGTTTTTGTTGGCCAAAAGACGCGCCAACATATTTTCATAACGCAGCACGCATGGAATAATGTCCTTCTTTGACATTTCAATCATGGTAAGTGCTTCGATGTTAATGGTGCGGCTGTACGTTGCCAGATGGATTTCCATTCGGGAATACACTTCTTCTTCAGAATAGATTCCGTTGCGAACGAAAAGGCTCAGATTCTTTGGTTCAACATATTTAGGGAATGCTTCAACTGAATTTGCCAGATTTGGCAAACCACGGCGTTCTGCTTCCTCTACCCATTCATCAGAATAGTTGTTGCCATTGAAGATCACACGCTTGTGTGCCTGAACTTCTTCACGCACCAGCTTATTCAACTCAGCGAGGAAATCGTCGGCAGCTTCCAAGCGGTCTGCATAGCCATGCAGAATATCGCCCACTGCAGTATTCAAAGCAATATTTGGGCCCGCTGTTGAAATCGAAGAACCTGGCATACGGAATTCGAACTTATTCCCAGTGAATGCAAATGGGGATGTTCTATTGCGGTCAGAAATATCCTGAGGCAGTGGAGGCAGTGTATTAACACCCAATTCAATGTAGCCTTTTCCTGAAGTATTGTATTTTTCACCAGCTTCAAAGTTTTCCAGGATGTCTGTCAATTCCTTGCCCAGGAACACACTGAGGATAGCTGGAGGTGCTTCATGGCCGCCAAGGCGATGGTCGTTGCCAGCGCTGGCAATCGTCAAGCGCAGCAATTCTGGGTATTCGTCCAAAGCATGAATCATTGCGCAAACAAACAGCAGGAAACGTGCATTTTCCATAGCTGTAGAACCCGGACTGAGAAGATTTTCCCCACAATCGGTGCTCAAGGACCAGTTAATGTGCTTCCCAGAACCATTGATGCCTTCAAATGGTTTTTCATGCAGCAGGCATTCGAAACCATGCTTTCTAGCAACTTCCTGAAGGGTTGCCATTAAAAGCTGGTTTTGGTCGTTGGCAACATTGCAGGAATCATAGTTTGGCACGATTTCAAACTGGCAAGGTGCCACCTCAGAATGCTTCATTTTAACAGGCACGCCCATACGCCAGAGAGTTTCGTCTGCATCTTTCATGAAAGCTGCCACTTCTGCGCTGATGGCACCAAAATAATGGTCAGAGAATTCCTGGCCTTTTGGCGCTGGTGCACCAAAAAGCGTACGTCCGCAAACAACAAGGTCTTCACGTTTTTTAAACAGATCCTGCTTAACAAGGAAATATTCCTGTTCTGCCCCCATGGATGGTGTGACACGCTTGGTCATTTCATCACCAAACAAACGCAAAATGCGAAGCGCTTCACGGCTGACAAGCGCCATAGAACGCAAAAGCGGTGTCTTTTTATCCAACACATACCCATTATACGAAATAAAGATTGTAGGGATATACAGTGACCCATCTTTTACAAAAGCAGGTGAAGTTGGGTCCCAAGTGGTGTACCCTCTTGCTTCAAAGGTATCTCTCAAACCGCCAGATGGGAAAGATGATGCATCCGGTTCACCAACCACCAAATTCTTCCCTGAGAATTCAAGAATCGCAGAACGGTCACTCTGAGGAGAAAGGAAACTATCATGCTTCTCTGCTGTTGTACCGGTCAGTGGATGGAACCAGTGTGCAAAGTGGGTAGCCCCCTTTTCCACAGCCCAGTCCTTCATTGCCGAAGCAACAACGTCAGCAATTTGTGGATCCAAATCAGATCCTGTCTGAATGGTTGCCTTCAATGACTGATATACTTTTTTTGGCAGACGTTCTCGCATCACTGCATCACTAAACACATCAGATGCATAAATATCCAAGAAATTTTCCTTCATGCTTTTTCCTCTCTTATTCATAATTACAGTGTTTCTTTGAGAAAACACCATTTTATTTCAAACATGCGCATACATACACAATACAAAGATTATATCACTTACACCTGGGTTTGTCATTATATAAAGTTTTCTCGCAATAAAATATTCTCCGCCGTATTTTTATGCCAAAAAAATCGCTCGTTCGGTTATCCCAAACGAGCGATTGATATTTAGCTTCGAGCAATTATAGAGGTATCGGATTGACACCCATAATAATGAACCCACCGACAACAATAACGGCCACGATACACATAATCGCGCACGCTGCAAGGTTCATCTTCATAATTCGACCTTCATTACCGATCGAACCCGTTGTTGCGCAAACCGAGACAACAGCATTGACACAAATCATGTGACCAATACCGCCACCCATGTTCTGCAGGGCAACGATGAGAACTTCAGGCAAATGCAGCATGGAAGCCGTTTCAAACTGCAGGGATGCGAAAAGGGTGTTAGAAACGGTGTTAGAACCGGACATGAATGCACCCAATACACCGATAAATGGCGAAATAACCACAAACGCTTTCCCTGCAACAGAAGCCAAGGCTTCAGCCATTACAAGAAGCATGGATTCCTGAGCCTGTGCAGAAACACCAGTCATGGTGAGGGAGTCAATGTTCGTGAAGCGGAACAGGTTAACCATTGCAACCCCGAAGAGCAAGGCAATAGAAGCAGCAGAAATCTGATGGAAGGTGTCCGTGATAGATCCCTTGATATCAGAGCTTCTCATTCCATGGAAGAAGAAGGTGAAAATTGCTACGACAATAAAGATTGTCCCTGGACTCCACAGAAGTGCATAGTTCCAGTCCTGACCAAAGATAATGCCGCTGTCACCAGTACCGATCGTAAAGCTCTGAAGAGCAGAAGCCCATTCAGCACCCTGGGTCTGAGCAACACGAGTACCAACGAGGATGATTGCAATCAGTACATATGGGAGCCAAGCTTTTACCATGGACATGTCGCTGGTCTTTGGCGCAGCAACAGGTGCATTGGACAGCCAGCTCTTATCCCATTTGTCTTTGGAATCGAAGGTCCATACTTCTTTTGGAACGAGGAAGCCCTTCTTTGCTGCAGCCATCGTCACGAACAGAGTGATAACAGCAGGAACAAGCGCTGTCAATTCTGGCCCTACGAAGAAAGCAATCAGAAGGAAGAACACATCGAATACAACAGAAGTAAAGATGATGAATGGAATAACCGGAATAACATCACTGAACTTTCTGTTTTTGCCAAAGAACTTGGTCAAGAAAGCGATACCAACGATGATGATAACCGGGGTTTCAATTGCCATTGGAATAGCAGTCCACTGAGTCAGTGCCATACGCCATGCATCAGGGTTGGACAGAGAACTCAAAGATTCCTGAACCGTGATGAATGCGGTGTTGGTAGGCGTACCTGCAGCACCGAAGCAGCCTGGAACCGTGTTATACTGCAGGGTTACAACAGCTGCTGCCAATGGAGGGAACCCTAAACTGATCAGCAGAGGTGCACAAAGTGCGGCTGGTGTACCAAAACCAGCAGCCCCTTCAATGAAGGCACTGAATACATACCCGATAATGATTGCCTGCAGACGTGCGTCAGCGGTAATACCGTTGAACATACGGTTGATAGCAGACATTGCACCAGATCTGGACAAGGTGTTCATGATCAGGATAGCACCGAAAATAATAACAAGTGTTTCAATGGCGCTTAAGAAACCGGTGATGGTATAAGCGAAAGCATGAAGCAAAGACATTTTCCAAAGGGCAATTGCGAAGATTGCTGTTAACGCCCAGGCCAATGGCAGTGCACGCTTTGCGGACCAAGAAAAACCGGTCATTAAGACGATTGTAAGAATAATTGGAATAAAAGCAATTATAGCGTACAATTTGTTACCTCCTCTTTTTTAATTACTCTGAAAAATTCTCACCAATTCAGTATACCCTATAAAATGTTTGTTACAAGATTATTTTTACTTCTTTTGCCTAAAAAAAACTTATACAAAAGTAAATAGTTTCTCACAATTTTGTAAATATTATGTATGTTTCCACATAAATTGTCTAAATTGCTTCAAAATTTCTTTACAATCATACTATATCCACAATGACCAATTCTGGCTGATTATTGATGCGCGGCACCATTGGGTCCACGGCGAACCCGCTTCCTACCACAAAATGATAAGGCGCTCGCTTGCCGCGCTTATAAATCCCTTTTGTATAGCGTGGAAATAGACCTTGACCGGGTGCAAAGATACCTTGATTTTTCAAACGCCATTGTCCGCCATGCGCGTGCCCGCAGAAAACAATGTTCTTGTTTAACTGATCGAATAAGGCCGTATGTTCTGGGCGGTGACACAACAACATCCGATATTCCTCATGAGAAGATGCGACATCTTTTCTTAGGATCTGCTGGATATCATACAGCCACAAATCTTCATTAGCATAAGCCGTCTGATCTCTTACACCAAATATTTCAATCCAGGTTCCGTGAACACGTACGCGAATCTTTCGATTATCCAGAACATGAACACCCCAAAAGCGGCTGATGTCATTTTTTAATACTTCAAAATCTGCCATGCCCTCATCATGGTTACCACTTACATAATACACCGGCCGCCATTGACAGACCCCATCCAAAAATGTGAGCGCTTCGAAGCCGTCACGACCTGGTTCAAAGAAATCACCGGCCAAAAAGATCAGATCCACCTGCTCTTTTCGCACCAAACGCGCCAATGCACGGCCACTCCATATGCCATCCCCATCATGAAAATCTGAAATAAGAGCGATTCTCAATCGTCTATTTCCGTTCCACGCAGGATCTTCAATGGTATGACGCGTAATCTTTGCCTCATAGTTTGTCAGCTTTTTCAAGGGCAAACTCGATAACGCCAGAGCAAGCCCAGCACAACTCCATCCAACGTTCATAAGAACCTCTCCTTCCACATACGCACGTGTACCTTTTTGTTCTGTCTCATTATAAATTAAAAAACTGATCAACGCCATGACAATGTCAATGAGTTGATCAGTTTCTCTTTATCGTTTCATATCTTCAATGGATTTAACCACGGTATGTTCAATCGGCGTCCATTCAACCTTTTTGAACAATGCAACGACAGCAATTGGCACATAAGTAAACATGAATAATGGAAATGTAAACATTGTTCGGATTTTCATCCAGCTTGATGCCAAAATATGGTCCCACTCGGTGATGGTTGTCACGGTTCCCAGGAAAAACAGCATGCAGTAATAATATCCCAGAGAAAATGCCACAGCAGTGCCACAAGCACCTAACAATTGTCCTTGCACGCCTGCTCCAGCAAAGAACGTGATATAAATAATCATGCCGATATTAAATGCCAGGCTGGCCAGCATGATCAGCAGGGCTGGCATGATGTTCATCAGCATATCAAAGGCGCTGAAACTGGCACGATCAAAACGAAAGATGCTTTTTGCAAGACCAATCCCATGCTTTCCCAGTACTTGATAAAACCCTTTTGCCCAGCGCATGCGTTGATTCCAGGATTGTTTGAACGTTATTGGCTGCTCATCATACAGCATTGCTTCACCAGCATAACCAATTTTTTCACCGGTCACAACCGTCGCTGCGGTAAATTCAATGTCTTCCGTCAGCAAATGATAGTTCCAGCCGCCGCGTTCCTTGATCAAATCTGCAGCCACCATGAACCCAGTGCCGCTGATGGCACAGCTGTTGTGCAATACATATCTTGGACGATTCAAATATTCCGCCTCGCGCAAAAACCATAACCCATAACCGGATGAAATCCAGTTTTGCGCATAGTTTTTGGAATTGCGATAGCTGGTAATGACGCGATACCCTTGATCAAATACTTTGTTCATTTCAGCCACATAGTTTTTAGTCAACAGGTTGTCGGCGTCCAACACCAAGAACGCTTCATAATCATTGGCAGGATCTGCGAAAATCTTTTCAAAAGCAAAATTCATGGCATAGCCTTTGCCAATGTATTGTTTGTTAAAGCGCTCGAACACGGTGCACCCCAAGTCACGGCAGATATCAGCCGTATTGTCGGTGCAGTTATCGGCGACCACAAAAATATGCAGCTTATCTTTTGGATAGTCTTGCTGCAAAATGCTTCTGCACAGTTCGCCAATAACCTTGCTTTCATTACGTGCCGAAATTAAAACGGCAATCTTATGTTGTTTTTTAGGAACATATTCTTTTTTTTGTTTTTGCTTGTCAACCAGTCCAACAATTAAATAAATGATCTGGTAAAAATACATCACAAAAAAAATGATTCCTATGGTTAAATTAACTCCATATATCAACGATGCCACCAATACGAACCTCCCCTAAGTTCCATGCATCAAACATTTTCTTCTAGTATAGCCAGTTTTGTGACGTTTAGCAACAAAAAAACAGCACCTGATCTTTAGAGAAAAGCAAGCGCTGCTGCAAAAACCGCCCCTTTCACATGAACCATAGACGCAACAATCCTAAAATCAGAAGGTGCCCTGGATAAAAAATGTAAAAGAACCATTTTGAAAAAGTTTTCCCCTTTTTCATACGTTTGCCATTGTAACAAAAAACGATGACCACGGCAGCGAGCGCCATGCCAGCAACTTGCCCAATCGTCCAACACAGCGCCATCGACAATGGATAAACATCGACACCAACAGCCATTGAATTCAGGGCAAACACACCCATTGCCATCAGAAACGCATACGCCGTTTTTTGCTTATCATTCGCCGCCCAAGCAAAAAGCAAGGTAAAGATCGGCGCCAACACGGCCCAGTCCGAATGCAAAGACAACGCTGCTAAAACAACGATCAGCACCACTTTAACCTCATACCGCTGCACAAATTCCAATACCAAAAGAATGGCGAAACAAAGCAGCAATGTGAAAATCATATTCATGCCAACGAAATCCAACACGGCGCCTTTGGTGAACGCCAGACAAAAAGGCAGTTCAGAAATAACTGCAAATACCGCCAATCTGGCCGCATAACGCTTTTTTGAATGGGTGTAGTGATAGCCTTCCACAAGAAAATAACACATCACCGGCATCGTAAAATACCCAATGTCCTTAAAACACTCGGCCCAAAAAGTCCCAGAGGTCATGAAAACATTAGAAATATGATTCAATAACATCGTCAACATCGCCACATATTTGATCGCGTCTCGACTCACCGACACCCACCCCCTTTGCTTCCGCCATTATACCACGCCCACCGCATAGAAAAAAAGCGGCAGTCTCCTGCCGCTTTCAGACTGTAGATAAACCCTATTTTGGCATTTTTGCCAAAATAGGGTTTTCTCATCTATTCTGAACAATAGCAGCTATCTTCCCTCAGATAGCTGCCACTGACGTCCCATGTGTATTCTTCCATTTCCTCATTGCCAGTTTCTTCAAATTCATTGCAGCATATTTAAGCTTCACCCAGTTTGTCACTTGGGCCAAGCCTCTATACGGTGTATAGCGCATCCCATGCTTTTCTTTTGCATCTGCAAAGACGCGCTCTATCTTTTCCTGTCGTTGCTTGTACAGCTCTTTGTATTTGTGTGTATGTCTGGCATCTTCTGCCATTTCTACATAATCACTCCACAGATGCCGGGTAACGGTTTTCTCGTTCTTTGCGTTACTGGTGCATTGTTCTTTTGTCGGGCACGCTGCGCAGATGTAGCTTCTGCTTTTGTATTCTCTGTATCCGTTTCTATTGGTGGTGGCGTAATGGAGTATTTTGTTTTCGGGGCAGATGATGTCATCATTGTAGCTGTCATAGACGTATTCGTACCATGGGTGTCCGCCTTTTTTCCCTTTTGGTCTGGTGTAGGCGGTTGAAAGGATGCGTCCTTGGCTAAATATTCTTCTGCAGATCCATGGTGTTTTGTAGGCGCTGTCTGCGACGACGATCTGGTGCCCTGGATAATGTTCACATAGTTGGTCGTAGAGTGGATCAAAGGCTGTACTGTCGTGAATGTTTCCTGCTGTAACGACGACATCTAAGATGAAGTTGTGGCTGTCGCATGCTGTGTGGGCTTCATAGGCAAAGCATTTCTTGTGTTCTCCTTTGTGGAAGAGTCCGCTGTCTGGGTCTGTGGTTGAGACGATGGCTTCTTTTTCTTCTGGTGGTTGGTCATCGTCGTCAAAGGGTTTTTTGTCATGTTCTTCGCGGTCTTTGTTGATTTCAGCAAAAAGTTCTTTGGTGTATCGTTTGGTTTGTTTGGGTACGGACTTCTTTGCTTTTTTCTTTGTATTGGCACTGGCTTTTATATGGGTGCCATCAATGAATATCGCTTCTGTGTCGAGATAGCCTTCTTCGGCAGCAGTATTTAAAATCCAGCGGAAAACATATTCGATCGTTTTTTGAGAAAAGCGGTGTTTGAAATTGTGGCTGACGGTGGAGAAATGAGGGATGGGATCATTGATGGGAATGCCTAAGAACCAACGGTATGCCATGTTCATATTGATTTCTTCCAGGGTACGGCGCAGGGAAGGGATAGCGTAGATGTGCTGGATAAGGACGATCTTGAATAAGATAACGGGATCGACACTGGGACGGCCGTTGTCTTCGCAGTAAAGGTCTTCGACAAAATCATAGATTTTGTCGAAATCAATGGCAGCATCTATTTTACGGAGAAGGTGGTCTTCTGGAACCATGGCTTCAAGACTGACAAATTCAATGACGTTACGTTTATTTGGATATTTAGCTAACATATGAATCACCCCATATACATTTTACTGCATGTTGAGGCTTAAGACGAGAAAAAGGCCACCTTGCGGTGACCTTTTTCGACAAGCTGAAAGCGGCAGTCTCCTGCCGCTTTATCTTATTATGCTTTTGACAACAGTGCTTCTACATTCAATACATGACGATTGCCATCAAGATCAACAGCCACAAGTTTGTCACCGTCCATACTCAGCTTACACTCATTGATAGCAAAGTCTACATCCACGCTTACACGCGAGGAACGATCCCCGATTTTATCAATATAGAGACGATTTGGATCAATTGTAAACGGTCCCTGATGCAGCCCAGCAGTAGAATAAAGATATTCGCCGTCTGTTGTGTAATCAGAAGTATTCGCGATCGTGCCAATATATGTCATCATGCCAGTTTCATCAGTGGTCATATCGGCTGGCACGCTGACAATATCCATTGTGAAATTGTTCGATACTGAGTGCATCATTGAAATGCCCAAATACGGCTGACCATCGATCAATTTTGCATTGTGCAGATCGATCTTATCTTTATTCGCCGGAACAAACCAATCTGCTATTTCTTCAGGCGCGCTCAAATACGCCCCGATTTTCTCCTCGCTGTTCTCTTCGAAAACATACAAATGATCTTTCACCGCAGACGTTTCACCCTGAAGCAGATTGAATGTCAACGGCGTCCCTTCGATTGAAATTTCCTTCGCGTAATATGGATCATCGTTAATCACCCAATCCGCATCACTCGTGATCGTGACCGTGCGACTGGCATTGTCCCAGTCAATCGTGCCCAACGTTTCCGCAAAAGCACGGGCCGGTACATAAGCGCGGCCTTCAGCACTGATCGTCATCGGCGTATCCAGCGCAATACGCTCGCCATTGGCATAAAAATAATCGGCACCATTTTCAAAAATCGCTGAATAATGGTTGCGCTCATTTTCAATATACACACTACCATTAACATAAGTCACACCACATTGCAGCGATTCGCTAATAATGCGCAGCGGCAGCATCGTTCTGCCGGAATCAGAAATATACGGCTGACCAACCGTTGCGTCAGAATAAATCGCCTCATTGTTGACCACAAGCGCCATATTCGTTGACGCCGCCTGTGCTGGAACCGCGCACGCGCACAACAACGCTCCGCCAACGATCATGGCTTTCACTCTCTTTTTCATGTTGCATTCCTCCAAACTTGATGATAATTGGCCACAGCTATAGCTTTATTATAGGATAACTGCTCAATTTGAACAGAGCTGTGGCACGAACAGGCGATAACTGGCCACGAAAACATTTACAGCATAAAAAAGAAACAAACACAGCACAAAATCATGCCATATTTGTTTCTTTGATCGCTAAGATTCATCTTTTAACGGTAGAATAAAACTCAGTGAAAAACTTCCTTCCTGCCATTCTATCGCTGGCACGCTGCCATATTTTGCCAGAGACTCTGTAAGATTGACAATGCCAAAACCATGATTGACTTTATCTTTTTTCGAGGTTGTCAAGTTGTTCCTTGGTTGTTGTAGAGCGGTATTAATGATCTTACACAGAAGCACGGCATCAATCTGCACAAGAGAAAGAGCGATGCTTTTCTGCTGTTCATCATCCAGAAGCAGACAGGCTTCAATGGCATTATCCAATGCGTTGCCAAAAATCGTACAGATGTCCTCCGGCGCAATTGGTAAATTTTCCTCTACATTCAGCCTGGCGCTAAAATAGATGCCCTGACTTTCTGCCAGCGTTTTCTTCGCACTCAGTGTCGCATCCAATGCCACGTTGCCTGTATTAAAAGCTGGCGTGATCACCTCCAAGTGATCTGTCAATCCTTCAAGATGATGCAGTCCACCAACGATATCCCCCACTTGCAAATAGCCACGCAAACCTTCCAACTGATTGACGATGTCGTGCTTGAATTTTCGCAATTCGTTTTGTTTTGCCAGCAGGTCATCCAAATGTTTAAGCTGAAGTTTCAAATGCTGTTCATATTGTTCTTTTTCATGAATTGCTTTACTCTGCATTATCTGACGTTCGTAAAGAAACAGGCTAAATGTAATCCCTAAAAAGAGAAAAAAAGAACATGTAACGACTTGCTCATTATATGTTGTAGCATTCAATGCATAAGATAAATCAAACATAATATAAGTAATTGCAATGTAGCAAAAAAACAGCAATAGGAAAATCAACCAGTAGTCTAAGTTAAACTCTGTCCGCTTTCTTCGAACACGAATCACATTACATATAACCAACTCTAACAATTTTGAAGAAAAAACACCAAACAAACGATAATCTAAAATTTGAACGATTGTCTCACTTGTTTCGTTCAAGATATACGTCATCATAAAAAGGATAATCACTTCTGTTGAAAATCCTATTAATACACTAAGTGCAACAGCAAGCAATCTATTTCGTATCTTTCCATTATATAGCAATGAAACAAATACCGCTAAAAATGGCATGCCTAGCACATTAAAAAAACTAAAAATCAAAAAATGATTACATAGAAGAATTAAGACGGTAAGCGTGCAAATTCCTAAAAAATAGAAACTCGGTCGAAAATTTAGCCTGCGTTGTAAAAAAGCTTCAAACATTATAAAATATGCTAACGCATCTGCAAACGCCGACAATACATTGGACAGTTCATACACGCTCATAGACCAACCTTCCTTTCAAGGTAACTCTGCCAGGATTGGCGAAACGCCTTCTTATATTTTTCGCCCAATGGTATGTGCGGCATGTTTTGGGCGCGAAGAGCGATATTCGCAGCGTTTACCGCGCGAACATGTTCAAGATTGACGAGATAGCTTTTGTGTGCACGGGCAAAGATGCCCGGTGAAAGCATAGATTCAAACTGAGACAGCGAACAACGGGTGCGATAAACACTTTCCCTAGTATGAAATACCAGATAATGGCTATTGCTCTCAACATAAAAAATCTCGTCGTAGTAGAGATGAACCGTCTTTTTATTGTCGTCAATGCTGAGGCTGAGCCGTCGACGCGCCAGCTCGCGGGCAACGGTGTCAATGGCGTGCGGCAAATCAGTGTCAAGATTGGCTTTTTCTACAAAATCCAACACATTGTGGCCAAAGGCTTTTTTCATGTAACGTGTATGACTGGTCACATAAATGATAATCACCTTATCGTCCAGCGCGCGAATGGCATTGGCGGTATCAATGCCATTCATTGCGCCCATTTCCATATCGATGAAAAGAGCGTCGTAACGCACACCATTATTCTGATAATCAGCTACCAATGCTTCACCACTATAATAGGGTTCACTTTCTATGAAAAGCTCCGGCCGTTTGTCAAAATACGCCTGCAATAGTTTAATGTGTTCCGGCTCGTCGTCACAAATTGCAAAACGCATGGAATCTCTCCCTCCTCTGTTTATGATGCTATCCTATTTTTACTGAGTTTTCGCCGTCTTGTCAATATCCCTGCCAGGCAGGCATTTTCCGGCCATAAAAAAGGACCGCACGCGGCGGTCTCAATGTTTAAAAAATGATATAAGCAACGATGCTCAAGGTCACCAAACTTGCAACAGTGGTGGCGAGGACAGTGCCAAGGGCATAATCGCCTTCTTTGCGTGTTGACTGCGCAAACATCGCTACTGCAACCATGGTTGGCAAACCAGCAACAATGGAGAGCGTATGTGTCATATCGGTGTTGCTTACAAGGTGTGAAACAACCATGAAATATACGATTGGGAAAATGAGCATTTTCACAGCAATCCCAATGTAGAGTTCTTTCTGACGCAAAACTGGTGTCCAATTGCTGAAACATAACAGCCCGCCCATATAGATTAAGGACATCGGCGTTGCTGCGCTGCCAATTTTAAGCAAACCGTTTTCAAGAATTTCTGGCAACTGCACATCGAGCAGCAATAGAACGATCGCAAGAACAATGCCGCATACAGCAGGATTGATAAAATTTTTCCAATCAAAATGTGCGCTTTTCCCTGTTGGTGTGGTCAAATACAGGCCATAGGTCCAGAATAAGCTTTGGTCAACGATACTTACCAATGCACTGTAGATACCCCCATGTGCCGGACTGACACTGAGCATGAGCGGCAAACCGATAAAACCAACGTTACCAAAAACAAAGACTGCCTGAAAAATTTGCGCACGGTCTTTTGGCAGCCGCAAAATTTTAGCAATGACAGCAAAGACAACGATTAACGAACCATAAATGCCAATAGCCATAAAGAACGCCGGCAGATCTGCAGCCAATTGTGAACGGCTTGTTCCATTCATCATATTGGAAAAAATCATTATCGGCAAGAGCAATTTCATAATCAATGAAGCCAAGCGATCCAAAAATTCTCTCGTCGTAATGCGTTTTCGGGCTGCAATGTAGCCGATCAGCATCATTAAGAAAAAAGACACCAGCTGCTCCAAAATGACCATAAATGAATCCATAGACTTTCCACCCATCTTAAAAATTGTTTAACATTTTATATTATAGCATATCATTGCAAAAGCACAAACGTATCTTAAAAAAACACAACACCCTGCCCATCTCTCCACAGAGAAATAGGCAGGGTATGCTGCATGTAAACCTTAAAGGGAATATTCTTTATGTAATAATGTCTCCAGCTCACACTCGCCACGCAAAAAAGGTGCGAGCTGTTTTTCTAATATTTCATCACCACAGCACAAAACAGCGGCTTTTTGGGTTGTAAAGAGCGGCTCATCATAAAGAGCGCCAAAAACACCGCCGCAAGCCAGCAAAACCACGCCGCTTGCGGCATAGTCCCAAGGATACAGTCTGGATGAGATATATACATCCAGAGTACCTTCTGCAATATGGCACATCGCCAAACTTGCAGACCCCAGTGCCCTGTGGCCGCGTGCAGCACAACTGATGCGATAGAGCGATTTACCAGCACGATGAGACAAACTGTTCATCGTTGTAAGGCTTGCATCAAAAAGCGCATCTTCCAGCGCAATCGGCTGACGCCGCGCCAATCTTTTCTCATTGGCATAGGCAGCTTCACCGTGTATGGCATGATAGCAAATATCTGATACAACATCATAAACAATGCCAAAGATTGGCGTATGTCCGTCATATAAGGCGACACATATCGCAAAGTTTCGATGGGTGGAAATAAAATTCGTTGTTCCATCAATAGGATCCACGAACCATGTTAATCCACTCACTTCCTGATTGACCTTTTCTTCAGCGAAAAAACTGGCAGCAGGTTCTATGTCAGATAATCCTGTCTTCAATTGTTCCTGAACCCAAACATCCAGGTCCGTGACAAGATTTTGATGATTGTTTTCTTTGCGCCGCACGTTCAATGGCACAGAAGAAAGGCGCTCTAACAGCGCCTTTCCTGTAGAACGAACCAACGCAACAGCTGCTTGACACTGGTCCATGATATTCTCCTTTTATGCGTTTACTGCTGTACGCGTATATTTCACAATATTGGATGCACCAGCCAATTGGGTTCCATCTGGCAATACAAGCGTTGGTGCAGCAACAATGCCATATTGTTTTGCCAGCTCTGGCTCATCCTCAGCATAAATGCGATGATAACTCATTCCAGCTTGATCTAAAGCACGAACGGCAATTTGACAATTTGGGCAGGTATGGGTGGTGAAAAGCAAAGCTTGTTCAACGGCCTGTTCGGCTTTTGAAGCATCCTGACCATCCGTAATGCCAAGATCGCTGCCCTTTACTTTCATAACAAAATGACTCTTGCTGATGTCATAAAGCTTGCGGTCTTTATATTCCTGCGTTTTCCCATCGTTCCAATTCTGTACTGGACGATAGTAGCCAGTAATACGGCTGTAAACTTCTGTCTTATTGCCGCAATGTGGGCAGGTAAATTGTTCACCTGCAAGATAGCCATGATCTTTGCAAACAGAATACGTTGGTGACAAGGTGTAATATGGCAGTTCGTAGTTTTCTGCGATCTTACGCACCAAGTTGGCTGCGGCTTTCCAATCCGGCAGTTTTTCGCCTAAGAAAGCGTGGAATACGGTACCGGAAGTATACAGCGTCTGAAGTTCATCCTGAATATCCAGGGCTGAGAAAATATCTTCAGTATAGCCGACTGGCAAGTGAGAACTGTTGGTGTAATAAGGGGTGTCCCCTTCTTTTGCTGCGGTAATAATGTCTGGATAACGCTTGCGGTCATGTTTTGCGAAGCGATAGGTGGTCGATTCAGCAGGGGTGGCTTCCAGATTGTACAAGTCGCCGTACATTTCCTGATAATCCGACAAACGTTCTCTCATATGGGTGAGCACTTCTTTGGCAAATTTCTGCGTTTCAGGATGGGTCAAATCTTTGCGCAGCCAATTTGCATTGAGCCCAACTTCGTTCATGCCAATTAAGCCAATCGTGGAGAAGTGGTTGTCAAAACTGCCAAGATAACGCTTCGTATATGGATAGAGGCCTGCTTCCAAAAGATTGGTAATAACGGTACGTTTGATTTTCAAGGAACGTGCAGCGATGTCCATCATATGATCCAGACGTGCATAGAAATCTGCTTCGTCCTTTGCCAGATAGGCGATGCGTGGCAGGTTGATTGTCACAACGCCAACAGAACCGGTGCTTTCCCCGCTGCCGAAGAAGCCGCCGCTCTTTTTGCGCAGTTCGCGCAAATCAAGGCGCAAACGGCAGCACATGCTGCGCACATCACTTGGTTCCATATCACTGTTAATATAATTTGAAAAATATGGGGTACCATATTTTGCAGTCATTTCAAACAACAAGCTGTTGTTTTCTGTTTCAGACCAGTCAAAATCTTTGGTAATAGAATACGTTGGAATTGGATATTGGAAGCCACGGCCCTGTGCATCCCCATCGATCATCACTTCGATGAAAGCTTTATTGACCATGTCCATTTCACGCTTGCAGTCGCCATAAGTGAAATCCATGTCTTTACCGCCAACGATGGCTGGAAGATCTTTTAAGTCATCTGGCACGGTCCAGTCGAGGGTGATGTTAGAAAATGGCGCTTGTGTGCCCCAACGGCTAGGGGTGTTGACACCATAAATAAAGCTTTCAATGCATTTTTTGGTTTGTTCGTAAGTAAGATTATCTGCTTTGACGAACGGTGCCAGATAGGTGTCAAAGGATGAAAACGCCTGAGCGCCAGCCCATTCATTCTGCATGATGCCCAAGAAGTTTACCATCTGATTGCAAAGTGTTGCCAGGTGTTTCGCTGGTGCAGAAGTGATCTTGCCAGGAATGCCGCCCAGCCCTTCTCTGATGAGCTGCTTCAAACTCCATCCAGCGCAGTAACCAGTAAGCATGGATAAGTCATGAAGATGAATGTCTGCATTTCTATGAGCGTCTGCTATTTCCTGATCGTAGATTTCGCTGAGCCAATAGTTGGCAGTGATGGCACCAGAGTTAGAGAGGATCAGACCGCCGACAGAATAGGTGACCGTAGAATTTTCCTTCACGCGCCAGTCTTCAACGTTGACATAGCTGTTGACCAAATCTTTATAGTCAAGAATGGTCGAGGATACATTACGTACATTTTCATGTTGTTTTCTATACAGGATGTATGCTTTTGCCACATCAGCATAACCACTTTGGCTTAGAATGTTTTCAACGCTGTCCTGAATATCTTCTACCTGGATTAAGTGATCGTGGATCTTCGGCTCAAATTCAGCCGTTACACGCAATCCCAACAAATCGATAATATCATCCGTATATTCTCTCCGGCATGCATCAAATGCTTTCTTGATGGCTGCCGTGATTTTCTGCAAATCGAACGCTACAATGCTGCTATCGCGTTTCACAACTTGGTACATAGATGTCATTCCTCTCTCGTATTTCGTTAAAAGTCGTATGACTATGATAGCAAACAAAAACCAGGCTGTCAACAGCCTGGTACTATATATTGTTGTTTTTCCTGCCATTAGCCCGGTATATAACACTATATACCGCGCAATGTCGTGCAAGGAAGAATATCTTGCGCTGCTTTGCAAAATTGTTTGAGTGTTTCCTCATTATACGCCGAGAGAGACGAATCTCTCACTTGGTCGCGATCGACGAAACACTGTAAGTAGTATCGTTGTGCACCCTGCAGCCATTTTGCGATTTCAAGAATATCTTCAAATGTGTGAAATTCTTTGACGACCGTGGTCCGAAATTCATAGTCAATTTGTCCCGAAAGCAAAAAGGTCTTGCTGCGTATATAGGGGTCAAGGTCGAGCGCAGCGAGCCCACAGGTCTGTGGATATTTTTCAGGCGTGTTTTTAATGTCCATCGCAACATAATCCACCAGCCCTTGCGCCACAAGCTGCTCCAGCTTCTCTGGAAAGCCGCCGTTGGTGTCTAGTTTCACACGATAACCGAGCGCTTTCACTTCTTTTAGAAAGGCATCAATATCTGGTTGAAGCAACGGTTCCCCGCCACTGACACAGACACCATCGAGCAGCCCCTGACGCTTTTTTAAAAATTTGAGCACTTCTTCTGCACCTATGCCGTCGTCAAATGGGCCGCTGATCAATTCACTGTTATGACAAAACGGACAATCCAACTGACAGCCGCCTGTGAACAAAGTGCAGGCAACATGCTCTGGATAATCGAGCAGGGTCAGTTTCTGTAATCCTTGAATGTTCATCATGCTCTCACTCTCTATCTATTTCACGATTCCTTCAATTTTTGTCCAAATGGCATGTTGTTCTCGTTTTTCTTCGCCATTTTTCTTCAAATCGTTCCAAACCTTATATTGTGTTACAAATTGATTGTGCAATTGTGCATCTTCATCAGATGGCAGGTCCGTGCTCATCGTCATACGCTCCCAATAACTTTTGATCGCATTGCTTTCCAGTTTGGCAGCTGGGAAAATCGAAACAGCCATCAATGCACAGTTCAAAAAAGCCAGCATCAAGAGCATTTTCCCAACCCTTGACTTGCCATCAGCGTGGCGTGTGCTCAAGGCAACCACCGCCAGTGGAATGAGAAACCAAAGAATCGCAACGGTGCGCGCCCACCATATCGTCGATGTAAAAAGCGCAATCACCAAAATCGGAAGTGCCATCCATAAAAAGGCCGTACGCCGTCCAATGTAATCTTCTGGTTCCTCTTGCTGCAACTCTTCTTCGTCCTCTTCATCCATGTAAATGGCATTTTCGCCAACTTTACGACTGCGAGGCGCCACAATGGCGAGTACAAGCAAAACCACAGCAGCAATCAAAAGTATGCCGCCTAAAAAGCCAAATCCTCGCAAACGAACATCGGGCTGAGCGTAAGCAGAATTGAACAAAGCCGTAAACTGCTGAAGCAGCCCCAGCAAATTCAATGAATTGGTATCCGGCGATGCCATCATGCTGTAAAGGAAGCGTCCAAACCATGTTTTACCTTCGAGAGCCACTGGCATATAAGGTGTCACAAGATCCACCGCATGGCTTCCAAAAGTCAGCGCAAACGGGTTACCAGTATCAACAAGATTTTGAATGAATGGGTTGAAGCCAATAATCACAAAGCCGCAAAACACCACAATTCCAGCGCGAATGGCCAGCCAACGAACAGCACGCTTTTTATACAATACTGCAACCATCACAAAAAAGCCAATGCCCAAAACCATCGCCGCACAAATCCCGCCGGACTGACTGTGCAGCAAAAACAGCCAAAGAAACGCCAATACCATCAATAGATCACTATGGAGATAGCCTTCATTGAGGATTAAATAAGCCAAAATCAAAAAGCATTGAATACAATAGGCAACCACCGCATCGCCATAAAAGCTGAACATCTGAGACAATGCCACCGGATTGACAAGCGACAGCAAAGCTGCCACCGTCGCAAGTTTGCGGTGTTTGCCACCCAACAAACGGCGAAAACCATATTGTGTCAGCAAAAAAGTCGGCACCGCAAAAAGCAAGGTGTGGGCCTTTGCCATTTCATAATGGCCTAGAAATGCGTAAAGACTGGCATCAACATACCAAAGCGATTTCCCAGAGCGATACACCAGATCGGACACACTGCCAACATCATCGTAGATTGGATTCCAGCCATTCGCCAATTGAACAACAGCTTCGGTATAAAAACCACGTCCCCATTCTGAATACTCCCAAATCCAAGAAACCACTATGCCAAATAAGACAACGGCAACCAGAAAGGCCGCGCCTATTCCTACAAGCCGCCGCTTTGGCACCGGCCGTTCTTCCAGCCGGCCCAGCCAATAAAAGCCTACAGTACTCAATATCACGCACAGAGGAAGCGTAAGCGCAAAAACATGCAGTCCCACGAGCGCTGCAAGCGCATTAACAACAAAAAGGGCACATAGAACGAGCAGCCAAACCACCGCCCACTGCAGCGTTTTCGGCAATGCCGGAACTTGTTCTTCCTCAAGGCTCATGGACTCACCTGCTTTCTCAACAATTAAAAATCCCCCCTGTTTCTCCACAAAGCAAAACAGGGAGGACCTGTACCATTATTTTACATTGGAATGCACTGCTTCTTCCAAAACCATATGTTCATCAGCAGAAATAACATGCCGACGTTCCATCAGCATGCGTTCACGCATGCTCCAAAGACTAGAAGAATAATCCACATAGTAGTGATGTGGATTTTCAAAACGTTTTACCTCATCCCAAAGCGTCTCAATTTCATTTTTGCAATAGTCACGAATATCCGCCACACTTGGACTTTGATACACTTGTTCACCTTTGACAAATACAGGGACTTGAAGTCTTTCTGCTCGGAAATTTTTCACAGTCTTGCGTTTCCAAACGGCATTCGGATCAAAGATTTCGATTGGACGACTGTCATCAATGGTTTCATCAGCAAGCATGACAAGATCGGCAATGGCCTTATTGGTCTCGAGATCAAAAAGACGCCACGGCATTTTATAACCGGGAGTGGTAATCTTGCCGATATTTTCGCTGATTTTGATGCGTGGCTGCAAGAGTCCATCTTCTTCAACGGCAACCATTTTATAGACGCCGCCAAAGACAGGATCACTCTTGCAGGTGATCAAACGCTCACCAACGCCGAAGCTGTCAATCTGAGCGCCCTGTACAAGAAGATCCTGAATCAGGAATTCATCCAGACCGCCGCTGACAACAACCGCACAATCCTCAAAACCTTCGGCATCCAACACTTCACGCACACGTTTGGATAAGTACGCAATGTCACCGCTGTCTATGCGAACACCGGCTGGGCGATAGCCTTTTGGCACCACCACTTCTTTAAAAACTTTAATGGCATTCGGCAGCCCTGAGCCCAGCACATCGTAGGTATCAATGAGAAGCGTGCACGCCTGAGGGTAAGCCTCTGCATACAATCTGAAGGCTTTCTCTTCATCATTGAACAGCTGCACCCAGCTATGTGCCATGGTTCCCAGCGCCGGAACGCCATAATCGCGATCGGTGGAGGTATTGGCAGAGCCTGCTACGCCGCCAATATAAGCAGCACGTGCACCATAATTCGCCGCATCTGGCCCTTGGGCGCGACGTGAACCAAATTCCATGACCGAACGTCCTTGAGCGGCACGAACGATGCGGTTTGCCTTTGTGGCAATAAGACATTGATGGTTGATCGTCAGCAACAGCATGGTTTCCAAAAACTGAGCTTGGATGACAGGACCACGCACCGTTACCAATGGTTCATGCGGGAACACCGGACGCCCTTCCGGCACTGCCCATACGTCACATTCAAATTTGAAGTTACGCAGGTATTCCAGAAATCCTTCGTCAAAAAGATTTTTAGAACGCAAAAACTCAATATCCTCATCTGTAAAATGAAGGTTATTCAGATATTTGATCAGCTGATCCAGACCAGCCATGATCACGAAACCGCCATCATCAGGAATTTCGCGGAAAAACATATCGAAGTAAGCAATCTTGTCTTCCAGGCCGTTGATGAAATAACCATTCCCCATTGTTAATTCATAAAAGTCTGTCAACAGCGTTAAATTGCGCTCGTCCATTCTTTTCAACCCCCTTATGCCCGCCACAGTTCAATGGCTGACAATCCATCCTCCAAGCAATAACTTTGTTTATATTGATACATTTGATCCAGCACGCTGACTTCCTCCGGCTGCTCCTCAGCGCGTGTAATCATTGGTTTCACATGTTCAAAAAATGTTGTCCGCAGAAGTTCCTGACCGATAACAGCTTCGAATACGCCTTGTAAATCTGCGATTCGGAATTTTTCCGGCACCCAGCGGAAAGCAATGGATGTACGATAGAGTTTTGTACGCAGGCTTTCTACCGCACAGCAAATCATTTCCAAATGGTCAAAAGCAAGATTGTCTGCATCTTCGACCACCTCGCGGTGCCAGCAGCCTTGATCATCAGCCACTAAATCCACACTGCCACTGATGACCGTTTCACCATTTTTCAGTGTCAGATGGCTGCGGTACTGTTTGGCAGAGAGCGCTTCTGTGGTCATTGCTACTTCAAACCAAGCTGCCTCTGCTGCATCATCATCGGCTTTCGGCGTTCCCATTTCTCCATACGGAACCATCGCCAAAAAGCACTGTGTAATGATGCGTGCACGTGGATCGCGGTCAACACGGCTAAGTGTTGCCACATCCCCTTGATAGACCGGCTTTAAGCCTGTTTCTTCATAGCATTCTCTGGCTGCGCATTCTGCCAGTGTTTCGTTCTTTTCCAAAAAACCGCCTGGCAGCGCCCAGCCATTTTTATAAGGTGGACGCCCGCGCTTTACCAGTAAAATTTCTAGTTTTCTTTGAGGATACTTTTTCTCTGCATTTTCCGGCCGATCCAAGGCGCGAAATACAGCGCTGTCTGCGGTGACAGATGGGTGCCAATAGGCACTGTCATCATATTTTTCCACAAACTGTACATCTTCTTCTGTCAGCTTCATCTTGGCACCTCACTCAAATCCAAGCGTCTGTATCTTCAGTTGGCGCCAGTTCCCAGCCATCATAGATACCGATGTCATCTTCGAGGGCTTCAAAGCATTCGTACGTTTTTTCCGTCAGCGTCATCAGATTCAAATCGTGTTTTGCTAAAAGCTTCAGCCCCAGGCTCATTGGTTCCAAGCCTTCTTCATAAATGTGATCGTCAATCACTTCATAGCCCAAGAGCTGCATCTGAGAAGCCACACGTGCACGTGTGGCACCATCCTGAAAATAGAAATAATAATACACGCTGTATTCATGATCCAGATCAATTCCAGCTTCCTTGAGATTCTGTACCATGTAACGATTTCGGATGTGAGCCATGTCAATTTCTGATGGATAGATGGCGTCAAAGAAAAAGCGCCAAGCGCCATCGTTGTCACTCATGTAGTTGAAATCATAATCATTGTATTCTGATGCAATCTTGCCCACGAGTGGTGCCAGGTATTCAACATCTGGCCCATAAAAATAAAACATACGTGTACCAGCATAAGTTACCGAGCCGACGAATCGCGCACGCGCTTCTTCATCCATGACTTTGACGATGTAGTTCTGGATTTCAAGGATCTTGTCTTCTTCCTCTTCCTTGTAGAATCCATCGATGTCTGGATCCAAAAATTCCATTTGAATTCCCATCAGCCAATGCAGAGCTGGAATTGGCGCCTTTTCCGCAATGGCAACATCAGCATTCACCAATGCGCGTCCATCGTCCATGCTGGTCACATACATTTCATATTGTGGCGGAATATCCAGTGCAGGATCTCTTTCTGCCTCATCATCCGCAAACGTAAATTCAATTTTTTCTCGAATTTCTTTATCTAAATTTTCCATTGAAAACCTCACTAAGTCTGAAATATTTGTAATATCTTTAGTATAACGGATTCGTCCGAGCGCGTCAAAGAAAGAAAGGCAATGATTATTATTTTTTAAGACTTCCTGAACGTCTCTCAGCCAATGCCTGCAACCAATGACTCAATGCGCTCTTTGCGCGTGAACAACCGATTGACAAGCCTTCGCCGCCGATTTATACTTAATTGTGGGCCGATTGTCGGTCTACTATTTTGTCATCCACGCCTGCCTCGGCGGGCGTTTTTTAATAATCAGAGGAGGCTTACAATGAGCAACGATACCTTCTATATCACAACACCTATTTATTACCCAAGTGCCAAGCTGCACATCGGCAACGCTTACAGCACCGTACTCGCCGATACTGCTGCCCGCTATAAAAAAATGCGCGGCATTGACACCTTCTTTTTGACTGGCAGCGACGAACACGGTCAAAAAATCCAACGTGCAGCAGAAGCTGCCGGCGTCACCCCAAAAGAATATGTCGATCAGATCGTTGAAGGACCTGGCGGCTTCAAAAATCTCTGGGATGCACTGATGATCGACTATGACAAATTCATCCGTACCACAGATGATTACCATGTCAAAGCGGTTCAGAAATTGTTCCAGATCATCTATGAAAAAGGCGACATCTATAAATCATCTTACAGCGGTCACTATTGCACCAGCTGCGAAACTTTCTTCACTGATCTTCAGCTTGTAGACGGCGACCACTGCCCAGACTGCGGCAAGAAAACCGAAATTCTTTCTGAAGAAAGCTACTTCTTCAAAATGAGCAACTATCAGGATCAATTGCTTCAATATATTGAAGACCATCCTAATTTTATCATGCCTGAAAGCCGCCGCAACGAAATGATCAACTTCATTAAAGGCGGACTCGAAGACCTCTGCATTTCCCGCTCCACCTTTGACTGGGGCATTCCAGTGCCAATCGATGGCAAGCATGTCATCTATGTATGGTTTGATGCACTTTCCAACTATATCACTGCCTTAGGCTGGAACAGCGACGACGACAGCCTTTATCAGAAATACTGGCCAGCCGATGTCCATCTCGTTGGTAAAGACATCGTCCGCTTCCACTCGATCATCTGGCCAACCATTTTACTGGCAGCCGACATTCCTCTGCCAAAGCAAATCTTTGGCCATGGCTGGGTGCTGAGTGATGGCGGCAAAATGAGCAAATCCAAAGGCAACGTGGTAGACCCATTCAAGCTCATTGAAAAATATGGCGTGGATGCTGTACGCTACTATCTCCTGCGTGAAATTCCAATCGGTCAGGACGGCAACTACACCGAAGAATTGTTCATCACCCGCTATAACAACGACCTTGCCAATGACTACGGCAACCTCGTCAGCCGCACGATCAGCATGATCGACAAATATTGTGATGGCATCATGCCGGCTTCTGAACAGGAAGAAGTCATCGACGAAGACCTCGTTCAGATGGCGATTACCCTTGCAGCACAAGTGGCGTTTGAACTCGACAAGCTCAATTTCCCTGGTGCATTAAGCCGCATCTTTGCCTTAATCGGCCGCGCCAACAAATACATCGATGAAACCACGCCATGGATTCTTGCAAAAGACGACAAATACCATGCACGCCTCATGACCGTTCTCTACAATTTGGCTGAAATCGTCCGCATCACAACCATTCTCTTAAAGCCATTCATGCCAGATTTGGCACCTCGTGTATCCGAACAGCTCGGTGTTGATCTGACACAGGCCACTTGGGCCGATGCAACCACCTGGGCAATGATTCCTGCCGGAGCAAAGGTTCACAAAGGCGCCCCACTCTTCCCTCGCATTGACCCAGCCAGCATTGAACTGCCAGCTGAAAAAGAAGAAAAACCGGCTGTCACTTTCAAAGACGAAGTGGCTTTCGATGATTTCAGCAAACTGGATCTGCGCGTCGCCCTTGTTAAAGACTGCAAGCCTGTCGAAAAAGCAGACAAACTGCTGCAATTTACGCTGGACGTTGGCGGTGAAGAACGCACCATCGTCAGCGGCATTCGCTCTTTCTACAAAGATCCAGCAGCGCTCATCGGCAAAAAGCTGGTCATCATTGCCAACCTGGCACCAAAGAAAATTCGCGGCATCATGAGCCGTGGTATGATTCTGACCGCAGCTAGCGATGACGACAGCGTGCTTGAAGTGCTGCAGGTTGCAAGTGATGCCATCGCTTCTGGCGCATCCATTTCCTGAGGCACGCCATGCAATACTTGATGGACACCCACGCACATCTCATGGACCCGGCTTTTCAAGAGGATTATGCAGATGTGCTCGCACGCACATTGGAACTGCATGCCATCATCAACATTGGCTGTAATTTTGAAGACGCTGAAGCTGCGGTTACACTGGCCGAACAAGAGCCACAAGTCTACGCAGCCGTCGCCCTTCATCCTGAAGATGCGCGGAAATATGATCCCAGCAAATGGGACCGTCTTGTTGAACTGGCCAAGCACCCTCGTGTGATTGCCATTGGCGAAACAGGGCTGGACTACCATTGGGACACAGCAACGCCGGAAGAACAAAAAGTTCTTCTTTCGCGTCATATTGAACTGGCAAAGGCGCTCGGCAAGCCTCTCATCATTCACGACCGTGAAGCACATCGCGACTGTTTTGATGCATTGTGGGCCGACGGCGCCGAAACCGTTGGCGGCGTGTTTCACGCTTACTCCGGTTCTGTGGAAATGATGCACGAAGCCTTGGAGCATCATTTTTACATTGGCCTGGGCGGTGTGGTCACCTTCAAAAATGCCAAAACTGCCAAACAAGTCGCCCAGGAAGTGCCGCTTGACCGCTTGCTGCTTGAAACGGACTGTCCTTACATGACGCCGGTGCCATTCCGCGGCAAACGCAACGAACCAAGCTACGTGCGCTACGTCGCAGAAGAAATCGCCAAGCTCCGCGGCATTGACGTTAAAACGCTCTGCCGCGCCACCTACGAAAATGCATGCCGATTGTTTAAAACGGATTTCTAACACAAATCAGCCGCTCACCAAAGTGGGCGGCTTTTCTTTTGCACGCACATCTTATATAATGAAACCATCTACTGAAAAGACCTGCTAATAAAAGTCAAGCCATAAATCCATGATTTTTCATCATAGATTT
>JAHZHI010000010.1 GCA_019420345.1 Peptococcaceae bacterium
GCCGACAATACTTGCTGCTCTTTTGCTGGGAAGATAGGTCATTGCCAGGATAGGATGAAAGGCGCTCCGCAGTTATGCGGAGTGCTTTTTTTGTTGCGTGAAAAAATAGAGATCCTATAAAGGGCATCCTGATCCTATGTTGATTCAGGGTGTCCTTTTTCTTTTGTTATTTAAAAAGACTATAGTATATTGACGTTCGATGTATCGTTTCGATGTATCGTAGTGTTATCTTGCCACATAATACATCGAGTTGCGATATAAAAGCGGAGTGAAAAAATGGATGCGCATATTCGAAAAGTTTATGTACCGATGAAAGAAATTGGATTTTATATTTTTTTGTCTCTGCGACATGAATGTCATGGCTACCATATTGTAAAAGAGGTAGAAGCGTTGACAAATGGAGAGATCATCATTACGCCAGGTACATTGTATGGAAGTTTATCGAGGATGGAAAAGGACGGTCTTATTGAATTTGTGCTTGAAGAGCAAAAATGACGAAGACAACGTTGAGGTTTTTTACGATCGCTGATTGGGAAAAAGAAGAAATTTATCTAAGAAAGATGCATCAGGAAGGCTGGAAACTCAAAAAGGGTGGTATTATTTATAATTTTGAAAGATGTAAACCAGAGGATGTCATCTATCAATTGGATTACAATCAAGAAGGGCGCAAAGATAAAGGGTCCTATGTGCAGATGTTTGAGGATTGTGGATAGGAATACGTCCAAGATTTTGCTGGATACTCCTATTTTAGAAAAGCTAAGAAAGCAATGGGTGAGAACGAAGAAGCCAGATTTTGTGATGATACATCGCGACTAGAAATGGTGCGTCGCGTTATACGGGGGCGAATGATCCCGTTGCTCATTTTATTTTTGTTTGTTCTTTTACCTGAAATGCTATGGCATGTTTATCCAATTAACGGGAGTTGGCTGGTGACGTTTGTGCTTGGTTATATGGTGGGACTGTATGCCGTTGTATTTGTCATTCTTGGCGTAAAGTTTTGGCATTTGAGTCAGAGAACTTAATCTGCCAGAAATATCCAGCGATATTATCGAACAAACACAAAGAATTTTGAAGAAAAATTCAAAGAAGATATTTTTTGTTCTTTATGAACGGACGAAAAAGCGCTGTCTTGATTAACTGCAAGATAAAAAGTGTTGCAGATGAGACTTGCAATAAAATGAGTGAATTATTTCATTTTCAAAAAAATACACAAATAAATCGCTTAATAAAGCGGTTCTCAGATAAACGAAAATTAAGGGTTCAGATTTTAATGACATAAATTGTATCAATGAAACCTATTTTCGAGTCCTTCGTACATGGACTGCTCCTTCTATTCTCACGATAAGTATTGTAAATGGAAAAAAGGTGTGCTATCTTAATAGTGGAAAGAGTTGCTAGACAAGTTTGAAAAGCAACAACACCACAAAATGTTTTTTGTATGTTTTATTGTTGAAAAATGTTGATGCCATCATTAAGATGGTAAGACGTTAAATTTTTAAGGAGGCAATATAATGGCAGAAAAACAAAAAATGACCCCAAGTGAAGCTATCGTTGAACAGCTCAGAATGGAAGGCGTTGAATACTGCGCAGGTATCGTAGGTTCCGCTTTCATGGATATGCTTGACTTATTCCCAGCTGCTGGTATTCGTTTCATCGCTTGCCGTGATGAACACACTGCTGGTCACATGATGGACGCTTACAACCGTGTAACTGGTAAAGTTGGTGTTTGCACCGGTCAGAACGGCCCTGGTATCACCAACCTCGTTACCTCTGTTGCAACCGCTTATCAGGCACACAGCCCAGTGCTCATCATCGGTCCTTCTGCAGGTTCCGCATCTGTAGGTTGGGATGGCTTCCAGGAAGTTGATCAGGTTCCTATCTTCAAGCCTATCACCAAGAAATCCTTCCAGATTCCTCATCCAAGCCGCGCAGCTGACTGCGTACGTACTGCATTCCGTACCATGTATGCAGAACGTGGTCCTGTTTACCTTGATGTACCACGTGACTACTTCTATGGCGAAGTTAACGACTTCATCCTCCCTCCAGAACAGTATCGTTCTACCTCTGGTCTGATTCCAGATGCTGATTCCATGAAGAAGGCTGCTGAAGTTATCCTCGCTGCTAAGAAGCCAGTTATCATCAACGGTCGTGGTGTTGTTGACTCCGATGCTGTAGACGTAGTTGCTGAAATCGCTGAATACCTCAGCTGCCCAGTTGCTACTTCCTACCTCCACAACGACGCTTTCCGTTACAGCGATCCACACTGGGTAGGGCCTATCGGTTACATGGGTTCCAAGGCTGCTATGTACTCCATCAAGGAAGCAGACGTTATCATCGCTATCGGCTGCCGTCTGTCCTACTTCGGTACTCTGCCACAGTATGACATCAAGTACTTCCTGCAGGATGGTTCCCAGAAGATCGTTCAGGTTGACGTTAACGCTAACCAGATCGCTCGTACCCATCCAGTTGAAGTTGGTATCGTAGGTGACGCTCGCGTTACCGCTGAAGGTCTCCTCGCTCTCCTGAAAGAAAGCGGCGACCGTCCAGTTGACGAAGCACGCATGGCTGACATCAAGGCTAAGAGAGATGCTTGGGAAGCTGAAATCGAAGAACTCGCTATGGAAGAACCAGAACCAGGGACCATTCACCCACGTCGTCTGCTCTTCGAAATGTGCAAAGTTAAACCAGAAGATTGCATCGTAACCACCGATATCGGTAACGTTTCTTCTACCGCTAACAGCTACCTGAAGTTCAATGCTCCACGTCTCCACGTTGCATGCTTGACCAATGGTAACACTGGTTTCGCTCTCCAGGCTGCACTCGGTGCTAAGCTCGGCTGCCCTGATCATCACGTAATGTCCCTCGCTGGTGACGGTGCTTGGGGTATGTCCTTCTATGAAATCATGACCGCTGTTCAGGAAAACCTGCCTGTATTGGCTGTTGTATTCCGTAACAACGCATGGTGCGCAGAAAAGAAGAACCAGGTTGACTTCTACAACAACCGTTTCGTAGGCTGCGACATTCAGGCTCCATCTTGGGCTGAACTCGCTCGCGTAATGGGCGCTGAAGGCTTCTACCTCGATAAGGTTGAAGACATCCAGCCAACCTTCGAAAAGGCTTTCGAAATTTCTATGACCAAGCCTGTAGTTGTTGAAGCACGTGTTGACGGCACCAAGCTGGCTCCTCCTTTCCGTAAAGACGCTCTGCATCTCCCAACTCGTTTCTTGCCTAGATACGAACATCTCGATGCTAAGCACTTCAACGACTAATTTTTAAACCTCAATTCAAATGAAATAGCGTCAGGCCTATAGGGTGACGTCTTTCGGCCACCATATTTACGAGGCGTGAATATGGTGGCTGTTATTTTGTAAACATGGAGGCGTAACACTTGAAGACCGCACGTAAAAAGGTAAGCATCACCAGAAGCAAAAATACCAGTATTCCAACACCATTCTCACCAATTCCTGTACTTTATAAAAATGAACAGAATGGCAGAATGTTTTGGGATGTATTTGGCGGGGATGCTCCAGACGACAACTGGAAAATTGTAGAGCCTAAGCTCCCAGGAGATAGTGAAAAATACTCCATTCGTTATTCCATCGTTGGTGGTCCGGATCATCACTGTTTTGACGTTTGGGTCGATGGCGCTGAAGCCGGTGAACATGATATTGAATGGATTTATATCCGTTCAGTAATGGGCGGACAAATGAAAATTATCCGTCCAGAAAGAGATGCTCATGTGCTTTTTGCCATGGCGGAAGATGATGCTTATATGTTTTGCACAAACGATCCTTGCATTATGTGTTCTTTTGGCTGCAAAATTGGGTTTGAGTTTTATGCTTATTCCCGCAGTGAAGGACTTTTGAAAAATGCTGTTCAGATCGTGTATTCAAAACAAAACCCACATAACAACCCATTATTATTTGAAAGGAAGTAATTTTCAATGGCTTACAAACTGCCTACTTTTACTCGTGAAGAAGTTCTCGAAATGGACCACAAGTACAACATGCATTCCTGGTCCGCTCAGAAGAAACTGACCAAGATTATTCCTGTTGAAAAATCCGAAGGTATCTATTTCTGGGATTACAACGGCAAGAAATACTATGACATGAGCTCCCAGCTCGTTAATATGAACCTGGGTCATGGCAACCAGTATATCATCGATGCTATCAAAGAACAGGCTGAACAGCTCTGCTTCATCGCTCCTGGTCAGTCCGTAGGCATCCGTGCTGCTCTCGCTAAGAGAATCGTTGAAAAAGCTCCAGAAGGCATGAGCCGTGTATTCTTCTGCAACGGTGGTGCTGACTCCAACGAAAACGCTATCAAGATGGCTCGTTTGGCTAGCGGCAAAACCAAAATTTTGTCCATGTATCGTTCTTACCATGGCGCTACCATCACTGCTGGTAACGTTTCTGGTGACGGCCGTCGTTTCTCCGCTGAAATCGGTGGTAATGCTCCTGGCGTAATTCACTTCTTTGGTCCATTCCCATATCGTGAAGAAATCAACTTCGAAAGCGAAGCTGCTGAAACCGAATACTACCTCAAGATGCTCGAAAAGACCATCATCGCTGAAGGTCACAACAACATTGCAGCTATCATTCTTGAAACTGTTGTAGGTGCTAACGGTGTTATCATGTACCCAGAAGGTTATCTGAAGGGTGTTCGTGAACTCTGCGACAAGTATGGTATCTTCATGATCTGCGACGAAGTTATGGCTGGTTTCGGTCGTACCGGCGAATGGTTCGCTATCCAGAACTGGGGCGTATCTCCTGATATGATCTCCTTCGCTAAGGGCGTTAACTCCGGTTATGTACAGCTCGGTGGCGTTATCATGAACGAAAAAGTTGCTAGCCACTTCGACGAAAACGTTCTTGGCTGCGGCTTGACCTATCAGGGTCATCCACTTGCTTGCGCTGCTGGTTATGCTTCCATGGATTACTTCGAAGATCATAACGTTCTCGATAACGTTAAGAAGCAGGGTAAAGTACTCGGCGAAATCCTCGAAGAAATGAAGGCAAAACACCCATGCGTTGGTGATGTTCGTTACATTGGTCTCTTCTCTGCAATTGACCTTGTTAAGAACAAAGAAACCAAGGAACCAATCGATGAATACGGACTTGGCAACCCTAACCAGGCTTCTGTCATCGCTAAGCTGAAAGAAAACGGTTTCTACACCTATGGCCGTGACAACGTTGTTCAGGTTTGCCCTCCACTGATCATCACCGAAGAAGAACTTCGTGAAGCTATGAAGATTCTTGACGATGTTCTGACCTGGGCTGATGGCCAGTTCTGCAAGTAATTTTCACGAGTAGTAAATTGCTTTCAAAGCGCTCCTATTTTAGGAGCGCTTTTTTTATGAAAAAATGGGGGATTCAATTTATAGAACCTAGTATTAGGGGATAAATTGCTTTACTTATAAATCCATATTGCATATAATAAACGAAAACTGAGGAGTCAGCCTATGTAGCAGATGATATGAATTTTGCTCGCAAAAAACGGGGAGAAATTTTAATGGAAACCTTGCTGATGATTCTTGATACGCTGTTTATTCGTATTTTCACCTTGGATAAAAGTAAAAAAGAAGATGTTTCTCAAGAGACCTTTGAAAAAGCCTGCAAGGTATTGCTGGCTGTTGCGATCTGGGCGATCATCTGTTTTCTTGTGCTATATGTGCTTGTGGATTGGAATGGGTTGGCTTGCGTTCTATTGTTTTTTGTTGGCTGGGGGTTGATTGCGCTGTTTGGTCAACGTTATTTACGGCAAGTAGAAGATCCCCAAAAAAAGAGATATTATTTGTATGGGTTGTTGTTTCCGAAAGATCCTCCAAAGAAATGAAAAAATCCCCACGACCGATTGGTGAGTCGATCGTGGGGATTTCTTTTATGCTTGTTCGAGGATGCTTCGGAGACGTGTGGTGAGTGTCTCCGGATTGGAATCTGCCATGCTGGCGCTCATAAGACAGGCGCCTGCCGGGTTGATTGGGAGTAAGAAGGGCAGGGTTTCCTTTGTGATGCCGCCGATGGCATAGACAGGAATTTTGCAGGCTAGAACGAGTTCATCAAGTGCGTCGAGGCCTCGTGGTGGAAGGCCTGGTTTGCACGGTGATGTGAAAATATGGCCGTAGGTTACGCGATCAGCGCCAAGGCGCTGCACGGTCAACGCTTCTGACAGAGAGTGGACAGAAACGCCGATGCTATCAAAGTCCTTTGGTAAAGAGCCACTTACTGCTTCAGAAAAGGAAAGCTGAAGATGACGAATGCCTAACTGACGTGCTTGCTTGGGTGTGCCGCGAAGAATTAGCGGAACCCCCAAGCGGTCAGCAACAGGGACCAAGGGCTTAGCAAAGGCGTAAAGCGCATCATCGTTGAGATCCTTCTCGCGGATTATAAGGGCATCTGGACGGCCTTCAAGCAGTCGCGTCAGATATTCGGTAACATTGCCACGAATACGCGCGCGCTCAGTGACATAGATGAGTTTCATGATCGTTAACCGACATGGATGTAGTCGGTGTAAACAGGCTGCAGCCCATTATCAAGCAAAGCTTGATGCACTTGATCGACACTGCGTGGATCGGAGATATCGAATTGAGCATCGGTTTCAGTCTGATCCGAAGCACCAGTATGGCCGCCAACATCCGTATGAACACCAGCAGAGATCTTTGTAGCACAAATGGCAACAGCAGAATCACGGAAACCTTGACGTTCGCGTGTGGAAATGGTCATGCTGATTTGTGGATGATAGATACGTTGTGCACACATAATTTGCAAAAGCTGTGTTTCATGAACAGCGTCGGTAATGTGTTCGCGAGCATCGCTTTCATCTTCATTAACAAATGGGCGAATGCGAGGCACGGAAATGGCAAGATCAGCTTCAGGAAATTTCTGCTGGGTCAGTTCAATATGAAGCCCTGTTGCGAAGGCATCTTTTCGGAAGTCATCAGCCAAGCCGAGCAGGGCGCCAAAGCCTGCACCACGGAAGCCACCCATGAGCGCACGTTCTTGTGCGTAGAAGCGATAAGGAAGGCTGCGTTTATTACCGCGCAAATGTACTTCGGCGTATTTCTCTGGGTTGTAGGTTTCTTGGAAAACGGTGACGAAGTCGGCGCCGCATTCATGAAGGTATTCGTAGTCTTTGATGTTGGCAGGATAAATTTCAATGCCAACGGTCGAGAAACGTTCAGCTGCGAGTTTAATTGCTTCACCAATCCATTGTACACTGCTCATGCGTTGGGATTCACCAGTAAGAATAAGAATTTCCTGCAAGCCGGTAGCAGCAATGGTGTCGAGTTCTTTGATCAATTCATCGTGGCTGAGCGCACCGCGCTGAATATGGTTGGAGCAGTTGAAACCGCAGTAGATGCAGCCATTGTCGCAGTAGTTGGCAATATACAGTGGAGTGAACAGCTGTATGCTGTTGCCGAAACGTGCACGAGTAATGGCTTGTGCTTTTTTAGCCATTTGTTCCAGATAGGGTTCAGCGGCTGGAGAGAGAAGCGCCTTGAAGTCATCGAGGGTGCATTCATCATGCGCCAAAGCAGCTTCAACATCGGCAGCGGTGTAGCTGCTTGGATCATAGTCTTTTACAGCGTCAAGTACGGTGTTAAGGGTGGTAGGATCAAGCTGGTCCATACCATCGCGATAGGTCATTACATCCCAAGTTTCTGCAATCATGATTAATCCTCCAAAAATCCTGTGAGTGGGCTAGATGCGCTGGCTTTGTCAGTGAGAACTCGGCCTGGTTTTGCGAGATAAGCGAGGCGGCCGCCTTCAATGGCGAGACGGAACGCGCGTGCCATAGCGCGGACGTCCCCGGCTGTTGCGATGGCAGTGTTGCACATGATGGCATCGGCCCCCATTTCCATTGCTTCAGCAGCCTGGCTTGGCTTGCCAATACCGGCGTCTACAATGATTGGCAGATCGATGTTGGCAATGATTTCAGCAATTTTATCTTTATGAACAAGTCCGCGGTTGGTGCCGATTGGTGCAGCAAGTGGCATCACGGCAGCAGCACCGGCGTCAACAAGTGCTTTGGCGGTATCAAGGTCTGGGAACATATATGGCAAAACAACGAAGCCGCGTTCTGCAAGCATCTTTGTTGCACGAACGGTTTCAGCGTTGTCAGGCAGGAGCCAGCGGCTGTCATTGATGACTTCAACCTTGACCCAGTTTCCGCAGCCCATAGCGCGTGAAAGTTCAGCAATGCGCACTGCTTCATCGGCATTGCGTGCACCGGATGTGTTTGGCAGTAAGGTGACACCTTCAGGAATATGATTCAGAATATCTTCGGCACCGTCTGGATTTGCACGACGCAGTGCAAGCGTGATAATTTCGCCGCCGCCTTCTTCAATAACAGCGCTGATGAGATCCAAAGAGAATTTCCCGGAACCGAGAATAAGGCGGGATGTAAAATCTTTTCCGCCAAGATGTAAAAGATCGTTCATTGATTGTTTCATCCTTTCGTAGTGAAAAATAATCATGGCGTGGTTTCGCCGAGTAAAAGTCGCATAGTAAGTGTTGCTTGCGCCGATGCGCAGAGACCAACACGCGGTGCCATAAGGCCAATGCCTTCTTCACCTTCATTGGTGCCATCGCCGACAAGGTAAAAGCGTGTCATCACCTGTTTGGCAGTGATGGTGTTGCCGGAACTGTAGCCGGCCATTCCGCTGGCGCCAATCAAAATGGAGCGAGGAAGGCTGGAAAGCACGGTGTTGGTGAGCATTGCCTTGGTCTCAGGACGGTCCAAACATTCACAAATGAACGGGCAGTCGCCGAGCAGTGAGTGTATATTGGATGCCGTGAGCCAGACGGGTGCGGCCTCAACATGAGTCAGCGGAGCGCAGCCGCGAATGGTGTCTGCCAAGGCATCGGCTTTTTTTTGACCAATTTGTGTCAATGTGTAGTGTTGACGTGCCAGATTGGTTGGGTCAACGGTATCACCGTCGATCAGCAAAAGCCGGCCTACACCAAGTCGCGCCAGTTCCAGAGCAACCAGCGAGCCAAGTCCGCCTAAACCGCAGATTGCCACATAGCTGGCTTGCAGCTTATCCATGATCATGCGTCCATAACGTGCATCGTATATGGCGCGCCAGACCTCTGGCGTTGGCGCGGTGGTGGTGTCAAGCAATAATGCTTCGTCGCCATCGTTGATAGGGGTCTGCCAAGATTTGCTGCGGCCAGAAA
Source organism: Peptococcaceae bacterium (assembly GCA_019420345.1). Classification (GTDB taxonomy): domain Bacteria; phylum Bacillota; class Peptococcia; order Peptococcales; family Peptococcaceae; genus UMGS1590. Next base: position 9,180 of record JAHZHI010000010.1, read on the forward strand.
TGAGGAGTGTGTCTGCGTTTGGCTGATAGTGAGGCTTTAGTTCAGCGTAGGTGCAAGCGGTGGTTGTGACAAGTTTGCCGTTAATGAGAATCTGCATATCAGCCGCCTCCGACAAACTGCACCACTTCAAGCCGATCGTCATTGTGAAGCATGGTATCGGCAAAGTGCTCACGTGTAATGATGGCGCCATTGCGTTCCACCACGACACGCTGCACGTTAAAACCTGCCTGAGACAAAAAGTCTTGCAGATTCATTGGGACATCGAGCGTTTGCTCTTTTCCATTTACGCGCATGGTCATCCTCCTTTGCATAAAAAAAGACACAATGAAAGAAACGCCCTTTTGGTGGTGTTCTCCATTGTGTCTTGTGTATTTCATTTTCATATTGAGAATATCATAGCAAGTAGAGAATTTCAAGCCTTTTTTATAGAAACGATAAGAGGCCGCATCTTGCAAAAAATCGTTTCGTTCAGGCGGTGAAACGCGTATAATAGAACAAAAGAGTGAAAACTAGGAGGATTTTACCATGCAAGTTTATCATGATATTACAGAATTGGTCGGCCATACCCCTGTGGTTGAGCTGGCAAAAATGGCTGAAGCAGAGGGTGTGGACGCACGCATCTTTGCAAAGCTTGAAACATACAATCCAACAGGCAGCATGAAGGACCGCGTGGCATTGGCGATGATTCGTCAGGCAGAAGCGGATGGTCGTTTGGCTCCTGGCGGTACAATTATTGAACCAACCAGTGGCAACACTGGCATTGGCTTGGCTGGTTTTGGTGCCTACTTGGGCTATAAAGTGATCATTGTTATGCCAGATTCGATGAGTGTGGAGCGCCGCAAATTGATGCAGATTTACGGTGCGGAATTGGTATTGACACCGGGCGCTGAAGGCATGAGCGGAGCGATCCGTCGTGCCAACGAACTGGCTGCAGATATGGATAACGCTATTGTTGCAGGGCAGTTTGAAAACCCTGCCAACCCACAAGCGCATTATGCCACTACTGGTCCAGAATTGTGGCAGCAATTGGATGGCGAGATTGACGCATTGGTCGCCGGCGTTGGCACAGGTGGCAGCATCAGCGGTACTGGACGCTATCTCAAAGAAAAAAATGCTAACATTCAGGTGATTGCCGTTGAACCAGCAGCGTCTGCTGTACTCAGCGGTGGGCAGGCAGGGCCTCATGCGTTGCAGGGAATTGGCGCAGGCTTTGTACCAGAAGCACTCGACACCAGTATTTATGATGAAGTCATTCCTGTCACCAATGAAGCTGCCTTAAAGATGGTTGGCAAACTGGCACGCGTTGAAGGTTTGTTTATGGGCATTTCTTCCGCTGCTGCACTCATTGGCGCTTTAGAATGGGCTGGTCGCGAAGAAAACGAATGCAAACGCGTCGCTGTTCTTCTGCCAGACACAGGCATGCGCTATCTGTCCAGTGAAGACATTTTTAAATAAAAGTAATGACCACGCGGTATCCTTTTAAGGATGCCGCTTTTTTCTTGCAATGAAATGGAAAGTTAACTTGACATTCTGAGGTGTCCTATTTATACTGAACACAAGATGGAAAGTATACTTTACGTTTTGAAAGGAGGGTAACGATGAAGAACCGTTTGGAGGAAGTTCGAAAGGCGCATGGACTGCACCAGGAAGAACTGGCGCATGCCTTAAAAGTGTCACGACAGACGATTAGTTCATTAGAAAAAGGACGCTACAATCCATCGATTATTTTGGCTTTTAAAATTGCCCGCTACTTTGGCATGAGCATTGAGGATATTTTTATTTATGAAGAGGAGGAAGATTCAGATGCGTAACAAGAAACGATATTATCTGTTCACTGTAATGGGGATTGTTTTATTGTTGACCGGTTTCTTTCTGTTACGAGGATTTCCTGCTGCGCAGGGAGTGATGCAAGTGCTGCCGTTTGTCTGCATTGGGGTAGGATGCGGTGCATTTGGCTGGGGCAGCGGGGAGCTTATCAGCAAGCGTGTGTTGCGCAGTGAGCCGGAACTGGAATTACAGATTGAAATTGAACAAAACGACGAACGACGTATTCTCATCAGTGAACGTGCCCGTGCGCGCGCATTCAATGTCATGAATTATACGTTTGCGACGTTGATCCTCTGTTTTTTACTGATGGGGGTGGATACCGCTGCGGTATTGATGTTGATAGCGGTATATCTTTTTGTGGAATTTTACGCCGTTTATCAAATGATCAAACTGGAAAAGGAATTATAAAATTAACCAGGATGAATGCAACATTGTATGGAGGGGATGAAAATGACATTTACAATCGAACATTTATCAAAGCATTTTGAAGAAAAAGTTGTTCTTAAAGACATTAACTTTACATTTGAAGAAGGGAAAATTTATGGTTTGCTGGGGAGGAATGGCGCTGGCAAAACAACGTTGTTCAACTGCCTGAATCGTGATATGAAGGTGAATGGTGGGGATTTTTTTCTTGAGCAAGATGGTGTTCGCCGCGCGCTGGCAGCGGAGGATGTGGGCTATGTATTATCCACGCCAGCGGTACCAGAGTTTTTAACAGGGCGTGAATTTCTGAAATTCTTCATAGATATCAATGAACAATCACTCCCATTTGTGAAAAGCATCGATGAATATTTTGACATGATGAGCATTGCGCCTGAAGATCGTGATAAGCTCCTGAAAGATTATTCTCATGGAATGAAGAACAAAATGCAGATGCTGATCAATATCATTGCGCAGCCTAAGGTGTTGCTGCTGGATGAGCCTTTAACGTCGTTGGATGTGGTGGTTGCCGAGGAGATGAAACAGCTGCTGCGTTCACTGAAACAGGGTCGCATTACCATTCTTTCAATTCATATCATGGATTTGGCTTTGAATCTTTGTGATGAAATTGTGCTGCTTCATCATGGTGAGTTGGCTTTGATTGATAAAGAAGATTTGGACGGTGGTGCGTTGAAAGACAAAATTATTGCGGCATTGAAGGGAGAAGACCATGAATAGGACGCTGGCCATTTCTTTTTCCTTGAAGAATACTTATCGTGTGAACAGCATACTGTATTCTCTCAAACAAATTCCTCTGCTCAAAAAAGTGATCCCCGCAACGGTATATCGCGTACGAGGATTTAAAATCTTTGCCAATATTTTGTCGGTATTGTGGGAAATTGCTTCTACATTTGTTGGTAAGGCGCTCTATCTTTTTTTGATGGTATCGTTGCTGGGTAAATACTATACAAAGCTGCCCGATTATCAATCTTTTCTTCATATATTGTTTTTTTTAACAGTGATTGGCAGCTTTACAAACACAAAGCTTTTTTCACCATCAAAAGATAAATATTACGCCATGGTTCTCATGCGTATGGACGCACGCGCATACACCATCACCAATTACTTCTATTTCATTTTCAAAGTGGTGATTGGGTTCATGCCGTTTACCATTGCTTTTGGTTTGAAAAATGGCGTGCCGCTTTGGTGTTGTATGATTTTACCGTTTTGTATTGCTGGCATGAAGCTGTTTGTGGTTGCCATTCAGTTGCGTGCTTATGAAAAAACAGGCGATGTATTTTGTGAAAACAATCTCTCGAGATATGCATGGATTCTCATGGGGGTGCTTTTACTTGCAGCCTATGGCTTGCCAGTTCTTGGCATTGCTTTACCGACGCTGCTGTCCATCGGTCTCTTTCTGCTTTGTATCCCGTTGGGACTGGTCAGCATGGCACAAATCCTGCACTTTCGTTACTATCAAGTGGTCAATAAAGAACTGCTGCATGGCCTAACCGATCAGATGGATAAATCTGCGCGTACGCGAATCATTAAACAGGCAACTGAACAACGCATTTCAACAGACGTATCAATCAGCAGTAAGCGCAAAGGGTTTGAGTATCTTAATGAATTGTTCATCAAGCGTCATCAAAAAATCCTTTGGCGTTCAACGCAGAAAATTGTTTTTGTTTGTCTTGTGGTGATTGCAGCGGTGCAGTTGGTATTGGTCTTGCAGCCGGAGGTCAAACCATTCTTTAATGAATGGGCCTTAAATTGGCTGCCGTATTTTGCCATTATTATGTATGCGGTCAATCGTGGCACTGGGTTTACACAGGCTTTGTTCATGAATTGTGACCACAGCCTTTTGACCTATTCGTTCTATAAGCAGCCAGCCCATGTGCTGCGGTTGTTTCAAATCCGTTTGCGAGAAATCATGAAAATCAATGCAGTACCAGCGCTGGTCATTGGCTGTGGGCTGGCACTGATTCTTTTCACCAGTGGAGGGACCGACAATCCGTTGAACTATTTGGTGCTGATTGTGTCCATCCTCAGTATGAGTGTGTTTTTCTCGATTCACTATCTCACGATTTATTATCTTTTGCAGCCTTATAACGCAGGAACAGAGATCAAAAGCGGCACCTATCGCATCATTGTTTCTGCAACCTACATTGTTTGTTACATACTTATGCAGGTGCACATGCCAACGCTGTTATTTGGTGCAATCACCATCGTATTTTGCATCATCTACAGCATCGTTGCCTGCGTGTTGGTTTATCGCTATGCGCCAAAGACATTTCGTTTGAGGATGTAGGTAGATGAAAGATCATATTTGGCTGTAAAGTAAAAAAACACCGGACCAAAATGTTCGGTGTTTTTTGTACTTGAAATAAACGTAACAAGTTACTATGATTATAGTAACTTGTTACGAATGGATGGGGTGAGATGATGAATGAGGATCTATTTGAACGTTATAATGGTAATGTGCAGCATCAAATGCAGGCGATCTTTTCAAGTTTGTTTGTGATGCAAAATCGTATACAAACCGCTGGTGATAAGCTGCAAACAGAAATTTCTATGAAACAGTGGTTTCTTTTGGCGATGGTGGAGGTGTGTCCAGCGCCAAAGACGTTGACGCGCATAGGTACGCTTATGGGATGTTCGCGGCAGAATGTGAAAAAGTTGGCATTGGCCTTAGAAGTAAAAGGATTTGTGCAGTTGGAGCAGGGAACGGGGCATTCATTACAGATTTCCTTAACTGATAAGGCAGCAGCGTATAATGAACGGATAGGCTTACGCAATGCGCAGGCTTTGCAATTGCTCTTCGCAGACTTTACTTCAGAAGAAATTGGTTTGCTTTTTGGCTTTTATCGAAAGCTGTACGCTGGCATTGAGCGATTAGAAGTTTACGCGCGAGAGGTGCTAAACGATGAAATTTAAAAAATGGCGTGTGATGGGCATTCTTATATTGCTGACTGCATGTGGAATATTGGTATGGCTTCAGATTCCATATTCACCGGTAAAAAAAGATTTTCAGAAACATGTGGAACAGTTGAAGCAAAGGCAATCTAACCTTGAAGGAGTATTTTCACACGAGGATTTTTCACAATTTCCGGAGGTGATCCAGCGCTATATGGATCATTGCGGCTATATTGGCGCACCGAAAATGAGCAGCATGAAGATGGACTATGGTGAGGTGAGCTTTACGATGGATCGTTCAAGCAAAGCGATGCATGTCGGATATGTTCAATATAATTTTGCATCGATGCCTTCGCGATTGGCATTGATTGATGCTTCTATTTTTGGTATTCCTTTTGAGGGCTTAGATTACTATGAAGATGGATGTGGCGGTATGAAAGGGATATTGGCAAAGGGACTACCCCTGTTTAACCAACAAGGAGAAGAAATGAATCGTGCCTGTTTGGTGACTTATCTAGCCGAGAGTCTGTTTATGCCAACGACCTTACTGGAGAATGACATAGTATTTGAAGCGCTTAAAGATCATGCGGTAAAGGCAACCATCACTTATGGCGGGGAAACAGTGAGTGGTATTTTTAGTTTTAACGATGATGATGAAATGATTGCGTTTACAACCAATGATCGCAGCATGACAAATGATGATGGTACTATGGAACATTTTCCTTGGACAGCGCGTTGTGGGGATTATAGAGAGGCGGAAAGTGGTCTTGTGCAGCCGACAACGTTTCAGGCTGTGTGGCATTATTCCGATGGAGATTTTGTGTATTTTGATGGGATCATTAACAACATTTCATATGATGGGTGATTGAATGTCCTCTTCATACAACGAAGCTGCTTCTGAAAAATTAGAAGCAGCTTCGTTGTATAGAAGTTTTTTAATGTGTGCGTCGTTTCCGATAGTTGGAAAGCGTGGCAATACAGGAAAAAAGTATCAATTGAAAAAGCACATTTGGTAGAGTGAAATTATAGGTGTTGGATACTTCGCCATATTCGAGTGTATATCGACAAAATAAGCCACACAAGGAAATTGCAGTATTGAATAGAAAAATGCAGATAATAGACCATTTTGGAAAAAAGAATGCTTCAAATGTGCCGAGATATACACAGAAAATGATGGCCATTGCTATGATGACAAGTTTGAAAGCACCAAGATTTACTGGATGCTCGGACTTGAAACTGATGATGGGAAAGAAACCAAGATTGACAATGATTGCTAAAAATACAATACATATCAGCAAGAAATATCGATACTTCATCGTCTTTTGTTCATACATAATGGATGCCACCTCCGATCTGGACAAATTTTGCGTATCTCTTATAGTTACAGTTTAATGGATGAATGATTTCGATTCAAGCTACATGAACTAGGGATGAAAATAAAACTAGTAAAAATAAATAGATGACTTATTGCCTGTTTTATCATAGAAATTTTCAGAGGTGGTAATAGATCTTATTTTGACCACTGTCAGTGACTTAGATTGTAAGCAATAACAAAGGAACGTTCTCTGTGAACGTTCCTCAGACTGTAGATAAACCCTATTTTGGCATTTTTGCCAAAATAGGGTTTTCTCA
>JAHZHI010000011.1 GCA_019420345.1 Peptococcaceae bacterium
GGCTTAAGACGAGAAAAAGGCCACCTTGCGGTGACCTTTTTCGACAAGCTGATGCAGCCCAATTGGACTGCATTTTTTATACCATTTTTTAACGATCCGACCGTTGTTGAGCCGGACGAATAAAAAATGTACAAATCAAAGCAATTACAAGGAATATTGCAATATAAATATAATCTGTATTAACTGCTTCTACTGCCGCTTCTCGATATGCCAAAGTTCCCTCAGCAGGAAGTCCCACGTTGCCAGCCGCCAAATAATAACGTGTCAAATTCATACTCAGCAAAACAGTAAGAATATTAGTTGACACCGTCTGTACCAGCTGACGACCCCAGTTAAACATTGAAGATGCATGACCAGATAAATCACGTGGAACAGCACTCAGACCATAATTCGTTAATGGCATTTGTGCCATTGAAATACCAAAAAAGCGCAAGCCAAAGCAACACATTACAAAGACCAAATTACTGGTCAAACTTAAGTTACATAATCCTAAATTTCCAACAAGAGCACAAATAATTCCAATTGTAATTAAGCTTTTCATTAGACCTTTACGGTGCAAATAGTTCGTAGTCGCATTACCAATCAGCATCATAATTGATGGACAAAGAAGCAGCAAACCAGTTGCCGCAGGAGAAAGGCCTAAACCGGTCTGAAAGTAAAACTGTGAAAGAATTGCATTAATCCCTAACGTTAACGCAATGACGCATTGTAATAGCATCGCAAAAGAAAACGCCTTATACTTTAACACCCCAAAGTTTAATAACGGATGACTGGTATGAAATTGACGCATCACAAAAATAACAATCAACACCAAACCAATGATGACACATGCCCAAAATGTAATAGAACGCCATCCCCAAGTATCTCCCATTGAGAAAGCAAGCATGACCAAGCCACTGCCCAAAGAAATCTGTCCACATCCCCAAAAATCAATTTTATCAACTTCCATATTAATTGACTCAGAAGGAATACTTTTTCTAGCAGCCCACAATACAATCAACACCATTGGCAAATTGATTAAAAATAATACATGCCAACTTGAAACTTGCAATAACAGTCCAGAAATCGTTGGCCCCAATGCTGTACCAAAAGATTGAAACAACATACTTGTTCCAAGATATTCTGCTTGTTTTTTTCTTGGCACATATCTATAAATCATTGCCATAGATGAAGGGATGATGATTCCACCAGCGATTCCTTTTAAAAATCTAAAAACAACAAGCATCAAAAAATTTACAGACAAAGCACACCCCAAAGAACATAGCCCCAGAGCCACCATTGCTGTTAAAAAGACCTTTCTATAACTATAACGCTCACACAGATATTCACTTAGCGGCATAACCATGCCTAATGGTAACATATATCCAATGACTACCCACTGGACAGTATTGATATCCACACCAAATACCGGCATGTACGTTGGCAATGAAATAGTGACGGTTGACGTATTGAGCATGGTAACAACACCGGATAATAGAATCGCCAGCAAAAAAATACGTGCATGACCGTCATCAATCTGCACCTTTTTTGCAGTTTCCGTCATAAAATCATCTTCTTTCCTAAAAATAAAAATAGCGTCTCACCAATGCGAGCGCCCAATTTTAAATTTTTTCTAGCTATATATTACAATATTTTTCTCAAAAAAGATATACCTAGCTTGACAAGCAGTCATATTATTTATTAATACGGCTATATTTTATTCAATAAACAACAAATAGATTTCAATGATTTTTTCTTAAATAGAATCTATTACCTTCTCACTTATGATTTTGATTTTACCTTGTTAACAACCCCCAGGATGGTTACATCTGAAAACAGAAAGACAATGATATAACCCTCTTGTTTTTTTGAAATAGGCCCACTATAATGCGAATTGCTAAGAAGCGATGGATGGATAAAGCCCGCTTTAAAAGTGGTTGTCTGTCAAGAACATGGCGGTCCGCTATTGTATAGTCCATCTTTCACAGAAAGGGGAAATATGAAATGTTATTGAATGAAAAATCTTCGCAAAACGTTAACGGCTCGGTTCAGGTGACGGTTAATACTTTTCGACCATCTGAAAACAAAGGTATTTTAACACATCTTTCCAAAATCTTTAAACATGATGTTATTGGCTTTTTTAAAGAAGTACGCAATATTTTACGCCAAACAGAAGGTTTAGAAGCTTATGCAACATGTAAACAAAGTGCAACCTGCTCTGATGCCATTGAAGAATATCGCGTTCATATTCCTCCAATGTATGATGAAATTCTGAATGATCAGCCTGTAAAGCCAACACCTGGTGCTGCGACTTTAAATGCACTAACAAGCGCCGCACAAGCTGCTGGCGGTATCCTTGATGATGTTGGCAGCATGGAGGCATTTGCTAATCGTCATCAGAGTTTCCCTGGTGATCCAACAAAATTTGATCCAAACCGTCCACAATCACGTTTATTTGCAGATGTTGATGATCGTATTCGTCAACGCGTCTCTGTTATTGAAGAATTAAAAAAAGATGCTTAAATAGTTAACTTTAAATCAAATACAGAAAGGTCCTTAGTAATGTCCACTAAGGACCTTTTTCATATTTAACGTTTCACTCTAACAAATGATGCGCTATAATAAAGTATCGAACCGGAGGCGAATCCTATGCATATCGATGAAAATTGGGCCGTGTCACCGGAACGTATCCAACATTTCTTTTCTGAGCAGGAAGATGTTTCTTGTGATATTGACGGCCACTTCCATTATAAAAATTGTATTATTACCCTAGAACGAAAATCAGCAACATTAAACAAACCAATATCAATCACTCGTACCCGCTTAATAATGGATGGGCCTGATGAGGAGGTTACCACTATCCATCGCCGTTTTTTTCTACGCTTTTTATCTGCTGGTGGTTAAAAAACAATGACCTTTTGTTTAAGAAATAAGGAGGATGCTATAATGAAAAAAAAACAGATTCCATCTATGGATGATTGGCTTGCAGAGGCAAAGAAACATTCTGATGCAGAAAAAATCGGTATGTATCTTTTCCATGACGGTGTTGTACGAGAAAGTGCAAAAGCAAAAGTGCGTTTTGGTTTAAATAATACCTCTCCCGTTACTGCCATGCGATTTTCCTATGATGAAAAAAAACTGAAAGAAGTCATTGACGAAGCCTACACATTGCCTGGCATTTATTATATCCGCGTTTGGCTAAATGAGGGAACACTTTCAGTTGGTGAAGATATTATGCGTGTCCTGATTGGTGGCGACATCCGTCCCCATGTTATTGATGGACTGCAACATTTGGTTGGTCGTATAAAAAACGAATGTGTTCAGGAAACAGAATGTTATTAAACAAAGAGAAGCAATCTCCAATTATATGCGTGGAGATTGCTTCTCTTATTATTGACCACAATTGGCCGAGCCTTCAGAAAATAACATATCTAAGCCATGTTTGATAGGATCAATGACAGCAAGAATATTTTCCTCTGAAGCTTTTTTACTTCCTGGTAAATTGACAATCAATGTTCGTCCACGGATTCCAGCCACAGAACGTGATAAGCAACCTTTTAGCGTGATGCGCATTGACTCTGCACGCATTGCCTCCGGAATGCCTGGCGTCTGTCGTTCAATAATACTCAATGTCGCTTCTGGTGTTACATCACGTGGCGAAAAGCCAGTGCCACCCGTTGTCAAAACAAGTGCAAAATGATAGTAATCACTACACTTCAAAAGTTCATCACGAATCTTATCACTATCATCCGGAATTATTTTTGTATAGCCAACGTCAAAACCATGTTCTTGAAGAATGCGACAAAGATTGGGACCACTGGTATCTTCACGTTCACCGCGTGCGCCTTTATCACTTACCGTAATAACCGCAGCTCGATACATCATGATAATTCCTCCCTTATAAATTCACCATGAACACCGCCACTCTTTCTAAGCAATCGAATATCCGTAATCATGATGTCTTTTTGAACAGCTTTACACATATCATAAACAGTCAGCGCCGCCATTGAAACAGCAGTCAGAGCTTCCATTTCAACACCAGTTTTGCCATCACAGGATACGCTGGCCATAATTTCTACAGACCGACGCTCCTCGTCAAGCGACAGATTCAAATCAATACCATTGATTTGAATTGGATGACACATTGGAATTACATCAGGTGTACGCTTTGCCCCCATGACCCCAGCTATTTGTGCAACAGTTAAAACATCCCCTTTTTTCATTCCACCACTTTGAATCAATGCAAATGTCTCATTATTAACAAGAACACGTCCAGCTGCTACCGCAACACGCTGACTTTCAGGCTTTTCACCAACATTAACCATTTTCGCGCGTCCTTGATCATTAAAATGAGTAAAATCGCCCATCGTCAACCTCCTATTTGATTCATATTCCGTCCAGCTTGTGAATGATGCTGTGCATCCAAATCACCATGCCATTTTGGTTTATGCCAGATGGCTTTTTTTAATTGCTCATACATCCCATCTTTATCCAAGCCTTTCAACGATAATTCTTCTGCAGAATGTAAGCATGGTTTTATTTTCCCGTCTGCAGTTAAACGGATTCGATTACATTCACCGCAGAAATGCGCACTCACTGGACTAATAAGACCAATATGGCCTTTACTATTCGGCAACGAGTAAAGTTTTGCAACACCACCATCAGGGGTAACAGGAGTCAATTCTGGTAAAACATCCAAAACGCGAGTATATGGTATAAAAGCACGTTCGTCAAAAGCCGGATTATCTAGCATAGGCATCAATTCTATGAAACGTACATCTACTGGATAACGCAATGTCAATTCTGATAACGGCTGAATTTCATCGTCATTAAAGCCACCAATTAACACGACATTCAATTTGATTTTCTCATAGCCTGCCTCTAGAGCTGCTTCAAGGCCAGTATAAAAATCATCAATTTTTCCATAACGAGTAATGTATTTATATTTATCTGGATCAAGTGTATCAACACTGATATTCAATCGCTGAACTCCAACTTCTCGCAAAAGTTTTGCATAGTTCTTCAACAACGTTCCATTGGTTGTCATGCAAAGCTCTTCAATACCTTGAATTTCGGCAATTCGTCGACAAATGGAAACTATGTTCTTCTTTACCAATGGCTCGCCGCCTGTAATACGCAATTTACGAACACCCAAAGACGCTGCTGCCTCAATGGCCATAATCAGTTCATCTTCAGTCAACATATCTTCATGCCGCTTTTTGATGATCCCATGTTCTGGCATACAATAACGACAACGCAGATTACAGCGTTCCGTTACCGATACACGCATATAAGTTATACTACGTCCATATTGATCAATCATAATCCTTCCTCCATTGATAAAGAACGTCCCTTCCAACTTTTTGTCCCTCTGCAACGACGGTTTCAACCATTGAATGGATGGTTAAACAATTCCCACAAAGATGAACCCATGGCATCGTATATAACTGTTCAACCAAAGTTCGTTCCGGGCGCATGCCCACCGCTATCAGCAATACTTGACAATGTAGATATTCTCCCGATGACAGACGAACCCCTTCTAAATTCGGCCAACCAAAAACTTCATCAATTGTCCGATTACACAACAATCGAATATTAGGCTTATTCAAACATTCTTGATTTCGACGCAGCGCCTTACTATAAACACTCTTTTCAATTATTGTTACATCTAGATTTAGATGAGCCAACTGATCAGCCATTATAAGACCCAGATCACCGCCACCCAAAATAACAACTGGCCCCTCAGGAACGTCGCCAAAAAGATTCATCATTTCCTGCATTTGTCCCGCAGTATAAATACCATCTGGACGTGTTCCTGTGATTTTCAATGAACCAAGTGGAATCTCATAACAACCCGTTGCAACAATAACTTGTTTAAAAGAGAGCATTATCGATCCAAGAGTCGGACCAATCAATTGCGCAACACGTTCTTTAGATATAGAAATCACAGTAGTATCAAGAAATAAATGGACATTCTTTGGGAAATTTTCCAGTAGCATTTGAACATATTCCGGGCCACTGAGGCCATGTGAAAATCCATGATGAAAGCATTGCTGCAAAATACCGCCCATCGTTTTTTTTGCATCTACTAACCATATATTTGCATTTTCCTGAGCCACCATCTTTGCAGCTGAAATACCTGCCGCACCGGAACCTATGATTAGAATATCACAATGCTCCATTTGTTTGTTCCTCCAATAATTGTTGGATACGTTTCCTGCAACGCGCGCCTTGACACCTGCCCATTCCTGTACCTACTCGATGTTTTACACCATCTACTATACATGCCCCTCGCTTAATTGCAGATACCACTTCACCTTTTGTTACTTGTCCACACTGACAAATGATCTCATTGTCTTTCTCATTCTTTACATAACGCCTTGGCAAAAACGAACTGTTCAAAGATGCCTTCAAAAAGCCAGCAACTTCTTCTGCAATCTGCATAGATAATTCATTTGCGCAAGTTAATCCTGGAGTTTTTATCCCAATGAAACTAAAAAAATTTCCAGCTGGTCTTAATATAACAAAATCATTCAGTCGTTTTTTTTCATTTGAAATTAGAAAGGGATTTGGGCGAACCGCTGCAAACGAACGAATCACGCCCATCATGCTCATATTCGGCAATAATTCCGCTGTAAGCATTTGAAGTTTTTCTAACCCTTCCTTTGTCGTTGCCCACATTGCGGTATTTAACACACGTTCCGGAGATTCGATCAACATATTGCCTTCCACAGTTGGAACTAGCGTGACACCTTTCCCATCTTCACGTTCTTGAAAAATGATTCGTCGAGGTGATGATATTTTACTGTCAAAAATTAAATAGTCTGCGGCGTCAAACGCCAAACGTACTGTTGGCGAAAAAACCATCTCTTGAATACGATCTGCATTCAGACCGGCACAATTTACAATTACACGACATCGAATTGAATGATGTTCCGTATCGATAAAATAATGATCTTGCTCTTTTTCTATTTTTCGTACCAAGGCATTTAACATGATTCGACACCCATTTGTACGGGCATTTTCAAACGCTGCAATCCCCAATTGCCATGGATTAACCGTTCCTGTTCCTGGTACAAGCAATGCTGCAGTAATCCCACTCGAAAGCAACGGTTCCATATTTCTCGCTTCGCTTCCCGAAAGGAATGCCATATCCAGCACGCCATTTCTTTTTCCTTGCTCCAACTTCATTCTTAAAACAGCTTCTGCTTGAGGACCGTGAGCAACCATTAAGCTTCCGCAACGTTCGAAAGGAACATCAAGCTCCTCACATAAATTAGAAAATTGTTTGTTCGCATTTACCGTAAGCTTTGCTTTCAGACTGCCAAATTTATTATCACAACCGCTATATACTATCGCGGAATTTGCACGCGTAATCCCCATACAAACATCAGCTTCCGCTTCAATAAGTGTAACATTGATGTTCCAGCGTCTCAAATTACGCGCAACAAAGCAGCCAAGCACTCCACCGCCAATGACAACAACATCTGTGTATTCCATATCAATCCAATGGTATCAGCTCTCCAGGATTTTCGACAGTATATCCACCCATAGAGAGCATTTTTTCTTTAAAAGCAGGACTTTTTATAGTTTCTAGCAACTGTTGTACAACAGGCGTTTCCCATGCATGCTCCGGAATAATAAGATCATACTCTTCAATACAAATAGGCAAAAATTCCAAATCATACAATTTTGCCGCTGAATATATGCCCATTCCCGCATCAGCACTCCCATTTGCAATTTGCGCCGCAACAGAAGTATGTGTCAATTCTTCACGTTCATAACCATAGATGTTATCAGGATTAACCTGATACTGCTGGCATAAATAATCCATCAAAACACGCGTGCCCGATCCTTTTTGTCGATTGACATATCTCACGCCTTCTTTAGCAATATCAGCAAATTCCTGGATATTTAACGGATTATTTTTTGCCAACATGAGCCCCTGTTGTCTCCCAACACAACGTACCAACCGAATACCTCCATTCGGGAAATATTTCTTTAAGAAAGAAATATTATATTTTCCGGTTTCTGTATCTAACAAATGACATCCACCAGCATGCGCTTCACCGCGGCGAATAGCCATAATTCCTCCCATTGAACCAACATGTGTACTACTCATATAAACATCAGGATTGTCAATATGCATCATATCAGCAACCTCATCCAATAATGGATCATGGCTTCCAATAACGACTAAAGTGTTTTCCAATTTTTTCGGCTCTGTCAACAGGCGAACACGAACTTTTTCGCCAGCCTCGTATCCTTCTGTCCCCTGTGGCACTTCAAGAATACCATCTGCTTTCATGAAAGAAGATACAACACCAGCACCACGACTTAATGGAGATGCCGTCAATTTATTGCCAACAACCCCCATTCGCACACGAACGAATTCCTGATATTTTAGCCCACTAACTACGGGACGTGTTAAAACAGCTTCCATATAGTTCTCCGTTTTAACAGATACCCTTAACCATTTCGAAATTATTGGTTTTAAAAATTGTTCAATGACAATGATCCCACTGACAGGATATCCCGGAACACCAAGGATTGGCACATTTCCGCAACATCCCAAAATAGCTGGTTTACCAGGCTTAATGGCAATGCCATGATGAATAACTTCCCCCAACTTTCTTATTACTGATACAGAATAGTCTTCACGTCCTGCAGAAGATCCCGCATTTAATAAGACAATATCACATTCATCAACAGCTTTTGACACCATATCATAGATGGTATCAAAATCATCTGGCACAATCGGGTAAGTTTTTGCCACTGCGCCCCATTGTTGAACCATTGCAGAAAAAATAGAAGAGTTAAATTCCAATATGTCTCCTGCTTTAGGATCTGCACAAGGCGAAACAATTTCATCACCTGTTGGAATGATCCCAACAACCGGTTTTTTAACAACTTCTACCTCCATGACTCCGCCAGCGATCATAGCCCCGATGGCTGCCGGAGTAATTTCCATATATGACGCAAGGATCATTTCACCAGCACAAATATCTTCACCAATTTGCCGAATATGTTGCCAAGGTGCGGCAGCCGCATAAATAGTAACACTCTCATCTTCGTTGCGAACAATATCTTCAACCATAATCACCGCGTCACATGTTTCTGGAACGGGATCTCCAGTATCCACAACCACGTACTGTTGTGGCGTAAGTACCACCGGCGTCGTTTCTGTAGCCCCAAACGTATTTTTTGCATGAACAGCAATCCCATCCATTGCACTTGCTGCATAATGAGGTGCACAAATATGAGCGTAAACTGCATGCGCAGTAATACGCCCACACGCATCATGAACTGGAACACATTCACTTTGTCCCGCAAATCCATTTTCAATTAACTTATTTAAATATTCGTTTTGTGCTTGATCTAAAGATATATTTGTTAAATATTCAAATCCCATGACTTCAGTCCCCCAAACATATATTTACTTGAATTTCAGCATCCTTTGGCAGCCCTTCACAATCACGGTCGATACAGAAGTACCCATCACTACCAGCCAGCATAGTAATCAACCCAGACTTTCCACGAATCGGAACTGCAACCAGGCCGTGTTCATCATATTCCAAACGGCAGGATTGATACTGCGCACGTCCATGATTTGCACCAATATTTTCACTTAGTCTTGCTGTCACGGTATAATTCTTCATAGATCTACCCATTAAATGCCCTAACAATGGTATGACAAATAACTTCGTGATAAAATATGCCGCAACTGGATGTCCCGGCAATCCAATTAGCGGTTTATTGCCATTTTTCCCAAAAATTGTTGGTTTACCAGGCTTAATAGCGATGCCATGAAAAAGTAAATCTCCGCGTTCTTCAATGATTCGACAAGTTGCATCTTTCACGCCAACACTGCTGCCTCCAGAAAGCAGCACAACGTCACATTGTCCAAGCGCCTGATCAACTTTTTCGGCCAATCGATCAGCATCATCAATCACAATGCCATACGATATAACATCCGCCCCAAATGCTTGGAGCATAGATTGCAACATGACACTATTAACATCTCGTACTTGTCCCGGGCCAGGTTTTACTTCTGGAGAAACCAATTCATCACCTGTAGAAATAATGCCAACACATAATTTCTGCTGCACCATCACATCTACTTTGCCAATTGCTGCCAAAGCACCAATATCTTGAGACCCCAGCACGCGACCTCTATTTAATATGACTTTTCCCGGATAAACATCATCTCCACGAAAAATCATATTTTGCCCCGGTGCTACTGGTTTAGTAATACCAATCGTGCCATCGCCGTAATTATCAGTGTATTCAACCATCACAACACTGTCTGCACCTTCTGGAACAGCACCACCAGTTGGTACCGCAACGCAGGTTTCTGGTCGCAACGATAGATCCGCACCTTCACCCATAAAAATTTCTCCCACCAAAGGCAGCATAGCCGGAATAGCATCTGTACAACCAAAAGTATCACGCGCCCTTACTGCATAACCATCTACGGTTGAACGATTAAAATCTGGCACATATTCTTTAGCAATCACATCTTCAGCAAGTACGCGACCAATTGCCTGGTCTAGTGAAACATTTTCCACTCGATCCGACAACACCGTAAACTCAGTATTTATTAAAGACAAGACTTCTTGCGGTGTCTTTACTTCAAGCATGTCTCATACCTCCTTAATGATCTTCCCTAGGTCTCTGTAATCGTTACCGGAATAATGCGATATTTCTGTTCGAAAAGCAGGCGTATTCAATATTTCCAGCAATCTTTGAGCAGGCACTGAATCAAGAAAAGATTTTCGAAGCACAAGATCGTATCGTTCTTTCATCAATGGAATAAAATCAATACCATCTATCTGATTTGAGATTCTTTCTGTTCCAAGTGCGAAATCAGCTTCTCCTTCAGCAATCGCAGCAGCAACTGTCAAATGAGATTTGATCACCGAGTTATAGCCAGGAATATTTTCTGGCAAAATGCCCATTTTTTTCATTTGAACATCTAATAAAATGCGCGAACTCGATCCTGGACGGCGATTTAACAATTTTAAATCACTACGTCTCAAGTCTTCCCAACCATGAATGCTTTTAGGATTTCCTTTTCTAACATAAAATCCCTGAATTCTATATGATAAATTGACTAAAACTGCAGGAACACCAGGCATCAGATAGCGCACGTAAGATGTATTGTAGTCATCTCCATCATATAAATGGCTCGCGCACACATGCACCTTCTCTTGATAAAGCGACAACAACCCTTCAAAACCAGAAAGATAGGTCCGTGCCGCATTAATGCCACCCTGATGAAGATAATTTGCCAGAATATCCAGCAATACGTCCTGGCCGGAAATTATTAAATCTGGCGCCTCTCCTTCTGGCGGCGTCAGCAGGGTTGAATGGGTCTGAATTTTTTGTACTGCTTTCACACTGTTTTCACTGCGTGAACGTGCAATATACGCATCAACGTCATCTTGCGTAAAACGAACTTTTCGACCTATTTTATAGGAACGAATCTCACCGCGACGAATCAAATCATAAATGGTTGACTTACTGACATGAAGAATATCCGCAACTTCTTGTGTTGATAAAGATTTATTCTGAGCCATCATAGTCCCCCTCTTCTGTTATATAACTGTTTCATTGTTCTCATTATACGTTTTTTTCATTTTTCTAACAAGTTTGCCATCAGACACGATACATCCATTATCAATCTATTTCATATTATTTCACACATTTTCAGAGATAAAACATAGAAATACTATGTATGAAACAGAACACTTTCGTGTTGTTTCGCACAAACCTTGCTTTGTTGTCTTGTTATTGCATTCTTATCTTCTATAATAATAGATAGAGAAGTCGAAATATTTCAAGAGAATATGGTTTTTATAAAGAATTAAAGGAGGAATTCGCTATGGCTGGTGCTTATTACGAAAAAATCGCTCGCATCAATCTCAGTACCGGAGAAATAAAAGTTGAACCACTAGATCTTGAACTTGCCCATAAATTTATTGGCGGTCGTGGTCTCGGTACAAAAATACTCTATGATGAAGGTGTCGCTACTGTTGACCCACTTTCTCCAGAAAATAAACTGATTTACATCACCGGTCCGATGACTGGCGCTGCTGCACCATCTACAGGCCGCTATATGGTTGTTACGAAATCTCCATTAACAGGTATGATTGCATGTTCCAACTCTGGTGGTATTTGGGGCGCGAAACTCAAATACGCTGGCTGGGATGCCATTATTGTTGAAGGCGAAGCACCTGAGTGGACTTACATTTCTATTGACGATGACAAAATCGAACTTCATAACGCCGATGATTTACTTGGTATGAAAAGTGAACTCATCGATGACACATTAAAAGAACGTCACGGAAGCGACTTCTCCGTACTGAACATCGGTCCAGCCGGTGAAAAGAAGGTTCTACTTGCTGCTATCATGAATGACAAAGACCGTGCTGCAGGTCGCAGTGGTGTCGGTGCTGTAATGGGCAGCAAAAAACTGAAAGCCATCGTTGTACGTGCTACTCGTAAAAATCTTGATAACATCGCAGACATCGATGCACTGAAAGAAGCCACCAAAAACGCCATGGAAATTATCAAAGCAAACCCCGTCACCGGTTCTGGTTTGCGCCAGCTTGGTACTGCAGTATTGGTTAATATTGTTAATAACATCGGCGCCTTTCCAACCAATAACTGGCAAGGTTCCTATGCAGAGTATGGTGATGAAATTTCCGGTGAAACCTTGGCTGATACCTATCTCGTAAAAGCCGGTGCTTGCTATCGCTGCCCAATTGCATGCGCCCGCGTTATCAAAGTTGGCGACAAAGTTGTCGGCGGTCCAGAATATGAACCACTCTGGGCATATGGCGGTAACTGCGGCAACAATGATTTGAATACCATCGATATTTGCAACATGCTTTGCAATGAATATGGACTTGATGCAATTTCTACACCTTGCACTATTGCTGCAGCTATGGAATTGTATCAGCGCGGATATATTAAAGAAGAAGAATGCGACGGTGTTCCACTTGAATGGGGCTCGAAAGAAGCGCTTATTGAATGGACGAAACGTATGGGGGATCCTGAATCAGAACTTGCTTGGTTGATGAGTTCTGGCTCTGCAAGACTTTGCGAACACTATGGTCATCCAGAATTTTCCATGAGTGTTAAGAAACAAGAAATGCCAGCTTACGATGCACGTGCAATCCAAGGTATTGGCATTACATATGCCACTTCTAACCGTGGCGGTTGCCATGTTCGTGGTTATATGATTTCTCCTGAAGTACTTGGCCTGCCAGAACAACTTGATCGTACTGTTACCACCGACAAAGCATTCTGGGCAAAAACATTCCAAGACCTTACCGCAGTAATCGACTCCATGGGACATTGCTTGTTCACATCATTTGCAATGGGCGCACCTGAATACACGGCCCTCTTGAATGCTGCCACTGGCACAAGTTGGACCGTCGAAGAAGTACTTAACATCGGCGATCGAATTTACAATATTGAACGCATGTTTAACAAAGCTGCAGGCATGAAACCTGAGGACGATCGTTTGCCAAAACGATTGCTTCAAGAGCCAATCACCAATGGTCCTTCCGAAGGCATGGTTTCTCAACTTCCATTAACTTTGCCTCAATATTATGAAGCACGTGGTTGGGTTGATGCGTTCCCAACAGATGAAACATTGAAGAAACTTGGACTTGACGAATGTGTCGGTAAATAATTATCATTAAATTGTGGGAGAGGATTCCGACCTCTCCCTATTTTTATGAACGGAGGCGATATGATGATCGAAGTACGCGTATTCGCAACCCTTCGCCAAGGCCGCGATAAGATTATAATGATGGATGCCGACGGTATTTCTTGCGCAGGAGATATTATTCAAAAGCTCAACATTCCTAAAGAAGAAGTTTCCATTCTCCTCATCAATGGATTTCACCAGAAACCAGAATCAACTGTCAAAGACGGTGACATTGTAGCACTTTTTCCTCCGGTGGGAGGCGGTTAAAATGGATGAACGTTACATACGCAATATTCCCGCGCTTACTGAAGAAGAGTGCGTACTGTTAGGTACAAAACATATCGCTGTAATTGGTTGTGGCGGTATTGGCGGTCATATCATTGATCAAGCAGCACGTCTTGGCATTGGCACCATTCGTGTAATCGATGGAGACGTTTTTAACAAAAGCAATCTAAATCGACAATTGTTATGCAGCGAAGCAGCAATCGGAAAATATAAAGTCAATATTGCAAAAGAACACGTCTCCAAAATCAATTCTACGTGTATCACCGAAACCTATTGCACCATGCTGACATCTGAAAATGCGCTTCATCTTTTAACAAATTGTGACCTTGCAATAGATGCCCTCGATAATATTGAAGCACGTCACATCTTAGCACAGGCAGCTTCAACGCTTAATATTCCCGTCGTTTATGGCGCCATTCGTGGCTGGGTTGCACAAGCTGCAATTTATAGGCCAGATGAACCACTTATTGATATGCTTTACCCAAATCATGTTCGCCTTACAGATAAAAGCGTGCTTTCTTTTACGCCTGCACTTTGTGCTGCTCTCCAAATGGCGCTTGCAGTCAAACTGCTTATTGGACGCCCCGTACAAAGCGCCACTTTGTATTATGTCGATCTTCTCAATCAAGAATATGAAAATATTAATTTGCTATAAGAAAACGGATCACTGAGTGCGTAGTAATACGTTCAGTGATCCGTTTTCTTATAGCAAAATCAAAATACAATTTAATATTTATTAATCTATTATGTATTCCGGCCAAGGGATTGGGTCTAATCCAGAAAGTTCAAACGGTTTAAATTCTAACTCTGGTGTTATGACCCCAAGAACGCCGTCTTTCATAGTAATCACACAGCAATTCACAGAATAACAAAGATCGTACACGCCACTCTCTTCTCCACCAGACACATAGAGTCGGTTAGGTTTTATCAACAATGTCCAAGGGCCACTATATTGCCCCTCTGTATAATATATTGTATCTCCATCTATAAAATAAGGTGAGTCGCATCCTAATGGCAAAACATATTCCAGTTCTTCGCCATTGTCACGAAAAACAGCATAAACATTACGCAAAATATCGTTACCAACCTGTAAGTAGGTAACGCCGTCAATTCGTTTTTGAGCAATAACTTCATCAATATCGTTGTTGTCGTAAGGTGCACTGAGTGTCAGCAGCGTTTCATGATCACCGTCACAACGCACAACTCCATTTTCAGTCACACGATATGTTGTGTTATAGTTTTTTTCTGAGAAAATGTTGATGCATCGACTTTCATTGTCCCAAATGATGCTGCCATAAAGCATTGCAAAATTACGTGCCGGAATGTAAGTACGATTATTTTTCAATACTGGCATTTCATCAAAAAATGTCTCTTCTCCATTAACCATTACTTCATTGCTTTCAAGCTGCATCTGTACATTCAAGTTTTCACCGCGAATATAAATGCTGCCATCTGACTGCCAATCGGTCGAAAATCCCATGTACCCATTTACCATACGTAGAGGTATCATTAAGCGATCATTTTCATTGATATAGGGCTCCCCTATCTGCTCAGGATCTGTCAGCACCTTATCACCATTGATTCTTAAAGTAATTTTTTCATTTGAAAAATAATCTGGCGATACTGCAAGAAAGCTCTCCATGCCAATATTCCAAAAATCCTGCGAAGATATCACACCTTTTTCATAAAAGTCCTCCCAAGCTTTCTCTGTTCTGTTAACCATGACGTCATACAGAGAATCATCCGCAAAGGCTGGTGTCGAACACGACCCCAAAAGAAGGATAAAAACACCAATCGTTTTTACAATACCACCAACTTTTCGTTTTAACATAATGCTCATCCCCTTCAAATTAAGCCGTTTGTCTCATCTGAACTTGATGCTGCTCGTTCATTATTTCTCAAAGTTCTGTTTCACTTGAAGCATTTATCATAATTAAATATAGGAGCGCTTAAATCACCAATAATATACTCTGAGTAATTGCCAAATGGGCTGTAATCTTTTGTTGGACATTTCTCGAAGGTGAAAGCTTTTTTCCAAACAGCAGAATCATCACTCTTTTCAAAGAACACAAAAGTATTGATTCGTCCTTCCTCAGTAATCAACTTCTTAGTGCTACCATAATAACCAAAAATGATATTTTCTATTTTCCAGCCTTCATCACTTTTTTGTAATAAATAGCCTTCACGTTTACTATTTTCTAACTGCCATCCATCGGTGCCGTTATAAGGATTATGTCCTTCAACACTAGCCTCGCGATTAATAATAACTTTTGCGTAATCATCAATGATCTTTAATTTCTCAATTTGAATGCGAAAGTGGCCTTCACTCATTCCTATACCACAGTCTGGATTCATAAACAGCTCGTAAAGGTTTCTTGCATTGGCTTCTTCGAAAATTTGATTGTTGGTAAAATTTTCACGAGGCATGATTTTAAATCGACCTGAAAGAAGCGTAGCGTAGTAATAATTATTTACTTTTTCAACAAGCGCTTGTATTTCTTGAACGTCATCTTTGTTATTAAACAGATTATCCAGCGTAACGCTCAGATTCTTTCTTATATATATCTTAATCGGCATTGATGAAAATTCCTTCATATCAACGAGCTCTCCCATCACACTAAATGAACCATCATCATTTTTATGTTCAGGTATTGTTGCAGCCATTTCAGCACAATAAGCACCTCGTGTTTGCCAATTTGCCAACACACTGCCATCAACTGCCCAGACAGGCAACGGAAGCGAAAACAGAAAAATAAATAATAAAATAAAACATCGCATTATTTTCATATTCTCTCCCCATTAGATTTCTATTTCCTCTGCTGTACGTTTCTTCGGAACATGTCAAGATTCAAGAGTTGCATCCGTATTGTCTCTTTCGTTGATCAGCTTGTCAAAATTAAAAGCTGGGGTTTCAACATCACCGATAATATAACTCATGAAATTTCCATATGGACAATAATCTTTACGCTGGCATCTCTCAAAACTAAAACGTTCTGTCCATATTGACGCATCTTCTGCATCCTCAAACATTCTAAATAGATTAACTGTCTGATTTTCATCATTAAAAATTCGTTGCGCATCCCCTTCCAGATAATCAGCATTATCAAATAGAACGTTAGCAATTTTCCATTGGCCCTCTATTTTCTCTAATAAGTATCCTTCTCGAACCACTTCTTCTATGACGACACCACAGTCACTGTCTTCATTTGCAGGATTATTATCAATAGTTTTAGCTGAGCGAGTGATAAATACTTTTGCAATATCATGATCAATTTTCACAGTGTCTAAAGAATAAAAAAAATCACCCGTTTCACATCCCAAACCAGCATCTGGTACTTTAAACATCATGTAGATATTACGCGCATTTACTTCCTGATAAACGCCCTCATTTGTAAAGTATTCCCTTGGATTTAACTTATAATTTCCTGAACAAACCACGAAAAAATAGTAGCGCTGACACTCTTCGATCACATTTTGAATATCTCGATAATCTCGATAATGCAAAATACTATTTACAATATCTTGAATGAGCGGTTTTTTAATAACAATGTCAATATTTTCCCAGCTAAAATTCTTTACTGTTTCTTCATTCCCCATCACGCAATAAGAACCATCAGGATTTTTTGATCGAGTCAAATTTTCAGCGATTATTCGGTAAAAATCATCTTTATTCTGATTCTGCATCCATATTTTATCTTGCGCATAGCCCATTGTTGATGGCAATAAAAGCAACCAACAAAGAATAAACAACCATACCCTCTTCAATGTTTTTCCTCCATAACCTTCCTTTAACAAATCTCTCCGTAAAATTCTATTTTCAATTTAAAACCATAATAAAAATACCCCTCAGAAATCTTTTTCATACATGCAAAGTCACTCAACATTTTCATTCATACTATAAAATATTCATCAACATTTCTCGATAGCAAGATATCATAAAAAACAAACGCCAACCGTTGAGAGAACTTCTTTATATCGACAATATCATGATTACGCGATCAAATCAAGAGTATTCAGAATAATTCAGATCTTCTCAGGCAATAATTAGTCTATTATTAAGATTCTTCATTTTTCCTTCATGATCAATCACTCCAATTTTTCATCTTAGGAAAAAATTAGGATTTTCTTAGGCAGATGTTTATTAATGGTGGGCCAGACTTTGCTAATATATTATAATAGTTGAAGAGGATGTTAAAGGAAGGTGACATGTATGGCTGACAAAATACTTGTGGTCGATGATGAAAAAGAAATTGTTGATCTTGTATCACTTTATTTAAAAAATGAAGGCTATGAAGTAACAGCATTATATAGTGGAAGCGAAGCACTAAACTGCATCCAAAAAGAATCTTTTGATCTAGCCATTTTAGATATTATGATGCCAGAGGTTGATGGACTGATCTTATGTAGAAAAATACGTGAACACCATCAATATCCTATTATTATGCTCACTGCAAAAGGGGAAACCATGGATAAAGTAACCGGTCTCACCCTTGGAGCCGACGATTACATTACGAAGCCTTTTCTTCCACTAGAACTGGTGGCACGCGTAAAAGCGCAATTACGGCGCTATAAAACATATAATCAAACACAATCACAGCCTAGTGAAGAGATCATCGTATACGGTGGCCTTCTTTTAAATATAAGCACGCACGAATGCTTCTTAAATGGAAAACTTCTTTCTTTAACACCAACGGAATTTGCCATTTTACGCATTCTTTGTCAACATAAAGGCAGTGTGGTCAGTGCAGAAAATCTTTTTCACGAAATATGGGGAGAAGAGTATTATGATAAGAAAAACAATACCATTTCAGTGCACATCCGTCATTTACGAGAAAAACTTGGTGATTCATTCGAGAATCCTAAATACATAAAAACCGTTTGGGGGTGTGGATATAAAATTGAACAATAAACGCAGAGTGATCCGTCGCTTCATTATTTTGTTATTTTCGGGTTTTCTTTTTACGCTTGGCTTTTTTTTCTTTATCGACAAAGGACTTGAAGGCGTCTTCACCAATTGGTTTGAAGATCATTTAATGGCTGTGTATGATTATTATTACACATCAAATGGAGAGCCAATCTACATTTGGCGTCCTAATTGGGCAATGGTAAAAATATACATTCTACTGCTTCTTATAGCATTAGTATGCATTAGCAGCATTTTGATTTTAATCTTAAACAAATTTTTATCAACAGCAGATGTAAAAGATCGTATGGAAGAACTGGGTGAAATGATCCATCAATATATCTTTTCTGAACGAGAAGCTTCTGACGTTTTTCCAAAAATATATAATGATATTGCATTTCAAATGAGTGAAGTTAAAGAAAAAATGCGACAGCACGAAAGACTATTACGTGATGAAGCCGCCCGGAAAAACGATCTCATCACCTATCTAGCACATGATCTAAAAACACCTCTCACTTCTGTGATCGGCTATCTCAGTCTACTAAGTGAAGCACCAGATATGCCATTGGCTCAGCGTGCAAAATACACAAATATCGCATTTGAAAAGGCCCAACGCCTAGAAAGCCTCATCAACGAATTTTTTGATATTACACGCTTTAATCTTCAACAGGTGCGTTTAGATATTGCCCCATTGGATTTAACGTTTATGCTGGTTCAGATGACCGATGAATTCTATCCTCTGGCCCAAAAACATGGTAATACGATTACATTAGACACACCAGATGATTTAACAATAAATGGTGATTCTAACAAGCTTGCACGTGTATTTAACAATATTCTAAAAAACGCCATAGCATACAGTGATCCGAATTCAGAAATTCGTGTAAGGGCAAGACAACAAAACGGGCAGGCAATTCTTACATTCTCCAACAGTGGTCCAACCATTCCACCAGAAAAACTAGACCTTCTTTTCGAAAAATTTTTTAGACTTGATGAATCACGTTCTTCACAAACTGGCGGCGCCGGTCTTGGTCTTGCAATTGCTCATGAGATAGTCACCTTACATGAAGGAACCATTTCAGCGACAAGCAAAAACCATCAAACAACATTCACAGTTATTCTCCCTGTCAATTTGTCTATGAATATCGCCACTTTAAATGATTATTTAAAAGTTCCTTCTAATTTTTAAATTACAAATCCCCTAGCTTCGACAGTTTGATGCTAGGGGATTTTGCTTGTAAGTGAAGAATATATTTAAACTAGTGACACCAAGGTGTGCAAGTTCATTAAGCCTAAATCATTTCATAAAAATACCAGCTCTAATATTAGAGCTGGTATAATGCTCACTGAAAAGTTTCGTTTTCAATAAACTTCAAAAACTCCTCTGCAGCTTGCGTTTTAAATTTCTTTTTATGATACACAATACGGAAACGACGCTTAAATTCATCTTCTTTGATCTTAACCATCGCCAGATTTCCCATTTTAAGATCATCTTTAATCGCCCAACGAGAAACGATTGTAAAACCATAACCATTACGTACTGCACTCTTGATCGCACAAGTGCTACCAAGACGCATCATGACATTAAGATTATTTGGCGAGAAACCAGCAGCTTTGAGATGTTGTTCAATCTCTGCACGTGTCCCAGAACCTTTTTCTCTAGAAATGTATGGATATTGATCCAATTCAAAAATTGAAATCGATTCCAATTTACTCCATGGATGATCGACGCTGGTAATAACAACAAGCTCATCATCTAAGAAAGGCACACTTTCGAGATCCTTATCAACTGGTGGTCCTTCAACAAGACCGATATCAAGGCTGGTATCATGAATGGCCATTTCAATCTCATCTGAATTCGCCACTTCCAAACTTAACGTTACTTTAGGATAATGTTTTTTAAAGTTACCTAAAATATATGGAGCAATATATTCTCCTATCGTAACACTGGCACCAATACGCAAACGGCCTAAAATAGTGTTATTTAATTCTTGCATGTCTTTCTCAAGACTTGCCTGCATGTCACTCATTTCAGTGGCATATTTGTACAGCAATTCACCAGCTTCAGTAAGAATAATATTTCTGCTCACTCTATCAAAAAGGCGGGTACCATAGTGTTCTTCGAGCATCTGAATCTGGAAGCTAACGGCCGGTTGAGTAAGAAACAGTGCTTTCGCAGCCTTAGAAAAGCTTTTCTTTTCCACGACCATTAAAAACACACGAATACTATCATTTAACATGGACCTACTCCCTCCTTAAAAATGCTCGTAAATATCTTTTTCAGTAACTTCACCCAAATAGCGGATGAATTTATTACATGCTTCGGATTCAAAGTTACCTTGATTCAAAATGATACTAAATGGACGTTTCAAATCAAGATCTTTAATAGACACAACATGTGCTATACCAGCCTGTTCAAGATCTCGCACTGCCCATCTAGACATGACAGAAACCCCAAGGCCATTGATAATCGCACTCTTAATCGAAGTAATGCTGCCTATTTCCATAATAACATTCAAATCTTCAACATCAAATTCTGCATCAATCAACGCTTGTTCAAATACCAAGCGACTCCCTGAACCCGCTTCTCGAATAATGAACGGTTCACCTTTGAGCTGATCAAGTGTAATTTCTTCTTCATTCGCCCAACGATGATCCTTTGGAACAACGAGAACCAATTCATCACTAAGAATATTTTGGAAGAATAATTCCTTGTGACGAATATCTGACTCAACTAAGCCAATATCAAGATAACGATTCAAAACATTTTCTTCAACATGTTTTGTATTATAGATTTCCAATGTCACATCAACATCTGGATAATCTTCTTTAAATTTGCAAATGACATAAGGCAAAACGTACTCACCAACCGTACGGCTAGCGCCGATCATCAACTGCCCTTTTACATGTCCTGTTAATTGCTGCATTTTTCTTTCCAGTTCAGACTGCAGATCATTCATAGACAAGGCATATTCAAGCAGCAGTTCGCCAGTTTCTGTCAATTTGACATGGCGATTGATGCGGTCGAAGAGCTTTGTTTGGTAGTACTGCTCCAACGTTTGAATTTGGAAGCTAATTGCAGGCTGTGTCAAATTCAACGCTTTTGCCGCTTTTGAAAAGTTTTTCTTATCAGCTACTGTGATAAAAACTTTTAAACTATCACTAAGCAAGTTGATTCCTCCTCTACTTCATCATTTGTATGCGTGTTACCGCTTTTTTAAAGATCTCCGGCGGTCTGCCAACCACCTCTAATTGTTTTCCAGTTATAGGATGAACGAAACGAAGACGCAAAGCGTGCAATGCCTGTCCATGAAACCCAAAGATATTTCTTGCATCCCCGTATAAACCATCACCTACCAATGGATGGCCTATGGAAGCCATGTGTACACGAATTTGATGGGTTCTTCCCGTTTCCAGACGAAACCGCATCAATGCATACGCATTATTTTGATAAACACTTGTATAATGCGTAATCGCATTTTGTCCACCAATTTCAGTCACAATCCGCTTTGTCCCATGTGAAAAATCGTGGGTAATGGCTTTATTGACCACACCACTACGTTCTTCAAAGGGACGTACTACAATACCAATATATTCTCGTAAAATCTCATGTCTGGCCAATTGATCATACAATTTTTCATGAACAAAATTATTCTTTGCAACCAAAACCAATCCTGAGGTATCTCTATCAATTCGATGTACAATCCCAGGACGATCCGGCCCACAAAAGTCAGACAAAGCTGTATGTGCCAAAAGTCCATTAACGAGAGTGGTTTCATTTTTATCCTTTACTGGATAAACCAATAAATGACGTGGTTTATTTACAATCAGCAGATCTTCGTCTTCATAGACGATATCCAGGGGCAGCGCTATCGGCTTATAGCCATTATCTTCTTCCCTAATAACAAGCATACCTGATGACGGAATCTTAAACCCCGCCTTTGTAACCTTCTTACCTTCAAAAAAGACACATTCTTTTTCTACGCACTGCTTAAAGGCAGATCGAGTGATTTCCATTTGTTTGCTCACCCATTGATCGAGACGCTGTCCTACAGCATCATTCGAAATCATGATCTGCTTATCTTCCATTCTCTTCCCCCTGATCAAAAAGAATATAAAGTATCAATAATCCAAAACCGACACAAACCGCAATATCTGCAACATTAAAGATCGGCCAAATTCGACAGTCAAACATATCTGTCACTGACGATTTGACCACACGATCAATGTCATTTCCCAGTGCTCCTGCAATCACCATTGCAATACCATAATGCAAAAGCAACGAACGAGCATGTTCTTTCCATGCAAAAAACAGCAGTCCAAAAAGAACCACCAAACTAACTACAACAAATACTTTTGCATGACCTGAAAACATTCCGAAAGCCACACCAGTATTTTCAATATAAGTTAAATGAAAAATATTTTGGATCACTGGAATGCTTTCACCAAGGCTCATTGTTCTTCGAACAAGAGTTTTACTTCCCTGATCAATCAGCAAAACGATAATCGCAAATAAGTACGGTAAAATTATTTTAATTGATTTATTCATTATATGGTAATTTCGATACGGAATAACTCTGCACCAATCCAAGCAGATCCGCTAGCCATTGGCTAATCCCAGGCAAATTTGCAGAGATTATTTCCTGAGTAATATATACAAGAAGCGCAAGTACTAACGCTAATCCTATCGTAGTACCTAAGCCTCTTGCAAGCCCAATTAAAAAATTCATACCCAGAAGCCGCCATGGTTTTTCAAAATACATAGCATACTCTGCAAGACGGGCACGTTCCATTGCATCAATTAGAAACTGCTCCTTGGTCTTCTTACCTTTTACATGATATTTATGTCCAACTTCACGTTTCAAAGGCAGAGCACGTAGATCAGCCCGCGTTTTTTTTGACGCAGACTGATTCGGCCGCTTAGACGGTTGCTTCTTTTTACCCATATCTTCCCCAAATTTCTTAGTTGTTAAGCGCGTGAATTGGTGCAGGGATGCGTCCTCCGCGTTGTGCAAATACTTTCGATGAGAATGGATGCACTTCCATAATAGGTGCATACCCAAGAAGCCCACCGAATTCAACCATTTCGCCTACACCTTTTCCTGGAACTGGGATAACACGAACAGCAGTGGTTTTCTTATTAATCATACCTATAGCCGCTTCATCAGCGATCATTGCAGTAATTGTTTCAGCAGGTGTATCGCCAGGAATAGCAACCATATCAATACCCACAGAACATACGCAAGTCATTGCTTCCAATTTATCATAGCAAAGACTGCCCTCTTTTGCAGCATTGATCATGCCGGCATCTTCACTGACAGGAATAAAGGCCCCAGACAAACCGCCAACATGACTAGATGCCATGGCACCACCTTTTTTAACCGCATCATTTAACATGGCAAGCGCAGCAGTCGTACCATGGGTGCCACATTTCTCAAGGCCAAACGCTTCAAGAATATCGGCGACGGAATCCCCAATGGCTGCAGTTGGTGCCAAAGAAAGGTCAACAATGCCAAATGGTACACCAAGACGTTTTGCTGCCTCAAGACCTACCATTTCACCAGATCGAGTGATCTTGAAAGCCATGCGTTTGATCAATTCAGCCAGTTCATCAAATGGTAAATGTTCTCTGCCCTTAATCGCATTAAGGACAACCCCAGGGCCACTAACCCCAACGCTTAAGCAGCATTCACCTTCGCCTACACCATAAAAAGCCCCTGCCATAAATGGATTATCTTCTACGGCGTTACAAAATGCAACAAACTTAGCGCATCCCAAAGCATCCTGATCTGCAGTAAGTTCTGCAGTTTTCTTAACCACACGACCAAGAATTGCTGCTGCATCCATGTTGATGCCAGCTTTGCTGGAACCAATATTCACAGAAGAACATACTACATCCGTTGTCGCTAATGCTTCTGGAATTGTTTCCAAGAACTCCCGTTCAGCATCCGTCATGCCTTTCTGAACGAGCGCACCATAGCCGCCGATAAAATCGACACCCACTTGTTTTGCAGCGCGATCCAGTGTTCTTGCAATTGCAACATAATCACGATCTTCGCATGATTCCCCGATCATAGAAATAGGCGTTACAGAAATTCGTTTATTAATGATTGGGATACCAAATTCTTTTGAGATGGCTTCTGCAGTCGGAACGAGCTGTTCCGCTTTTTTTGTAATCTTATCGTAGATTTTTCTGCAAGTAGTTTCTGTTGATTCAGAAACGCAATCTTTCAGAGAAATTCCCATGGTTGTTGTTCGAATATCCAAGTTCTCTTCAGCAATCATATGGATTGTCTGAAAAATATCCGATGAATTCATTGAAAAAGACATTGTTAATTCTCCATTTATATTTGATGCATGAATTTAAAAATATTTTCATGTTGGCAACGTACTTCAAGACCGATTTCTTTGCCAACTCTTGTGCACTCATCAACCAACTCCTGTAATGAAATATTACATTCACTGATGTCAACAAGCATGATCATATTAAAGAATCCGTCTAAAATGGTTTGGCTGATATCCAAAACATTTACGTCGTGATTGTAAAGCATTGCTGTCACACTTGCAATGATACCCTTTTTGTCATAGCCTGTGACAGTAATCACGGCTTTCTGCTGCTGATTGCTCATAATTAGTTTTGTTCTCCTTGTTTACTTTCATGATAAGAAATAATATAACGAATAATATTGTGGCGGCTCACCATACCAACGAGTTTACCATTATCATCAATAACAGGCAACTTCTTGATACGTTTTTTGCCAAGTGTACGAGCCGCTTCATCGACAGTTTCCTCTGGTTCAGCGGCAATAATCTTTGTCGTAGCAAGTTCCATAACATTGATCTTTAACAAATCATCAAGTTTTTGATCGAAGCTTTCAGAATCGTACCATACTGTAATGAAACTGGTCATATCAATGATACGAGGATCCTGTTTTGCAATAAATTTCATGATGTCACCATCACTGATAAAGCCTACAACTTCCATATTTTTATTGACGATTGGCACACCACTGATTTTCTTATCAACCAAGGTTCTTAAAATTGTAGCAATATCGTCTTCTTCATGCGCATAGTAAACATCAGTTTCCATGATGTTGCGGATTTGCTCACTCATAACAAATTCCTCCTTAAAAATTTATAGCAACTATGGCTTAAATATGACCATCAAATGTCATCTAAAAGTCCCAGCTCTGCATTTTTCATTAGTTTTTATTATAAACGAAGTGTAGATAACATTCAATATTTCAATCTGCTCAAATTTCAGTGGTTTTCTAAAATCTTAACATTTTATCCTACCAGTTTCTAGTAGTATATTACCATTTAATAAAATTTTTTATTCCAACGAAAGGCACAGTGAAAAACGGATAATCATCGTTTTTCACTGTGCCTTTCTCTCTAATAACCTTCTATAAAACAACCGCGTTAATTGCTTCAATAAGATTTACAACGCTATCTCTGGCGACAAGTGCGGTTGGTGTTCCATCCACAACAGCCAAACAATTTTCACCGTCATATCTGTAAAACACCAGTTCTATTGACGGTATCGAACTCTTATCCAGATGTACTGTCAAAGACAATTCTTCTTCTTGAGTCGGCTCTTCTTCGGTAAAACTTGAAGCGTTGAGGTCTTCTATTGCACTTTGAATACTGGTTACTTCAATATCCTTTCCATTATAAGTATATGTTTTCTCATCCCCATCAGTTTCAATATCAATTGAATAGGTTGTTCCATCGATTTCAGCATCTAATTGGGTAACATCCGAAAAATCTCCACTAAAAAGATTTTTGTGTCTTAAATCATTATAGCTGGCTGCCATGAGTGCATCGTAACTGGTTTCAGAAATTTCATAGATGATTTTCGAATCACCTATTCGTGCATACGCAGTCATTTTGTCTTCATCGTTATTGTTTTCCTCACCATCATCCTCTGCTTTTGTTGCTGAATCACGACTTATATGCAGTACATAATTTTTCATGCTGCTTCCTTCGTCGTCAGAATCCATATATTCAATAGAAACGTTTAGTTCTGGATCATCCAACCCGTAAGTCGCCAACTCTTCATCACTAGCATTATAAGTAACATAAGTATCTTGCGACATGCCGCTGACTGTTTCCAAGTATTGCTCAACATTCTCTGTGTCCAATGGCAGCAATGCATCCGCATCTTTGCGATAATAAACATCATCACTGCATATGGTTTCAGCACTATCATCACTATAGGCTTTATAAACAACGTCATAGTTTTGACTGCCACTGAAAGAAATGCTTTCAACCTGCTCAAAGGAAGGAATATCATCGTTATCTATCATATCACTTAGTTCTATCTCAAACGCTGAAAGTGGATCACTATCTACCAAATACACATTACCATCTCCAATTGATACATAACGCTGTGCATCCATGGTGCTGTAGTCTCCCAAATCGATATCATATTCTCCATCATCAGTGGTTAAATGAATACTGCAGGACGGATCATCTAAACCATATTGATCAATGTCTGTTGGGTCTTCAATCACAAAGGCTGCTTCCATATTACTGAAATACGACAATAAGCTATCAATTTTTTCAGCATCAACAGGAAAAGCGTCATCGTTATCATAAGTCCATGAACCGTCTTTATGAAACGACAGCGATGTATCATCATATTGCCAGGATAGAGAGGATACTGTATCTGACTCAATCTGCAAAATGATTTCGTCGGTATTCTTAATATTCTCTTGCTTTTCCTGATAATGTAGCACGGCAAAGGCCATAACGGAAACCACAACCAATATTCCTAAAAGGATTTTCATACGTTTAGCCCGCTTCATGTTGTCTTTTCCTCCTCTTTAATATTATACCTGCACCTATTCCAAGATAAGCGAGAGGCACGATACCAATCATGACAATTTTTAACAACGACGCCGTTGACTCTGTGATCGATAAATAATTGTAGTTTAAAGATTTGCTGCGAATAGCCATTGCATCTCTTTCACCAATCAGCGATGAAATTGCATTCATCGTTAAATCAACATTCGCACCGGAAGACAGGGCATTGTACATATCTTCTAAAAACGCCGCTGATGAAAACCATACAATCTGACCGTCATTGTCGCACGATATTGAAACTGCCAAGGCAAATGGCCCATCAATATCATCATCCTCTTTTTCATATGTCGTTAAATCATAACCACTAATCTTACTGAAAGATTCGTCGGAAGTTGTTAATAATTCACTTACCCTGCCATTAGCAGTCTCTTCATCAACAACCAAACCTTGAGCAATAGGCATATTCGGATAATAGTGTTCTTCTATCAAAGAATCTGTCATATCATTGCTATTCATTTCTGGCAATACTACGTAAGGCTGACCTGTATAGTGATCGCTATCACCTTCGATTACAACACCTTCTGCCATTGTTACACCATAATCAACCAGTAAGCTATTTAAATTTTCTAAGCTTCCGCTCTCTACAGGTCCAGAAATAACCAGCAATTTCCCACCATTCTGTGTATAAGTGATTAACTTTTCTTTTTCATCGGTTGAAATATCTGATTGCGGTTCATAGATCAATACACAATCGGCTTCTTCTGGCACAGAATCACTTGTTAACAGGGAAAAGCTTGTTGTTTCAATATTTTCTTTACCAATCTGATCACTGAATGTTTCCGGAAGTTCTTGTTCACCATGTCCTTCAAGAATATACATTTGTGGTAAATCATCAGTTACAACGTAATCGATTGCTGAGGTAATGGCACCTTCTCCATCAAAAGAAGTTGTGTATGAATAAGCGTACATATTAGTGCTTGTAACATAAATATCATCATAACTGATATATTTGCTGCGATCACCAGATTCAACGACCAAACTATTATTTTGTACAGTTTCATCCGTATACTGTTCAGCAAAAGTTGGATAAACATCAGGATTGCGCTTTACAACATTAATATGGTCTGACAAACTGTCATACTTGTCTAATAACGCTTCAATAATGTCATCTTCTTCTCCTGACTGCACAATCCAGTAGATGGTCACATCTTTATCCAAAGCATTAACTACGGACTTCGTATTGCTGGTTATAGAATATAATTTACTAGCGCTCATATCATATTGTGTTAAATTCGATGGCAATGCAGAGACAATAATATTAACCATGATTAAAATCACCAACACAATAGCGATAGATGCTAGCGAATAAGTGCCGCCTCGAAACGCCTGATAATTATTATTCGTGACCTGCTTTAACATTTGAGAAAGCAATCGCTTCATCAGTTATACCTCCGTTTTTCTAAAGACTGAACGGCTAAAAATAAGAAAAAGATAATCACTGACAAATAATATACGATTGCCGTCATATCAAAAACCCCGCTGATAAAAGTATTCAGCCGTTCAAACAAAGATAGTTGTTTCATTACAGCAGGGAGCAGTCCTTCAAACTTTGACTGATCAATCAGATACACAACACAAGCAAGCATTGTTAATCCTAACGATATGACAAAACCTAGCTGTGGATTTTTTGTCAAATACCTACATAAAAGGCCAAATAATAAAATAAGCAAAACCAAGGTCAACAATGAGCCCATTGCTGTAGAAGAAACATATTCAGACAAACTAACACTGAAATAATTTAACAATATGATCGCTACGCCAACACCTGCTGCCAGCCCCTGATTCTCTGTCAGCGATGATATAAATACACCTATTGCGATTAAAGCAGCACCCATAAAAAAAGAAGCAAAAATCGATCCATAAACAACCGGTAAATAAACATCACCAAATAACGAAAAAATGCAAGGATACACGCACAATACCGCCATTGGAATCAAGAAAACCACCAATAGCGCCAAATATTTTCCTAACACAACCTGACTCATTGTAATCGGCAATGCATATAATAAATAATCGGTTTTCTGCCGGCGTTCTTCAGCAATAACACGCATGGTCAGCAATGGCACAATCACAACATATATAATACTGCTGAAGCTTAATACATATTCAAAATTGCTGACCGCTGCCTGCAAATTATAAAGCATCGAACCAATGCCAACGATCACAAGCAAAAAGGTACCAAACACATAGGCAGTAAAGCTTTGAAAATAACTTCTAAGTTCATGTTTCAGAACAGCAAACATACCTTACACCACCTTTCACTTTTCAATATCATCAAACGCTATGCGCTCATTATCCGTAAGTTCTATAAAGATATCCTCAAGACTTGCCTTTGTAAGATTAATTTCCAGTAAAGGCACGCCACATTCTGCAAAAGCAAAAAAGACACGCCGAAAAATATCATATAAATCTTCATTGCCAACAGCCAAACATACATTTAAAAATTGGTCATTTTCACGATCGTCAATTGTCACATTTGTTATTCCCTCAAGCGATGAAAGTATTTGTTTTACTTTGTTCGCCGTAGCATCAGTTACCAAATGAATTTCGGCAGAAGCCAATAGATTCTGCTCTAGCTTTTCAGGCGTATCAAATGCCACCAATTGCCCATGCGAGATGATCATTATCTTTTCGCACATAACCTGCACTTCAGAAAGTATATGCGAGCTTAATATTACAGTATGTGTTTTTCCAAGTGATTGGATTAAGTCACGAATCTCAATAATCTGAATAGGATCCAATCCCACTGTCGGCTCATCAAGAATAATCACCTCAGGAGAACCTAATAAGGCCTGCGCAATCCCAACACGCTGCTTATAGCCTTTAGACAAATCAGCAATTCGTCGTTCCTTTACGTTATCAATTCGAACAACTTCCACAACGTGCTCAATTTGCTGCGACAGTTCGGCGCCTTTTATCCCCTTCGCCTCCCCAACAAAACGTAAATATTCTAGAGGCGTTTCATTCATATACAATGGAGGATGCTCCGGCAAGTAACCAATCAACCGCTTTGCCTGATCGGGCTCTTCAAAAATGTCATAGCCATCAATCAATACATGACCGCTCGTCGCTGAAAGACATCCCGTCATAATATTCATTGTTGTCGTTTTGCCTGCACCATTCGGCCCCAGAAATCCATAGACATGACCTTGCTCAATTTCAAAGCTCAAATCCTTGACCGCCAGGAAATCACCATAATATTTCGTTAGGTGATCCACTTTTATCACATCAAAAACCTCCTTCAATTTCTGAATCAAACCTTTTTCAGTATAATGGAGTCACCTAAAGCGACACTAAATCAATTTGCCGGAAAAAATGAAATTTATTACGAGAAAACACAACCATCCTGAAACAAAGAAAATAAAAAAGGAATACCGGAATGGTAGATCCATTCCGGTATTCCTTGTATTCACTCATCTATGTGATGAAAACGTTTTAAATCCTAACTTTAGGAAATGAATTATAAAGTATCTGCGGTTACTTCACGAGTAACTTCACCATTTACCAATTCAAGGATTTTTGCTGGTTGTTCTTCGCTAAGAGTAACATTGAACTTATTAGCCAACGTTTTCTTACGCATGAAGTCAACTTCAACAAACATATGAGAATTTGTTTCAGCATTCTTAGCTTCAACAGCCTGAATAGCTTCCAAACTGCCATCATATTCCTGACTCCAGAAAGCAAGCAATACTGGCTTATCGGAGCCCAGAACACGGGTATTGAAATCCTTCAATTCTTCAATGTAACGTTCTGCTGCAGTTGCTGCAATAGCACCATCTGCGCAAGAAGTAACCACCTGACGCAGATATTTTTCGCGAACATCACCAACTGCATAAACCCCTTCAAGGTTGGTTTCCATGCGATCATTGGTTGGAATATAGCCGCGTTCATCAAATGCAAGACCTGTTTCAGTGAGGCCCTTCGTTTCTGGAACCTGACCAACAAAGAAAAATACCCCTTCGCAAGGAATATCCGTCAATTCACCAGTCTTAGAGTTTTTAACTTGAAGACCAGTTACTTCTTCATCGCCAAGAATAGCATTTGGGGAAGAATTCCAAACGAATTTAAGTTTTGGATGTGCGAATGCTTTTTCAGCAGCAACCTTGTTGCAGTCGAGAATACCTTCATCATGCAATACAACGATGGTTACTTCACTGGCATACTTAGCAATGAACATACTTTCTTCAATGCCTTGGTCGCCACTGCCAATAACACATACACGCTGATCCTGGAAGAATTCTGCATCACAAGTTGCGCAATATGCGACACCCATACCAGCGAGTTCCTTTTCACCTGGAATGCCCAAAATACGAGCACTGGTACCTGTTGCTAAAATAATAGCTGGTGCTGTATAAGTATTTTTACGAGTCTTAACGACCTTGGTTTCACCTTCAAGAACAACTTCTTTTGGGGTTTCTTTTACGATGGTGCAGCCAAATTTTTCAGCGTGCTGACGCATAGCATCGGTCAATTCTGGACCAGTCGTAGAAAGAAAACCTGGATAGTTTACGATTTCTCTTGTGGTTTCAGCGCGACCGCCAATGGTTCCTTTTTCAATAATCAGTGTGTTTAAACGTGCGCGGCCACCATAAATACCAGCTGCGAGCCCAGCTGGGCCACCGCCCAGAATAATTAAGTCGTAATTCATTTCACTCATTTTTTTAGCCTCCAAAAAACAATTCTTTTCTAAAAGACAAATTTATTGTAACAATAACGACGTTTATGGAGTAGCCATTTTATGACTACTTTATAAAAATCCCTCCATCCTTTTCTCATTTTATCAACATCTAATATAAAAAGCCGATACATCAAACGATGTATCGGCTAAAATCAACCATTGTCCTTAAAGCGCCTGAACAACGATCTTATTTAATTGTTCCAATTCCAATTCAATTTGGGAATATCCAAACTGAACAATACTTTGTAATGCTTTTTTTAGTATGACAACACTCATACCTTTATATGCGCCAATTTCATCTGAAAATGCTTTATCATCTACAGAAACAATTTCGTAGATCTCGCCTTCAGCGGCCTCATTTAGTCTAAAAAATTTACTCATTGCTTTCTCCATATTTTATTGATACTGCAACGCGATAAAGCTCAGCGAGCTTATCACTTTCAATAGCACGACTAACAGTATTTGCATCAATGGCGTGCCCAGGCACGATGATGACTTCTCCATGATTATCATAAATTGGGCTGGTAACAGTGAAGCCTTCCAAATCACGCAATACACTGATCACTTCCGATTCCATGCTTGCATATTTTGACGCTTTCGATTGCTCTGAAATGGTATCAATCACATTACGGATTTCCTTACCAACTTTTTCCGTAAAACGATTGATATCACGATTGAGTTCTTCCGTATCAATTTGTTTGACACGTTCACCGACCTTTTGCCCAGCTTCAGAAAGTGTGGTCCCAACACGACGAATAAGCGAACGCATCATTTCTTCAGCATTTTCACCATTTTTATCGTCAACCTCTGAACGTTGATAAGCATTCTTATGAAGCCCACTTTCTGGAGCTGAAAAAAT
The DNA here is from genome assembly GCA_019420345.1 of Peptococcaceae bacterium. Classification (GTDB taxonomy): domain Bacteria; phylum Bacillota; class Peptococcia; order Peptococcales; family Peptococcaceae; genus UMGS1590. The sequence continues at coordinate 33,293 of JAHZHI010000011.1, forward strand.
CAATGCCCCAGACCCAATCTTTTCAATATCAGAAATTGCAACACCAAACCATTCATCATTAGCACCAAGGACGATTTCCTTCAACAACCCATTGCTCTGTGTCCATGCACAATCCTGAACACGGCCAAACAATTTGCCATTTGCATCCAAACAGGGTAAGCCAAGCAAACTTTTTGTATCACTTGAAAGATAGCTCTGAGCAGATGAAATAACGACCACCTGTTGATCAATATCTGTTACCTGAGAGAAACTGCAAAATGCCATATGTTGCCCTGCTTCATCCTCTACGCGATAAGCAAATGCACTGACTCTCAATGGGTTTTCTTCAATTAAAATTCCGGAAATTGATCCAATCAGATCCCCTGATTCCAGATCTAATACATCTTTTCCCTCAAAGTCGGATGCATAAAGCACCTCTCTCATCATATCGATCACCTCTCTGAATTTTGTTCTTGTGTCAGTTTTTTCATTCTCGTACGATAAACGCTACGTGATATAACGATACTAATTTCAAACAATACATACATTGGCAATGCTAGTAAAGCCTGACTGACAACATCAGGAGGACTGAATACCCCTGCTGCGATAACAATCAAAAGAATAACCCAGCGTCTGTACTTTGTCATTGTATCAGGCGTCACTAACCCAAAACGTGTTAAGAAATACACAAGCAGTGGAATTTCGAATACAATTCCAAAAGGAATCAAAAATTTCCAAACAAAGCCTAGATAATTAGCCACTGTAATAAACGGATCAAAATCACCACTAAAATCAAACAACAGGACTTTCAGTGAAAATTTTAAAACGACAAAATATGCGAAGGCGACGCCAGCAAGAAAAAGAACAATGAGCCAAAACAAAACGCCCAAAAACATTTTTTTCTCATTTTTATACAATCCTGGCAAAACAAATTTTAAAATTTGCCAAAGCACAACCGGGCTGGCACATATGACACCTGCCAAAATCGAGATTTTCATATATGCCATGAATGCCTCGGCAACACTTGTAAATTTTAATTCAATGCCATATTCCTTTACTGGTGCAATTACGAGATCCATGATTGGCTCTCGTAAAAGTGCGTAACACAATATGGAAGCCACCACTATCGCGATGAGAGACACGAAGAAAACACGTCGCAACGCTTTAAGATGCTCTGACAATGGCAATTCTTTCTGTTGTTCTGACATGTTTTCCTTTCCTCCTATGCTTTCGGATCATTTTTCTTTTTACCAAGATCTAAGTCTTTTTGAAGATCTTTTAATTCACTTTTAAACTGCATTTCCTTTTCTTTGGCTTTTTCGGAAACCTCTGAGAATCCTGTTTCCTTTTTTATAGCATCCATTTCGTCTTTGATATTAAGATTTGAATCTGATAGTGCTTTTTTGAAACTGTTCAAAGTTTTCCCAAGTGTTCGTCCTGCATCCGGCAACTTATCCGGTCCCAGCACAAGAAAGGCAACCAAAATGATGACAACAATCTCACCAAAACTTAATCCCATGATTCAACCCTTCTCTTATTTTTCATCAGTGTGATCTACGGAGTCCACTTTCTTACTACTCGTTTCTGCATCCATTTCATCATCTTTATGTAGTTCTTCTTTAAATTCACGCACTGATTTACCTGCAGACTTACCCAGTCCTGCCAAGCGTGATGAGCCAAACAAGACTACAACCACTACCAATATTATAAGGATTTCTCCCATACTAAGTCCAAACATAGGAACACCTCACTTTTAAAGATAATTGTTACTTATCCAAACTCGTCAGAAATTCATGACGTTTTTGAACAGTTTCAAGATCAAGCTTATAGTTGACAACTTTTTCTTTTTCGGCTTCAACTACAGCTGCTGGAGCTTTACCAACAAACCCAGGATTAGCCAGTTTTTTCTCAGCGCGCGCCACTTCACTATTAAGTCGTGCGATCTCTTTATCAAGACGTGCCAATTCATCTGCAATATCAAGAACACCTTTCAGAGGAAGAATCACTTCAGCGCCATGAACAACCGTACTAACCGATTGTTTTTCAGCTTCTGATACATCATTTAAGATTGCAATATTATCAGCATAAGCCAATGTCTTTAACTGAACATCATAATTTTCAATAACCATTTTTTGAGCATCATCATGGCAATGAATCTGCAAAGCTGATTTTTTCCCAGTTGGGATACCCATATCATGACGCATCGAACGAATGCCTTTTACAAGATCCATCAAGAATACCATTTTATCATAAGAATCTTGATAGTGAATGTTCGCTGTGTTTTCAGACCAATTTGCAATAATGATGGATTCACCCTCATGTGGCAGATGCTGCCAAATTTCTTCAGTAATAAACGGCATAATTGGATGCAGCAACACACACGTTTCACGCAGTACCCACGCTGCAGTTTCTTGTGCCTCTTTCTTGCTTTCTTCGGTGATTCGGCCATAAAGACGAGGCTTGATTAATTCAATATACCAGTCGCAGAATTCGTTCCAAATAAAATCTTTGATGGTTTTGGCAGCTTCACCATAATCATAACGATCCAATTCAACGCTCATTTTATCAGCAATCTCATAAAAACGAGTGAGAATCCATTGGTCGATAACATCATTGGTAACAGGAGGCTGTGCACCCAGTTTTCCGTCAAAGCCTTCCAGGTTCATCAGAACAAAGCGTGCTGCATTCCAAAGTTTATTTGTAAAGTTTCGAGAGGCTTCAATTTTTTCCGCGCGATAACGTACATCATTACCAGGTGTTACGCCAGTAATCAATGTCATACGCAAAGCGTCTGCACCAAACTTTTCAATTTCTTCCAACGGATCAATGCCATTTCCCTTGGACTTACTCATTTTCTGTCCGTGCTGATCAAGCACCAATCCATGAATCAAAACGTCCTTAAATGGACGCTGATTTGTCATTTTGAAAGCATCAAAGATCATGCGAGCAACCCAGAAAAAGATGATATCACGCCCAGTAACCAGCACATCGGTTGGATAAAATCTTGCAAGATCCTTTGCATCCAAGTCAGGCCAGCCCATAACTTCAAATGGCCAAAGTCCAGAACTAAACCACGTATCCAAAACATCTGGATCCTGTTCTAAATGCTTGGAACCACATTTTGGACATACTGTTGGATCTTCACGTGTGCAAATCACTTCACCACAATCCTGGCAATACCAAACTGGAATGCGATGTCCCCACCAAAGCTGGCGAGAAATGCACCAATCTCTGATATTTTCCAGCCAACTAATATAAATTTTTTCAAAACGTTCAGGAACAAAACGAATGTCGCCATTTTTAACAGCTTCTAGCGCTGGTTTTGCCAATGGCTCCATACGTACAAACCATTGCTTGCTGACGCGTGGTTCGATAGCCGTGTGACAACGATAGCAGTGACCCACTGCATTCGTATAGTCTTCTTCATGGTCAAAGTACTCGGTACCTTTAAGATCTTCGATAACCTGTTTACGGCATTCGAAACGATCCATGCCGTTATACTTACCGGCATTTTCATTCATTTTGCCATATTGATCAATGACGACAACATGTGGTAGATTGTGACGCTGCCCCATTTCAAAGTCGTTAACATCATGCGAAGGCGTAATTTTTACACAACCTGTACCAAATTCACGTTCAACATATTCATCCGCAATGACAGGAATTGCCTTATTAACAATAGGAAGGATAACATTCTTCCCAATAAAATCTTTAAAACGCTCGTCTTCAGGATGAACGGCAACCGCTGTATCACCAAACATGGTTTCAGGACGTGTGGTTGCTATCGTCAATTTGCCAGTGCCATCTTCAAGCGGATAATTTAAATAATAAAGCTTGCCCTGGTTTTCTTCGTGCTCAACTTCAATATCCGAAATGGTGGTCTGGCAATGTGGGCACCAGTTTACAATATAGTTGCCCTGATAAATCAGTCCCTGTTCATACAAAGAAACAAATGCTTCACGAACAGCCTTACTGCAGCCTTCGTCCATCGTAAAGCGCTCGCGCTCCCAATCACAGGATGCGCCCAGTTTTCGAATCTGCTGAGTGATGGTGTTACCATACTGTTTTTTCCAATCCCAGCAATGTTCAATAAAAGCTTCACGCCCAATCGCTTCGCGTTCAATGCCTTTGTCACGAAGCATATTTTCAACCTTGGCTTGAGTAGCAATCCCAGCATGGTCAGTGCCAGGAACCCAAAGAGTATTATAGCCTTTTAAACGTTTATAACGCACCAAAATGTCCTGCATGGTTTCATCCATTGCATGGCCCATATGCAGTTTGCCAGTAACATTTGGTGGTGGGATAACAATAGAGAACGATGGCTTCGTATCATCATCAGTTGGTGCAAATAAATGATTCTTTTCCCAGAATTCATACCAACGGTTTTCTACCTTGGATGAATCATAATTTTTTTCCAGATTTTCAATAGACATGTACTTCTCCTCCAAAAAATAAAAAGCCGCCCCAATAAAAGGACGACATGGATCGCGGTACCACCTTTTTTTAGCCCGAAGGCCCTCATGATTTTCTAACGGTTATCAACCGGGGTTTCCCCACCTCAAAAGCAACCTTCAGACTTTTTAACTAATGATACTTTCAGCCACGGTATCACTCTCTGTATAGCGCCAAAGCCTTACTCCTCTTTATCATCGGCTCTATTTGTACATGATACCAAAGCATCTGGCGCACAGTCAATATCTCACCGCTGGAAAACTGTTCAAAAAAAGCAACAAATCTGCGCTATACCCAGATTTGTTGCTTTATACTCCATTTTAGAAACGTTTCTTTTTGCTCTTCATGGACATATCATACCATAGAGGAGATGCCACAAAGATTGATGAATAAGTACCGCTGACGATACCAATAATCAGCGCAAGCACAAAAACTTTTGTCGTTTCTCCGCCAAAAAAGAACACGCATAGAATTGGAATTAAAGTCGTAAGAGATGTGAACAGCGAACGTCGCAGCGTTGAGTGAATGGCGTTATTAACAGTCATTGCCAAATTATCACGCTTTACACTTCCCAGACGTTCACGGATACGGTCAAAAACGACAATAGTATCATTTATAGAATACCCAAAGATTGTCAAGATGGCTGCGACAAAATTGGAATTCACTTCAAGCTGAAAAATGGAAAAAATACTAATCGTCACTAATATATCATGGAACAGCGCAATATTACCCGCCAGAGCGAAACGCCATTGAAAGCGAATGGTAATATAAATAACCATTAATACCACAGCAACAATCAACGCCAAGATACCAGATAATAATATTTCCTGTCCAATGGAAGGACCTACCGCATTGGTAGATAATACTTCAAAAGAACCCGATGCATCTTTTAATTGCTGTTCAAAGTCATCCTGAGCAGTTTGATCCATAAACTCTGTTTTAATTTGGAAAGCACCATTGTCCATCTGCTGAATCTGAGCACCATCATAACCCATGGTGCCTAATTCATCACGAAGATCGGAGATCTCTTTATTATCTTCAAATTGAACTTGGAAGACTGTACCTCCCGTAAAGTCAATCCCAAAATTTAATCCCTGCACAAATAAAGATACGATCCCGGCAATAATAATAATGCAGGAAAGAGCATAGGCAAATTTTCGTTTTCCTATAAAATCAAAATTCATTGTTGCCCCTCCTTCCGCTTAATACCATAAAATCTTGGAGTTTTTATCACGCCGCCTTTTACAAGATTCCGTAAAATAAAACGTGTAAAACTAATTGCTGTAAACAAGCTTAAAATAATACCAATAGCCAAAGTTACAGCAAAGCCTCTAATGGACCCCGTGCCAAGAAGCATCAACACAAAAGTAGCAATCAACGTTGTCACGTTAGAATCAAGAATGGTTATAAATGCTTTTTTGAATCCTGAGTCAGTTGCAACACGTACTGTTTTTCCTGCCTTTAATTCTTCACGAATACGTTCGTAAATCAAAACATTTGCGTCCACTGCCATACCAATAGACAGCAAGAATGCTGCAATGACTTGTAACGTAATCGTTGAGCGAATAAGAATCAAGGCACCTGCTAATAAAATAGCATAGAGCACCAAAGATACTACTGCAATGAAACCTGGTCCACGATAAATTGCCAAGAGAAACAGGGCCAATAAAATACAGCCAATGATTGCCGCCTGCAAACTTTGCGCAATCGCATCTGGACCAAGCTGAGCACCAACAGTATTCTGCTCAACAATTTCCAAATCGACTGGCAGTGCCCCAGAATTTAGCTGAATAGCAAGATTTGATGCATCTTCATACGTTGAAAAGCCACCGGAGATAGAGGCCTGCCCATTGGTAATTGGTTCGATAATACTAGGCGCTGAAATCACCTGATCATCCAAAACAATAGCAATGGCACGATTCTGATCACCTTCACTGTACTTATTGCAAAGGTCTTCTGTTGCATTCTTAAAAGCTTCTGCTCCTTCATCGTCAAACGCAATATCTACAACAAAACGTTTGCTGGCATCTGTAGCCTGATCATTAGTTTTTGCCTGCGCATCTTTCAAATGCGATCCATCAACAACCACTTCACCAGTATCAACGCGAATAAATTGCATTTTTGCGGTCGAGCCAATGGTTCGTACTGCTTCTTCTGGATCAGCAATCCCTGGCAGTTCAACAGCGATACGATTATCACCTTCTAACCGAACATCAGGTTCCGAAACCCCCAGCCCATTGATACGATTGTTAATAATGGAAATGGCTCCCATCATGTCCTCTTTAGAAGTACCTTCTGGTGCTTCTAAGCGGACCAACACACCCCCCTGCAAATCGAGACCAAGGTTTGCATGATCACGATACACAGGAACTAGGGCCACTGCGGCAACTACGATCACTAAAATGACTGCAATCACCACTGCAACTCTACTTCGTTGCATGAGTCAATCCCTCCTAAATATTGTTTTTTTGTCACGACCCATTATATGATAATTGAACCTTAAATAAAAGCAAAAAATGAGCTGCGTTGACGCAGCTCATTTGAAAAGTCGCATCCTTGTTCAGTTTTCCTGAAACACCGTTGCTCTCAATTTTTTTCTTCGACCTTTTTCTCTTCAGCATCTTCAACCGCTTCAGTTGCTTCTTCCGCTTCTTCAGCAGCTTCGTTCTGTTCTACGCTTTCGATTTCTTCAGCATCTTCTTCTGGCAATTCATCCGTTTCTTCTTCTACATCATCTTCTTGAAGAACAGTTGCCACATACTGACGATTTAATTCGATCACAAGGCCATCTGCAATCTCAACATAAATGTAGGTGTCGTTGAGATCTCTCACATAACCCGTAATCCCGCCAACGGTTAAAATACGGTCATCAATCTTAAGCGCATTCAGCATCTGCTTATGCTTATCCTGATGTTTCTTTTGTGGTCTGATCATCAAAAAGTACAGTAATGCCGCCAGCGCGATAATATAGATAAGCATAAAACCGCCGCTGCTAGAACCGATAATGATTTGGTTCACTTTGTTTTCCCTCCTCGTCACAAGAATAATACTATCTTACAACATTTTGTCGAATAATTGAACTACATTTTATAGTTATCAAAAAAATGTTGCCGAAACTCAACATATTGGTCCTGACGAATGGCTTCCCGCAACTCCGCCATAAGATGATTAAGAAAATAAATATTATGAATAGAAATCAAACGGTACGCCAACATTTCATTTGCTTTAAATAAATGACGAATATATGCCTTCGTAAAATTCCGGCACGCATAACAATTGCAGCCTTCTTCCAACGGTGTTGTATCCTTAAAATATTGCTGATTTTTAATGCTTAACCGGCCATGTCTTGTCCAAAAAGCACCATGGCGCGCAATACGCGTTGCCTGAACGCAGTCAAACATATCAATGCCATAACCAACCGCCTCAACAAGATTGTCAGGATTGCCTACACCCATTAAATAATGTGGTTTCTTTTCAGGCATATATGGCACCGTTTCTTCTAAAAGATGGTACATCGTTTCATTTGGTTCACCAACGCTTAAACCACCAATGCCAAAACCAGGCAAATCAAACGCTGTAATCTGTTCAATGCTCAACTTACGTAAATCTGAATACATGCCTCCTTGTACAATACCAAACAACGCTTGGCGTTGTGGATCTACTTGCGCCTTTACACAGCGCTCCAACCATCGAGTTGTGCGCTCCAAAGAATTCTTTGTGTACGTACGGTCCGCAGTATGTGGAATACACTCATCAAACGCCATGATAATATCTGCGCCCAATGCATTTTCAATTTCCATAACCGACTCTGGTGTAAATAAATGTTTTGAACCATCCAAATGGGAACGAAACATAACACCTTCTTCAGTAATTTTACGAAGATCGCCAAGGCTGAACACTTGAAAACCGCCGCTATCCGTTAAAATTGGCCGATCCCAATTCATAAAAGCATGCAGTCCACCCAGCTCTTTGATCAGCTCGTGGCCTGGTCGCAAATAAAGATGATAGGTGTTTGATAAAATAATCTGTGATTCGGCATCTTTCAACTCATCTGGCGTGAGCGTCTTTACTGCCGCTTGAGTACCAACTGGCATAAAGGTAGGTGTTTCAATATCGCCATGCGGCGTGGACAATTTACCAACACGAGCAGCAGAATGACTGCATTTTTTTTCTATTTCAAATTCAAAACTCATTATTTTTCTCCTGGATTTATGAACATGGCATCTCCAAAGGAAAAGAAACGATAACGTTGAGCAACCGCTTCTTTATATGCATTCAAAATCAGCTTACGATCGGAAAGCGCGCTGACAAGCATCATTAAAGTAGATTTTGGAAGATGAAAGTTCGTAATTAAGCCATCAACAATCTGCCAATTGTAGCCCGGATAAATAAAAATATTTGTCCAGCCACTGCCTGCCACCAATTTTCCATCTTGAGCCGCACTTTCTAGGGCTCGAGTCGAAGTCGTCCCAACTGATATGATACGACGTCCTTCATTTTTTGCTTTATTAATATGATCGGCAGTATCCTGACTGATCTCATAATATTCCGAATGCATTTCATGATCTTCAATGTTTTCTTCATTGACTGGTTTAAAGGTGCCCAAACCAACATGAAGCAACACTTCTTCAATTTCAACGCCCTTTTTTCTCAACGTTTCTAAAAGTTCTTGCGTAAAGTGCAAGCCCGCCGTAGGCGCGGCCGCCGAACCATCAACTTTGGCATATACCGTTTGGTAACGATTTTGATCTTCCAATTGTTCATGAATATAGGGTGGCAGTGGCATGGTTCCTAATTCTTCAAGGATTTCCTCAAAAATTCCCTCAAAATAAAAGGTAACTTTTCGGCCTGCACTGGTATTTGCGACCACTTCACCCTTTAACTTTCCCTCGCCAAAATCAATCACGGTGCCAACTTTGGCGCGCTTGCCAGGATGGACCAACACCTCCCATGTATTTGGTAATGTCTCGTCACGTTTCAATAACAAAACTTCTATTTTTGCCGTGCCGCCTTCTTTTGTACCAAAAATACGCGCTGGAATAACTTTGGTGTTGTTTATCACCAATACATCCCCAGCATGAAGATAATCAATGATATCTTTGAACACACGGTGCTCGATAGCACCTGTTTTCTTATCCATTACAAGCAAACGCGAATGATCACGTTTTTCCGCTGGGTGTTGTGCTATTAATTCTGTTGGTAATTCATAATCAAAGTCATTTGTTTTCATTTGTTTTAATATCCCCTCCATCTTCAGCAGCAAAGATTTCCATTTGCTGGCTGGCTTCAAGCATTTTCTTTGGCATTGGTTTACCAAAATGTTGGTACGCTTTTTCTGTCGCAACGCGTCCTCGGGGTGTGCGCGCAAGAAAGCCTTCCTGTAAAAGATATGGCTCACAGACATCCTCTAAGGTTACACGTTCTTCTCCAATGCTTGCCGCCAAAGTATCTAAACCTACTGGTCCACCTTTATATTGTTCCATAATGGTTAACAGCAGATCTCTGTCCAATTTGTCCAATCCCGCGGCATCTACCTCTAAGCGATCCAACGCATAACTTGCAATATCAACATCAATAATGCCCTGCCCTTCAACCTGTGCGAAATCTCTCACACGATTAAGAAGGCGGTTGGCAATACGAGGCGTTCCCCTTGAACGGCTGGCAATAAGCCGTGCACCATCATCTTTTACTGGAATTTCCAAGTATCTTGCATTGATATTGATGATCTGCGCCAATTCTTCTACAGAATAAAACTGTAAACGCTCAATAATGCCGAAGCGATCTCTCAAAGGAGAGGACAGACTGCCAGCTCGAGTTGTCGCACCAATCAATGTGAATGGTGGTAAATCCATACGCAAACTGCGTGCGCTTGGTCCTTTGCCGATAATGATATCCAACACATAATCTTCCATAGCTGAATAAAGCACTTCTTCAACCGCACGATTCAAACGATGAATTTCATCAATGAATAGTAAATCATAGGGCTGCAAATTGGTCAAGAGCGCAACAAGATCCCCTGGACGTTCAATACTAGGTCCAGAGGTAATATGAATATTAACTTCCATCTCATTAGCAATAATTTGTGCCAATGTTGTCTTTCCCAAGCCAGGTGGTCCGTAAAATAAACAGTGATCCAAAGCTTCACCACGCACTCTGGCAGCTTCAACATACACTTTCAGCTTGGTTTTTACACGATTTTGTCCAATATAGTCACTAAATCGCTTTGGACGCAAGTTTTTTTGTATCTTTACATCCTCAAGAATTTCATTCGAGGAAATAATTCTTTCTTCAAGCATCGTTTACCCTCTCGATAAATACTGTAACGCTTTTCTAAGAGCAACGTTCACATCATTTTCTTCTAATACCTCTGTTGCCTCATACATTTCTTTAATCTCATGAGAACGATATCCAAGAGCGATCAATGCATCTGACAGGTCTTTTTCAATGACACTTTCATGCGTTGCTTTCTTTGGTGTTTGCTGTACTGGTGCTTCCTGTGCAACCAGAGGAAATTCTTTTACAATTTTTTCCTTCAACTCTAAAATAAGCCGAGCTGCTGTTTTTTTCCCAATTCCCGGCAAAGATGAAAGAAGTTTTTCATCTTCAGCAGAGATCGCCGCTATAATTCCTTGAGGTGTTGCAACCCCTAACATCTGCATGGCACTTTTTGGGCCAATGCCCGATACACCAATTAAAACATTAAACAGCTTTTTTTCTAAACTGCTGCTAAAACCATAAAGACCAATCTCGTTTTCACGAACATGCATATATGTGTGAATTTCAGCTTCATCACCAATATTAAATAAAGTTTCACCATCATTTGGCATCATCACTTCAAAGCCAACGCCACCAACAAGAACGGTAACCATTTGCCCCTCCGCAGCGACAATCGTTCCTTTCAAAAATCCAATCATGCAATTCCTCCATTATAGTAAACCTGAACGACTATGCGCATGACAAATTGCAATCGCCAATGCATCAGCAGCATCATCAGGTTTTGGCAATTCAGGCAGTTTCAAAAAGTTCTGCACCATATATTGTATTTGCTTTTTCTCTGCATGACCAAAGCCCACCAATGCTTGTTTAACCTGCATTGGTGTGTATTCTCCGATCGGCAGCTTTTCTTGTGCCAACCGCAGCAAAAGAACACCACGTGCCTGACCTACGGTAATACCTGTCGTTGCATTACGTCCAAAATATAATTTTTCAACGGCTACTTCATCCGGATGATATTGACGAATGATTTGACTCAAATCATCATAAATGACCTCCAAGCGCTGAGGCATATCCATGTCAGGTTTTGTAATAATTGTCCCATAAGCAACACAGCTAATCTTGAAATTCGTCATGCGAATCACCCCATAACCCGTTGTTGCCGTACCAGGATCTAACCCAAGTATGATCATTCATCCGCCTCCCATTCTATCAATGCTTAATATTTTTTGGAATAAACAGCACCAATACTGTATATAATTCTAAACGACCAAAAAGCATCAATATACAATAATAAGCTTTTAAAACAGCCGGTAACGTTGCAAAAGGTTCTGTCGGTCCATACGCTCCAAAAGATGGACCACTGTTGCAAATACACGTCAGCGAAGTTGTAAAAGCCTCCAAAAGTGGTAAACCAACTGCTGACGCAATAAATGTTGAAATAACAATGATCAATACAAAAAGAAACACATATACAGCAACATTTATTATGACACGATTTGGAATCACATTTCCATTGATTTTTAAACTTGTAACCATTCGAGGATGCAACATGTTTCGTAATTCATTTCGTGTTTGACGCATCAATATCATGATACGTTCAAGTTTCACCCCACCAGCTGTTGAACCTGCGCAGCCTCCCATAAAAATAATCATCAGAACCATTAGCTGCAATACTGGAGGCCAAAGGTCATAGTCAACAGTGACGAAACAAGTTGATGAGAATAAAGCAATAACATTAAATAATGCCATGCGAATGGTTTCTAATAAACCATATTCTCCTTCTGGATACAGCACTGCCACAATCAAAAAGGAAAAGAAAAAGATCATGCCCACATAAAAACGCCACTCTCCATTTTTCCAAAAAATACGTAAATCATGACGTCGAAAGACACGATAATAAAGCGCAAAACTACATGCTGATAAAAACATGAACAACATGGTAACCCATTGAACACTTTGCTGTGAAAAAGCCAATATCCCTGCATTGCGCGTAGAATAACCACCCGTAGAAATCGTACTCATTGCATGATTAGCAGCATCAAATACACCCATGCCGCAACAAAGCAATGCAATAAAATTAAGCAATGTTAAAATCAAATAGACAATCCAAAGGATTTTTGCTGAATCGCTGCTTCGAGGACTTAGTTTTTCCTTTACTGGACCTGTTACTTCAGCATTTAACAATTGTGTACTGCCACTAACACCAGAAAGCATTGCAACGAAAAGGACGACAATCCCCATCCCGCCAAGCCATTGCGTCATGCTGCGCCACAATAGAATACTACGCGGCAGACTTTCTACGTCAGCTAAAACCGTAATACCCGTTGCTGTGAATCCAGACAATGTTTCAAAAAATGCGTCCAAATAACTAGGGAAATAGCCACTCATGGTCATTGGCAGCGAACCAAAAAATGAAGCACACAACCAGGCCAATGTAACCAGCATGAATCCATCCCGAATTCGCATGAGACGTTTTGACCCATGACCAATTCCTAAAAAAATTCCTCCGCATATTAAGGTCACTATTATAGCCAAAATATAGATATTTTGAATGTGCTCATTGTCATAGATACTCATCATCAAAGGAACACACATTGATAATCCTACTAAAATGATAAGTTCTCCCAAAAAACCTATAATCGTACGACTCACTCTTAATCGCCTCAAATATTGATCAATTTTTCGACCTTTCTTACAGCTTTTTTCCCAACAAAAATTGTAATGCGGTCACCAGCCATAATCACATCTTCGCCATTCGGAATTATCACATCGTTATCTCGATCAATTGATGAAATAATCACGCCCGATGGAAATGGAATATCCTTTACCTTACACCCACAGATCTTGCGATGTTCTTTCTTTACAATTAAATCGATCACTTCTGCACTGCCAGAATCAATAAGTGTCAGCGACTCAAGCTTGCCCTTACGGATCAATTTTAAAATAGCTTCACGTGTCAATGTTTGCGGATCAACAGCAACATCAATACCAACTGATTGAATCAAAGGCATATAATCTGTTCTTCGAATTTGCGTAACGGTCTGTTTCGCACCCAATTGCGCTCCCAGCAAACAAGCCAAAATATTTAGTTTATCATTATCTGTAGACGCCACCAAAATATCTACGTTACTGATTCCTTCCTCAGCCAGAATATCTGCATCCCCAACATCACCATTAAGAACAATGGTAGTATCCAGCATACCAGAAAGGAACTCACAACGTTTCAAATTCTGCTCAATAATTTTCACCTGAACATCCATTGGCTCCAATATCTTTGCCAGATAATACCCCAAGCGTCCGCCGCCTAAAATCATCACTTTCTGAATTACTTTACGTTTAAAGCCCAGCGAACGTTCGATTTCTTTCATATCGGATGTTTTTGTCATTAGAAAAATAAAATCATTGGCGCGAATGATTTCATTCCCATTTGGAATAATGAATTTTCCATCGCGCAAGACTGCCGTAATCAAAAACGGTTTCATTTTAGGCAAATCTTTCAAAGCCTTCCCATTGATGGTGCTCTGCTCAGAAACGGGCAATTCTACCATCATTAACTTTCGCTTGTCAAAATAATAAATATTTTTTGCTTCAGGGATGCGAATATAATTTGAAATTGCTTCTGCAGTAACCTGTTCTGGATTGATAAAAACATCCACTTGCGGCATGTTTTCTTTTAATGCAGCAATGTCATTTGCATAATCAATATCACGTAAACGTGCAACAGTGCGTTTTGCACCAGCAAGTTTGGCAAACATGCATGATAACATATTGATCTCATCACGATCTGTTACCGCAATAACCAGGTCCGCGTTACCAATATCAATAGCACGTTGCAAGCGTGGACTAGCACCATTACCGTTAACAACCTGCACGTCTAACTTTTCATTAATAATATTGCCACGTTCAATCTCCGGTTCAACCACAATGACATCGTGTTCCTCTGCTGAAAGCATACGTGCCAAACTATAGCCAACTTTACCCGCGCCAATAATTACAATCCGCATGATATCCCCTTCTTTAGAATGGTCTTATTTTAGTATAACAGACAATACTATGCTTGGAAAGATGCAATGGCTGTCGTTCTTTTCATACAAAAAAGGATGTCCAATATCGACATCCTTTTTTGTTACATCATCCATTTTATGATAAAAACGGTGTTAACAACGCATCAATTTGTTCAACACCCAATCCTGTCTCAGCAGAAAACAGAATAATTTCATCTTCAGCAGAAAGATCCAACGCTTTTCGAATCTGATCTTTCTGTTTCTGAAACCGCCCTTTTGATATCTTATCCGCTTTTGTTGCAACAATTTGAACCGGTTTATTGAAATATTTCAGCCATTGATACATTGCAACATCATCCTTTGTTGGGGGATGACGCAAGTCAATCACCTGAATAATTAGTTGGCATTCATCTCGCTTCAACAGATAATTTTCAATAAACTGTCCCCATTTTTCACGGTCTTTCTGACTTGCTTTTGCAAATCCATAGCCCGGCAGATCAACAAAGTAAAAAGGGGATTGATCTGTTTCAATTAAATAATAATTGAGTTCTCTTGTTTTTCCCGGTTGGGAACTGGTTCGCGCAAGATTTTTCCGTTTGATGATACGATTGATAAATGATGATTTTCCAACATTTGAACGACCACAAAGCGCAAATTCAGGGTAGCCAGTTTCAGGATATTGTTTGGTCGACACCGCACCAATTAAAAATTTACTATTTTTAACAATCATCCAATCACCTCATTCCGAAATGCAACCTTCCATACATCTTCGACACGTTTCACCAATCTGATATCCAAAGCATCGCGTACTTCTTCTGGAATTTCTTCCAAATCGCGCTGACAATCTTCAGGAATCAAAACAAGCTTACAACCTGCACGATGCGCAGCTGTCACCTTTTCTCGAATGCCTCCAACAGGCAGCACTTTCCCTCGCAATGTCATTTCACCGGTCATTGCAACATCCTGGCGCAATGGTTCTTGAATCATCATCGATAACAAAGAAGTGGTCATTGTTACACCTGCGGATGGCCCTTCTTTCGGAACTGCTCCCGACGGAACATGAACGTGAATGTCATGTTCTTCAAGAAACTTTGCCGGAATACCTACTTGATCTGCAACACTTCTCAAGTAGCTCAAAGAAATCTGTGCAGACTCCTGCATCACTTCTCCAAGCTGACCGGTAAGATGTATATTGCCTTTTCCTGGCATACTGAGGCTTTCAATCTGTAAGATTTCTCCGCCAACCGGTGTCCAAGCCAGGCCAACTGCAACACCAATTTCATCACCCTCACTCGTTGCCAAATGATCAACAAGTGGTTTGCCTAGATAATCCTTCACATTGTTCTTTGTTACTCGAGTTGGCATTTCATCACCTGGCATAAATGTTCCTTTAGCGAATTTACGACAAATGGCTTCAATTTTTCGCTGAAGTTCACGCACGCCTGCTTCTCTGGTATACTTTGTGATAATTTCTTTTAACGCTCCATCTGTAAACGAAAGAGTTCCTTTTGAAAGGCCACTAGCATCCATTGCTTTTTTTACTAAGTAACGTTTCGCAATCTGTAATTTTTCATACTCCGTATAACTTGACATTTCAATAATTTCCATTCGATCACGCAAAGGACCTGGTATGGCATTGATATCATTTGCAGTCGTTATGAAAAATACTTTAGAAAGATCAAATGGTACCTCAAGATAATGATCACTAAAAGTATTATTTTGTTCTGGATCCAGTGCTTCTAGAAGTGCCGCCGATGGATCCCCCTTAAAATCACGCGTAAGTTTATCAATTTCATCCAATAAGAACACAGGGTTACTTGAGCCCACATCAGAAATGCCTTGAATAATACGTCCTGGAATGGCCCCCACATAAGTCCGGCGGTGACCACGAATTTCTGCTACATCTTGAACACCACCGAGCGCTGCACGAATAAAATCTCGGTTCATTGCGCGTGCAATTGACTGAGCAAGCGATGTTTTCCCAATTCCAGGAGGTCCAACAAAACATAGAATAGACCCTGCATTGTCCCCACGCATAAATTGAACAGCAAGAAATTCTAAAATGCGCGATTTAATCTTTTCTAACCCATAATGATCTTTTTCAAGGACTTTACTTGCATAAAGCAGATCATTATTATTTTCTTTGTAAATTCCCCAAGGCAAACCAACCAGAAAATCAAGATAATTTTGGATGTTTCCATATTCCGGATGCATCGGTGTTGAATTGCGCATACGCTTTAATTCTTTTCGAGCACGTTCCTTCACTTCATCAGGCATAAGTGACTGTTCAATTTTTTCTTCTAATTCATCAAGTTCGGAATCCTTATCAACATCTTCTCCTAACTCTTTGCGAATGGCTTTAATTTTTTCACGCAAAAAATATTCTTTCTGTGATTTATCAATCGATGCTTTGACACGCTGATTAAGTTCCATCTCCAAATGAATAATTTCATTCTCACGCACCAAATAAGTTAGCAGTTTTTCCAAACGCTGGTCGACATATATATTCGATAGTACGGCATATCGATCTTCTAATCGGCTAACCACCAAGTGTGTCATAATATCAATTTTCTTTGCCAATTCCGTTTGGTTTTGAATTAACGTCAACTGTGCAGCACTTAACTTTCGTGTTAAGCGATTAAATCGCAAAAGTTCAGTATTTAATCGACTCTCTGTTTTTTCTGCCAACAAACGCGCCGCCTCGCTGCTATAATCATCCGATAGCGGAAATACACGCACCGTCAATAAGTCATTATTATTTTCTAACTGCAAAATCTGTACGCGCTGCTCAATATCGACAGTGATCTTATAGCCATTAATAGCAGAATTTTTTTCAACCTTTGTCACAACAGCAGATACACCAATAGGATACAATTCCTCTAAAGAAGGAACTTCAGCATTGGGATCCGTCTGTGTAAACAGATACAGTTGCGTACCTTGCGCCTTTGCATCATCCACTGCTTTTTTTGAAATTTCTCGTCCAATATCTACAGTAATGGTAGTCGCTGGCAATGGAACCAATTGACGAAGCGGCACCATTACGCCACTCTGACTTTTAACCGCACTCATCTTATCACTTCCTTATTTAAAAAGGCTTTGCAAAGAACCCCTTGCAAAGCCTTTCATCATCTTATTTATATTCCAAAATCGATGTACCCGTACCAAGAATTGCATCTTTTGTAATGCGAACACGTACAATATCATCTCGGCTTGGAATATCAAACATAATATCCATCATTACATTTTCAAGAATTGCTCGCAGCCCACGAGCTCCTGTGTTGCGTTTTAATGCTTCCTCAGCAATAGCATCAAGTGCATCATCCTCAAAAACAAGTTCAACATGATCCATTTCGAAAAGTTTTTGATATTGTTTCACCAGTGCATTTTTTGGTTCAACCAAAACACGAATTAAAGCTTCTTTATCAAGCTGTTCTAAGGTCACCAAATAAGGAACACGTCCAATAAATTCTGGGATCAAGCCAAATTTCAGCAAATCTTCCGGCTCAATCTTTTTAATGGTTGGCAGATCTTGTTGTTTTTGTCGATTATTTTCTTCAATGTCCGTCGCAAATCCAAGACTGCCTTTGCCAATTCTACGATCAATGATATTTTCAATACCATCAAACGCACCACCCAATATGAATAAAATATTGGTAGTATCTAATTGAATAAATTCTTGATGCGGATGTTTACGCCCACCTTGTGGTGGAATATTAGCAACAGTTCCTTCTATAATTTTCAAAAGTGCCTGTTGTACGCCTTCACCAGAAACATCACGCGTAATAGATGGATTATCACTCTTGCGAGCAATTTTATCAATTTCATCGATATAAATGATGCCACGGCTGGCGGCATCCATATCGAAATCGGCAGCCTGTATCAGTTTCAAAAGAATGTTTTCAACGTCCTCACCAACATACCCGGCTTCTGTTAATGACGTAGCATCTGCAATCGCAAATGGAACATTCAGCACACGTGCCAAAGTTTGTGCCAATAACGTTTTCCCGCTGCCAGTAGGACCAATCAAACAAATATTGGTCTTTTGAAGTTCAACATCATTGTCACTACTTGCATCATCAATATAATTGATGCGCTTATAATGATTGTAAACTGCCACAGATAAGGCTTTTTTTGCTTCATCTTGACCAATGACGTACTCATCAAGAACAGCTTTTATATCAGCTGGCTTTAGTGCGCTTGTTTGCGAATAATCTTTTTGAGCAGAAATTGCATTTTCAGCTAATATTTCATCGCAAATTTTTACACATTCGTCACAAATATAAACGCCTTGCCCTGCAATTAATTTATTTACTTCGTCTCTTGTTTTGCCACAAAAGGAACAACGAATTTCTTCATTCTGATCTTCGTTTTTACTCATCAATGTTCTCCATTCTTTAGTGACGTTCGATGACCTTATCAATCAAACCATATTCCTTGGCAGCGGCCGCTTCCATGAAATAGTCACGTTCGGTATCTTGACGTACTTTTTCAGGATCTTGTCCCGTTCTTTCTGCCAAAATACGAATCATTTTATCTTTGATTTCAAGAATGCGTTTTGCATGAATCTCAATATCGGTTGCTTGTCCCTGAGCACCTCCAAGAGGCTGGTGAATCATGATTTCACTATTAGGCAGCGCGAAACGTTTTCCTTTTTCACCAGCAGCGAGCAAAAATGCCCCCATACTGGCTGCCATACCTACACAAAATGTGCAAACGTCCGGCTTCACATACTGCATCGTATCAAAAATAGCCATGCCAGCAGTCACAGAACCACCAGGACTATTGATGTACATGTAGATGTCTTTTTTAGGATCATCAGCTTCCAGGAAAAGAAGTTGCGCAATGATCGCATTGGCAGAATCATCGGTGACTTCACCACCCAGAAAAATGATTCTATCCTTCAGCAATCTCGAATAGATGTCGTAGGAGCGTTCTCCATGACCAGTTTGTTCAATAACATAAGGTACTAGATAGCTCATTTGTAAACTCCTTTCGCTATTCCTGTCTACTGAAAGTCGCAGCAATTACTTAATAACGGCTTTTTCCAACAGGAACTTCATAACTTTTTCAAATTTAATGCTGTTACGCAAAGATTCAGTCTGTCCCTGTACCATAAAGATCTGTTTCAACTGATCTTTTTCCATCTGATAGTACTTGGCAAGTTTTTCCATTTCTTCGTCAAGTTCTTCTTCAGAAACGGTAATTTCTTCGCGATCAGCAATTTCACTGAGAACGAGCTGCTGCTTTACAGAAGCTTCTGCGCGTTCAGCAAACTCTTTCTTCATATCTTCTTCGTTAGAATTGGTCCACTGAAGATACTGATCCATTTCAATCCCCTGTGCACGAAGATTGTAGGTCATTTCATTCAGATAGCCTTCAGCTTCCTTTTCAACCATGGATTGTGGTGCCACAACATCAGAATCCCCGGTAACTTTTTCAGCAATCTTGCTCTTATATTGGTTTTCAGCTGCTTCCTTACGCTGTTTTTCCATATCTTCACGGAGGTGTGCTTTGTATTCATCCAAGGTGTCATATTCACTGACATCTTTAGCAAAGTCATCATCCAATGGTGCAAGATGTTTACGCTTGATAGCATTAACTTTTACAGTAAATACAACGGCTGCACCAGCAAGATCAGCTGCATGATATTCTTCTGGGAAAGTCAGATCAAGATCTTTTTCTTCGCCAACTTTCATGCCAATCATGCCTTCTTCGAAACCTGGGATAAAGCTGTTAGAACCGATGGTCAGTTCATAGTTTTCAGCGGTACCACCTTCGAATGCAACGCCATCTTTTTTGCCACAGAAATCGAGCAAAACGATATCCCCATTTTCAACAGCAGCGTTTTCATCTTCTACATCTTCGATCAAAGCGGTGTTTTCACGGGCATGATCCATTTCTTTCTGAATATCTTCGTCAGATACTGTGGTATCAACAGCTTCTAATTCAATACCAGTATATTCGCCAAGAGTGATTTCCTGCTTGGTGTCAACGGTTGCAGTGAACACAAAAGGCTTACCAGCTTCAAGAGTCACTACATCAAATTTAGGTTCTGCGATTGGCTGAATGTCTTCATTTTCTTTGATGGCATCAACATATTTAGGGAAAACGCAAAGTTCTGCTGCATCATAATAGAAGAAATCTTTCCCATAATATTGTTCAATCAATTGGCGAGGAGCGTGGCCCTTACGGAAACCTGGGATATTGATTTTACCCTTACGATCACGATATGCCTTTTCAACAAATTCTTTGAATTCGTCTTCCGGAATTTCGATGGTTAATTCCACCTGAACCTTATCAAGCTGTTTCTTTTCTACCTTCATAATTATCCTCCTAAATGAGCCTTTTGTATTTTTAATCTTATAGTAACATACTACAAGCAAAAACTACTATAAAATCATATAAAAAAAGCGACTGGTTCAGTCGCAATTTTTAAAAGCGGAAAACGAGATTCGAACTCGCGACCCTCGCCTTGGCAAGGCGATGCTCTACCACTGAGCCATTTCCGCATATGCGGATGAAGGGACTTGAACCCCCACGTCGTGAGACGCCAGATCCTAAGTCTGGTGCGTCTGCCAATTCCGCCACATCCGCGCATATTTGAATTTTTTCGCGACATCCAATGTATGTCGTAACAACATGGAATATATTACATGATTCAACGCACTTTGTCAACAAACTTTTTCTGTTTTATCAAAAATATCCTTCTTGATTTTCACCCTATCTATTATCTTAAAAGACCTCAACCATTTGTTTATTTTTAAGAAAAATGCCACCCCATCTTTCTAACTATAAATACAATAATCTGCGCCTTTCTTCAACACAATCTTGCAATAATTTGATATACTATCGATGTTCAATGAAATGATTAGGAGGAATTCTATGTTAAATACAACCATGATCTCTGCTCAATGCCCTCATTGCAATGCTGAGATTGAAATACCTTACGTTGAAGAAGTCAATATTGCAAAACAACCAGAAGCAAAAGAAGCTATTTTGTCTGGCAAATTTTTTAAATACACTTGTCCAGAATGTGGAAAGGTCATTTCAACAGCGGGGCCTTTACTGTATCACGATCCAGATGTCCCAACAATGATTTATTTTGTTCCAACTGGATTTGACGCATCAACAGATAAACTTGACGAAATGCTCAGCCTTATCCAAGGCATGGAAGGTGACAAAGCCAGTCTCTACCAAGCCCGTTTAGTCTCTACTGTAGATAAATTGCTCGAAAAAATTTATATTCAAGATGCTAAATTAGACGACCGCATTGTTGAACTTGTAAAATTAGCGTACCTCAAACATTATGGCAGCGAGCTTCAAGCAAAAGGCTCCATTCAGGCCACCTTATTCATGCCATCAAAGGATGGCAATGATGCCCAGATTATATTCATGTTTGAAAAAACACAAGACATGGCGACAGTTGACTTTTCGAAAGATTTTTACGCATACTTTGCCACTGAATATGGCGAGCGCCTTGCAAAAGAAGCTGAAGTCAACCAATTCCAGGTTATCGATGAAAAATGGGCGGCTGATTTTCTCACACAAAAAGCATAAAGGAGCGTGTTTATTTTGAATTTGCCAAATGATGAAGATCAAATCCTTAATACCACCCTCTCTTTTGCAGAAATTATTGATAGCAAAGATAACCCAATAAAAACATTAAAACAGGCCGAAGCATTCCAGTACATGATGTTGGAATATGGTGCGGCTTTAAAGATCGTTGAAACAAAGCTTGATGCTCTCGACAGTGAATTCAATCTTCGTCACGCACGTAACCCAATTGAATCCATCTCTACACGTCTAAAAACGCCAGACAGCATTGTTGAAAAAATGCACCGTCGTGGTCAGCCAATTTCTATTGAAAGTATTCAAAAAACGCTTACTGATATTGCAGGCGCTCGTGTTATCTGCTCATTTTTAGATGACATTTATAGTTTGGCAGATATGATTGAAAATCAAGAAGACATTACCGTCCACGTAAAAAAAGACTACATTGCCCATCCAAAAGAAAATGGCTACCGCAGTCTTCATCTCATCGTTTCTATTCCAATCTATCTTTCTCAAGGGCGCAAAGATATCCCTGTCGAAATTCAATTTCGTACTATTGCCATGGAATTCTGGGCAACATTGGAACATAAAATCAAATACAAGAAAAAAATCGCAGATCCTGAAAGCGTTTCTGCAGAGCTCAAGTCTTGCGCAGATCTAATCAATGAAATTGATCATCGCATGCAAAGCCTGCGTCGACGCACGATTGACTAAGCGATGTTAAAACTTTTTAAAAAAAGTTTTAAATAAGTGTTGACAACCCTAACCATCATGTAGTAGAATTCGTTGTGTTGTCGGGGCGTAGCGCAGTTTGGTAGCGCACGTGGTTTGGGACCATGGGGTCGGGGGTTCGAATCCCTCCGCCCCGATAAACATTTTTCTTTATCGAGACTGAGTGAAAAAACTTGAGTCGCACTTCAAAAAAATTCTTGACAAAACCTTAACGTTGCAGTATGATGTTAACTGTTGTCGGGGCGTAGCGCAGTTTGGTAGCGCACGTGGTTTGGGACCATGGGGTCGGGGGTTCGAATCCCTCCGCCCCGATAATTTTTGTTTTCACTTTTTGCGGGTGTAACTCAATGGTAGAGTTCTGGCCTTCCAAGCCAGCTACGTGGGTTCGATTCCCATCACCCGCTGTGTGCCTGTAGCTCAGTTGGATAGAGCATCGGACTTCTAATCCGAGGGTCGGGGGTTCGAATCCCTCCAGGCACGGTTTAATTAAATATGGTGGGTGTGGCGAAGTGGTTAACGCACCGGATTGTGGCTCCGGCATTTCGTGGGTTCGATTCCCATCACCCACCCTTCCAAATTGAGTTTTGGGGTATAGCCAAGCGGTAAGGCAACGGACTTTGACTCCGTCATTCGTAGGTTCGAATCCTGCTACCCCAGTATGCGCCATTAGCTCAGGTGGTAGAGCACCTGACTTTTAATCAGGGTGTCGAAGGTTCGAGTCCTTCATGGCGCAGCTAACCGGTTTCTTAGGAAACCGGTTTTTTTATTGTTTTTCTTCCCCTCTCTTCACTCATCTTTATTAATATGAAAAAAACAGCACTGAATCAACCATCATCCTACTATATTGGAGGTCTTATGATTTACACTCCACTAACAAAAAAAGCAATGGAAATTGCCTATTGGGCCCATCATGTTCAATGCGATAAAGCAGGCGTCCCATATATTTATCATCCTATTCACCTTGCCGAACAAATGAATGATGAAACAACGGCCTGCATTGCACTACTTCACGATGTTGTTGAAGATACGCCCGTTACATTCGAAGATTTGGCCAAAGATTTTCCAAAGTCGGTAATCGACGCCCTTCTCCTTCTTACACATGCACCGAACACCAATTATTTCGACTACATTCACGCCATCTGCAGCAATGCTAATGCAGCCACCGTCAAACGCGCTGATCTTCTTCATAACAGCGATGAAACACGCCTGACAGGCATTGATATTCCCGAAAAGAAACGCGATGAATTACGCGCAAAATACGCTAAAGCGCTGGCAATTTTAGACAGCGTCAATGGCTGACTCTGAAAAAATCCTCCCTCTTCTTTCCAAACGCAAAAAGCCGATGCAGCATAATCGCTTGCATCGGCTTTTTAATTTTTTGTAATTAGATCCAATCGTTTTCAAGAAGCAACTCTGCAATCTGTACAGCGTTGGCAGCAGCACCTTTGCGGATCTGGTCAAAACATACCCAAAGCGCAAGTCCGTTTTCAATGTTTAGATCGTTGCGGATACGTCCAACGTAAATATCATCGGTATCTGCAGTGTCAACAGGCATTGGATAGATATTTTCTTGAGGCTTGTCCTGAACAATGATACGTGGTGCAGCTTCAAGAAGCTCACGTGCTTCATCAGCAGAAATTGGTTCTTCTGTTTCGATATAGATGGATTCTGCATGGCTGCGGAAAACAGGGACACGTACAGCAGTTGGAGTGATTTTGATGTCGTAGTCATCAAGAATCTTGTGCGTTTCATGAACAAGTTTCATTTCTTCCTTGGTATAGTCTTCTTCCTGCCATACGTCAATATGTGGAATCAGATTGAAAGCAATCTGATGCTGAAAAGCAGATGGATGAATTGGTTCGCCATCAAGCACCTGACGCGCTTGTTCAGTCAATTCAGCCAAACCAGCTTTTCCGGCACCGGATACGGCTTGATAGGTACTGACAACGATACGGTCAATACGAGATTTCTTATATAATGGGTACAACGCACCTACCATCAGAATGGTGGAGCAGTTAGGGTTGGCAATCAGCCCTTGATGATTCTTTGCAGCCTGACCATTGACTTCAGGAATGATCAGCGGCACATCTGGCTCAAGACGGAACGTAGAACTGTTATCGATAACAACAACACCCTTACTTTGGGCAAGACGGCCAAATTCACGACTTGCCGGACCACCCGCAAACAAAGCAAGATCCACACCGTCAAAAGAATCGGCAGTGGTTTCTTCAACAACATAATCTTTTCCCTGGAAGTTGATGACCTTGCCCGCACTGTTCTTAGTTGCCAAAAGTTTCAAATCAGCATATGGGAAATTGTGTTCATCAATAACTTTGAGCAGTTCCTGCCCAACAGCACCAGTAGCACCAACAATAGCAACGTTGAGTTTTTTCATTGAATTATACGCTCCTTTAGTCTTCAAACATGATGGTATCCAGCCCTTCTACGAGCCCAACGCGACCATCTACGCGTTTTGCAGCAAATACAATGCCTGGCATGAACGATTCACGGTTGATAGAATCATGACGAATGGTCAAAGTCTGTCCCAGGCCGCCAAAAATGACCTCCTGATGGGCATTGTAGCCTGGCAGACGCACACTATGAATATGCATGCCCTCTACATTTGCACCACGAGCACCAGCGAGCGTTTCCACTTCTCCTGGGAGCCCTTGTTCATGTGCTTCACGCACCTTAGCAATGCGCTGTGCGGTTGCAACCGCTGTACCGGAAGGCGCGTCTTTCTTTTGATCATGATGCAGTTCAATAATTTCTACTTCCGGCATAAATTTAGCCGCTTCTTCAGCAAAGCGCATCATCAGCACCGCGCCAATCGCAAAATTGGCCGCATAGAAAAAGCATTTTCCATGTTCTGCAGCCTGTTTGCCCCATGCTTCCAGCTCTTCATGTTTCAAGCCAGTGGTACCGCTCACCAAATGCACGCCATGAGCCAAAGCGATGCTGGCATTTTGACGAAATGCATCGGCATTCGTAAAATCAATGACCACATCAACATCATGCTCATTCAACGCAGCATCCAAATCCGCTGTCACTGGAATATCATGACCTTCAACAGTTATTGTCACAGGTTCATCAACCAATCCCACACCAAAAATCACTTCTGTCTGTGGGTCGTTGGTCACAGCCTTGAGAATTTCGCGCCCCATCTTGCCAGTAGCACCGACAACACCAACACGAATGTTTTCCATAAATATCGTCCTCCTTGTGAGTGTTTTTTGTTCACCAAAGAAGTCTCCACAAAAAAGCCACAGGACACATAGACCTGTGGACATGCATACTCTGACAAACGCTAAGCATACAGCACAACGACGGTTTTCTCCCGTCGACAGCCCTAAACCTATTGAGTTCAGATCCAGCCAAACGCAAAAAAAGTTACGCCCAGCTTCGGCAAGTACGCCTTCCGACCGGGATCATCAATGCTTTTTCATCTTCACCGATCGTTCTTCGTACCCGCGCCTCTGCATTGCCTTAGACAAATCATTTGGTTACACTTTAAGCTATCACAGCCGTGGACAATTGTCAACCAATTGTGGAGACTTTATCGTCCATTCACTACGAAAAATATTTATCGATATTTCTCAATAAAATTTACCACTTCTGAAAGCATGCCATCAGTCACAACATGTCCTGCATCCGGAAACACGATCTGTTTGATATGATCGTTCTGATAGCATTCACAAAACGCGGTATTGAACACGGAAGGCAAGGTGTGATCCAGAGCCCCGTTGATCAGAAGCACGGGCACTTCCACTTTATTTTCCTGCCAATGTGCCGGATCAAACATAGTTAAAGCCTTCAGCGTCATCTGAACTTTTTCTGTCGCCAAAATTGACGCCAGATTGCTTTGTTCGCCATAAACGCCTTGCATTAAAGCCAGAGGGTCTGCCCAATTGGCACTGCTGTTCATTGCCGCAATACCGCTCAAGTATTCATGCAGCTGGCTGACAGCCCCTAATACGATCATCCCTCCCAGAGAATGACCAACAAGGAAATGACTGCGCTCTGGCGTTAGTGCCTCTCTAGCCAACTGTACGCATTCTTCAATGCTTTGCACCAGCACCTGCAGAAAATCCACTACACTCGATGCTGTTTCGTAGTTCAATGTTCCACGCACACCATGCCCGGCAATTTCTGGTACAAGCACACGATAACCAAAACTTGCCAGCAAATGGCCTCTGAAACATTGCTTTACTGCATGCGATCCCCAGCCATGATAAAGAATAATCTCAGCCTTCGGTGTTATTCCCAGCTCCGCTATCTCAAAGCAAGGAATGTCCGCCAGCACCTTCTCCCTAATCCTCAGCATCGCTCCCCCTCCTTACCGCAGGCCTGGATACCCCAGCTGACGTTCCGCTTCCATCAGCACAATGCCCACGCTCGTGGCAAGATTGAAGCAACGCGCTTCCTCATTCGGAATCATTGGAATGCGAAACTGATGGTCCCCAAACAATGCATGCACCTCGTCTGGCACGCCAGCGTCTTCACGCCCAAAAACAATATAATCACCATCGGCAAAGTCAAACTCAGAATGGGCTTTTGTAGCATGACTCGTCATTAAAACCATGCGACCGCCCTTATTTTTTTCCAGAAATTCCTCAAAACTATCGTAGCAAACAATATCCGTTTGATGCCAATACGTTAACCCGGCACGCCGCAGCTTTGCTTCGTCAATACGAAAACCCATTGGTCCTACAAGATGCAGGCGTGAGCCTGTTACAAAACAACTTCGTGCCACATTCCCGGTATTTTGCGGAATACGTGGCTGATATAAAACAATATTTAACAAAAGAACCTCTCCTTCTCTCCACTATTTAACGTGCAAATGCTCACTTCTTGCGCTAGAATAATAGCAAGAGGTGAACCACTATGAACGAACAATTAAAAGCAATCATCGACGATTCTTCACGCATTGTCTTTTTTGGCGGCGCAGGCGTCTCCACAGAAAGCGGCATTCCAGATTTCCGCAGCAAAGATGGTCTCTATCACCAGAAAGGATTTAAATATGATCCAGAAACCATGCTCAGCCGCAGCTTCTTCGATACTCATACTGAAGAATTCTTCGAATTTTATCGTGCAAAAATGATCGCCCCAAACAATGGTCCAAGCGCTGTCCATTACAAGCTCGCCGACATGGAGCGTGAAGGCAAACTCTCGGCCATCATTACACAGAACATTGACGGCCTGCACCAAATGGCAGGCAGCAAAAAAGTCTACGAGCTTCACGGCTCTGTCATGCGCAACTATTGCATGACGTGTGGACGTTTCTACGATCTTGACTACGTGCGCAGCAGCACCGGCATTCCTCGCTGCAGCGAAGATGACGGCATCGTCAAACCGGATGTCGTTCTTTATGAGGAATCTCTAAATGAAGCTACCCTAGAAGGCGCCCTACGAGAAATCCAGCAAGCCGACTGTCTCATTATCGCCGGCACATCCTTGGCTGTCTATCCGGCAGCTGGGCTGATCTATTATTTTAAGGGCAAGCATCTCGTCGTCATCAACCGCGATGCCACCCCACAGGACAGCAACGCCGAACTTGTTATTCACGATCGCATCAGTACCGCTCTATTATAACAGAAATTGTTCCATACGCAAAAGCGCCCCCGGCACATCGTCATCATTAACAATGATCGCGACGCGCCGAGGCGTTTATTATTTTAGCAATTTCTACAACTGATGCGTGATCAAACTCGCGTCAGCCTTCGAGACAGCGCTGAAGGATGGCTGCCAACTGAGCACGCGTAGCACTTTCCTGTGGTGCGAGGCGATTATCGCCAACACTGGTAACCAATCCTTCGGCATTTGCCCAGCTGAGCACATCCGCTGCCCATTCAGAAACTTGATCGACGTCAGCATAGCCGCTGAGATCAGCGCGACTGCTCACATCAATGCCTTTGTAGTCTGTGTAATTGTAAAGGATGGCCGCCAACTGTTCACGGGTGAGCGGTGCATTTGGCTGGAAAGTACCGTCGCCCATGCCTGCAACTACGCCTACACTGGCCGCCCAATTGACAGCATCAGCGTACCAGTCACCAGCATTGATATCACTGAAACCAGCAGATTCAACACTTGGGCCACCTTCCAAACGATGCAGAATGCTGACAAGCATACCGCGGGTGGTAGCAACGTTTGGCGAAAATGTGGTATCACCGGTACCAGTCATAAGGCCATTGTTGTAAACATAAACCACTGGGTCGTAATACCAATCGCTGTCACTTACATCACTGAATGGCAGACTGCCAGTTTCCGGCGGTTCTGTGACAACAAACAGACTGCTTACAACGTCAGCGATGAGCTGATGACCATAGGCATTTGGGTGAAAATCCAAATTCAGAGTACCTGTTACGGTCAAACCTGCGTTGCATGGATTTTGAGCGGCATTCTTGAAAGCATTGTATATATCTGCCACGGTATACGCTCCCTGTTCTTCTCCAAGAGCAATGATGTTGTTCAACGCAACGACACCCTGGTCAAATGCTTTCGCAACCATATTAGCGGCAATACCGTACAGTGCATTGTCACCTACTGTATCAGCAAGATGGCTGTATGGATTGTACTGATTAGCAACAACAATGACAGCACTAGGATTGACCGCTTTAATCGCCGCAATGATTTGATTGAGGTTATCAGAAAATGCTGTCAGCGCATCGACAGCCTGTTCGGATCCTGCAAAGCCAGAGATCTTCTGCACGGCAAAGGTGAGAATATCCTGGTTGCCAGTCATCAGGGCCTGCTGCAGCTGTTCAACGGTGATCTGGTCGGCTTCGTCACGGTCGGCGTTGTAAGCGTCGGTGAGGTAGCTGTAAAGGGCTGCCATGAGGTCGTTGCCACCAATGGTGAGGGTGATGACATCAGCGTCAGCGAGGCCATCCACAGCACCATTTTGCAGTTTCTCTAAAAGCGAAACCGCAGTTTCACCGGAAGTTGCTGCATCAATCAAGTTCAGGGACTTGTCGGCCGCCACCAACTTAACAAAAGAAGCCTCATCTGCAGAAAGGCCGTATCCGCTGCTGATACTGTCACCTAACGCAAGATAAGTCGGATCCTCTTCCGATGCTGCCATAGCTCCAACCGGCAAGAAAGTGCTGAGCATGCAAATACACAGCAAAATAGAAAGTAATCGTTTTTTCATAACATTCACTCCTTTTTTGGATTTCTTTTAAGATACCATAAAAGAATGCTGTTTACTATCCCTCTTTTTTCATCAAAAAAGTATGATAGGGCGAAATTTTATATAAATACACGAAATATAATCGACACATATCTTTCTCTATGTATAAATTTTACGCAAACAAAAACCGCGTATCCCACAGCAGATACGCGGTATGTTTTGCTTATTTGGCGTAATTCACGTTGCGAGTTTCGCGAATAACCACCACTTTGATTTGGCCAGGATATTCCATCTCGGCCTCAATACGTTTGACGATATCATAAGCAAGTTTTGCACTTTGGGCATCGTCAATCTTATCAGGTTTGACAATAACACGAACTTCACGCCCAGCTTGTACAGCATATGTTTTTTCGACACCATCGAAATCATTGGCAATGCCTTCCAACTGAGTCAGTCGTTTGAGGTAATTTTCCAGGGTTTCTCGACGCGCACCTGGACGTGCTGCAGAAATGGCATCCGCTGCTGCCACGAGAACGGATTCGACAGAGCTAGGCTCTACATCCCCATGGTGAGAGAGAATGGCATTAAGCACACCAGCCGGTTCACGATATTTGCGAGCGATATCAGCCCCCAAGCTGGTATGAGATCCTTCGGTATCATGGTCAATGGATTTACCGATATCGTGGAGCAAACCAGCACGCTTCGCAAGCGTAACGTCAACTCCTAATTCAGCAGCCATCAACCCTGCAAGATGAGAAACTTCAATAGAATGCTTCAGCACATTTTGACCGTAACTGGTACGGTATTTCAAGCGTCCAAGCAGTTTGACCAATTCAGGATGCAACTGATGAATGCCTGTTTCGAAAACAGCCTGTTCCCCGGCTTCGCGAATGCTTGTGTCCACTTCTTTTTGAGCCTTGTGCACCATTTCCTCGATTCTGGCTGGATGAATGCGCCCATCGACAATGAGCTTTTCCAATGCCACACGAGCAACTTCACGGCGAATTGGCTCGAAACAAGAAAGAACAACCGCTTCCGGTGTGTCGTCAATAATTAAGTCCACACCTGTGAGATTTTCCAAAGCGCGAATGTTTCGGCCTTCACGGCCAATGATGCGTCCTTTCATCTCATCATTAGGAAGCGGAACAACAGACACCGTTGACTCTGCAACATGATCTGCTGCGCAACGCTGAATGGCAACGGCGATAATATTACGTGCGGTTTTTTCTGCATTGGCTTTTGCCTCTGCTTCTTTATCCTTAATCATAACCGCAAGACTATGATCTACATCGCTTTCTACCTGATTGAACAGCTGGTTTTTGGCCTCTTCGGCACTCAGGCCCGCCACGCGTTCCAGTTCAAGCTGCTGCTTATCAATCAGGTCATTCAGTTCACTACGCGCTTCTTCAAGTTTATTTTCTTTTTCAAGAAGAGCATTTTCTTTCTTTTCTAAGTTGGTAGATTTACGATCAAGGGCATCTTCTTTCTGCACCAAACGCTTTTCGGTGTTATACGCCTCTGAACGTATTTCTTTCGCTTCCACTTCCGCCTGATTGCGGATTTGAATTGCTGCGTCCTTTGCTTCTACCATCGCTTCCTTTTTCATCGCTTCAATATCTCTATTTGCCGCTTCAAGAATGCGCTGTGCTTCAGCTTCCGCAGAACCAATCAAGGATTCCGAGGATTTTTTTCGTGCTATGTAACCTCCGATGCCGCCTATCGCCAAACCTACAATGATAGCGATAATGAGCTCGAGCATAAATTCCTCCTTTCCACAAGTTTCCTTTGTTCAATTGTAATTTATGAGACCAAAGCAATAAAAAAAGCAAACCAACTATTTTGGTCTGCTCTTTAAGTAATCATCAAAATATGACAAAATGATCCATTTCTGTTATTTGTTACAAAACCATTTAACGTCCATGTCTATCAATAGTCAAAGCAATTACCTCGCCATAGTCTACGATTATTTTACGCTGAATAGCGCATAGTGTCAAGGTTTTTCCTAGCTGAAGCGGCTTGACAGCGCCGTTTCAGTAGCGTTCAAGGGATGAAAGCATACCCGCGCTGTAGCCTTTTCCATATAGATATCGCATGGTTTGTTGATATTTTTTTCCTTTTTCACGACACTTGTTGTACTCTTTTTCAAGTTGTATCATTTCAACATCTTCAGGATATTCGGAAGCCAGCGCATCTTCAATGGTAAATGCATCTATGCCTTTATCTTTAAGCGCCATGATCAATTTCAAACGTCCACACGGATTAAAGCGAAGTTTATCTCGTATATAGCTTTCTGCAAACTGTCTATCATCCAAATAATGATAGGAATATAGATAGGCGATGATTTCATTTGCTTCCTCAGATGGTACCTGTTTTCGCTCGAGGTACTGACGCATCTCATGTTCCGAACGCATTCTCACCGTCAGATATCGCAATGCCAATTGCTTATGCTTTTCTTCCATTAGAGTTCATCCACATCGACGTCCGCAAGAAAATCGTCGTCTAACAAGGCGTTCATATTTTCCTGCAGCAGCGTTTCCTCTTTCTCATCAGGTTCATCATCGACAACAACACCACGCACGCGCTCATCGATTTCTTTCGCAACATCAGGGTGTTCTTTCAGATACACACGAATATTATCGCGTCCCTGACCAAGACGTTCTCCCTTATACGAATACCATGAACCGCTTTTTTCGAGCACGCCCATTTCAGACGCAATATCCACGAGAGAACTTTCATTTGATATACCTTCACCATACAGAATATCAAATTCGCAGGTTTTGAATGGTGGTGCCACTTTGTTCTTCACCACTTTTACCTTGGTGCGATTCCCAATGATGTCTGTGCCTTTTTTGATGGCTTCGCCGCGACGCACTTCCAGGCGCACGCTGGAGTAAAATTTCAGGGCACGGCCACCAGTGGTCGTTTCCGGATTTCCATACATAACGCCGATTTTTTCACGAATCTGATTGATGAAGATGACAATCGTATTGGTACGACCAATATTGGCAGTCAGCTTGCGCAAAGCCTGACTCATCAGACGCGCCAGAAGGCCGACGTGTGTGTCACCCATTTCGCCTTCAATTTCAGCACGTGGTGTCAAAGCTGCCACGGAGTCAACGACAATCATGTCTACCGCACCGCTGCGCACCAATGCATCACAAACTTCCAAAGCTTGTTCACCATTGTCCGGCTGACTGATCAAGAGGTTATCCGTGTCAACGCCTATATTCTTTGCGTACACGGGATCGAGCGCATGCTCAGCATCGATAAACGCTGCAATACCGCCGCGTTTCTGTGCTTCAGCCACGCAGTGCAGAGCTACCGTTGTCTTACCAGAGGATTCTGGGCCATAAATTTCAATGATACGCCCCTTTGGCAAACCACCTATACCAAGCGCGCGGTCCAGTGCAATGGAACCTGTTGGAATGGATTCAACTTCCAGTTTGCTTTGATCACCCAAGCGCATGATGGTGCCTGGACCAAATTGTTGCTCCATGGCCTTCAGTGCATGCTGTAAGGCTTCATTCTTGTCCTCATTAGCGCCTGGGATTGATTGTTGTTTTTTTGATTTTCCAGCCATGTATTAGCCTCCAAAAACAGTGTAATTTCTCATATCATCCTGATGTTTTTCGAATGCAAGCGTAATCAATCGTTCGATGACTTCAATCAATGACTTTCCAGATGCCTGCCACATCTTGGCATACATACTGATGGATGTAAAACCTGGAAGCGTATTCACTTCGTTGAGCAGAATGCGCCCATTGTCTTTATCAATAAAGAAATCTGCACGGCACATACCACTAAGATTCAGGATCTTATAAGTTTTCTTTCCAATTGCTGCCAAAGCATCAATTTGATCTGGTGTCAAATCCGCTGGCGTCTTTGTCTCGCTGTTATCAAGAATGTATTTTGATTCATAATCATAAAATACACCTTCTGTCACAATTTCACCAGGTGCAGCCATATCCGCATCGTTATTGCCGAGCAGCGCTGTTTCAATTTCACGCGCATTGACACCCGTCTCAACGATCAAT
This sequence comes from Peptococcaceae bacterium, assembly GCA_019420345.1. Classification (GTDB taxonomy): domain Bacteria; phylum Bacillota; class Peptococcia; order Peptococcales; family Peptococcaceae; genus UMGS1590. The sequence continues at coordinate 67,390 of JAHZHI010000011.1, forward strand.
TTACTGTCATACTTTCCGGCTACAGCCAACGCTTCTGCAAGAGCATGACGATCCTGCACCTTGCTGATTCCCACACTGGAACCCAGACAGGATGGCTTTACAAACATTGGATAGGTCAAAGCTGCCTCCACGTCATCTAAAACCGTCTCCGGCGTTTGTTCAAAATCAAAGCGACGTACTGCAACATAATCCGTTTGCGGAATATCATGCGCTTTCAGAATATCACGCATAAAAACCTTATCCATGCCAACGACAGAACCCATCATGCCGGCACCAACGTATGGAATGCGGCACATATCAAAAAAAGCCTGCAAATGCCCATCTTCACCGTAGGAGCCATGAATGATCGGAAAAACGACATCCAATGAGCCAAGTTCATCAAAACTTTTAGCATTTCTCATCACGCCGCCAGGATATTGTGGGAAGATCAGTTCTTTATCTGCATAAGCTTCTGCATCAAAATGTGCAACATCTTTCGCATCTATCGGCCCATACCAACGCCCGTCTTTGGCAACACCAATTGGAAACACATTCTCATAACCGGCTTCCATTAATGTATCAATAATCGTATTGGCCGATACGCAGGAAACATCATATTCACCAGAAGGGCCGCCAAAAACAACACCTATTTTCAATTTTTTATCCAACATTATGCAGCCCCCCATAGTAACACAAAGGTAATAATGAAAATGATCAAGGCGACAACAAACTGAATAAACGATACGACCGCCATTCCAACCAAAGAACCAGCACTTGCACGCAATGCACTGCGCATAGAGCGGTGTGACACGTATTCCGCACCAACAGAGCCAAGCACAGCACCAATCATACTGCCACGCGCTTTTCCAAAAAAGCCGCCAGCAGCAGCGCCAATGGTCGAACCAATTGAAGCATTATTGGATGCACCAAATTTCTTGGCACCAATCATCGTGCCATAGTAATCCAGGAAAGAACTGCCAATGGTCAGTGCACCAACGATGACTACAAACCAAATTGGGTACGCAACCCAGTGATCGAAAATGCCATAGACCAACATGCTGATAAATACCAGCCACATACCAGGCACCATCGGCACAAATGTGCCAATAACACCAGCAGCCATGACCACGATCAGTAACCATGCATAAATGTCCATCTTATCCCTCCATCTTTTTCGCCGCCAAACAAACAGATGCAATGATGTGTGTAATTGATAAGCCGCCTTGCATGTAACCAATATAAGGTTCTCGCATCGGCCCATCAATGCTCAACTCAATGGATGAACCTTGAATAAAGGTGCCGCCTGCCATGATGACAGGATCGTCATAGCCTGGCAGCTGATCATCATATGGGGTAACATAACTTTCAAGTGCAGAGGCCGCCTGAATACCCTGACAGAATTTGCGCAGTTTATCCGGATCACCAAAGGCGATGCATTGGATGATATCTGTTCGCGGCGCATCCGCGGTCGGCGAAACAACATAACCTTTCGCACCAAGATAAGCCGCCGCAAACGAGGCGCCCTTGAGGGCTTGTTCCACGATCAATGGCGCCATAAAAAGCCCCTGAAACGCTGGACGATTGAAGTCCAGCGACGAGCTGACATCATCACTAATGCCCGGCGCTGTCAAACGTTCTGCACTGGCTTCCACCAGTTCTTTCTTGCCGGCAATGTATCCGCCGCGTGGCGCTAAACCGCCACCAGGATTTTTGATCAAGGAACCCGCAATAATATCTGCGCCCACTTCAAGTGGTTCCTTTTCTTCGACGAATTCACCATAACAATTGTCCACAAAGACAATGATATCTGGAGAAATGCTCTTTACGATGTCGCATGCGCGGGCAATTTTTGCGATTGAAAGACTGTCACGCCATTCATAGCCGCGCGAGCGCTGAATCATAACCATTTTTGTCTTCGGTGTGACAGCAGCGCGAATGGCCGCTTCATCGAAGTCATTGTCTTTTAATGGCACGCTCTTATGATGAATGCCAAATTCACGCAATGTCCCTCTTGCCTGATCATTTTTTCCGATGACAGTCTGCAGCGTGTCATAAGGCAGGCCGCTGATAGAGACCGCTTCATCACCAGGACGCAACAATCCAAAAAGCACTGTTGCAATCGCATGCGTTCCGCTGACCAAATTAGAGCGCACCAACGCTTTTTCTGCGCAAAACAGATCCGCCCACACACGTTCTAAAACATCACGCCCGGTATCGCCATAGCCATAGCCGGTCGATCCATTGAGATGAAAATCTGCCACTTGATTGTGCTGAAAGGCTTCCAGCACTTTAATCTGATTGGCCTGTGTCATATCACTAAAGTGTGCCCATTGTGGCTGTAACTCATCCAGGCAACGCTTAACAAGCGTGATATCGGCATCATCCAAACCAGCAAATTTCTTTAATCGTTCAAAAAATAATGCCATTTTCTCCTACCACTTCGTTTCATTTACTAATTCATCTGGGAGATACTCCCAAAAATATTTTTTGGCTTCTGCCACTGGCAGCTGCACCCGCAGATGCGCGCCTTTTTCATCATAATCTTCCTGCAGCACCTTACCATATTGATGGGCCTGCGCCAACCGCTGTCCCTGTTGTTCATCATACGGCAGAACCATCTCCAGTGTCACATCAGAGGAACGCGCCAAATTTTTAAGGATATCCAACAATTCCTCAATGCCTTCCCCTGTTTCACAGGAAATATAACATTTGTATTGATAAGCCAGCGCCGAAGAAAACACAGGCGGTTCAGAACACAAATCAATTTTATTGCATACCAAGATATGTGTTTTCTCCTGCAAACCCAGAGACATCAGAATATCTTCCACCACACCAATACGCTCATCAATGCCTTCTTTGGCCACGTCAACAACATGCAGCAATACATCTGCATATTGTAACTCTTCAAGCGTTGCCTTAAAGGCATCAAGCAGCTGCGACGGCAAGTCACGAATAAAACCTACCGTATCGCTGACTAAGATGGCATCGCCGCCTTCCAATTCAAGGCGCCGCGTTGTCGGGTCCAGTGTTGCAAACAACTGATCGGCAGCGTAAATATCATCATCTGTGAGGCGATTCAGTAAAGTGCTTTTACCAGCATTTGTGTAGCCAACGAGAGCTGCTTGCAGGCCCTGCGTCTTCATGCGGGCAGAACGCTGCAATTGACGATTGCTTTTCACATTTTCCAGTTCTTTGGTGATGTGATGAATGCGCCGGCGAATGTGGCGCCGATCGGTTTCAAGTTTCGTTTCCCCTGGACCACGTGTGCCAACACCGCCGCCAAGTCGCGACAGCGCGGTGCCCATGCCCGTGAGCCGCGGCAGCAAATAATTGAGCTGCGCCAGTTCAACCTGATACTTGCCTTCACGGCTGCGCGCACGCTGTGCAAAAATATCAAGGATCAAAACCGTTTTGTCAATGACTTTGACCCCCAGCCGATCGCTGAGCATTTGGTTATAGGAAGGCGTCAGCGGCTGGTCAAAAACGACCACATCAGCCGCTTCGTTCTGCACCAGCATGGCAATCTCTTCCAGCTTTCCACCGCCAATGCGATGCTGGCTGCCGCGCATGGTCTGCACCACCACCTCAGCCACTTCCAATCCGGCGGTATCCGCCAGTTCTTCTAATTCTTCGCGAATGAGCGCAATGTCTTCCTGATCGCGCTGATTAGGCTGAAGGATTAAAATGGCCCGTTCTTTATCAGAACGGGTTGCCGTCGTTTGTCGGCGTGTGAGTGCGCTTTCAAAAACCTGCAGCTGGGTGAACAGTGGCAGGTTTTCAAAGATCTGCCATGGCAGATCTTCCGCCGCAACAACCTGGGACGTCGTCAATGCACCTTCGACTGGCTCCAACATAGCCGCTGCGACACGAATTTCTTCACCTTTCTGTGCCAGTGCCACCATGCAGTCATAGTGCAGATTTTTTAACGCACTAACATCCGCTTCTGAGAAGTGCGCGGTTCCGCTTGGATGCGTATGAATACATCGCACGCCTGCATAGCCGAACTGCCAACGTCTTTTTCTCAGTTCAAAGACCGGCGCCTTATCCGCCTGTCCCACCGATACCATAAGCACTTGCCCGCTGCGATCTATGAACACAGCAACTTCACGCTTAATTTCATGACTGATGGCAAGCATTGCCTGCGCCATGTCAAGCGTGAGAACGTCGCTTCGCGCAACAGGCAATTCTGCCAGCGCATGCAGATCGTTACACTGGCGCCGGCTCAAGCCATCGATTTGTCCAACCAATTTTTCCACGACCGGCGCCTCCTTTCACGACTCGGACAATTAGATGCCAGGACGGCTGCCTGGTTTTTGAATAGGCTGCCCTTCTTTGCACATTGGGCATTCATCTGGCTGATAGGTTGGGAAGGTCAGCTGAATCAAAGATTTGAATGGCACCTTTAATTTCAGCGTATTGCCAGGCGTACGGTCAATGATCGATGTTGCAGAAACGACTTCTGCACCTTGAGCCTGCAGCAATTCCACAACTTCCTGTGCAGAACCGCCAGTCGTCAACACGTCTTCGGTGACCAAGCAGCGGGTGCCAGGTTCTACATGAAAGCCACGACGCAGCGTCATGACACCGTTTTCACGTTCAGCGAAAATGGCAGGAACATTCAGCGCACGGCCTACTTCATAAGCAACCAGAATGCCGCCAATTGCTGGCCCAACAACCATTTCAATGTTGTCGTCCTTAAACATGGCAGCAATTTCAGAGCAGACTTTTTCTGCCACACGTGGGAACTTCAGCAATTGAGAGCACTGAATATAGTTTGCACTGTGCAATCCAGAGCTGAGTTTGAAATGCCCGCTTTGGTATGCGCCTGTTTCTGTCAAAATTTGCATCAATTCTTCATTAGTCATAGCCATTTGTATCATTCCTCCATTTTATTATTGCACTGACATTTCAGCCAGAATTTTTCGAGTTGCTTCTACTGGGTCTTCCGCTTTGGTAATTGGGCGGCCAACCACAATATGATTAACCCCTTGTTCCATCGCCTGTGCTGGCGTCATCACACGTTTCTGATCGCCTTTCTGCGCCCACTCAGGCCGTACGCCAGGGCATACTGTCAAAAAGTCTGGTTTTTCAACAGCCGCACGAATCAACGGCACTTCACGTGGAGAGCAAACAACACCATCCAGCCCAGCTTCAGCGGTCAGCGCTGCCAAACGTTTCACATTGTCATCCACAGCCCCGCTAAAGCCAACGCGCGCCAAGCCTTCTGCATCAAAGCTCGTCAAAATGGTGACGCCAATCAGCTTTGGCACAGCCAAGCCGTTGGCAAGCGCGCCTTCTGCCGTTGCTTCCATGGCACGCTGCATCATTTCCAAGCCGCCGCCGGCATGGACATTGAACATATCAACGCCTAAGCCAGCTGCCCAGCGGCAAGCGGCTGCGACAGTATTAGGAATGTCATGAAACTTCAAATCTAAGAAGACGTGCTTATCGCGTGCTTTTAACGCCTCAATCACGCTTCCCTTAGAATTCAGAAAAAGTTCCAATCCAACTTTATAATAATTGGCTGCATCGCCAATGGCATCCACCAAAGAGATGGCGTCATTGCCATTGTTAAAATCCAGCGCAATGATCAATTGTTCTTTTGTAGCCATTATTTCCACGCCTTCCCGATAATTTCATTGATGTCCGCGATGCCATGGGCTTCGCAATACTGTTCCATGCCTTCAAGCACTTTCAGCGGTGCCATCGGATCACGGAAATTCGCCGCACCCACAGCCACCATCTGCGCACCAGCCAGCATGTATTCAATGGCATCGCGCCAATTCGTGATGCCGCCCATGCCGAGAATCGGAATGGACACAGCTTGTGCCACTTGATAGACCATGCGCACACCTACCGGCCGAATCGCTGCACCTGAAAGGCCGCCGGTTACATTGCCGAGCACCGGCTTTTGCGTGTTCACATCAATGCTCATGCCCATCAGCGTATTGATCAGCGAAAGGCCATCTGCGCCAGCTTCTTCACAAGCTTTGGCAATGGACACGATATCGGTCACATTTGGTGACAGTTTCATCAGCACCGGTTTATCGGTCTCAGACTTCACTGCGCGGCATACGTCAGCAGCCGCTGCACAGTCGGTGCCGAAAACCATGCCGCCAGCATGCACATTCGGGCAGGAAATATTCACTTCATACATGACAATCTCGTCGACATCGTTAAGAGCCTTGGATGCTGCTGCGTAAGTGTCGAGTGTGCCGCCAAAGATGTTGGCAATGATTTTGCAGTCACCAAGACGTTCCCGCATTTTTGGCAGATATTCCTGCTTAAACACATCGGCGCCTGGGTTTTCCAGACCGATGCAGTTCAGCATGCCAGCAGGCGTTTCTGTGATACGAACGCCAGCATTGCCTTTTTGCGGATAAGCAGACAAGCCCTTGGTTGTGATCGAGCCCAAGCGTTCAACTGGCACAAAACGGCCATACTCAATACCAAAGCCATAGGTTCCGGAACACGTTGAAACGGGATTTTTAAACGTAACCCCTGCAAAGGTGGTTTCCATTTTTACGCTCATGCCAGTTCCACCTCCTCAGACCAAAAGACAGGGCCGTCTTGACATACCTTTGGATAAACAGCAGCATCAGGGTTGCCAGATTTGCAGGTGCAGCCCAAGCACACACCTACACCGCATGCCATCTTTCCTTCCAGAGAGAGCTGGCATGGAATGCCTGCCTCATCAGCGAAACGTTTAACCGCTGCCAGCATCGGTGTTGGGCCGCAAGCATAGATGCGGTCACAGTTCTTGATGGCGTCAAAATAAGTACTCACAAAACCTTTTTCACCAGCGCTGCCGTCTTCTGTTGCCAGGCACATGTCCACCTTTTTGTCGGCATAGCTGTCTAGGCCTTTCAATTGTGCGGCGCTGCGGCCGCCAACCAAAAAGGTCAGACGATTATGTTTTGCAAGCAGGGCATCGGTCAGATATTCAAAAGGCGCCTTTCCGATTCCGCCGCCGATCATCACAACATGTGCATCTTCAATGGCTAAATCAAACCCACGGCCGAGCGGTCCAAGAAGGCTCACGGTTTCGCCTTCTTCCATGGCGGCCAGGGCTTCTGTGCCTTCACCAACAACTGCAAACATCAAAGACAGCACGCCGTCTTTGCACTGGTTGATGCTGATGGCACGACGCAGAAATGGGGTTGCACCTTTGCTGCATTCGACCATAACAAATTGGCCCGGCACAGCCTCTGCACAAAGTGCTGGTGCATCAAAATCAAAGCGCCATTCGTTGTCGCTGAGCTTTATTTTATGGATGATCTTTACCTCATGTAACTCCATGCCGACCTCCTATATGATTGCGCCATCATTGAGAACCACGCGGCCTGCACGTAAAACCATACGCGGCCAGCCACGCAGCACTTCACCAGTATAAGGGCAGTTTTTGCCTTTGCTGTAGAAAGTCGCTGGATCAACGGCTTTTTCTTTTTCAGGATCAAACACCATTACATCAGCCACTTTGCCAACAGAGAGACTGCCGCGATCGATGCGCAGCAACTCTGCAGGATTGCAGCTCATGATGGTGACGATCTCACTCAAGGTAAAGCGTCCGCTTTCAACCAAATGGGTCCAGATCAATGGGAATGCGATCTCAATACTGGAAATGCCATTGGCGGCACGTTCAAATTCAACCTCTTTTTTATCAGCAGAATGTGGCGCATGGTCGGTGCCAATGCAAGTAATGGTGCCATCTTTTAAGCCAGCAATAAGTGCTTCGTTATCGGCAGCTGTACGCAGAGGAGGCGCCACTTTGGCATCAGTGTTATAGCCACGCACAGCTTCCTCTGTCAAGAAGAGGTGATGCGGCGTTACTTCACAAGTGATCGGCAGTCCCTTTGCCTGTGCTTCACGCACCAGTTCAAGACCAGAAGCAGTACTCAGATGCTGAATGTGCAGACGAACGCCTGTCATTTTTGCCAACATAATGTCGCGCATAATAATGATGTCTTCGACTTCATTGGCAATGCCGCCCAAGCCCATCTCCGTCGCAAGCGCACCGGCATTCATCACACCGCCGCCTTTGAGGTCCTTATCTTCGCAATGGCTCATAAACAACACGTCATAAGGTTTGCTATAGGTCATAGCTTTGCGCAGGATGCCGCTGTTGGCAACGGATCTGCCATCCTCTGTAAACGCGATAACGCCTGCATCCTTCAGAAAACCAATTTCGGTAATTTCCTGTCCTTCCTGACCTTTGGTGATGGCTGCTGTCTGCAGCACATCGGCATAGCCAAGGCGGTTGGATTTGTCTTTAATGTAACGAACAATCGGCACATTATCAACGACAGGGAAAGTGTTTGGCATTGCCACAACAGAAGTAAAGCCCCCGGCAATGGCAGCCTTACAGCCGCTTTCAAGGTCTTCTGATTCTTCTTGACCAGGGTCACGCAAATGTACATGCGTATCAATAAGACCTGGTGTTACATAGCAGCCAGAAAGGTCAAAGATTTCTTCGTTTTCTTTTTCTGGCAGGTCCGGTCCCACTTCACAAATCACGCCATTTTCAATGCGAATGTCTGTCACGCCATCGATCGCCTGAGAAGGATCGACCAAGTGTCCATTTTTCAGTAACATCTCTTATTCCTCCTCCATCAGCAATTTCAAAAGCGCCATGCGCACACACAAACCGTTGGTCACCTGTTCCAAAATCTTTGATTGTGGACCATCGGCCACTTCCCCATCGATCTCAATGCCACGATTGATCGGACCAGGATGAAGAACGATGCAGTCTGGTTTTGCCAGCGCCAAGCGTTCTTTATTGAGACAGTAAAAATGCGTGTATTCTTCCTTGGAAGGGAACAGCCCTGCTTTCTGGCGTTCCAGCTGGATGCGCAGCATCATTACGACATCGGCATCTTTAATGGCTTTGTCAAAATCCATTTCAAGCTTTGCACCCATTTTGGTGATGCCGCCAGACACCAGCGTTGCTGGTCCGCAAACGGTCACATCACAGCCAAACTTATTGAGCAGCAAGAGATTGCTGCGCACCACACGGGAATGTGAAAGATCACCGACAATGACAACCTTCAGCCCTTTCAGGTCTTTCTTGTAATCACAAATCGTCATCAAGTCCAAGAGTGCCTGTGATGGGTGCTCGTGCGTTCCGTCACCAGCATTGATGACATGCGCATTAACATGTTTTGCCAACAATTCATGCGCACCGCTGTTTGGATGGCGCATCACAATCACATCTGGATAATAAGCATTGATGGTCTGAGCGGTGTCAACCAGGCCTTCACCTTTCTGCACACTGCTCGAAGACGCAGTAATATTAAGGACGTTGGCGCCCTGATATTTTGCAGCCAGCTCAAAAGAAGAACGTGTTCGTGTGCTGTTTTCATAAAACAGATTGATAACGGTAACGCCCTTCAGCGCTTCGGTTTGTTTCATGCTGCGCACTTGTTCGCGCATGTCCCGCGCCAAAGAGAGGATTTGCTGTACCTCTTCAACGCTGAGCTGATTGATACTGATAAGATCTCTATGTTTTAAACCCACAATGATCCTCCTTTATTTCTCAGTACACAAGCGTGTGTTAATAGATCACACAAAATTTCATGTTCATTTTAGCATAAAACGTGCAGTATGGGAAACGTTATCGCGTGACTTTGCCTTGCACATTCTTTTTCTTCATTTTATACTATATTTATTGTCCATTATCAGAAAGGAGATGCCTCATGGAAAGCATCATTAAAGATATTTCACTGGCGCCTTCCGGTCAGCTTAAAATCGACTGGGTTCGCGCTCATATGCCAATTCTCAACGAAATTGAAAAAGAATACCGCAAGACACAGCCATTCGCCGGCAAAAAAATTGTCATCTGCCTTCATTTGGAAGCAAAGACCGCCTACATGGCACTGGTCATCAAGGCTGGCGGCGCAGAAGTAGCCGTGGCCGGGTCTAACCCGCTCTCCACCCAGGATGATATTGTCGCTGCATTGGTCGAAAACGGCATCACCGCTTTTGCCACCCACGGTGCAACACAAGAAGAATATGACCTTTACATCCAAAAGCTGGCTGAATTTGAGCCAGACCTTTTCATCGACGATGGCGGCGATTTCACCGCCATGCTCCATCGTGATTATCCGGAACTGGTTGCCAAATTGCTTGGCGGCTGTGAAGAAACGACCACTGGCATCATCCGCCTCAAAGCCATGGAACAGGACGGCGATCTGCGCACGCCAATGATTGCCGTCAATAATGCCATGATGAAACACCTCTTTGACAACCGCTACGGCACCGGTCAGTCCGTCATGGACGCTGTCATGCACAACACCAACCTGGTCATCGCCAGCAAGACAGTTGTCGTTGTCGGTTATGGCTGGTGCGGCAAAGGTGTCGCCATGCGTGCCAAAGGCATGGGCGCCAAAGTCATCATCACCGAAATCGATCCAATCAAGGCCACCGAAGCGTTGATGGATGGCTTCACCGTAATGCCAATCGTGGAAGCCGCCACCAAAGGCGACATCTTCATCACCGTAACAGGGAACAAAAATGTCATCGACCGCGACGCACTGAGCGTCATGAAAGATCAGGCCATTCTCTGCAACGCTGGTCACTTTGACGTTGAAATCAACAAGCACGCGCTGGAAGAGCTCGCAGTCTCCATTCAGCCTGCCCGCGAAAACATTCTGGCCTACAATATGGCTGATGGCCGCACGCTTTACCTTATTGGTGAAGGGCGCCTCGTCAACCTTGCTGCTGGTGACGGCCATCCTGCTGAAATCATGGACCTCACCTTCGGTCTGCAAACCCTTTCTCTGCAATACCTTTGCGAACATCCAGACCTCGATGCCCATGTCTATGATGTGCCGGAATCCATCGACAAGCGTGTGGCTCTGATTAAACTTGCATCGATGGGTGTTCAAATTGACACGCTCACCGCAGAGCAGGAAGATTACCTGAACAGCTGGGCGTTATGATGAAAAAATACACCAATTTTATTGCCATCGACGTGGAAACAACAGGGCTCAATGACGATTCAGAAATCATTGAAGTGGGTCTTGCCATCGTCGAAAATGGGACTGTTGCCCGCACTTGGCAAAGTCTTGTTCGTCCGCAAAAGCGCATCCCTAAAGACATTGCCATTATGACAGGCATCACCAATGAAATGGTGGCAGATGCACCACGCTGGGCCGACATCGAGGACGAATTGCTCGCCCTTCTGGATGATCATTTATTGCTCGCTCATAATTATCCCTTTGACAAAGGACGTTTGGAATACCAGCTTGGTCATAGCCTGCACAATGCATGGCTTGATTCTCACGACATGGCCAAGCTTTTCCTGCCAACATTATCCAGTTACAAACTCATGGCCATCGCCACCCACCTGCATATTCCAGATACGAACCATCATCGTGCCTTAAACGATGCCATCGTCTGCGCCCAGGTATTTCTCAAACTGCTTGAGGATGCCAGCCGCCTGGACCCATTTGTGCTGCATGAGATGGCTGTCACTTATAACGGTCAACAGGAATCTCTCTTTGGCAGCACTTCATTCAGCTTAGGAGACTTGCTGTTTCGTTTGGCCGAAACAGCTACTGCTTCCATGACTTCAGAACCGCTTGACTTTAGCGATGATGCATTTCCTGACTTTTACGGCAGCCCTCGCTTACGCTTTGATGATGCGGAAGCTTTCTTCGCACAGCAAGGGATTCTCGCACAAAATAAGCCAGACTTTCAATATCGTGCACCACAGGTAGAAATGCTTGGCTGCATCAAGCAGGCATTCGAAACCGACAAGCATGCGCTTATTGAAGCAGGCACCGGCACTGGAAAGTCGTTCGCCTACCTGGTCCCTGCTCTGCTTTGGAGTTTTGAACACGATGCCCGCGTCGTCATTGCAACGGGGACCATCAATTTGCAGGAGCAGCTCTATCATGCCGACTTGCCATTTCTGAAAGAAACGCTCGGCTATCCTTTTGCGACAGCCATTGCCAAAGGACGCAGCAACTACCTCTGCCTGCGCCGTTTCAGTGAATACTGCCGACGTGCCGCCACCGCCTCAGAGCGTGAGCGTATTTTTGCCACCTCCCTGGTGCTGTGGCACGCTCAAGACCACAGCGGCGACCGTGAACACCTCAACCTTAACAAAGCCGAAATCCAGTACTGGCAAAACATTGCCAGCGCACCGGACACTTGCCTCGGCAGACGCTGCCCATTCTATAATGAATGCTGTTACTTCAACAGCAAGCGTCAATGTGAGCAGGCACGCGTCGTCATCACCAACCATTCTCTGCTGTTTCAGGATCTCAAAATTGGCAGCCTGCTGCCAGAGTATGACCGTGTCATCATTGATGAGGCCCATCACCTTGAAGATGAAGCCACCCATCAATTTACTGACACCGTTGATTTTGAATTGATGCAGAAACTGCTCGGTAATTTCACACGCAACGGCGGATTCCTTGGCCGTGTTGCAATTGCCGTTGGCAAGGCAGAGAATTTGGCCGAAAACAGCGACACCATTACGGAACGCGCCAATCGTGCCATGACAGACGGTGTTGATGCCGCCAAGGCCATCACTGCAACCATCACCTTCGCCAATAATATCCCTGAGCTTTCCAATATTGGTGACCTGCGCATCACCGATAAAATCCGCAACAGCGGCTGGTGGCTCAACCTTGAAGAATCCCTGCGCAAAAGTCATCGTGCCCTTACTACAGCGGTCACTTCGATTCAGCGCCTTCTGAACAGCCTGGATGAAGATGAAACCATTGAATCGCTGCTGCGCGAAATGACCCACGCCCATGATCGCCTGGCAGAACAGCGCGATTGGCTGGAACGTTTTATCGCCGGGATTGACGACAGTTTCGTTTACTGGGCCAAGACTTACAAGAACTTTAGCTACGCCAACCTGCTGCTCAACGCCGCTTATATTGATATCATGCCGCTTGTGCATGAAAAACTGTTCGAGGCCAAGAAAACTGTGGTGCTCACGTCGGCAACATTGGCGGTCAATAAAGATCTCAACTATACTGCCAACAAATTCTTGCTGGAACCCGACGAATACCTGTCATCCATCAATGAATCACCTTTCGACTACGCGCATCACTCCCTCATCGCCATTCCGAACGATCACAAAGATTATTCAAAAACCAATGATTTTGAATACACGCGCACCATCATTGCCGATCTTAAAACATTGATTCCGGCTGTTGATGGTGACATGCTGGTGCTCTTCACCTCTTACGCCATGCTTAATAAGGTACAGCAGGCCTTGAAGGATGAGCCATCGCTCGGTGACTATCGCATCCTTGCGCATGGACAGGATGGCAGCCGTTCCAGCCTTCTTGAAGCGCTGCAAGACGGCGAGAAAACCGTGCTCCTCGGCGCCAACAGTTTTTGGGAAGGCGTCGATGTCAAAGGCGCCAGCCTGCGTACGGTCGTGATTACCAAGCTGCCTTTCACACCACCTACTATGCCTATTGAAAGTGCACGCAACGATCTCTTAAAAAAGCAGGGCAAAAACGCTTTTTCCGCCAACAGCCTGCCTCAGGCCGTGCTGCGGTTCCGCCAAGGCTGCGGCCGTCTGATCCGTTCAAACAGTGACAGAGGCTGTATCATTATTCTCGATAATCGTGTGCTCACGAAAAGCTATGGCCGCACGTTTCTGGATTCGCTGCCTGAGCAGCCAATTTGGACCGACTCGGTGGCAAAGCTGGCCGATAAACTTGAAAAATGGCATCAACAATAAAAAAACTGCAACGATTGCTGAGCAGCAGTCGTTGCAGTTTTTTTATAAATTAGTTGGCAGGTTTGAACTGCAAAAGGTTGTTCTTATCGTCTTGTTTATGACGAATGTCTTCTTCTGGCAGAATCATGCCCATCAGCATACCGCTGACATCAAGATAACGGCCCTTTTTCAGGTTCTTCAGCGCAGACAGATACACTGGCGCGATAACGTGCAGATCCTGACCTTCACAGTCAACCACGATGTCGTACAGGCTGGTCATGGCACCGGTCTCAACCTTTTCAAAGGATTTGATTTTGAAGATACCCTGACTGAATGTGAAAGGCATGATGCGGTAGTCTTGTACCAGCATCTGAAGCATTTTTTCAAATTCAGTGTCGCGTTTTTCTTTGTCTTCGGCAACCATGGCGGAGTAAATCAAACCCGTTGGCAAGAAGTCGCCAATCTCAGGAAGGTCGGTATTTTTCTTCTTGGTGTTGTAATCTTTTTTCGTATTGATGATGTCCACATCAAAAGCGAACATGTTGATGTTCGCAGCGATGGTTTCACCTGCAGACACATTGCGCAGATCGTTCTTGTTGGCGGTTTCCAATAAAACAGGCACCAGTTTTTCGCCCAACTTCCAGGTAACAGGAAGCACAGTATCAAAACGATCATCTTCCGACGAAATGTAATGATCCAGATCCTTCTCGAGAGCAACAACGCTGTCGCTGTCACGTCCAGAATCGTAGTGTACATCTACACGCCAGATCCCATCTTCCATATTTTCATCTTTGGTTTCTAAATAATGGAAGAAATGCAGATGACGGTTTTCATCAAAATAATGGGTAATCATCCCATTGCCTGTTTCCTTGGCATCTCCGCGCTGGAGAATGTACCACTGCATCATTTCTTCCAATTCATCATGACTGAAACATGTCATTTGTAAATTCATCAATTCTTTCAAAAAAGCCATGAATGTGCTTCCTCCTTATACTCATCTATGCATCATAGTAGCATTAAAGGGTTATCTCTATCAACCATTTTTCTTAAAAATATTAACGTTTTTTCTGCACCAGCCCACGCGATAAACAAGAAGTATGCAAGCCATAAAAGATCCTCTCTAAGCTCCCAGCAGAGAGCAGCAAAAGGCCTCATCATCTGCCAACGCAAATGATGAGGCCTTTTTACATGATTTATTTTTTCGTAATGGCTTTCATGCGCTCAATACGACCTTGACGTTCTGATTCATCATAAGCTTCCGAAAGAATTTCAACGGTATGTTTTACTTTACGCTGACCGCCGAAACGTTTCTGACCATCGGTGAGCTGCATAATGCAGGAGCCACAGCCTGTAACGATCACTTCAGCACCAGTCTTTTCAATGTCTTTGCATTTTTCATGCTGGATATCCATAGAAAGGTCATAGTGCGTCAAACTGAAAGACCCTGCAGAACCGCAGCAGCGGTTTGGCTTGCTCATTTCACGGAATTCAATATCTGGCAGAGCATTGAGGATTTGACGAGGTTCTTTATAAACGCCCATACCACGACGCAAATGGCATGGATCGTGGTAGGTAACCACTTGATGAATGGTACGCAGACCAGAAACATCTGCCTTAACCACGTTCATCAGGAAATCGCTCCAGTCAATAACCTTGGCAGCGACACGTTTTGCGTCTGCATAAGCATTGGTGTCTTCCAAAAGCTCTGGATAATGTTCCTTGAAGGAAAGTGCGCAGGAACCGCACACGAAAACGATGTAGTCAACATCCAAATTCTTGAAAAGCTTCACATGATCCAAAGCCATTTCCTTAGCGGTCTTTTGATCACCATGTGCAAGAACAGGCATGCCGCAGCAGTGCTGTTTCTTTGGCACAATAACTTCTACATTGTTGCGCTTCATAACGTTCATAAAGGAACGTGCAATGTTTGGATACATATAGTTGGAAGCGCAGCCAGTAAAGAAGGCCACTTTGTATTTAACAGGACCCATTGGCTTATTGTCTTCCGGCACCGTTGCACGGAATGGCTTGTTGGCCAAATCAGGAATGACACGGCGCATATCTAAGCCGAATGGGAAACGAGGGGTATAACCACCCGTTTCTTTTTCTTTCTTGAAGACTGCTCCTTGGAAATTCCCGCCGAGACGCATCCCGGTGTCCATGAGTTTTGGATGGTCAACCACGTTGAAGATGACTTTCTTCAGTGGATGCAGGCCTTCTTTGCGAACCAATTCAGAGCGTGCTGCAAGAACGATCTTGTCAATTTCAACGCCGCAAGGGCAGATTTCAACGCAGGCTTTGCAGGTCAGGCAAAGGTGGAGGTTATGTTCAAGCCCTGGCGTGCTTGGATCAACAAGCCCTTTCAGCAGAGCATCAACAAGTTTGATTTTGCCGCGGGCAACAGTACCTTCACGATGGGTCTGAAGATAAATTGGGCAGACTTCCTGGCAGTTCCCGCAGGACATACATTTAGCGACTTCTTCACGCGCGAAGTCCATAGTTTCAAAAGGTGCACTCATTCCTTATTCCCCCTTAAAGAAGAAATGATCAGGATTGAACATGTAATTTGGATCGAATGCTTCTTTGACACGACGGATGACTTCCATGCCGGCTTCGCCAAATTGATCTTCCATGAAACGTGCTTTGGCAATGCCGATACCATGTTCGCCGCTCAAGGTGCCGCCCATTTCCAATGCTGCTGCGAAGATTTCATCAACAGCGAGACGAACGCGTTTCATTTCTTCTTCATCGCGTGCATCGGTCAAGATGGTTGGATGCAGGTTGCCGTCGCCAGCATGACCGAAGGTACCGATCTGGAGGTTGTATTTTTCAGCGATTTCTTCAAAACGAACGAGCATATCTGGAATACGGCTTCTTGGCACGGTAGCGTCTTCGAGAACGGTGGTTGGTTTTACGCGTGCAAGTGCAGGCAGTGCAGCACGGCGTGCAGTCATGAGGTCGTCAGCTTCCTTGGCGTCTTTTGCGAGCTTGATTTCGCGGCAGCCGTTCTTCTTGCACTGTTCAACAACCTTCTGTGCTTCAAGTTCTACTTCAGCTTCAACGTTGCCGTCAACCTGCATCAGCAGCATAACTTTTGCGTCGGTAGGCAGGCCAATGTGAATGTATTCTTCAACAACCTGCAGGGTCACTTGGTCAAGAAGTTCCATGGTTGCAGGAACAACCTTGTTTGCAATAATGCCGCTGATGGCATAACCAGCATCCTTCAACGCATCAAAGGTTGCGGTCATGGTCTTGGAGAACTGTGGCTTAGCGATCAGCTTAACGAGGATTTCAGTGATGATGCCGAGGGTACCTTCTGCACCGCAGACAAGCTTGGTCAGATCATAGCCGGCAACATTCTTTACACTCTTGCCGCCAAAGGTAACAACTTCACCGTTTGCAAGCACCATGCGAACGCCCATGACATAGTCTTTGGTTACGCCGTATTTCAGGCCGCGGAGCCCGCCGGAAGATTCGCTGACAGAACCACCCATGGTCGCAGTTTTAACAGTACCTGGATCTGGTGGGTACATGAGACCAAATGGGCTAACAGCATCGTTGAGGGTATTGATAACAACGCCAGGTTGTACGGTTGCAGTAAGATTTTCTGGGTCCACTTCAACGATCTTGTTCATACGGGTTGTAACAAGAACAATCCCTTTGCGCAGAGGGATGGTGCCACCGGAAAGGTTGGTACCAGAACCACGGGTATAAATGTGGAGTCCTTCTTCTTTTGCAAGCTTAACAATGGCGACAACTTCTTCTTCGCTTTCAGGCATAACAACCACTTCTGGCAGTACCTGAGGCTGATCTGGGGTGCCATCATAGGAATAGGTCAGCAAGTCCCCAGCATCGGTAAGAACGTATTCGTCCCCAACGATGGTCTTGAGTGTTTCCACTACTTTTTTGTCTAACATTTTCTTCCTCCTAAATACGTTTATTTAGATAATCACTTCTGGAAAGCTGAACACGATCAAAAAGCCGGCCCAACTCAGCATCCGTCAGTGGGCGATATTGGCCAAGGTCCACATGTGATAATGTAATTTGATCGATCGCAACGCGCCTCAATTTCAGACAAGGAAAACCTACCGCATCCAACATGCGTCGAACCTGACGTTTTTTTCCTTCGTGAATAATCAGTTCCACGACAGAATTCTTCCCCTGCTTCTTTAAAAAGCGTGCTTTCGCAGGTGCTGTCTTTCCTGTGTCGAGCTCAACTCCATCAGAAAGTGTTTGTAAAGCTTTTGGAGTAATAACCCCTTCCACCGTTGCAATATATGTCTTTTTGATATTGTATTTTGGGTGTGTCAGCCGATAAGCCAGTTCACCATGATTGGTCAATATTAAGAGCCCTTCTGTGTCCATGTCCAGTCTGCCAACAGGCAAAACGTGACCGCGGAGTTCCGGACAGCAGTCAAAGATGGTTGGGCGATTCTGTGGATCGGTAGTGGTCGTCAGATAGCCGGTTGGTTTATTGAACATGTAAAACATAAACTCATCCTGTACTGCGATATTCTTGCCATCAACAGCAACCACATCAACCTCAGGGTCCACTTTCGTGCCAAGTTCACGGACCGTCACACCATTAACGGTCACTCGACCTTGTGAAATCATGGTTTCACTCTGGCGTCGAGATGCAACACCACAATCAGCCATATATTTTTGCAATCGAATTTGGGTCATCTTCTTCCTCCTTTTAGACATTATACGCCAATTTTTTAGTTACGAATAGTAATTTCATTTCATTTTGAAAAAATCTTATGATTATTTTTAAAAGGTATTTTTATTGACGCGCTGCCAACTGTTCTTCAATCCATGGCAGAAGCAGCTCGCGATCGTTCATTTCCGGCTGTTTCAGCACCAGCATCAGTGCCTCGTTGAGCATCTGACCAATGGCACGTCCACGGAGCCCCAGCCGCTTCATATCTTCTCCGCCCACAGCAAGATTTTTCACGCTGACGCAGTCACCACGCGCCACCACCTCATCAATTACATTAGAAATCTGCTTGAACAACGCAACGATCTCTTCGCGCTTATTGCCCAGATCGTGGGCGATCAAGTCGGCAATCTTCACTTGCACCAACCGCCGGGTTTGAACCTCACCCAGCTTTGCCAGGGACTGCCGCACATTGACAGGGTCTGGCAGCAAAATGTCATTGTGATGCGCAATAAGCTCCACCACATCTTTCCGCGTATTGTTGTCATACTTTAGATCACGAAGCACCTTGTTGGCAATTTTCGCACTCTCTGCTGCATGGTCGTCAAAGCGATCATAGGGCACAGTAGCGTCTTTATCCCAAACAAAGGGCTTTCCAATATCATGCAAAAGCATGGCCAAGCGCAAAACAAGTTCTGGCTCGATGATGCCCACAGACAGCAGGGAATGTTCAAACACATCCAGAAAATGATGGCCGCCGCGCTGAGCAAAGCCTACGGTGTGGCACATGACCGGAATGATATATGGATACATGCCCAAAGAATACAGGTCTTCCAAACCTCTGGCCGGATGGTCCGCCAAAAGGATTTTGTTCAGTTCCACTTGAATGCGTTCTTTGGAAATAAAGCGCAGCAAATAATTGAGCTGGTTGACCGCCTCATAAGTGTCAGGGTCGTAGTCAAAGTCCAAGGCTGTTGCAAAACGCACCATGCGCAGCATGCGCAGGCCATCTTCGTTGAAACGCTGCAAAGGATCACCCACTGCACGCACCAAACGATTCTGCAAATCTTCCTTGCCATTAAAAAGGTCGATCAAACCACGTTCCGGATGCCAGGCCATGGCGTTGATCGTAAAGTCTCTTCGGCTCAAATCCTCTGCCAACTCACTGGTAAAAGCCACGCTCTTGGGATGACGGTGATCGACGTATTCCCCATCAATGCGGAACGTCGTTACTTCATACGCACCATCATCAACAAGAATGGTCAAAGTGCCATGCTGAATGCCCGTGGGAATGACACGCTTGTCACCGAATATATCCAGCATTTCTTCGGCATGTGCCGACGTGCAGATGTCCCAGTCGCTTGGGCATTTTCCCATCAGCGAATCCCTCACACAGCCGCCGACAATATAGGCCTCATGACCATGCTCTTCCAAACGTTTGATAAGTGCCTTGGCACCCTGAGGAATTTGAATGTCCATGTGTTCACCTCGTTTCAGACAAATCCTTCGAAAATTCTTCTATATAAACCGCATCGGGTTCTCGATCATACCGATGCATGGGTAAAAAATGATGCATCATCCGTCCATCGTCCGGATGCTGATAGCTTAAAGCTGCGGCATGCAGCAAGGAGCGTGCCGCGGCAAGGGCTGGCCCGCCATAACAAACATCGCCAAGAAGCGGATGCCCCTGATGCGCCAGATGCACGCGAATTTGATGTCGGCGCCCAGTGTCAATGCGCACCCAGCAGGCTGTCGCCCGCAGCGCTTCAACATAGGTCAGCGGCTTTACAAAAGTGCTGCACGCCTTGCCGCCTTTTCCAACATAAAACAACGGTCCCACCGCATGCCGCAGCGCCTCCGAGGCTTCACAGATGTCACCGCTCAGATGCATCGGTGCCGCAAGCCGCCCAAAGGCAAAGCATTGATAGTATTTCTGTGCGCGCTGTCGGCTTAATTGACCGGCTGCAAAACTGTTTTTGGCCAGCAGCACCAACCCGCTGGTGCCAATGTCCAGGCGACTGACCGGGTGAAAATTGCACGCTTCGCCGTTTTTTTCCAAATGAGCCAGCACCGCGCCAGCCAAGGAGCCGCGTTCGCCACGGCGCCGCGGGAACATGGTCACGCCCGGCGGCTTGTCGACGACGAGCAGCAGGTCGTCTTCGTACACCACCGTCAGCGGACGCTCTTCATGAATGATGTCGCTTTCTTCCTGGGAAGGTGCCATGGCCAGAGAAATATCATCGCCTGCCTGCACCACATAGCGCACGGTGCGCCGTTCTCCATTGACCATGATCCCCTGCGGATGGGCTTTGCAGCGTTTCATGAGCCGCTTGGACACTTTCATGCGCTGAGCGATGACCTCTCGCAGCAGGCGTCCTGCGTCCTCCGCCTGAGCTGTGTAATGAATCCGCTTCATTCCCGCACCTCAAAATGGGCCTGACTGCCTCCGGAACCGCCGCTGACCACAAGATGCGCCGGAATGCGTTCTTTCAGCTCGGCAACGTGAGAAATCACACCGACCAAACGCCCGCTGTCCTGCAGACTGATCAAGGTTTCAACAGTATCATCCAGCGATTCTTCGTCCAAGGTTCCAAAGCCTTCATCGATGAAGATGGTGGACAATTCCACGCCGCCGCTTTCACTGGAAACCACATCGGCCAGTCCCAGCGCCAAAGACAGCGAAGCCTTGAAGCTTTCCCCGCCCGAAAGGGTGGAAACATCGCGTGCACGCCCTGTGTACTGGTCCATCACGTCCAAATCCAGGCCAGCCTGCTTGCGCGCATCATGCACCGTGTCTTTGCGCCGGAAGGCATAACGGCCATGGGTCATGCGCGCCAAGCGCACGTTGGCGTGGGCGAGCATCTGTTCAAAATAATACGCCTGCGCAAAGGTTTCCAGCTTCATATTGAAGCGGTTTTTTCCATCGAGAACGTCCCGCAGCTTTCC
This sequence comes from Peptococcaceae bacterium, assembly GCA_019420345.1. Lineage (GTDB taxonomy): Bacteria > Bacillota > Peptococcia > Peptococcales > Peptococcaceae > UMGS1590. Next base: position 88,659 of record JAHZHI010000011.1, read on the forward strand.
AATGAGCGCATAGCGGGCTTCCAGCGCCTGAAAATCCTCGTACAGCGTGCGAATGCCTGTGATCAGCTTGGCGTTGGATGCATAGCGGGAATGATGGGCAGCCAAAGCATCCTTTGCGGCACTCAGCTGCTGTGCCATGTCCTGGCAGTGCTTCTCACTGGCTGTGAGGTCATGCAGGCTGCAGTCCTCCTGCAAACGCTCGGTGAGGTCCTCATACAAGGTCTTTTCTCGGGTCAAGGCTTGTGCATAGCTGTCAAGCTGCTGCTGCAAGGCGCCCATGCCAGCAATGTCTGCCTTGGCCGCGGCATAATCGTCCTGCGACGCAAAAGCGGCTTGCCAAGCCTGTGCAAAGGCGGCAGCATCAGCCGCAAGCTGTGCCGTCAGTTCATCCAGCCGCTGCTGCGCCTGCTTGGCAGCTTCTTCCGCCTGCACCTGCGCCATTTGCGCACGCTGATAACGCGCAGCCGCCTCTTCGGCCTGCGCAGCGGCACGCTGCTGCGTGCGCTCAATCCTGGCAACTTCTGCTTCCAGTGTCTTTGGGTCCACATCCGCTGAAAAACCGAAGGCCTGTTCTTTTTCCTCAACGGCACGCTGACGGCTCTCACACAAAGCCTGCCAATGACTTTGGGCGGCAATGAGGGTGGTTTGCTCGTCTTTTTGCTTGTCCAGCGTCGTCTTTAGCGCATTGTGCCGCTGTTCCACGTCGTTCAGCTGTGCGAGCTTGTCGGCAAGGGTTTTCAGCTGTGTCTGCATCTCTTTGAGCTGCGTATTGTGGGCAGTGCCATTCTCAAACAGAGAGGAAGCAAATGCTGGCACCGCTTTAATGTCCTGCAGCGCCGGCACTTCTGCCTGAAGATCTGCCCAAAGCTCTGCCAGGCGGGTTTCCTGCGCCTTCAGTGCTGCCTGCGCCGACGCTTTTTGCTGCTGCGCCTGGTCACGCTGGGCGAGGCAGGCCTCCTCTTCATCCTGCCCTGCTGTGGCACAGGCTGGATTTGGGTGGTGCACAGCGCCGCAGACTGGGCAAGGCTCGCCCTCACGCAGCTCTTTGGCAAGTGTGGCAGCAAGCTGCAGGCGGCTTTGTGCACGCGCCGCCTGCAGCCGTTCTTCGGCCTGGACAAACGCGGCCTCCGCCTGTTGATACGCCTGTTCCAAAGAAGGGCGTTCTGACTGTGCTTTGAGGTATTTGTCCGCCAGTGCATATTGACGGCGTTCCTGTTCCAGCTGATGGCTTCTTGTTTCGCAGTCCATCTGCAAACGATGATGGGCTTCCTGTGTCTGCGTCTTTTCCTGCACCTTGCTTTCGAGGGCGGCCACCTCCTGAGCTGTCTTGCTCAGCGACTGTTCAAGGGCCGCACACGCCGCCTGCGCCTGCGCGTATTGTTCACGGGCTTGGGCCAGCGCAGCGCGCTCAGCCACATAGTCTTTCATTTTTTCCAGTTGAGCGGTCAAAGCAGGCAGCTGCTGAACCTGCTGATCGGCCGCCAATTTTTCCTGCTCGGCTTTTTCCTGGGCCGTCTTGGCTTGGGCCAGAGCGGCCGCCGTTTCTTCCTGTCGCTTGGCCGCAGTCGTCAAGACACGCGCCTGTGCCTGCTTGGCAAGGTCGGTCTCCTGAGCGCGTTTTTCCTGATCGAGGATGCTGCGCGCGCAGTCTGCTGCAGACACACGCGCCGCCACTGCATCCATGGCCGGTTTCTGCGCCTGAAGGCGCTGCAGTGCCTGCTGTGCCTGCTGCCATTTTTCAACATCGGCGTTGTGCTGTTTTTCCTGATTCAACCGCTGCACAGCGGTCTGATAGCGCGTCGTGCCATCGTCAACAGCCTGCTCCAGGCCTTTGCTTTGCGCCGCATCACTGGCCAGCAGCGCTTCCATGTCGTTCAGCGTCCGCTCAGACGGCTGATCGCCGGCGTCGAAAGGCTCAGAAAAGCGCAGCATGGCAGCCTGAGAGCGGTACGATGTCTTGATGTCGTTGTAGGCGCCAGTCATGTCCGTCACGCGGCTCTTGACTTTTTGCAGCGCCAAATCGTAAATGCTCGTGTCAAAAATATGTCTGAGCAGCTCCATCTTGTCCTTCGTGGTTGATGCCAGAAATTCCTGAAACGCTCCTTGCGGCAGCATGACGATTTTCTGAAATTGCTCGTCGTCCAGGCCAACCAGCTCGGTGATTTTTCGGTCCACCTCGCTGATCTTGCTCAAAGGCAGAAAAGCATCGTGTCCCACGCATTCAAGCACCGCTTCCTGTCCGATTTCACGGGTGCCGTCGCCGCGCTTTTTGGCCACGCGCTGCTTCGGCTGGCGATGAATCTTGTAGATTTTTCCGCCAATGTCAAAGGTAAAATCCACATAGGTCACGATGTCATCGTTTGGTTTCAAAAAGTCGCAGCGCAAACTGCTGGGGTCCATGCCGCGCTTGCTCAATGTGCCATAAAGCGCATAAAGAATGGCTTCAAAGAGGGTGGTTTTGCCGGAACCTGTCGGCCCGGTGATGACAAACAGGCGCTGTGTGCCCAGGGCGTCAAAGCGCAGAATGGTGGTCCCAGCGTAAGGCCCAAAAGCAGATAATGTCAGCTCAATCGGTCTCATAATGCCTCCTTCTGCACATCGTCAAAAATATCTTTCATCAGCGCACACATCTCTGATGATGCCGCCTCCTCGGTCACCTGCTCGTAAAAAGCTGCAAACATGTCCAAAGGCGAGCGTTTTTTCGCAGACGCAGCGGCCTGTGGCAGCATTTGCTCCGCTGCCGCCGTCTGCACCATTTTGTGCTCCATCAGCATGATGTTTGGATAGCACTGTTTGAGCCGCTGCATGGGCTCGAGCAGGGCGCCGCTGTCTTCCAGGACAACGCGGAGGTAATCGTTCTGATAGGCTGCCAACTCCTCCGGCACCTGCAAAAGCGTCTCCAAATCGCCGCTGATGGTGCGCAGCTGACGTGGCGCCATAAGCGGCAGCGCGTCAATAGCCACCTGGCCTTGTGCATCAAGGGTCACGGCCAGCATGACTTTCTGCTGCTTTTCTTCCGAGAAAGAATACTGCATCAGGCTGCCTGCGTAGCGAATGTGCGCACTGCCTGCGCGCTGCGCCTGATGGAGATGGCCCAAAGCCACATAGTCGAACCCTGCCAGCGAATCGCTCTGCCAGAATTCTGTGCCGCCGATGGACAGTTCCCGCTCCGAATCACAGGTTTCAAGCGGGGCATCACCGGTGACCACGCCGTGGGCCACCAGTACATGACGCGCCGCTGGGTCCAGCTCGGTGTGGCTCAAAATCCAATCCATGGCCTCGGGATAAGCCAGCTCTGCCGTTTCCGGCACCAGCGCATGGAGCACCGCCAAATCGGCATAGGCCATGAGGTACACATCCACAGGCCCCGCTGCATCCTCAAAGCGCACCTTGGGAATCGGCCAGGTAAAATTCCCCACAAGGTGCAGCCCTGCTTTGGCCTGGATGGCATTGGCAAAGCCGAGGCGCTCGCCGCCGTCGTGGTTGCCGCCGATGGCCAAAATAGGCACCCCTTGTTCCAGCACCACACGGGAGACAAAATCATCGAACAGCGTCACCGCTTCCACCGGCGGGTTGCGGCGGTCGTAAATGTCCCCCGCCAAAATCAGCGCGTCTGGCTGGTCGGACGCCATGCGCGCGACGATTTGATCCAGAATCACGCGCTGATCGTCAATCATGGAATAGCCATTGACTTTTTTCCCGATGTGCAAATCGGCCAAATGGAAGAATTTCATACAAACTCCTTTCAATCAAAAGCCGCCGAGTGCTCTTGAAATCACCGTTGCCGGCACAGCCACCGCGGCACCCAGCCAGCCCATGCGCTCTACGCGCGTAAAGTAAGGCTGCGCAATATCGCGTATCAAACGTTCCAGCACCTGCGGCGACAGAGCATTGATGCGTGCCTCCACCAGCCCTGGCACATCGATCAGCGCCAGCAGGCTGCGACCCTCTAACGTGAGATAAGACACACAGGCTGGTGACAGCATCGCCCAGACCTGCTTTGCCAGCGCACTGCACACCTGCGCCTGCGCTGCATCGAGGGTGATCAGTTCTCGGCCCAGCTGCTGCAGGCGGCCGTCTGGAAGTGAGAGCAGGGCATCATAGGCGCGCACATGCACCAGCCGCTGCCCCGCCACGTTCAGAACAGGAGCCATCGTCTTGGTGACTGGTTCCCATGCCACATGCTGCCACATTCTTTGCCAGCTTGCTGCGGCAGGTTCCTCAAAAAGTGCCGGCCATGCGTCCAGGAGGCCCTGCGTCAGCGCTGACACAATGTGTGCCTCCTGCACCGCCGACAGCTGATCCTGCCACTGAAACACCGCCAGCACCACTGGCGCAAACTGTTCCTCCGAATAAGCTGCCAGCGTCTCGCTCAGCCAGGCGCCTTCGTTGTCGCTGAGGGTCACGCCTGCGTCAGCCAGCGAACGACCTGCCAGCTGCTGCTTCATCCAGGAAACGGCAGCGTCAGCAGCGGCTTCCTCCCGTTCCTGCCAATAGTCAGGCAATTTCTCGCCGAAGAAAACGCGCAGAACCGCCGCCACCAATTGCTTGCCGCCAGCCATGTGATAGCCGAGCTGCAGCGGCAATGATAAGCGTGGCTGCAGCGCCGCATCAATCATCGCTGCAAAGGCATCGGCATGTTGGCAGCAAACCGCCGGCAGGCTGCGATAATACGGCAGACAGCGCTGCCAAAGGTTCCGATACGCCTTCTCCTCCGTCGGCAGCACCAAGGCATGCAGCATGGCGTTGCCGTAGTCCGTCCACGCATCCTGAGACACCGCATGCAGCGTCTGCGTGAACGCGCGCGTGAGGCTGCCGTTTGCTGCTTCGTGCATCGCCAGGCGCTGCACCCCTTTGCGATACACGCCGCGCGATGCCGCCCATTCGCCTAAAAGGCGCACGCCGTCGCAGCGCGCCCAGGACGCACACAGCAAGCGTCCCACGCGGTCACGGTCCAGCACACGGCCCAGCCATGTGCCGGCCTGTTGTTCAGCCATCTTCTCCAACAGCGGCTGCCAGCGGCCGTGGCTCACATCGTCCAAGTGCCGTGCGCTGCGCGCCAGCAGCGTGTCAAAATGGTCATCAATATAGTCTGAAAAGCGCCGCACCTGTGCCGCCCAAATCTCGTCGTTGATCATATAAGAAGCGGCCACATCGCTCATCTTGTGCGCAAAGCGCGACTGATTTTTACTGATCAAGCCCTGAAAACAGCCTATTTTTTTATACGGACGGAAGAGCCCTTTCACAGCGGCCACATTGGTGCCGTAGCCAACCACGCCGTACATGCCGATGCGTGCAGCCATCAAGGCCGCTACCTGGTCAGGGTCCGGCGTCACACCGCTTGCTTCCATGGCCACCCCTGTCGCTGCGCCGACGACGGCGCCAATGCCGCCGCCCAGATAGGCCAGCGGCCGCATTTCGCGCCCGATCATGTCCAGCGCCAGTTCGCGCATTTCCTGCTGGCTCAGGGCATCGATCTGCTCCTTGGTGATCTTGCCTAAAAATGGACGCAGCTCGGTAAAAGCCATATCCTTCAGCAGCACCGCCAATTCAGCATAAGGCAGCGACGTTTTGCCGCTGCAGAGAAGACGGGACAATGGCTGCATATAGAGCCACTCCAGCAATTCTTGGACGGCATCTTTGAGGCTCGCCCCAGTCAGCGGCCACTGAGCCAGCCAATCCTGCCCCTGCGCCTGCCACCACCGACTCAGGCCGTCCAGAAGAACTTCCTGATGCTGCGTCGACAGCACATAGTCTGCCAAAGGACGCGCCAGCCACCCATTGACCAGCGCCGCCCATGCCTGCATCCTGTCTGGGGTGAGGTGTGTCTTGGCATAGGTGAAAAGCCCCCGAACGATGCGCTCCATCAGCTGCGGCGTCAGCACACGCGCAAGCGGCTGCTCGAGAAAAACATTCAGCAGTTCAACGAGCAGGGCGCGCCCTTTCAGCATGCGCTGGCGCAGCGCCGCAATGGCGTCTTCCGAATCGATGCCCACCTGCCGCCAATGGTCGATTTCGCTGACCACCCAAGACAGCAAAAACTGCGCCAATGTATGGCAGTGGTCTTCGTAGTGTGCTGGGTCCAGCACCTTGTCCAGAAAGGCCGAGAGCCAGTCTTTGCCCTCTGTCGTTTCCGCAAACTTGGCCCGCAGCGCCGCCAGCACCGCTTCACGAAAAAAATCGCCCATTTCCGGGCAGTCGGCCACGCTTTCCAAAAGCATCTGTTCAATGCGCGTGCGGTCTTCTTCAAGCAGCGGTCTGAACGCCTCAATAAATGAGGAGAGATGTTCTGTCAAAAGCGCGTCTAAGAGACGCTCTGTGAGAACATAGAGATGTTCCTGAAAAGCAGGGTCTTTCAGCACATCCAGCCAGCGCGCCTCTTTGGCCGCCTGACGCGACAAAATCAATTGCTCCAGGCAAGCCTCAAGCGTGGCACCGTCCACCGGCAGCACATCCTTCACGCGCAGCGCCGCATTGTGTGACGCCCACGCAGCCGCGCAGGCCGCCTGCACACGCGCTTCCCATTGTTCCAGCCACTGGTTCAGGCCTGCTTGATCCAGCCTTGCCAGCACAGCCAGCCGCGCAGCCAGCGACTGCCCAAGGCCGAGCTTTTCCAGCGACAGAGCACCAGCCTGTGCCAGCGCATCCTGCAGCGCCTGGCGCATCGGCGCCGTCTCCAGCAGAGCCGCAATTTCTGCATGAACGGCCTCCGCATTCAGCGCCGCTTCCGACACATCCAAAGCCGCAAGTTTTTCCCTTAACAGGCGATACCCTGCACCATCTGTGTCAAGATCTGCCAGCGCACAATCGGACATGGCGTAGGGCAGCTCCTCGGTCAGCAGATCCCTGATGAATCGCTCAAACATGGCAGCCATCTCTGGCTTCTCGCCCAGCGACTGTACCGTTTCTTCGTCGATGATCTGCTCCTGCAGCACCTTGACAATCATATCTGTAAACTGAGCACGTTCACGCACCACCATGCCATTTTTTGCAAACAGCTGGCGAATGGCGATGTCGTTGGTAAAATAGCCCGTCAACGCGCCCAAGACGGTTTCAATTGCAAGCATTTTCGATTTCCTTTCTTGAACATTCCTGTTCGCAATGCTATAATATTATAACACAGCTGTAGATATTTTACAGCCTGGTAACCATTTTCCTGGGGTCGTACTGGTTTCGACGGGGGATTGCGGTTGCCTTGTAAGCGTACCGAGTTACGCATGATCTCGTAAAATTGTGCACCTAAACTTAAACGCTAAAAACGAAAAATTAGCTTTTGCAGCGTAAGCTGTAAACTTCCTGCCTGCTGCGCCTGAGATGCGGGGTCAGGGAGCCAAACCATCAGGCTACCGGCTGATCACTGGGAAATAGTCCGCCGGGAAATTGATTTCTCTCGCAGCATCCAAGTTTGATCATGGACGTGGCTGCTGTTAAATCAAAACATGATCTACGTACGTAGAAAGCTTGGTGGCTGGTCTTTCGGACAGGGGTTCGACTCCCCTCGACTCCACTCTATGATGTAAATCCGAACACTTTCGTGATCATCAAAGGACCACTCTTCGGATTTGGCACCATGTTCTTTTTAGAAGTCTAGAAATAGGCTTCTATTTTTTATGCCATAAAAACATCCGGGGATCATGTCGGATATTTTTTAACAAAATAAGCCGTGCACCTGATACCTTGGTATCAAGCGCACGGCTTTCGTGGTTCTTATTACTCCTTCTCTGTTGCTCGCAGGATCATGATGGCTGCCTCTTCTCTGGTGCAGCCGTCCTGTGGGCGTTCGCCGGTGGTGATGCCGGCATCGACGGCTTTCTTGAGATCCTCTTCGGCCCAGTCGCTGGCAGCTTCTTCACAGTGTTTTTCGTACAGGCCTTTCAGGAAGGCGGCTTCGGCATTGGTAAATTGTGGCATGTCTTCTTCATCCTTTCCGTTGTTCTTTTCGTTCATGATCTCGATGGCACGCTCCTTGATATAGCTGAGCTTGTTCCAGTAGCGGCCTGGGCACTCGGTCTGAGAAAACTCGAGATGTCCACGCAATGGCAGCACGCCATAGTAACTGTATAGGTCAGCGACACGTTCGCAGACGGTTTCAAGGTCGGCGTCGCTCATCTCTGGGCGGCATTCAAGCCCGATGCTGACGAGGTTCTCATCCCAGTCGCCAGCGTGATAAGCGGTGTCGTAATGATTGACCAGGCAGGCGACGCGCCCTGCTTCGATGACCTCATGCGCGGAGGTCGGACAGGCTGGATTCTCAAACCAGGCGATGATGTCCTCGAACCGCTGGCCATCGGCCCCCCAATGATGGATCACGATGTCTTTGATGTCGCAGCCATAGCGACCTGGCGTATAGGTGACGGCATTGTGTTTGGTGATATATTCGTAGCTCACTTCTCATCCTCCTTCTTCTCTACTTTGGTGCTGATCTCTTCCTCTACTTTGTCCACGAAATTCTCAAGCGGCGAGATGACCACGCCGAGCTTGCCAAGGTTCTCGAGGATGCTCTTGAACTCCATGAGCAGATACCCGCCATAGAGGACGTAGAGTGCGGCAATGCCAAGATCTGCGGGCACGATGGCGCTCACAGGGATGCAAGCAACCAGCACGATGATGCTCATGAGCTTTCTCAGGATCCCATCAATGCCTTTTTGGCTCTTGAACTCGATGTCATTGCACCGCCAGGCGGCGATGGTCCCCGTGAGAAAATCGATGATCATGAGTACACAGATCAGCGCCAGAATGTACACGACCTTTCCCTCCGGCGTATCGCCAATGTGTCTCAATCCTTCAAAAATGATGACTGCTTTATCATCCATTTAGTTTTCCTCCATGATCTCTTCGATGGTGCCGAGCTTGTCCCAATACTCAGGATTGGTCTCTGGCGACCAGTTGTTGTTCGGGATATTGGATGCCCAGACGTAACCTGCGGCTGTACAGCATTCGCCGACGGCGTAAGTCGAGGTCGCCAGTTGGACAAACGGCAGCGCTTTCTTCGGATCCTTGGACCAGTACCAGCCCCATTGCGCGGCGAGCTCCTCTGGTTCCTGCGGATAGATGTCGCTGTCGTAAGGCTGGTTGAGCTTGACCATGCGGCCCTGGGACGTCTGGCAGACGAAGCCGATGGGACGCTCTAGCATGTTCTTCACTTTGCGCGCTTCGGCAAAGAGCGGTACCTTGGCCGCTTCTTCGAAGATGGCAGTGCCATCCGCTGTGCCTGCCTGCGCGCGCGCTTGCAGATCGGCTGCATCGGCCAGGCCTTTCTCGCGCATAGCGGTTTCATACAATGTTTCAGACATAGCTGTTCACCCCTTCCTGATACGCTGCATCCAACGTCGCCGTCGACACCTGGCCGGTGGTCATGTCCTCGAGCTTGGCCATGATGTCGGCGTTTGTTACCGGCGCAAGTTGCGGCTCTGTTGGCTCAAGTGGTAGTGGGTCGCTCTTGATGCGCCGCTCTTCGGTGATACCGCCGTCCTTACGTTGGTACTTGGTGTATATGTACGTATTACCGCTCTCTTCATACTCGTATGTTTCGATCACTGTTAGGGCCATTATCTTCACCATCCTTTAGTCTAGTCGTCGAGAGTGTATTTGATGTAGTTATAACCGCCTTCACTGGCGGTGCCGTCAATGGTGATCTTGAGGGACTGTTTAAAGCGTAGGGGCTTTTGGGTGTACATCACAGAGGTTTTGCTGTTCGTTTTCTCGGTTTGAAACGCTTCTTGCGATAATTCGCCCAACGGAATGTAATTTTTGGTGAATCGTTCGTAAAGATTCAAATACAATTGTTTTTGCGCGGCATCAAGAAATACGTTCGCCCCAAGTCCCGTGCCTTGACTAGCTTCGACATAAAGAGCTGGCTCTTTCGCAAAATAGCCACACACGCGGTTAGACGTTTCCGGATTCCTCGCATAGAAGGTTTCGCCGTCAATCTCTATCTTGAAGCAGCTTCCGCCGCTCATACTTTCGCCCAGAACGTAATGCAATGCGCCCTTGCCGGCAACGTTGACCAATACCGTGTTACTGGTTTGGTTCTTGATATACACCACCTGTCCAGGCAATCTATCCACTGTAGCTGCGTTCATATTCTCTTTTATTGCATCAATACCCCCCCGTTATATTCGGCTTGTGCTTTGATTTCCTTCATTCTCTTCATGATGATTGGATCCACTTTCATTCCTCCAAACTGTAATACACGGTGATCTTAACTGGCGATGATCCATAATCACTTCGTTTGTTTTGCCCTTTTATCACAAGACTTTGCATGAACGGCAGTCCATTTTCACTCACAACGATTGTTTTCTCAGGAAACTCCTTTTGGATTTCAATATCTTCTTTCGTCAAATATGCTAATCCAGACAATGGCGGTGTTTCACCGAGATAGGTCCGTAAATTGCTGTTACTAAGAGCACCGCCTGAGTTCACAGCTCCGATCATAGATTTCGATACGTATCCTGACCGATACTGTTGAGCACTCTGCGAAGTTCCCTGAGTTTGGAATTTTAGTATTTTTCCATCCACAATGATTTCCATATACGGATCTGGTGCTTCATCAGCAGAAACCGTCGCATACAATAACCTACCTTTTCCCGATACAGAAACTATTGTCGTGAGTGAGGACATCGCTTTGTTTACCGACACCTCTACAAGATTCTCCAGAATGTTTTCTGGAACATTCGACTGTAACGAAACGACTGCGGCTTCTAACTGGCCAACTGTGTTCTGCAGAACGGACAAAACTTCTATCGCACCAGAAATACCCCCCCGTTATATTGGACGAGGCTTTTCAACTCCTTAATCTTTTTCATGATAATCGGATCTACACCCATAAGTCTTTTCCTCCTACTCTGTCAGAGCATAACAAACGCTTGCTGTACCTTTTTGTGTTGTTGATCCATAATGATCAACACTTGCCATTTCTACGACCAGGCTGCTAGAGAACGTTACGGGGAGAGTTGTACAGAGATTTGGCTGAATATCCAATCCTCCCGCTTTCATTTCAGCAGTAGTTTTTGTAACAGCGGTTCCTGTTAGAAGATTGGTTGCTGAGGTTGCTAAACCTTTTGCTGGGATATTGCCGCTGCTCAGACTTTGCGTAGCGTAGTACGCCGTATATTTTTCTTGGCTGTTTTCTCTATACGGTCCTCGAATCTCGGTAACTGCTCCATCAATAACAATTTTTATGTAGTGATTACAATAATGCTTCGTTTTGAGAACAGCAGCAAACAATCTACCCGCTCCATTCACTTCCAAAACCTTTGTCGTTTGCTTTGGTTTTGCCGGAAAATCATCATAGCTTCCAGCCCATTCGTCTTGACACGCACTGTATACAACCTGGTCTGTCGTAGCATATTTTGCATCATCTCCTGGTTTTGAACCAATGAAATACATCCACACATCATCAATCTTTACACCGTCACTTTCAGCATGCATTTTGATTTCATCTACTGTCTTTTTTACTTTATTGATCTTGCTTACTTCAATGCTGTCCATTACGTCCACACCTCCGTCCAAGTTCCGTTTTCATCTTCTGTGCTGGTGAGTGTTCTGGTCGGGCCTGTCCCGATGGTATAAGCAGTGGTGTAAGATCCATTTACTTTCTCTGTGCTTACACAAGTTCCCACAACACCACCCTCCGAATCATAGAGCGTCTGTGTCCAAACCTCTTCTTTCTGATCATTCACTGAAGGTACCGTCACGCTCTTATGCTGGGCTGCCAGATACGGCCAATATGCTGCCCAGCGTTTGCCTTGGGCCTCAGCCTCTGCTTCCAGTCCGGCGATATCCGTTTCTGCCGTATCCATTCGGCCTTCCAACGCTGTAACGTCTCCTTCCAGCGCTGCCAGAGATGTGTCAATGGTATCGCTCACTTCTCCTGCCAGGCTGTTAATCGCTGTCTGCAACCGCTTCAACCGCCAACGAATGGTATTCAAATTCAACTGCCCAGCTGTATCGCCGATGGTTGCTGTGCTACCTTCCGTGGTCTCTGTCACTGTCGATACTTCATCGATGGTGGTTGTCTCGACAAACTTCAGATCACCGCTGCTTGTTTTCGACACCACAGTTTTACGCTGCGCAGTCACTGGCGCGCTGTCATCAATAGTGGCGGTGATTGTACCGGTATCCGCATCAGGATAGCTCTCTGTTACCCCATACTGCTCTGCCAGTGCGTCAAAGGTGAGTTCCCTGATATCGGCATCGAGCTTATCCCAGTTTTCATTGAGCATCTTTGTAATATTAAATGTATCCTTGCCGTCCGTTGCCGGATCGGCCTTATATAGATTCTTATTCGGTGTATAGCTTCCCATGTCTTCACCTCTCAGAATGCGAATTTATCCAATGTGGTGCTTTCCAGCTCTTCCAATGTCATCACACCATGAACCTCTTCGATCAACAGATATCGGAAGATGTACCCGATCGCCAGATGCGCCGGAATGATCGTCGATATAGACGTCTTCAAGCCATCCATGTCTGTTGGGATCCCCAGCTCGCTGACAAAAGAGATGACGATCTTCCCCTCCACAAAGTCCACAGAAGTCGCACCATTCTTCCACGCATTAGCTGCTGCCTGAATCTGCGCGATATCCACCTTGCCGCCGCGCTGACGGCCAGCGACGACAGCTGCGCGTCTATCATGAAGGCTTTTCCCATTGCCGGAAATGCCCAGGTGCCGCTCATAGGTATCCAGCATGTCCACCGCTGTGTCGACGAAAAACTCAGCCCGCGCCTTATCCAGATCAGCCAGTGCCATATCGAACAGCCAGCCAATGACATCGAAGAGCACGTTGATCCAGGCATCTTTGCGAAACACTTTATGCAGCTTGCGCAGCAGGTTATCCTTCGAGGTCGACATACTCGATCCCTCCCAGCACGGCCACCGACTTGTCTGGCACTTCGATGTTCTTCACATCGCCGTTCACCGTCATGTTCATGTAGTCAATCAGGCCTTCCGTATCGCTGATGGCGTTGGCGATCTTTGCATAGCTGACATAGTTCTGCTCGAAGGCAATGCTCTGCAGATAAGCCTTGATCGAATCCTTGATGTCGTCTTTAAGCGTATCCGGATAATTGCCCAGCAGCGTCAATTTAATGCTGAGTGTCAACGATGTCGCCGCTGCCACGGTGCAGTAAGCGCCGATCGGCGCCTGCCCTTCACCACGGCCCGTGATGCCGGGGTCGATATGATCCTGCACCGCTTCCACCAGCGCTTCGGACGCCGGCTGACCATTGCTGTCGATGATCACGACCTGGACAGTGTTGTCGCCATTCCATAGCGGATACACCTTTGCGCCACCAACACCAGTAACTTCCAGCGCCCATTGTTTGTAATGGTAAATATTCCCGCTGGTCGGCGGTTCCTGCAGAGCCATAATATAGCGATCCCACAGATCCGCATCGCTCTCCATGTTATAGCCGCCAGCTGCCGGATCTTCATTGGTCACAGCTGTGACACCCTGGATGGTCACTGGCATCTCTGTGATGCTCCCTGCTGGCACGTTCCCGCTGGATCCTGGCGTAACAGCCTGCGCAGGCACAGTGTCGGTATTGTTGTTGAGCAGCAAAGATTCTGTTGTTTCAAACTGGATACCCAATGGTGTTTCAAAAAGAGAACCTGCCTTGATCAGTCCATTACCAGTAATGGTAAGCTGCACGGTGGCTTTTGTTGCCTCTTTCCGCACGATGCCTTTATTCTGAAAGACGAAGCGCGTCAACTCATCACCACTGAGATTCTCCGCATTCAACTTCAGAAAATAATCATTGATCTTTTCATAGATGTCTTTCCCCACCATTGCCACCGCATTCAAAATGTCGTGCGTCGGAAATCCAATGGTCTTCTGATAACTGTTGTCGATCTTATCCAGCATCTTTCGCAAGAGTTCGGCTGCCGTTTTCTTATAATTGGCCATTCGTCACATTCACCTCCACGCTGTCACCATTCTTCAACCTTGCTGTGAAATACACATCCAGCCCCCGAGTTGTACGCACTGCGCTGAAATTGCTCACACTGGCAATGGCTGGATTGAGCTTCGAAGCCTCTTCAATTTCTCGCTTAAACTCTGATTCAATGAACCCTCGCGGCAGCTCCCGATACCCCAGATACTTTTCTGCCGTATGGCCAAAACCTGTATCGCGGTACACCTCGTATTTATCAAGCTGTGTTCGGACCAACAGTTCCAACCACTGTGCTACAGCATCTCTTCCATCAATCTCCACTGGCGTGCCATTTTCCATCACGTGTTGGCCTGTTTTGAAATCATACTTGAATGAGCGTTTGATTTGAATATCTTCGGTCAGCGTATAATTTCCGCTGACGCCTTGAGGAAAGATCATAGCCAACCACCTGCCAATACATCGACCACCACAAACTTCTGCCCATGCTGGACCGGGACCACCAGGATCTGATTGCCAACTTCCAGCACATCTGCCAGCGCGACCACGCCGCGCGCTGTAAAGCCTTCACCGTTGAGCGTGCCGCTGGCGCTGTCGAATTCATACGCCTTCTGGATCGCGCTCTGGCAGATAAAAGTATTGCGTCTAGTCAAAACAAAAGCACCGCCGCGGATGGTCGCCTTGAACGGTGCCACTTCCACAACGATGCCAATGCATGGTTCTATGATCTTGCTCTTTGTTTCCTCAAACGCTGCTGCCATGTCGTGTTCCCACTGCTGCGCCATGCGCTCACCTCCCGTAGATTGTCTTGGGGTCAATGCCCCAGCCATTATGGACGATCTCCATGTGCAGATGCGGCCCTGTCGAATTGCCTGTGCTTCCTACCGCACCGATCGCCTGCCCTTTGCTCACGGTCTGACCGCTGCGCACATCGATGCGCGAAAGATGCGCATACAATGTGTAGCGCCCCCCGCCATGGGTGATGCGCACGCAGTTGCCATAGCTTTGGTTTCCCCAGCGCGTGTAACCATCCCAGTACTGCACCCAGTTGACGGTCCCCCCATCAGCAGCGACCACCTGTGAGCCATACGGCACCGGAAAATCACGCGCATTGTTGGTGTGCCCATAATACGTCGTCGTATTGCAGTACACGCCCGGAATCGGCCAGGTATATTGTCCTGTTCCGATTCCATCCCCTTCGACATAATCACTGCCAGCAGCATCGTTTTCGCTCGTTGTTTCTTCCTGACCCTCCGATGGATCCACTGGCGCCACACTGGCGTCTGCCGTTTCTGCATCGACCAGATCCACTCGCATCGTATGTGCGTTGGATTTATAGGTGTGCGTACAGTTTTTGACCAGATATTTTCCCGGTAGCTCATCATGCGCAAACTGGATAATGCGCCCGCTACGCACACGATCATCTCCAAGCAATTCGCAGGAAATGGTGCGTGCTACCTTGTTCAGTTCTTTCAAGGTCACGTCGGCTTTGGCATTCTCATCATCTTCGATCTTAAATTCCTTTTCGCCGAAGCGTGTGATACTGTCTTCGTCCCTGGCTTCATCGATAACCTCTCCATCCTTCATAACCTTAACCACGTTGTACATATCTTCGATGCTCCGCGATACAGTCATACCTCCAGGATTACTGGTCACATCATACGGTGCCAGGTTCTCTGCCGCCATATACACGGGCTCGACCAACAGGTCTTCATACTTCTCGACGCAAACAGTCTCACCACGCACCTCCATGCGATACTTCTGACCTGTCTGAAACGTCACCATGCCGATGAGCTCTTTCATGACCTCTCCGATTGATGTATCGAAATAATTCCGTTCCACCGTAGTCGGAATATCCACACATGCCACAGAAATATCATGGTCTTTGCACATCGTTTCGATCGCCTGGCTGGTACTGCAGCCATTAAACTGCACATCAATCTTTTTGTTCAGCCAGTAACCGTAGTCATAGCCTGTCACTGACACAGTACCTTCCATATCATCGTCCGTATCGGTGATCAATCCTTCGACCAATACCTCATCGCCTTCTACATAGCGAAAATGGTCACCGGGTTCGGTGACCATATCCATGGTATAACGGTCGTTTCGATTAAATAGGTATTCGAAGGATACATCCATCGCCAGACTATCAAGGTTATCTGAGCGTGAAACATTGCCAACGCGTTGTGTGACTAGATATGGCTGATCACCATCATACAGTAAAACGTCCACGACGCTTCACCCCTTACAACTCATGCATATTGACGATCATCGACATGACCTCTTCACGCGTCGCACGGTCCTGAGGTCGTTCACCAGTCGTAAATCCTGCTTCTACAGCCTTTTCAACAGCTTCAGCCATAGCCGCCGAACTGGCTTCTTCTTCCTTCGAGCGTCGTACCAATCGCTGCAGGAATGCATATTCTTCGCTGGCTGCAAATTCATCCCATTTCACCTGATCATCATCCTCTCCTGTGTTATCTGTTGTCGTTTCTTCCAGCTTCTTCGACAATGCGAAGGTATATTCCACGACATCCATGCTGTACTTGATATCTTTATTCGTTCCCACGGACCACTTAAAATCATTGATTAAACAAGCCATGTTCACTGTGTATCCGCTGTCATAAATGATGATGACACGCATTGGCAGCTTTCGTTTTCGGCACTCTTCGAACCATTCCACATAACTCCATCCATCCGTAGATGCACCCGGACGCACTTTTGCGCCTGGGCGATTTGGGAAATAGGATGTCAACGGGAAAGATCGTGGTCCCATAGGCCCAATCACCGACAACTTGCCATTCAGCGTGTCAAATTCACCATTATCTTGTGGTTCAGAGATTTCGACCTCTGCCGGCACAGGAATAACTTTCACAGATTCATTGTTGTTGATGCTGAAGATAATGTCCATCTCATCACCTACCTGTTGCGCTTTGCACGAAGGATCTGTTTCGAAACAACCTGGCCGACGTAATTTGCAAAGTCACTGTTGCCAATCACGTTCCCCTGGATCTGTACCGTCACATTGATGCTGTCGCCGGCGGTCGATGCTGCCTGTCGCTTCGATACATCATGCGGGATAATCTGAGTACCCGAAGGCAGGATCACCGTCTCACCGCGGCCACCTTCATTGATGGTCGCCATCCCACCAGGGAAATAGCTTGTCCCTGTGGCATATTTTCTGCTTGCAGCGCTGAATGCCGAAGAGATCTTGCTCCCCAACGTTGTCAGCCAATCTGGCAGTACCAATCCTGCGAGCCAGCTCCAAAACCCTTGAAACTTGTTCCACAGATCTTGGACTTTGCCCCACAGCCCACGTAACTTATCACCGAAACTGTCAATCCATCCAGGAATTGCACGTGTCCCCAACCATTCCCAGAAGCCGGTGAACTTGTCCCAAACGTTCTGTATCCAGCTGAAGATTGTGCTGAAAACAGCGCTCCAATCCACTCCCAACGCATTGAGGATGGCGATAATCGCACCGATCGCCGCTGGGATCCAGAATAATGGACTGGTCATAAAGGTCAGATTGACCATCTGCACCGCCACACGCAGCAACGTGAACAGCTGCGTCACCTGCGCAATGATGGAGAAGCTCTTGAAAGCAATGAACAGTCCGGTCGCTAAAGGCGCAATCACATTGAAATGATCTGCTACGAACTTCACAGCACTACCTAATGCCGTGAGCATCGGTACTGCCACCTGCAGCACATTATTCATCCCAGTATCAAAAGCCTCTGCCCAGCGATCGATCGTGCCATCTGTCTGCCATTTTTCGAAGCGCTCTGCCACTTCCTGGACCTTATTTTTGATCCTGTCCATTGCAGACCCCGTTCGGATGGACCCGTCTGCTGTCATCCCCATAATGGATGACAACGCACTCTTCGTGACGCCGGTCACTGTGGACCATATGCCGCGCAATGACTGCGCCTGTTTTTCCATGCCGCCGGTGTATTTATCCTGCATGAGCGCGATCAGAGCATCATTGAACTTTTCCTGATCGACGATCTGTCCCTGGTTATTGACCACCTGCTGGTCTGCAAACATCTTGTTTGCCTGCTCGATGATCATCGCTTTCGTAATACCGAATTCTTTGAGGCGTTCCAGTTCCCCGGTCTGAGCATCAATGAGCGCTTCTGTGGCTTGCTGGAAGTCTTTGTTGGTAGCTGCTGCCATGTCGCCTGTAAGTGGCAGCCATTTCTTCGCTGCCATACCCATACTCTCGAACATGGCCGCCGCCTGCACCAGCTCACCGCCTTCGAATGGCGTTTTATTCGCCATGTCGATGGCTTCGCGCATGATGTTGGCAGCTTTCTCGGTGTCTTTTGTCGCCGTTTCCAGCTGCAGCTTGTACCCTTCCAGGTTCATCGCTTCCGTAAAGCCGGTCTTCACGCCCAGCCCTGCGAGTGTGGCACCCAGCGCACCGACGGTCTTCATGGCACCGCTGGCGAAACTGGTGAACGAATTCTGCGCATTCTTGCCGAACGACTTGATGCGATTCTCCAGCCGCTTCGTTTCCCGTTCAGACGCCTTCGTCGCCTCATTGAATTTCTTGAAGCCGGCCGTAAAACGGTCCTTCACAGAGACGATGATAGAGACGGATTTAGTCTTCGCCATTCACTCACCTCCCCACTTGAGAGAACGCCTTTTGCCGGTCTTCTATCTCTACCTGCATCGATGCAGCGTAGAATTCCTTTGAGATAATGCCCAACGCTGCTGTGTATTCCGCTGGTATCCCTTTCTGCAGGTACCAGTGGATCATACTCATCTCACCGTCGGACCTTATGAGTTTTTTAGTTCTGCAATGGATGGCATGCCATTCGTGAAGTAGAAATCCAGGATCTCCTGGCCGACCTTGGTGATCTCGTCCAGGTTGTCTTCGAAAACAGCCGACACGATCTCATACTTATCGCCTTCAATGCCATATTCTTTCTGCAGTTCAGCATTCCGGAAGAGATCACAGGAACGATAGATCAGCTCCTGCATCATCTCCATGGATTCTGTCGTGTTCGGCTCCGGAAAACGGTCGATCAGCATTGTCACCTGCCGTAACGGCAGCTTCTTGACCATGACCTCCCCGCCCAACAGATCCGAATGCACGACTTTATATTTGACCTTGTCATCATCCGACTGACGTTTGCGTTCAATGAGTTCTTCCAATGTTAATCTGCTCATGGTTTCCTCCTTATGCCGACAGTTTATCCAGGAACTTGTACGACGTCGCCTTGAATGGGATCTCTTCTTCGACAGTGGTATTTGCTTCGAACTGCATGATCGCCAATTCGTCGAAAACAACGCCATAGATCGCAACACGTTCATAACCATGCTTCTTTGGATCGTTCAGACGTCCTACCAGCGTCACATCTGGAATGTCTCCAGTCTGGATGGCTTCTGCATACAGCTCGATGAATCTGGAATCCACCTTTGTCCCAGTGATGGTGCCTTCGATGGTATACCCCAGATAGTTGTACTCCGGTGCCAGTTGTTCCGGAACTGGCACTTCGTCCCAGTTCAGCTTTGCTTTCGCTTCGAACTGCTTGACCGTGTTATAGTCTTCATCGTTCATCCAAAGGCGCCCGAACGAACCATTAATCGCTTTTACCATATTTTCGCCTCCTTATACCATTTCAATGTGGAAATCGAGGTCTTCGATGCCATCCAGTATCTTGATATTTCCATGCAGGAACATCTTACGCTTGAATGTCATCATCTTCGTGGTCACATCGTCCCATTCAGCCGCTTCTGTGCGACCAGCGCCGACCCATGCCGCGCGCTGCGCTTCCACATCGACATCTGCCGTATTGTCATAGTTCGGATCCAGGATCGTTTCCGCTGCCAGCTGTTCAAAATACGCCAGCACCGCTGTGATGAACAGCGCCTGGCGATCGTAGCTGTTCTTATGCGTGCCACGGAATTTTTTGAACGCCACACCGATGTCATATTTGATCAGGTCCATCGCTTCAACGATGGCGATCGAGCGCATATCTTCTGTATCATCGCCGGATAATGTCGTCATGGAATTTACGCCACGGCTGATCGCCACGCCGTCATCATCGTTGTACAGGAACAGATGCCCTTTTTCGACCTCTGCATCCATGTCTGCTGGCTCGCTGACGCTCTCGATCTCAGGAAACGTGCAGCTGATGACGGTCTGCGTCATCGGCAGCCCTGCCAGAGTGCCGGCGATGCGTGCCAAAAGATGCCAGCCTTCCTGATCCTGTGCGCTCACCGTGTTATAGCTTTCAGTCGTGAAGTTCACGATGTGCTTATCATCCGGCGCCGTCGCCTTATAGACCACACCCTTGATGGCCTTGCGCACTGGTTTGGCATTATAAGCTTCCACATAAGCTGCCAGCGCGGTATGATGCTCGGCTGTTTTCGAGAGCACGGTGATCCAGTCAAACTTCTGCTGGTTCAGCACTGGCACGATATCATCGGCAAGATCTTCTGTGGTCGCCATCTTAATGACTGTTACTTCTGCTGGACTTCCCAGAAAAGCCATGCCGATGTCGTTGTAATTGGCCACCGTGTAATTGTCTTTCTTCAGATCATTGATCGTGGTACATTTGGCAACCTGATTACCGCCTTCTGTATCGTCAATGACCACCACAGCCAGCTTGCCATTGGCGCTTCTTGCAACAGCTGTCGACGCCAGCTGCGTGATGTATACGTTTGTGCTTGGCATATTGAGTGCCATATGATCACTCCATTTCTAAATTGATTTCCAGTTCTTCCAACGGTTCATTGTTCAACGGTTCATCCGGATGCATTGGCACAGTGATGCCATTTTCCACGCGATCCTGCAGCAGTTCATAGGTGACTTCTGCGATCAACGCGCCATCGCTCTTGATCACAGAGAATTCCAGTTCCTGCGACGGATAGAGGTAACAGCCACCGATGAGCAACGGACTTTCCAACAGCCGTCGCAGGCTTTCTTGCTTTTCCAGCAGATCGATGTAGCTCTTTCTGCGATCCTTCGAAAAGTAGTAGATCACTAATGGTATTTCGTCACGCTGAATCTGCTCATTGTAAGCCCCGCTCTCGATAGAACCAACTTCCATCGTCATACAGGGGCGCTCAAATCCTTCTTCGATATCAACATCTTTGTAAAGCATGGGATACTGTTTTCTGAGTATCTTGGCCAGATCACGGCTCAGCGTAGTCGCTGTGATGCGTTCCTCTGCCATCAGAAAAGCCCCCTCTCCAGAAGGTCGTCCAGATGCTGAGACAGGTTCTCTTCAAACTGTTTTTCCCAGATCTTCTCTGAATCTTCCAGAATATGATACCCGGCCACAAAACTCTTACTGGATCCTACCCGCTGATAGCTGTTATCGTATTTCTTGTTCGGCTTGCTGCCGCTGCGCTGATATTTTTTTGTCACACCAGATGCTTTACCACGCGGCTTGATCCTGTGACCATATTCCACCAGATGCGCATGCGGTGCGCTATTATAGGTGCGCACACTAATGTCGGTAGGATCACCCTTGTAATGGTATGGCTTTCCGCCTTTCAGGCGGCCCATATAACTCTTTTTGTTCTTCCCGGGCCGCAGGTATTTGATGCGCTGTCTGGCGATCCCTGCCGCGATCTTGCGGCCCTCACGCCCTTGCTTTCGCATCCACTTGTTGTTCTCCTTTGGCCAGCGCTGCGTCACCATCTCATACATGTTCTCTGCCACTTCGGTGAGTTCGCTCATGTCGATATCGATCTCCATCATCCCACCTCTTCTCTCACATAGACCTGCATCCAGGTCTTCTGAAAATCCGGATCGCTCACATAGTCAATGTCGAAGTGGTGCCCCCGGTACTCGATCCAACAGGCGTGATCGATCGCTGGATGGTAGCGCATGGTGATGACGTGAGTGGTGTTCGTGAGGATGGTCTCTGCCGTGCGTCCTTTGAGCAGGGAACCTGTCCGGCTCTCGATGAGCGCCCAGTAGGTGCCGACGATTTCCTCTTCCCACACTTCGTTTCCCAGTTCATCATACTTGCCTTCTATGATCTTCCGCCGCTTCACGGTCACACGGTGTTTGAGCTGTCCGGTGCGCACAGGTTTCATGGTTCTTCACTCCAGTTCTGCAGCTGCTGCATGAGGATGCGCCACATGAATGGCATCTCTGTCACCGTTGTACCTACAGCGACACTATCACGGTTGTTGTACCAATGGTTGATGAGCATAAGCACAAGCAATCGGTACTGAGGCACGTCGTACCCCAGCACCTGCTTGTTATCGATGGCGGCATCGAGATAATGCTCTGCAGCCGGCAGATAAAGCCCCATCAGTTCATCATCCACATCCTCATCGATGCGGCAATAGGTTTTGATCTCGCTTGCTGTCAGTTCCGCCATTTATCTCACCTTCTCAGCCCTGACCGCCAGCTCCACTGGCAGGCGTGATGGTCAGCTTCACGGCAGCGCCGGTATCGACCTTCTGCACATCGAAGCGCTCGATCACGCGCATCATGGTGGCGTTCTTCGTGAATCCTGCCTCGGTGGAGACGGCCATGGTCACACCTTCACGGTCGAAGAAGGCCAGGAATTCTCTCATGTTGACCACATAGAAGACATAGCTGGTTCCGCTCTGAGCAAGTTCTGCATCAGTCACGACCACCACTTCATGACCGCTGAATGCCTTACGCGTCGGATCTGCCAGCATTGGCTGCAGAAGTGGATGACCGTTGCCATCTTCCAGATTGTCCAGCCAGTCGAAGCCGCTCTGGTTGGTGACGATGATCGCTTCTGCCGCAACAGCTGGGTCCAGTTCTTTGTTCAGCATGGTCTTGATCGCCGTGTAATCGGTGCCGGTCTTTGCGGTAGCCCCGCCCAGCGCCGTGAGGATCTTGCTGTTTTCCGTGCGCACTGCTTTGCGTGCGAAACGTCGGCCAATATAATCGGTCAGGTTCACAGTTTCATCGGCAAGCAGGCTGTTAGAGATCGGGATGATGTCGCCATAATCGGCAGCTGTCCACGCCACCTGCGCAAAAGAGATGTCACTCTGCGTGATCTCACTGAGTTCATCAAAGGCGGTCAGTGTATCCGTGGCCGCAACTTCCAGCGGCATGCTGCCAGATCTGGATCCAACAGGAATAACGTTGCAATAATCTTTGAGTGGTCGCAGTTGGCGCTTCAGCTCCTTGATCTGGTTCTGCTGCTCTTCCGGCACCAGGTATCCACCACGATCATCGACCGATTCCACTTGCCCAGTCTCACCAACGGTGTTCAGCCAGGTCTGTTCTGCTGAGGTCAATGGTTTACCCAGCAGTCGCTTATTGAAAACAACCGTCTCACTAACTGCCTCTGCTTTCTGTGGCACGGGCTTGCCGCTAAAGTTTTCCTTCTCATCTCTTTCGAGCATTTCAGCAACTTCGATCTGATTTTTCAAATCTTCCACTTCGGTCAGATGATCATGTGCTTCTTTCACCTTACCAGCATCCATAAGATCTTTCATCTTGTTCTTCAGTGCATCCAGTTGCTGTTTGAGTTCTACAGATTTTTTCATATTGGTCCTCCTTGTTAATTGAGTGCAAGCGCGATCTCCAGCTCCATTTTCTGGAGATCGACAGGTACTTCTTTTGTCTGTGCAACAGCTTTCGGCCAACGCCAATATGCCAGATCTGTGCTGCAGGCCACCGCTTCCACCGGTGGCGTCACCGTCACACCTTTGGTGAACGTCTCAGCAAACTGATCACCGGTCATCCAGGTCTCTGCTGCCATATCATCGGCCAGCTCTTCTTTTGTCATATCACTATGACGGCTGTATGTGCTGATGATCCCTTCTTCGATGGTTTCCAACACCTCACAGGATTTCATGAGGTCATCAATGTTCCCAAAGGCATTGCACATTGGCCGATGGATCATCACATAGGCATTCGCCGGAATGACGATCTCATCGCAGGCCATCAGGATGACCGATGCGATCGAAGCCGCCACACCGTCCACATGACCAACCGTCTTGCCATCGTGACGGTCAATCATATTGTGAATCGCCGTGCCTGCGAACACATCGCCCCCTCCGGAATTGATATAGATATGCAGCTCTTTGCCTTTCAACTGGTCCAGCTGTTCACGCACATCCTGCGGTGTGATGTCACTCTCAAACCATTTCCAGCCATCGTCCACGATATCCCCATAGATGTACAAGCTGGCGCTGTTGTCCGTCACATTCCTGATCTTCAGATTCTTCACCCTTCATCACCTCCCTCACTGATGCCATACTGCTTCCCAACTTGGCCCAATGGAATATAGTTCCCATTCGCCATGAGAATATCACCATCATCATTTGCCATAAGGTCCATCTTGTCGCGGGCTTCATTCGGCGTCATGATGGCATTGTTCACATTCGATGCAAGGATTTCCGCTTGCGTCTTCAAGTCAGCACGCAGAATGGATGAAACATTCGCTTTCACGTGGATACCACTCGCCAGATCGCTGGTACTGATCAGCTTGTAATCAATCTCTTCTTCGTACTGCTTGAGGATCGCCAACAGCGTATCAACGTAAAAACTCAGATTCTGTGCTTCGCTCGATGCATAACTGGCTTTTTCATAATCGTTGATCTGTGACGGCTTCACGCCAAAGACCGACGCGATTTGCAATGCGTTGTACTTCTTCAACTCGAAGAACTGGCTGTCTGACAGTTTGAGATCCAGCGGCACGATTTTCGTACCCGGCGGGATTGGCATGATGCGTCCTGCGTTGACGGCGCCAGTCCCGCTTTCTTCTAGCTTCCGCTTCAGCTCATCAATCTTCTTTTTGTCCAAATCACCGACATATTCCAGCACCGCCGCTGCTGTCATGCCATTTTGGTACAGATTGTTCAGAAATCCCTGCGCTGCCTTGGCACCTTCCATGGTGCTGGCAAGCACTTCCTGTACTGAACGCCCGACCAAGCCGCTTTCATCCGTGAGCGAAAACTTCACATGTAGCACGTCTGTCTCATCGAACAGAAACATTTCTCCCGTACGATCGCTGGTGAACTGGTAATAAATTTTCGAGCCATGCCCCAGCATGCTCTCATTGTCCACCAGCACGCGTACATTACGCGGATTAAGTGGTGTAAGCGACAATAGCTTTCCACTTCTGGCATTACGCTCGATATAGGCGTAAGCGTTGCCGTAGTGATTGCGATTGCGCTCCATGATCTGTTTGAACACCGATGGCGTCAAATGCGGATTCGGCCGCTGCCGTAAAATCGGCACCAGCTCATGGTCGAAAACGCGCCTAGTTCCCTTGTCGGTATCTTGCAGCACATCAAAGTTTAGTTTTCCAACGGTCTCATACAGCGTCTTCAAGCAGGTCAGATAGGTGACTTCCGAAAGATTGTCACCACCGGTCGACGTTTTCAAACCTGTCAGAAATTCGTTGATCTGTTTGATCGACACCTCATCGATGCCGTTCGTATAACGCCGCTCCAATCGATTCATTGCCCATTTGTCCAGAAAATTGATCGTCCTCACCTCCTACATCATGCCCATGAAGGCGTCAAAATAATCGTTAACATCGGTATCATCGACATTTTTGTTCAGCAGCATGATCTTCCAGGCATCAATCACGGCATCCACCGGGTCGATACGGTTCTCTTCCCGCTGCTTGTCAATTTTCACTTCGCCGAAGCTGTTTTTTGTCAGCGATGCATTGGCCACCGACCAGCTAAAGAGTGCATTGCGCCTGTCGTATTCCACCTGCAGCGCTTCCACCGACAGCGCAAAATCCTGCGTCGCTTCGCTCAATGACCTCGCTGATTGCTTGACTTCGATACAGTCAAAGCCGAATTCCAACAGGTCGCTTAGAAAAGCACTGGCATTATGCGCATCGTATCCGCAGGCAAGAATATCGATGTCATAATCTGCGATCAAGTCTTCCAGGTGCTTGATGATGTACTTGTAATCGGTTTTCAGACCAAACATGCCTGATGTCAATGTCAACAATCCATCCTTCACCCAGGCTCGATAGGGCGCATCATCGCTCTTTTCATGTTCCAGCAAACGAAGTTCTGGCATAAAGCTGTGCGTATATACATGGTATTTCTCTCCTTCCAAGGGAAAAATCAGCGCAATCGATGTCAAGTCACCGCCGCTGGATAAGTCGATGCCTAGATAGGCGCCACGGCCGCGCATCTCTTCCAACGTGTGCGCACTCTCGCAGGCCTTGAAAGCATCCATCTTCACGAAACTTCCTTCCGCAAACGTCACCCAGACGCCCAGGGACTTCGTGAGGAAATTGACAAGATCTTCTCCACCCTTTTCTTTGGCGTCGATAGCCTTCTCTGCCATCACATAAACCTTGTCCATATTGATGGTGTCATCCTCATTCCATAGCAGTAACGGATTTGATTTTCCCCAGTTGTGGAAATCCCAGGGATCATCGTCCTTATCCATCTCTGCAATGTAGACAAAAAGCGAGTCCTTGGTGATCACACCTTCAAGCACCTGCTTTGCCATCTGGTACTGCTTATAGCATGGGCCATTCAGATTGAATCCCGGTGTAGTAATGGCCAGTGTCAAAGCGCTGTCCACATTAATCTGCCCATCCAGCATAAGTTTGTACATCTGGTCATTGCGATGGGCATGGTATTCGTCCACGATTGCCAGGATCGAACGAAAACCATCGGCACTTTTGGTGTCGCGCCCAACGGATTTGATAACTGTGTCCGTGAGATAGGACTTGATCGTGCGATCGTGCTCCCGTATGCGGTAGATCTGTGCCAGCTCTGAATCCGATTCGATAAACTTGCGCACCTCATCCCAGACAATATCCGCCTGCGCCTGCTTCGTTGCTGTACAAAAAATGCGCCCTTCGTGGTAGCCACTGAAAGACGCCCAGTTATTTGCTTCTGTTCCGGCCAGGAAGGACTTCCCGTTCTGACGAGCCATCTGCACATAGGCTTCGCGGTATCTGAGAAAACCTTTGCGCTTGATCTTCCAGCCGTGCAGGCTGCCGATGATGAAATCCTGAAAACCGCGTGTGTGCAGCTTCGTCTGCTCCTTGCCTTCGGCGATCGTCAGCTCATTGGCGATGTCGATTGCTTTTTCCGCTGCATCAATGTCAAACTTGTAGATAAATTCCTTGTGTCTGCTCTTCTTGAGGTCATCCAAATGCCGCTTGCAGGCAAGATATTCCGAACGTCCAACCACCTTCTTGCCTGAGACCACAAGCCTCGCATAAGCAGTCGTCCGATCGGTCACACTCTCACCTACTTCGCATATTTCAAATACCGATTGATCGGCTGTTCCTCTTCCTTCGTCGGCACGATGAGCTTGAGCCGGTCGGTCGTCGCCAGCCCCAGCTTCGTCGAACACTGCATGATCTGCTTGGCATATTTTTCCTGGACAGTCACCCATGGAGACACCGCTTCATATTCGCCATACTGATTCACACGCGTTTCCGTCACACCATGTTCCTGCACATGCGCAGCACATTTCGTGTACTGCTCCCAGGCATGCGCGTACACTGCAAGTATGGTCAGATCCAAATTGTCCAAAATATCGACTTTTTTGGCCTCTTTTACCACCCTTTTGAACTCTTTTTGTCCATCAAAATCCAGGAAGGCCGGTGGCTTCAGATCATCCCTGCCAAGCTTCAGTTTTGATTCCTGGATTTCCCGTTCAGCTCGGGCTTCCTTGCCGATTTTCCCAGTCGATACACAGCTCATTTTTCGTGGTCTTCCGCCAGCCATTTCACCACCTCCTGATAGCTCCAAAGTTGCCCCATGAGTTTCTGGCATTTTCTCCCAAAAATAGAGGGGATGCGGTCATTCAAGGGTACCCCCTCCAGAATTTTCAGGCCCCCTGCCCCGCCGCCAGATCATCATTTTTTGTTCCGATAAGATCTCGTGCAAGCGTTCCTGCGTCCCGGCCTTGTCCTTTCTGTACAGCTTGTGGATCAACGCGTGTGTGCGTCCGCTGCATAGAAAGAGATTGTCTTCCGAGAGCCGCTTCGACCAGTCATCTTCCAGCGCCACGATGTGATGCACGCAGAGGTCATCGGTCACGATGCGCCGTTCTTCATGCAGCGCCCAGAGATCCACGCCTCCTTGCACCTGTCGGATGTGCGCCGCCATGTGCACCCACTCTGGCGAATGGTAGAAAGCCGCTGCGCGTTTGTCCCGCCGGAAGCGGTCATATTCCCGATGCCGGCGCTCACCCTTCTCTGCGCAACGCTGGCAGCATGGCTGATCTGCGTCGATCACCGCCGACCGACAACGCGAACAGATCTTCTTCATCTTCATCGTCATCCACTCCTAACGACAAAGAACGGGCACACCAGTCTCCTCGGTATGTCCGCTCTCTGCCGGAGGGTTAAATTGTCTAATATCAATATAGCACCCTTATCTATAAATTTCGTTCGCGTTTTTTCCGCGTTACACCAAACCATACGCGCGCACGATGTACTTATGCAGCGCCTGCCCGCGGATCTTGTATGCTGTCGTGCGTTCTACACATAACGCCTCGCACAGGCTGTCCGCTGCATTGCGCCGACGGTTGATGTAGAAATAGTCCAGCGCCAGCCGTTCTTCACGCTCCAGCCCTTCCAAGCCATTTTCGATCAGCTTCAGCCTCTTCTCATTACGCGCAAGGATTTCTTCCAGCTCCAGCTTCAGCACCAGGCGGTTGATGCTCTCATCGCCAGTCACCTTTGCCGAATGTGTCCCCGCTTCCACAGGAATCGCTTTCACACCGCGAAGCTCGTCTTCCAATAGCGCGATCTGCTGACGGTTATTCGCCACCGCTGTGCGAATGCTCTCATACTTTCTGAGATCGTCCTCAGCCACCTGCTTCCAGTTCACCATCTACACTATCCTCCTTCCGCATCACAATCTCACCGCCGCATGCCGCATATCCTGCAAGATCCACATAGTTGTCCAGCTTCACTTGACCGGTGGTGCATCGTGCGATCTTCAACAGCGCCATCATCATGGCCACATCTTCCGCTTCGATTGCAACCTCTGTCAGCTGCAGCTTTTCTTTCAGGTACAGCCTCCAGAACGCTGCGATCAGCGCGAAGTTGTTCTCCGGCGATCCATACTGCGCTTGGCGTTCGCTGCACACATACTCGCGTGCCAGTTCCAGAACACGTGCTCTTGTTGCTGCCACTTTCTCGCCCCCATTCGTCTGTTTGTCCTTGTACCAGTAGCACGGCATGGAGCCGCGCGTGGTTTCACAGCCGCAAAGCTTGCACCAATTTGTCCCGTAATGTACGCAGGTGTTACAGCACTTCATTCCCATGGCCATCGCCCCGCTTTCCTGCGTTGCGATTCTGCCGCTGCCATCGCCTCATGCACCGTGTTGGAGTCCCGCGCTTCTAGCCGCAGCCACTGCAGCGCATCCTCTTCGCGCCCTGCTTCCCGTTCTTTCAGTTTGAACACGTTCAGTTTCCACAACTGTGCCAAACTCATGCCCAAATGGGTAGAAAGCAGCATCACATAATGCAGCACGTCCGCCAGCTCAAAGGCCACATCCGTCACCGCTGCGCGCTCCCCTTCGAATTCTTCCTTGCGCACTAGCTGCGCCACCT
Organism: Peptococcaceae bacterium; assembly: GCA_019420345.1. GTDB lineage: Bacteria > Bacillota > Peptococcia > Peptococcales > Peptococcaceae > UMGS1590. Next base: position 118,058 of record JAHZHI010000011.1, read on the forward strand.
CGCCGGCTTCACTCGCCAGCCCCAGCGCCGCTTCTTCTTTGGCGCGCCGGAAAGCATAGTGTCGGTCCATCACAAAATCTCTGTATCCTTCTTCGTTCATAGCTTCCTCCTTTAGAAGGGCATCCTCTGCGGCTCTGCCCATCGTGTCCTAAAAGGGCAGATCCTCATCACTGAAACTAACCTCGGTGCCGATGTCGCCGAACGACCGCTGCGCTGCTGGTTCCGCTTCCGACATCTCTTCCTGGCGCTTGTTCCCCATAAATTCGATACGCCCAGCGACCACATGGATGTCCCAGCGACGCTTACCATCCTTCTCATAGGTCGACACCTGGATGCGGCCTTCCACCGCCAGGAGCCCTCCCTTGCGCATATACTGAGCCAGGTTCTCAGCCGTCTTTCCCCATGCCGCGCACGGCACAAAATCCGCTTCGCCCTCTGCCGACGGCCGGCTTACCGCAAGATTGAAGCGGCATACCGGCGCACCAGAAGGCGTATAGCGCAGCTCTGGGTCCTTGGTCAAACGACCTGTCAATAGCACTTTATTCATCCTGCACCTCCAATACACACACCGGTTTCTTCATCAATCCTTCGTACATTTCCCCCAGCATCGGCGGCAGGCTCATGAACACCTCGCTGTTCCTCGGCGCCAGGCAGAGGAAGAACGTGCCGCACAACAGCCCCCACACATTGCCGCTGGGATGGCACACGATACGATTTGGCGGCAGGTCCATCAGCAGCGCCTCTTCATTGCACACCACGGCCACATCATTGTCCCACAGCCGCACGAGCTCGATCTTCCCATCAACGATCTTCTGCATCGCTTTGAGCGTATTTGGGATCTGCATCCACTCCGACGCTTCGCCTGGGCGAACGACCAAAATATCGATCATCTCTCATTCCTCCTTGTAATCTCTCAGATAGTTCCTACCATACCGCTGGCGGAAATCCCACACGCTCGCTTCCGGATGGGCACGCAGCCACATCAGCTCGCCGATGGCATGGAGGAGCTGGGCGGTCTCGCCGGATCCGTGGGCGCTGGTCTTTCCCTCCCGATGGCACCTGGCGCAGAGGAAGACGGTCAGCCCGTCTTCGTCCGACTTCTTACGATCGGCAGCACCAAAGATGTGGTGCAGCTCCACGCGCTCCCGGCTGCCGCAGATAAAGCAGGCACGGTCTTCGAATCGGATCATGCTTCCACCACCTCGATGTCAATGCCGATGCAGTTCGCATGAACGGTGGTGACGAAGTGCCCCGTCTCCACCAGATAATAGCTCGGATAGGCGGCGACGACTTTTCCTGTAAAAGGCTCGTCACCGTTCTTCCGCTGCACCTTCTCACGGAATCGGTAGCGTTTGCCGATGTACAATTTCTGCCGGGGTGCCGGCAATGGTTTGCGCTCGATCATTCCATCCTCCTTAATTCCAGGTAGATGTTCCACCCGGAGATCTCGTTATACGTCGACTGGCAGCTCACCATGCGCCAGCCGGGGTATCTCTTTTCCCAGAAGCGCTGGTCATCATCATGCACACTGGCCGTTTCTGCCAGACGCCTTCTGCTCCATTTGCGGTCAGCCACGGTTTGGGTGGGCTTGGCCAGGTTCTGGCTGCTGCGCCAGCGCTTGCGGCCCTGGGGATCCTTGCTGAGATAATTCACCAGCGCATTCACCCCGCCGTCATCATCCATCTGCAAACGGTCGGCATTACAGAAGCCGATCTTCTCGCCCACCTTCTGCCCCTTCCGCTTCGGCTTGCGCCAGAGCCCTTCCACGGTGTCTCGGTCCACACCGCTCATGATGATGTGATGGTGCACGCGCTTCGGTTTTTCTCCCTGACAGACGCCTTCTGTGATGATGATGTACTTGAGGGCCGGCAGCTTTTCTTTCTTGCACCAGTATTGGATGCGCCGGATGAAGTTGGTCACTTCCTTCTCGGCCTCTTCCATGGTCTGCGGCAGGAACTCCCTACGATAGGTGCAGGTCACATGCAGATCGCCGGTCTTGAAGTTTGTCTTCACCAGCTGCCTGAGATAGCGCTTGGCATTCTTGTCATTCAGGTTCTTCTGAGCCGGTGCGGTGACCTTCTCCCGCTTCTGGCTTTTCTTCTTGCGCAGGTGCTTGTCACTCAGCTGGTAGATATCCACCTCCAGATGATCTTTGCCACAGTGGATCTTTTTCTCTCTCACGAATGTGCCCATGCTCTGTCTCCTCGAATTGTTAATACCAATTACAAGCCCGAGAAGCGCAACAGACTGCGCTTCTCTTGACTTTCGCACCAGGCACATTTATAATGATCATAGGTTATATATTGTGCCGTGAGATGATCGCGTTCCCAGCGCTATCATCTCTTTTTTTGTGCGCTTTTTTCATTTCAACGACCCTTTGATCTTCACCAGCTTGCCGACCCACTTGCCAGCCTCTTCCGCTGTCATGCCGCCCCACGCTGGTTCGCCGAACGCGTCGGTCTGCACCTTGCAGATCAGGGCTGGTCCGTTGATGTTCTTCCCGCAAACGGCCGTCGCCAGTCTGTTGCGTCGTTTCTTGCCTCTGACACGCAGCATGGTCTCTGGTGGCTCCAGCAGTCTGCTCTCTGCGTCTACAGCGTCAGGCATCAGCTTCTCCAGCACACCCGGCGCATCCTTCGCCATCTTCACGGTCCCGTCCTCCGGGATATAGATCATCACACGCTCCCATTCCATCCACTTCGGTCTCTTCGACCATCTGCCTTTGATCTCTTTCATGATTGCCGATCCTTTCTACATAGTCGATACGATTGAACCGTAAGAGCCTCGTATTGCCGCTGTCTTCCAGAAGGACGATGTCGCTGTCATGCACACGCTTGAGCGTGCCTTCGCGCTGTTGTCCCCGCCAGTCGATCAGCCGCAGCCGCTCCCCTTCGACGATGACGGCCTCGAGTTTCCGGCCTTCACCGTCCGTTACCACCAGCATCCGCTTCATCGAGAGCTGCATGAGCGTTTCCTCTGCTTGCGGTCGCCCGCCAGGAAGACCTGCCAAAGGATCCCCGTCGTCGCCAGTGCGATCACCGCGACCTCTGCCAGCACGGGACTGTCCGCAAAGAAGCCGATCACTTCCATCACGATTTCCACCATGATGGCGTTGCGGAACACCCGATCTCTGTACATCATCTTCCAAACACCTCCCCCAGACTGATGCCTTTCTTTTTCAGCGCCTGGAATATCCCGCAGACCGCGTATTCATCCATCTCCTGGATGATGCCCGCTGCCAGGATGCCGCACAAGAGTTCTTCGTCCTCGCCGCGCACATAATGCGCGATCGCCGCTTCCTCATCCTGCCGGTTCAGCTCGACCAGGAATCGCAGGATCACATACAGCTCTCTGTAAGAGAAACTCACCATCTGCATGCCCAGCAGGTCCTTCTTCAGATACGCCGCCTCGTCCTGCAGCTCTTCGAGCGGTTGATCCTTTGCCGCGCCCTTCTCTTCGGTCAAGGTCAGGAGCACGTCTGCTTCCGTTTTCAGCGCGCTTGGGCGCTTGATCTTTCGTTTATCCATTGTTATTCCTCCACTTCCGCCAGCAGCCATGCCTTCGAGGCCTGCTGGCATTCCTTGCACTTGCGGCTGCAGCCTTCGCCGATATGACGCTTGCCGCCCATACGCAGCTTGTAGACCGCGCAGTCGCCCATCATCGTCGGGAAGATGCGGTCGATGTATTTCTCAAAGTTCGTCATGCCAATGCACCCTCCCGCTCCATCTCCCGGCGCCGCTTCCATTCCTGAAACTGACGCTCGTTCTCCGGATCTTCGAAGAAAGCCGCGACGATATGCACCAACGGCCGCGCCAGCATATCGACCTGGTCGTCACTCAGCGTCAGCTGTTCCGCCGACACCTGTTTTTCCATGATCGCCGTCATCTTTATCACCTCTCAATACTTCCCACAAAAGGTCAAGGATCTCATCATTCGTCATCCGCTTCACCCCCATCCGGCGGCAGGAACAGATCCGCCACCTCCATCTCCAACGCATCTGCGATCTTCTGCAGCGTGTTCGTCATCGGACTCTGACTGCCGTTCAGATACAGCCAGAACACCCGATAAGGAACCCCCGCCTTCTCAGCGACCGCGACATACGTCGTTTCCGCGCATCCCGCCAGATCATCCGGCAGATAGGCCAGCGCCGCGTCCCGGTACCAGTCCGTTTCCACGTCCGGCGCCAGGAACATCTCTGCAATGCTCTTGCCCCGGCTCCGCGCCACCTTCTCCAGCGTACCCAGACGACAAGGCGCACCGTGGAGCATACGATAGATCGTGTTCTTACCCGCCCCACTGTCACGCGCCAGCTGCGCCACGCCGCCAGCCTCATCCACCAGACACCTCAGCTGTACCAGCAGATTGTCCACATGTGAGAGTTGCGCCATATCATCACCACCTTTCATCCATCACAGCTGCAGCTGCCGGTCGTCATACACGACCTTCTTTGTCGACAGCTGCTCACCCATCTCTTCCAGACGCGCCACACGCGCCTTCTGTTCCAGGTTCGCCATGTAGTTATCCGGCACCTCCGGCGGCACCGGCAGATAATAGACCGCTGGCAATTCCAGCCCATGTTCTTCACACAGCGCCACGATCTGCCTGCGTACAGAGAGGATATGGTTCCGCACCAGGTTCATGTTCACCCCATCCGTCCAGAACGGATCCTGGCAGCCATGCTCATTGATGAACGCCCACCTGGCATGCTCATCGATAAGACGCATACATTCCATCTTCAATGCCTCTTCAGGCGTTTGATTCTTCATACTTTCCACCACCTTTCAAAAGTGCCGCCCATGTTCTCTTTCTGACATGCTATAATCACCACAGAAAGGAGGTGATCAGCCATGAAGAGAGACCTTGACTTGATCCGACATATTATGCTGATCCTTGAAGCTGACGATTTTTCTCAGAAAACACGCTACACCGTCAGCACCTTCGTTGACGACACGTTCTCTGATGATTCTGACGACAGGCGACAAAACAGCCCATATGTACAAGAATTTGCACGTGTCTCAGGTCACATAGCCCTTCTTCTCGACGAAGGATTTATTGAAGCCACAATCTTTCCGGGTTCATACGAAGGCTATGATGACTTTATCATCGAACGAATGACATCACTTGGTCATGACTATCTGGACTCTGTCCGTGACGATAATGTTTGGTCAAAGACCAAAGAAAAACTCGGGCCCTTGATCAACACCGTCTCCTTGTCAACGATCATTGATGTTGCTCAAGCCTACATTCGCCAAATGCTAGGACTCTAGCGTCAGCCGCTATCATTCCATCGATAGCGTTGAATAAACTCGCCAAAGCATCCCTTTGTTCTTTTTCGACGACCCCAGCCATTTTGAAACATGCATTTTGGCTGAGGTCGTTTTTCAATTCCAACAGGATCCTCACACGTTCCTCCGCCAGCGCTTTATCGATATTCGGTTTTGCCATCCTTCTTCACCCCCTTCCGCTGTCTCAGCTTGCATTTTACGCAAGTTCTGGTGCAAAAAAAATTGCATCTACCTCTTCCAGTGTTAAATGCAAACACTTCCGGATAATCACAATTTCTGAACGTGTGAAGTCAGTCTCACCCTTCATCTTTCTGCTTAATGTAGATGCATTCACTCCAATTGCTGCAGCCAGCTTTGCCATGGAATAGCCAGCCTTCGCCGCATGATATTTCAAGAGCTCTGAATCCATTTTTCCACCTCCAAACTTGCATCTTATGCAAGCATAATACAAAACAATCTCCAACTTGTCAATGCATAAAACGCAAGTTTTTTTGTTTTCTCCTAAAAATCTTGCAAAAATGCAAGATGTAATTTATAATAGCCTCATCAGGAGGTGATACTGTGGAAATAAAAGACCTAATAAAAAGTCGTCGTATCGAATTGGGGATGACTATGAAAGAACTTGGCGATGCTGTTGGCGTGAGTGAAGCCACCATATCAAGATATGAATCTGGACAGATCGCCAACATGAAACGCACGACCATCATCGCGCTATCCAAAGTCTTGGGCATACCTACTGCGCGCTTTATCGATAGCGAGGACGAAGAGCTTGCCAGTGAACCAGCTCAACGCAAGTCCTATGTCCCAGAAACCATCGCTGCCCACTTCGAAGGCAAAGAATTCTCCGAAGAAGATCTCTCAGACATCGCACGCTTCATCGATTTTGTTGCCTCAAAAAAGCGAGGTGGCTCATGACCCAGTACGAAGCACTCATCGACGAACTCACGAGCGATGGCATCGAAGTCATCGAGTTCGATTTCTCGAGCGATGATCTCCACGGCCTCTATGCCGACGGCTGCATCGCCATCAATAAAAATCTCCCCACCCACGAAAAGCTGCTCACAGCCTACGAAGAATGGGGTCATCATAAAACAAGTTATGGGAATATTCTGGACCAATCAACCGCAGCCAACCGCTGGCAGGAAAAACGCGCCCGCAGCTGGGCACATGACAGATTCATGCCAGTCGAAAGATTCATCGACAAGATCCTCGAGATCCGTCCCACCGACGTCTGGGAACTCATCGAAGCCCTCGACCTCACCTATCCCTACCTCTGCAGCCTCGTCGAGCACTACCAGCAGAAGTACGGCCCCTACAAAGAATTCGACGGCGGCTGCATCTGGTTCGATCCGATTGATATAGCGTTGTACAATATGGAATAAAAAGGCGGACACCACATGTTAAAGAAATTCCTTTCTTCCTTCGTCTCTTCCAAAAACGAGACTACCGAAAACTATCTGCCCGAAAAAAAGCCAGCATTTTATTTCACCGTCGCAGGCGCATTCGGCGAACGACAAACACTTATCCGCAAAAAGCCCTTTAAAAGCTCTGGTGATCGACACGACCTTTTCCTCATTCCTGAGCCGGATAATCCAGTCGATAAGAATGCAATCATCGTCTATGCGAAAAAAATCGGGCAGATTGGATATGTCCCTGCTGAAATCGCAAAAGAAGTTAACCTATTTATTATCAATTATCCCGGTTATGCGTTGGCCTATGAAAAAATAGATGCGCGGCCATGGGATCCTAACGATGAAGATCTTGATGTTGAAGTGAAATTGTATGCCCTTGATTCGTCAGAAGCGCTTATCGCATCTGAGCAGAAAGCAGAAATAGAATTCGCATTTACGGATCTTGAAACGTCATATATCAACGCTGTTAAGAATCACTATCCTCAGCTTCCTTTGTCAGGTTCAAGGGACAAAACCTATATCCTCATAGAATGGGCCGGGCATGTTTTTCTTAAACTGAAAATCGGCAAGCGCTTGCAATACGCTTTGCTCCCAGCTGATTATGAATCCCTTGATGAAATCGACCTTACATTTGAAGATCCTTCCAAAGCTGAAGCCAACAATATCAGAGCCATGCTTCCATCACCTGATGACACGATAAAAATAAAACCATATCTCGACAAACAGGAGGCGATCATAAACCAAAAAATTCAGTGGTATGACCAGCTCTATTCTGAAATGAGTAAAATCAAATAAAAGGAGGAATTCACATGAAAAAGAAAAGACTACTCTCCAGCCTACTGATCGTAGGCCTGCTGGCAACAGCTTCACCAGCAGCAGCTACGCCAATGGATCCGCATATCCATGGCACGCCAGTCACCATCCATGTCGATGGCGAATACCTGCCCACCGATGTAGATCCTGTCATCGAAAAGGGGCGCACCCTGGTCCCTCTGCGTGCTGCTGGCGAAGCCGTCGGTGCTGAAGTATCATGGGATCAGCCTACGCAAACAGCCACCGTCTCCAAGGATGGCACGACCGTTTCCTTCAAGCTTGGCAGCATCACTTATTTTGTCAACGGCGAATCCCGTTTAACAGATGTGCCGCCGCAAATGAAAAACAATCGCACAATGCTTCCGATCCGTGTACTCGCAGAAGCGATCGGCGCTGAAGTCACCTGGAACCAAGATCTGCTCGATGTCGCCATCACCACCAACGGCCAGATCATCACCATCCCTCATGCCGGCTTAGTTGATCCTGATGCTTTAGATGCTGAGTATCTGCTCAGAAAATACTACGTCGCACCAGATCCAAGCGACCCATTCGTCGGCACCTGGAAACGTACCGTTCAGACAGGCAATCAACCACCAGCCACATATTATGAATTTATCTCGAAACTTAGTAATGGCCAGTATTCCTACTATCGCTTGAACATCTCCCAGAATTACAGTGTCTGCACCGTTCCAATCGTCATCCTCTTCCGCGAGACCGGTGAGACCGTACAGAACGGCAGCGTCTTCCGTCGCTCAGATAATGACATCCCAACCTACTTCAGAGGACCCGCTATGGGATTTACTTCTGAAGGATATGCCGATTACATCATCGGTCAGGATGACACACTGATCTGTACCAGCACGACCAGCACTTTAGGCGGTCAAAACTACACCTATTACCTCTACGATATTTCCCACAGAGTTGTAGACCAATAACAAAAAAGCCCCACTGGCTGCAACCAGTAGGGCCCAATAAAGAGAATGTGCTATACACATCCCTAGACAAGATAAAGTATATCACATCCTCTTTGTTAAATGCACCCATTTTCCAAGGAGGAATTTTTTATGACCACCAAAGCCGTCATATATGCTCGATATTCCAGTCACAATCAGCGTGAAGAATCCATCGAAGGCCAGCTCCGCGAATGCCACGAATTCGCCGACAAGAACGACCTCACCGTCATCGCCGAATACTGTGACCGCGCCCTCTCCGGCAAGACCGACCACCGGCCAGAATTCCAGCGCATGATCCGCGACAGCGAACGCGGCCACTTCGACGCCGTCATCATGTACACCCTCGACCGCTTTGCGCGCAACCGCTACGACAGCGCCATCTATAAAGCACGCCTCAAACGCAACGGTGTAAAGATCTACTATGCCAAGCAGCCAATGCCAGACACCCCCGAAGGCATCATCCTCGAGAGCGTGCTCGAAGGCTACGCCGAATACTACTCCGAAAACCTCGCCCGCAGTATCAAGCGCGGCCTCAAAGAAAACGCCCTGCAAGGCCTCGCCATGGGCACCCTCACCCTCGGTTATCGTGTCGGCCCCGACCGTCACTATGAGATCGACCCCACAGGCGCCAAGGCAGTCCGCGAGATCTTCACCCGATACGTCGATGGCCAGACATCCACAGAGATCGTCAACTATCTCAACGAAGCCGGCTTCAAGACCTCGCGAGGGAACCCCTTCAACAAGAACAGCATCAACAGGATCCTCCGCAACGACAAATACATCGGCATCTACCGCTTCAGCGACGTCGTATTGGAAGACGCCATCCCGCCGATCATCGACAGAGAACTATTCTACCAGGCCCAGCGCAAACTCGACAGTACCCTGAAAGCACGCGCACGCCATAAAGCCAAAGAAGAATACCTCCTGTCCACCAAAGTCTTCTGCGGCCACTGTGGAGAACCCCTCATCGGCGAGAGCGGCAATTCCAAAAACGGTACAACACACCGATATTACAAATGCGCCGGCAGAAAGAGAAAGCACAACTGCACAAAAGCCGTCGAGAAAAAAGAACCCCTGGAAGCCGCTGTCATCCGTTATACCGTAGAAAAAGTCCTCACCGATGAAAATATCGACCGCATCGCCTCACGCGTCATCCAGCTCGCTGAAGAAGAGTTCAACGACAAAACCCTGCTCCACAATCTGCGCCAGCAGCAAAAAGACATCGACAAACGCATCGCCAACCTCCTCTCCGCCATCGAGCAAGGCATCGTCACCGACAGCACAAGATCCCGCCTCCTCGCCCTGGAAAGCGACCGCAAAGATCTCGAGAAGCAGATCGCACGCGAAGATTCCAAAAAACCATTCCTGACCAAAGATCACATCGTCTATTGGCTCAACCTCTGCAAAAGAGGCAGCGTCAACGACACCACCTATTGCCGCCAGATGATCGACGCCCTCGTAAATGCCATCTACGTATACGATACCGACGACCCTCTAAAGCACAAGATCGTCATCATATACAACGTCTCCGGCAATAACACCTACACCTTCACCCGCTCGGATATTGACACGTCATCTCCATCAGAAACAAAAACCGCAAAAGAGCATTTTAAGCCCTTTTGCGGTTTTTGTTTTATCAGCAGAGAGCATCCATGCGCAGCCTTCTTTCAATTTTTCGTATAAATTCGAGAATTTAGGTTGTTTTCTACAACTTTACCGCTTTATAATAGATGATAGCTTATGTTGTTTCTGCGCACTGCGCAGCATATAACGCAACACAGAAAAGAGGTTTTTATGAATAAATTCAGTACCATTGTCACTGGCATTGTTGGCGTCTTCTGCCTGATCTGCGGCATCATCATGCTGCTCGATCCTGGTTATCTCAAAGACGGCGTTTTCATCTTCATTTTAGGGATTGTTTTCCTTGCTTACGCTGTCATTCGCTGGAAAAAACTGGCAGCCATGCCAAAGCGCGAGAAAAAAGCGCCCTATGATTTTGAGGCCCACAAGCCTGAAAAGCTCATCCTCAAAGACAAAGAAAAATAAAAGCAACACCATCAAAAAAACCGTGTGTCTGACATAACCATCAGACGCACGGTTTTATTTATCTTAAAAATTATAGAATTCGTTGGGTTCCACCACAACATGACGGGTCACATCCTGGCTGAAGTCGCCATACTGAACCACATAATCGTAATGTTCCCAATCCACTTCATCTTCGCTCTTATCGGTGTTCCAGATGATCAAAAAATCTCGCTCGTTGTTGTCCTGAGCGATGGCCTGCCACCAATGTCCCTGCAGCACGCGATCGGCGGTTTTCCCATCTTCAGAAGAAATGCGGAAAAAACTTCCAGCGAGACGTGGTTTCTCAATGCAATGTATTTTAACTGACATGTATAAGTAAGCCTCCTTCTTATGATTGACGCTCCTTATATTTTATATAAAAGCGTCAGCAAGGGCAACCTTTCTCAAACATATTCTGCAGAAATTCTTCATTCAGCCATTCGCGTCAGCGTCTCGCCGCTGAGACGGTACACCGTCCAATCGTCCAGCGCTTCCGCGCCGAGGGAGCGATAAAAATCAATGCTGGGCTGATTCCAGTCCAGGCACGACCAATCCAGCCGTCCACAGCCGCGCTCCACCGCGATGCGTGCCAGCTGCTTAATCAGCCCTTTGCCGATGCCCCGGCCGCGAAACGCCGGTTCCACATAGAGATCTTCCAAGTAGATGCCCGCCCGTCCCAAGAACGTCGAAAAATTATGGAAGAACAGTGCAAAACCAACCTCCTTGCCGTCGGCCACGGCCAACAAAACCTCCGCCTTCTCCTTATCAAAAAGCCATTCCTCAAGCAGCGCCTCTGTAGCGACAACCTCATGTGCCATTTTTTCATAGGCTGCCAACTGGCGGATCAACGTCAAGATCAACGGCACATCTTCCCGTGTTGCGAAGCGAAATGTACAAGTCATAAATAATCTCCTTTCAGCGAATGTGGTCCTTCTATTATAGCGAATTCCACACCAACAATCATCCTTTCGCAAAATATGTCGTAATATTTCATAGATTTCTTTATTTCTAAATTCTATTTTTCTTAGATCATTGATGATAACAGAAAACTATGCTAATATCTTAATATAGAATTTTCCTAACGAATAATTTCAAAGAATAGTAAAAATAATACTGGAGTGTATACCATGAATAATATGTTTGATACTGACGTTCAATTGCAAAAAAACAAAACACTGACAGCCGTTGCCAAACTGGCTTTCGCTGGCAAATTGGACGCCTTCAGCATGATGAATGTCAGCAAAGCGCTCTTTCCTGACGACAGCAAACCAACCATGCGCTGCTGCATTTACAAAGAGCGCGCCATTTCCGACGAATACGTCAAGCTGGCCTGCGGCGGCAGCCCGGAACAGACATCCATCGTCAATGTCATCCCCATCGCCTGCGACGAATGCCCGCTGGATGGGATGACCGTCACCGACAACTGCCGCGGCTGTCTGGCCCATCGCTGTATGAACAACTGCCCAAAAGATGCCATCAGCATTGGCCCGGACCACCGCGCCACCATCGACCACACCAAGTGCATTTCCTGCGGACGCTGTGCCGCCAGCTGCCCATACAGCGCCATCACCAAGCGTATTCGCCCTTGCATTGAGGCCTGCAAAGCCGGTGCCTTGTCCAGCGATCCTGTCAGCGGACGCGCCGTCATCAACGAGGATAAGTGCATTTCCTGCGGTCAGTGTGTCTACCAGTGCCCATTTGGTGCCATCGTCGACAAAAGCTACATCACCGATGTAATCCGCCTCATCCGCGAGAGCGACGACAACAAAAACTACCACGTCTATGCCATTGTCGCACCATCCATCGCCAGCCAGTACGACACGGTGCCTGATGTCTGCACCGAACAGGCCGTCACCGGCATTCGCAATCTTGGCTTCCATGCGGTCTTAGAAGCCGCCTGGGGTGCCGATATGGTCGCCTACCTCGAAGCCCAGGAACTCGTCGAAAAAGGCTTTCTGACCAGCTCCTGCTGCCCTGGTTTTGTCGACTACATTCATAAAAACTATCCAGATATTGTGCCAAAGATCAGCCACAACCTCAGCCCTATGGCTCAGCTTGGCAAGGTGCTGAAACAGATGGACCCTGGCTGCAAAACCGTGTTCATCGGGCCATGCATCGCCAAAAAGAACGAGCTGCGCCGCGTTCGGGAATTTGTCGATTCTGTCATTACCTTTGAAGAGCTGCAGGCGCTGTTTAACGCCAAAGACATCGACATCGCCGCCCTTGAAGGCACCATGCTCGACAACGCCAGCTATTTCGGACGCATCTTCGCGCGCAGCGGCGGGCTCTCTGAAGCAGTCGCACAGGCGCTGAAAGAACACAACATCCCAGCCGATCAATTCACCGCCAACCCAATCATCTGCAACGGCCTTGCCGAATGCGACAAGGCATTGCAGCTTTATCATAACGACAAACTTGAAAACAACTTCATCGAAGGCATGTGCTGCTCCGGCGGCTGCATCGGCGGCCCAGGCTGCATCAACCACAGCCCGAAAGACGCCAACGAAGTCACCAAATACGGCAAGTCCGCCATCGAACAAACCATCAAGTCGTCGATTTCTGTATTGGAAGGATTTTAATCGATCATACATCACTGAAGGAGTGTTGAAGAAATGAAAGTACAGGTATGCATCGGCAGTTCCTGCCACAAGCGCGGCAGTTACGCCATTTTGACACGCTTGAAAGAACTGGTCGCCGAAAACGGCCTGGAAGACAAGGTCACGGTGGGCAGTGCCTTCTGCCTCAACCATTGCGCAGAAGGGGTCAGCGTCGCCATTGATGACGACATTGTCACAGGCATTGGCCAAGGCAATGTGGACCAGTTGTTTGAACAAATCATCAAACCACAGGCATAACACAAATGTAAAAATAAGCATCGTTTAACATGTTTAAGCGATGCTTATTTTTTTATGCTGACAACACGACCATTTTATAGTATTCCTCACTATATATACGCGAAATGATACGAAACGAACCGTTCCATCATGTATTTTTATGCACTTTTTCGAGTAAATGTGTGAAATGATACGAAACAGCACGAAATGCATTTGACATTATTTTCAGAAAGCTGTAAAAAAATAATAACGAGATGTTCTGGGCTTTTTGGCGGGGCAAAGAGTCTCCAGTCCTCTCAAAGTATTCAATCAAAGAACAGGAGAGATTTATCATGAAAAAAGCAACAGCCCTCGTACTGACACTTTGCATGTGTCTGCTGATGTTTGCCGGCTGCGGCAGCAATGACACTTCCGCCACTTCAGCCAGCAGCGAAAGCAGTGCTGCCAGCGAATCATCGTCCAGCGAAGTCACTGTGACCGATATGAGCGGACGCGAAGTGACCATTCCTTCAGAAGTTGACAGCATTGTCAATCTCTGGCCATCTTACACCGCCTCCCTCTACGTATTAGGCGCTGGCGATCTTGTAAAGGCACAGGCACAAAGCGGACTCGTTAATTCCTGGACAAAGTTCTTCTATCCAAAAGCAGCCGATGTGCCAGCGCTTGGCGGCACCACGCCAAATGTTGAAGAGGTCGCTAAACTGGACCCTGATTTTGTCATCGTCCATCCTAGTTCCATCGCTTCTGGCTATGCCGATCAATTGGCTGATCTCGGCATTCCTGCACTGGATCTGAGCCTTGATTCTTATGACAGCATGATTGATTCCTACACCATTCTCGGGAAAGCGCTTGGCGGCGATTATCAGGATAAAACCGATAAACTGACAACGCTGATCAAAGAAAAACTCGACCGTGCCAACGAATTGACCGCCGATCTTTCTGATGAAGACAAGCCAGTCGTTTATTACATCACCGGCATGAGTGACAGCCTCACCGCCACCGCTGCCGGCGAAGGCACCATGCAGCAAAGCTGGGTAGAAACCTGCGGCGGTACCTATGCACCAGCACAGCTCAATGTAAATGAAAACACGCAGGAAGTGACGGCTGAAGAAGTTTTTGCCATCAATCCTGACGTCATCTTTGTCGGCAACACGTATCAGCACAAACTTGTTGAAGAATTGCAGACCATGGATGGCTGGAAAGACCTCAACGCTGTGAAAAACGGCCGTGTCTACACCATTCCATACGGCTGCTTCGGCTGGGACCGTTACGGCATGGAAAGCACCCTGCTCATTGACTATGCCCTCTACTGCCTGCAGCCGGAAATCGCTGAAGAAAACGGCATCGACCACGACTATCTTGTCAACGAAATCATCTCTTTCTACAAAACCTTCAATGGAACGGAAATGACCAAAGAGCAGGCTGAAAACATGCTCAACGGCCTAACCCCAGATGGCGCTGTCGAACTTGATGAAACCTCCAGCCAGGGTCAGGGGCAATAAACAACGCCTATGAAACAACATACCACTGCAACCGATTATATCACCAAAGAACGGACAAAGTATTGCATCGTCCTGTTTCTATCGTTGGCGCTGCTTTTAATCGCCATGGTCGCTTCCCTGGCCATTGGCCGCTACAGCATCCCCATCGGTGAAACGACACGCATCATTCTTTCCCATATTCTGCCCATTGCACAAACACCAGAAGAAATTGAAAGCGCGGTTGTCCTTTCTTTGCGCCTGCCCCGTACCATTGCCGCTGCCCTTGTGGGCGCGGCAATGGCTTTATCCGGCGCAACTTACCAAAGCATCTTCAAGAATCCAATGTGTTCTCCCGACCTGCTTGGTGTCACTTCCGGCGCCTGCGTGGGCGCTGCCATCGCCATTCTCATGCATCTCGGCAGCGGCGGCATCCAGCTTTTTGCTTTCGCCTTTGGCATCGCCACCGTGGCACTGACGGTATCCATTCCGCGCTTTATGCGCAATGAATCAACCACGGTGCTGATTCTCTCAGGGATCGTCGTCGGCAGCCTGATGTCGTCAATCATGAACATCATCAAATTCATTGCAGATGCAGACACCGAACTGGCTGAAATCACTTACTGGACCATGGGCTCTTTTGCCAGTGTTTCTCTGGCAGACATCGTGCCAGTATTACCAACCATTCTCATTCCCGTTATCATCATCATGCTTATGCGCTACCGGCTCAATGTGCTGTCCTTAGGCGACGATGAAGCCCGCTCGCTCGGCGTAAATCTGCGCGCCACCCGCGGCGTTTTCATCCTTTGCTCCACCTTGATCACCGCCAGCTGTGTCTGCCTCTGCGGCTCCATCGGCTGGGTAGGCTTGGTGATTCCGCATTGTTCACGCCTCATCATCGGCGCCGACAACCGCCGCATGCTGCCAGTGGCCATGCTCTTAGGCGGCGTGTTCATGCTCATCATTGATATTCTCTGCCGCACAATCAATGCTGCAGAACTGCGCATTGGCATTCTCACGGGGATCATTGGCGCACCGTTCTTTATCTTCATTCTCATTAAGCAAAGTAGGAACTTGCGATGATATTAGACGTACAAAATCTTAGTTTTTCATACGACAAAAAACGCACCATTTTCCATGATGTGAGCTTCTCCCTTGACAAAGGCGAGGTGCTCTCCATCCTTGGCACCAATGGCGCCGGCAAATCGACCCTGCTCAACTGCATCGCCAATCTGCTCAAGCCCAAGTCTGGCAGCATCAGTCTCAACGGCACGCCCATGCAGGATATGAGCATGCGCGACATCGCCAAGGTCATCGGCTATGTACCCCAGGTGCATCTGCCGACCTATGCCTTCACGGTGCGTGATTTCACCGTCATGGGCCGCTCGCCCTACATCGGCGCCTTCGCCAATCCGTCCAAAGACGACTACGCCATCGCCGATGATGCGCTCAACCGCCTCGGCATCTACCACCTGCGCGATAAGCTCTACACGGAAATTTCCGGCGGCGAGCGCCAGCAGGTCACCATTGCCCGCGCCCTGACGCAGCAGCCGCAGCTCATCCTTTTGGATGAACCGACCGCCCACCTGGACTATGGCAATCAATTCCGCGTGGTGCAGATGATCAGCCAGCTCGCTGACGAAGGCTACGCCCTGATCATGACCACCCACAACCCCGACCATGCCATCATTCTCAATGGCAAGGTCGCCATTCTTGATCGCCAGGGCGTGCTCGATGTGGGCCTGGCAAGCGATTCTCTCAACGGCGAAACCTTGTCGAAACTCTACGGGCTGTCCATCAAGACCGTCTACGATCCAGATGCCAAGCGCAATATCTGCGTCGTCGTGTAAAAGGAGGAATGACCATGAGCATCTACACCGACTATCTGCCGGAATTAAAAACCACCACCCTGTTCCAGGCGATCGCTGACCAGGACATCATCGCGCTCCTGGACGCCATGCAGCCAGCGATCATCCATGTCAAAGCTGGCGACACCATGCCGGAAATGGCGCCGAATCATTTCCGCATGTTTCTGCGTACCACGCCTGCAAAGGAACTGGCGCCGCGTGCCTTCCAGTACGACATGCCGAAATTTGGCGAACCGGGCATGCTGATGCACGAAATACCAACCTTGTCGCGCATGGGCGACACCCTCGCTCCGCGCCGAAACGGCCGCCAACGGCCTTTCCACAAGCCGCATCCGCTGCCTTACGATGCCGACATTCTCGAATTCACAGAAAACGCCATGACCACCTTCTACGACAGCGCCATCGCGCCTGCTCAGGGCCAGCTGCTGCGCAATTTTCTTGGCATTCTCGCCCAAAAGGTCAACGATGTGCGCCATGAGCTCTTTCTCATCCGCGACTGCCGCGACATGTACTGCGAGCGCGACAAAACCCTGCAGATTTTCACCGCCGGCGTCGCTATGAAAGTGGTCACTGCCACAGCTCAGCGCTGGAACTTGGCCCATCCTGAACGACAGGCCGAGGTCCACACTGGCGGCTCCATCGATTTGGTGCGCCGCATTCTCGCTGGTGAACGCTGCGACCTGCTTGTCACCGCCGACGACACCACCATTGCGCAAATGCTGATGCCCGCCCATGCCGACGGTTACATCACCTTTGCCTCAAACAAAATGGTCATCAGCGCCAGCAAGGGCGCGAGCATTGCCGACGACAACTGGAAAGAAAAGCTCCTCGCCCCGGACGCCACCTTCTACCACAAAAACCCTTATGGCGACCCGGGCGGCTACCGCGGCGTCATGGCGCTGATGCTGGCCAACGCTGTGGAGCCCGGCCTTGGCGATCGGCTCATGGCGCATCCCGGCCACATCGGCATGGACCCTGCCCTGACCCCAGCCACGGCACCAGCCCATCAGTACACCATCGAGTACTACTCAGCGGCGGCATCGCGCGGCGCCCAGTTCGCCAACCTGCCGGATAAAATGAACCTCTCCAATCCAGCGCTGGCCGATGTTTACGCCAGTGCGACCTTCGCCGTGGACGCCGACAACACCGTCGCCGGTGCGCCCATCACCCATGGGGTCACCATTCCTTCGGGCGCTGTGTTCAAGGACGACGCCAAAGCCTTCCTGGCCGATTTTCTCGCCAACGACTTTGCCGCCTGGCATTTCCTGCCAGCCCACGCCGTCCATGGCAAAGACCCCTTGCAATAACCACCCTTTGTGAGCTGCGGATTTTCCGCGGCTCTTTTTTATTTGCCGCCCCGCAATACCGGTGGTCTATGGTATAATAAAAAAAGATTATGCAACGAAAGGACCCACGCCTATGAGCATCCTCGAATTTAAAAAAGTCAACTGCAAAGACTGCTACAAATGTGTGCGCTACTGCCCGGTCAAATCCATCCGGGTCAAGGACCACGCCGCCTCCATATTGCCTGGTGAATGCATCCTCTGCGGCAACTGCACCATCGTCTGCCCGCAGCACGCCAAGGAAGACATCAACGATGTGCCGATGATCCAGGTGCTGCTCGCTCAGCATGAAACCGTCATCGCCATTGTTGCGCCAAGCTTTGCCGCTTACTTCAACACCTCGTTCGAAAACATGAAAAGCGGTCTGCGCAAGCTTGGCTTTGCCGATGTGTTCGAGGTCGCCGAAGGTGCCTATCTTGTCAAGAGCGAGTATGAGCGCATCGTCGCCGAAGATCCTTCGCAAACCTGGATCACTTCCTGCTGCGCCAGCGTCAACTACTACATCCGCCGCCACCGTCCCGAAGCGGCAAAATACCTGCTGCCTGTGCTCACCCCGATGAAAGCCATCGCCAAGCGTCTGCGTGAGCAATACCCTGACGCCAAGTTTGTCTTTATCGGTCCTTGCCTGTCAAAAAAAGGCGAAGCCTTTGAAAATGGCAGCAACGTGTCCGCGGTGCTCCTCTTCGAAGAACTCGAAGACTGGCTCACAGAAAACGGCATCACCATCCGCGAAGACGAGCATTTCAAAAACACACCGCGCCTGAGCCGCCTCTTCCCAATGTCGAACGGCATCCTCTCAACCATGCACAAAGAGCCAGGCATCGACTATCTGCCGATCAGCGGTTTTGAGGGCGTCAAGCAAACCATCGACGACGTCATCGACGGCAAACTGCCCCACTGTTTCATCGAAATGAATTTCTGCAAAGGCGGCTGTGTCGGCGGTCCGTCTTTCCAGCGCAAGTCTCTGGGCACCCTGCGCGGCGCCGTCAAGACCCGCCAGTCCGCCGGCACCGATGACTACACACAGGACTACAACATCGACACCAACATGGACATTGCCGCCACCTTCCAGACCAAGCGCGTCTTCCGCCTCGAACCAACCAAAGAACAAATCGAAGCGGTGCTGCGCCAGATGGACAAATTCTCACCGGAAGATGAACTCAACTGCGGCATGTGCGGCTACTCCACCTGCCGCGAAAAAGCCCGCGCCGTGCTCTTTGGCAAAGCCGAAATCGACATGTGCATGCCTTACATCCGCAAGCGCGCCGAAAACTACGCCGGCAACATCATCGACAGCATGCCAAGCGGCATCATCAGCGTCGACATGTCCCTCAACATCGCCCAGGCCAACCCTGCCGCCTGCGCCATCTTCGGACTCGACGCCGCCAGCCTCATCGGTCAGCCCATCGGCACCATCCTCGACGAATCCAACTTTGTCGATCTGCTTGCCGGTGACGAAACGACAACGTCCGCCAGCATCTACCTGCCTGACTACGGCCTCTACCTCGATGAAACCCTGCAGGTCAACCGCGACGCCAACCTCATCATCTGCATTTTGAAAAACGTCACCGAGGAAAAAACGCGCCACCGCCGCACCATGCAGAAGCGCCAGCAAACCGCTGCCATCGCCGACCAAATCGTCGAAAAACAGCTGCGCATGGTCCACGAAATCGCCTCCCTGCTCGGCGAAACAGCGGCCGAAACCAAAATTGCCATCAGCGACCTCAAAGAATCTGTGATCACGGAGGACGACCATGACTAAAGCAATGCCCCAAGACATCTTCCTCGACCGCGCCGTCATCACCCACAACCACGACGGCGAAGGCCTCTGCGGCGACTTCTACGGCGAATTTGGCAGCGCCGAGCATCCTGTCGCCGTGCTTTCCGACGGCATGGGCAGCGGCGTCAAGGCCAACATCATGTCCACCATCACCTCCACCATTCTCGGGCGCTTGCTGGAACACGGCCTGCCCCTGGCGGAGTGCGTCGACACCATCGCCGCCTCGCTGCCCCTGTGCAAAGAACGCGGCATGGCCTACGCCACCTTCACCGCCGCTCAGATCCGCGGCGACCAGCTCTTTCTCGTGGAATACGGCAACCCGCCCTGCATCCTCTTTCGCGGCGGCAAAGCCCTGCCTACCCAGTGTCAGGTGCGTTTTGTCGGCGACAAAGAAATCCACGAACGCACCCTGCGCATCCAAAGCGGTGACCTGCTGCTCATGATGAGCGACGGCGTCACCCATGCCGGCATCGGCGTCAGCACCATCGACGGCTGGTCCATCCAGGAAATCGGTGACTTTCTCTCTGGCACCGACCTGGCTGGCAACTGCGCCGCCGTCACCGCCGCCCTGCTCGATGAACGCTGCAACACCATGAGCGACGGCCAGTTTGGCGACGACCGCACCATCGCAGTGATGCGTTTCTGCCCGCATTCCACCGCCAACATCGTCATGGGTCCGCCAGCCCGCGGCCACGATGAACAAGCAGCCCTGCGCCTCTTTTTCTCCAAGCGCGGCAAACACATCGTCTGCGGCGGCACCACCAGCCAGATCGTCGCCAACTACCTTGGCAAGCCCCTCGAGCTCATCCAGGGCTCCGGCGATGCCGACGTGCCCGACATGGGCCGCATCGAAGGCGTCGACCTCACCACCGAAGGCATCATCACCCTGCAGCACACCCTGGCGCTGCACGAACGCATCGCCGCCGATCCGGACCATATTCTCCACCTCGGACAGCGGCCAGATGAATTGCTCTACCGCGCCCTGTTCATGGAGAGCACCAACATCAACATCTTTTTCGGCACCGCCTTCAACGACGCCCACAGCGGCACCAACATCGCCTTCGACAACAAAATCACCGCCATCAAAACCCTCTGCCGCAAGCTTGAAGAAGCCGGCAAAAAAACCAGCATCCAGTATTACTAAACAGCCAACGCCCCGCACAGACACCGCCCCTGTCTGCTGCGGGCGTTTTTTTGCGCCCAGAGCAGCCTCTGCCCCACACTCCGCCGCCCTCGGTCGCTGCTGCATCTGCGCGCCTTTCTCCAAAAATCGCCCATACATGAAGTGTACCATGTTGTCCCTGAATAATCAACAGGATCAGCTCTTTCTCTAATTTTCGCCACTATTGTTTCTCTATCGGAAACAGTCTCCAAGTATGAACGAACGTCCCCGCACAGACCACGCCGCCTTCCGCCCAGCGCAGCTTTGCCAGTTTGCCCTGAAACGCCGCCAGGTAATGGGGCCCCCTCTCCGTGGTGCAGCGGCAGCTGCACACATCCCCCCCCGTAAAGCGCAGCCAGGCGTCAACAATAGAGAGATATTTATTGATCCTTTACTTTTACCTTCGCCTTATCCCTTACCTTTGCCTTATCCTTAGCTTGATTCGCTTGCAAATTTCAAGCATCGCTTGGATTCGCTTGGGTTCGCTTGCAAGTTTCAAGCGTCGCTTGGATTCGCTTGCATTCGCTTGCAAATTTCAAGCATCGCTTGGATTCGCTTGCGTTCGCTTGCAAGTTTCAAGCGTCGCTTGGATGCGCTTGCGTTTGCTTGCAAGTTTCAAGCGTCGCTTGGATTCGCTTACGTTCGCTTGCAAGTTTCAAGCATCGCTTGGATTCGCTTGCGTTTGCTTGCAAGTTTCAAGCGTCGCTTGGATTTGCTTGCGTTCGCTTGCAAGTTTCAAGCGTCGCTTTTTCGCCACGATTGTTGCTGCATCGAAAACAGCCATGGCGCCTCCCTCACCAACAAAAAACACCCTGCACACCGTTAAACGATGTGCAGGGTGAATGGTTACAGGTCCCGACAGCCAGAAAGCCTGCCATTGTCTGTCAATAGGCCGCAAAGCTGCGTGACAGATCTGCGTGTGTGCTGAGCGTGTCAGAAAGGACCCGTTATGATTGTGTCAGATACCGCTCGAGCACCGCGGCCACTTGTGCTCTTGTGGAGAGGCCTTGTGGCTGTAAGGTGTCTATGGTCATTCCAGAGAGCAACCCTTGCCCCACAGCCTCCCTTCGGGACTCCTTTCAGGACTAGCTTCGCGTCGTAACTCGGAGAAAAGCTTGATTAATTTGTCAGCTTCCATTACTCAGAGAGATAACGCTGCAAAATGGCAGCCACCTGAGCTCGCGTCGCACACGCTTGAGGTGCTAATGTGTCGTCCGTGACACCCGAAATCAAATGTTCACCAACTGCCCAGGTGACCGACTCTTTCGCCCAGTCGCTGACGCTGGCGGCGTCGCTGTAGGTGCTGAGGTCGCCGGTTGCGGTGACATCGAGGCCTTTATACGCGGCGTAGTTGCGCAGGATGGCGGCCATTTGCTCGCGGGTGATGGCGGCGTTTGGCTGGAAGGTGCCATCGTCGAAGCCGTTGACCACGCCGACGGATGCGGCCCAGTTCACAGCCTGGGCGTACCAGTCGCCGTCGGCCACGTCGGTGAAGTCACTGCCGCTGGCTGCCGGGCTGCCTTCCAGGCGATGGAGCACGGCCACGAGCATGGCGCGGCTAAGCGGCGTGTTCGGTTCAAAGGTCGTCGCTGAGGTGCCGGTCATCAGGCCCTGGCTGTAGACGTAGCACACAGGGTCGTAGAACCAGTCGCCCTCGCGCACATCGGTGAATGGCAGGCTCACAACGCCATGGTTGTGGTCGTCGATGACAATGGCGTACTGGCTGGCGTGGCTGAGGGACAGGGACACGCTGCCATCGCTGCCAATTGGCGCCGCCGTTTCAAAGTTCATGGTGCCAGCGTCCTCGTTGAAATGATAGAGATTCGCCCAGTAGCCGGCGTTCTCTGCGCCCAATGGGGCGGTCAGGGTCATGGTGAAGCCAAAGGCGCCGTCGTGGGCCAGGGTGATCTGCACACTGCTGCGCTCGCCAGTGATGGCGTTGACCACCTCCACCGGGATGCCGTCGCTGTTCATGGTCACACCCATGTCGATGTCGGTGAAATCGGCGTCCTCAGAAATGTCGCTGCCGTTCACCGTCCAGGACACACCGTCGCCCAAGTCAATGACCAGGGTCACGTCCTTGCCAGCGAGGGTTTCAAACACTTCCTTGTCCAGCTTGGTGCTGCCGCTGGAAAGATCCACAGTCACCGTCTCGCCTGGATCCGCAGCCTTAATGGCATCGGTCGTTTCTTCGCTCACCGTTGGCGGATTGTAGGACGGGCGAGATTTTACGGTGAAGCTGGCAGGGATGGTCACAGCTGCACCCTCAGTGCCAGTCACTTCGATGTTCTCACTATAGGTTCCCGCAGACAGCCCCGCCTTTGGCTGCACCGTAAAGGTTGCCGTACCATTCACTGGCAGGCTTGTCGTGGAGAGCGCCCCCACTTCAAAACTGTTGGTGGAAGCTGGCTGGTTCAATGTCAGAGCCCTGTTGCCAGTGTTGGTGAGGGTCACAGTCTGGGCAGCAGGCTGGGCATAGCCCGTGTACACGCTGCCAAAATCAAGGGTCGTGGTGTCGGCAGTGATGCCGTAAACCGATTCGGTCACCGTCACCATGCAGACAGCGTTTTTGCTGCTGTCACTTGCCGCAGCCGCTGTAATGGTGGCTGTTCCCGCACTCACGGCATGGACACTGCCATTACCGTCCACAGTGGCGACTGTTGGAGCGCTGCTTGTCCAGAGGATGGTACCATTGGCATCCTCTGGTTCAACAGTGGCTGTCAACTGCTCCGTGTCATTAACATAGAGCGCAAGCGTGGTCTTATTCAACGCAATGCTTGTCACCGTGGACGCTGCTTGAGCATAGATGGTGGTGTCTTTATCGAATGTTTTTGTTGCTTTATCAATGATCGTGCTATATTGGTCGTCTTCAAAGAACATGTAATCATCTGGATATGACGCCAGCGTACTGCCTGCTGTGGTATAGCCATATTGTTCCGTAGTCTCATCATTTTGCATTTCAATCGTGATACGGACAGGAGTCTTAGTTGTGACGCCTTCCGGATAATTACTGATTAAAACAGGCCTATCGTTGGAACCTTGTCCCCAAGGCTTTTCTGTCTGCTCTTCATTCTGCCCTTGGTTCAGCAGCCACGCCACCTCGCCAGATTTGTATTCGCCCTCGGTTTTCTCTGTCGCTTCGCCGCTGCCATCGCCAATGCCAGTGTCAGCAGTGCCTTTCAGCCAATAACAGTTCGTAATGCTGCCGTCGTTGCGGTTCATCCCGCAGATGCCACCGACATAGATGCCATTGAAATTGAAATCGCCACTGTTGTCACAGTTCTTGATGGTGCCCCCACTGTTCATCCCGCAGATGCCACCGACATAGGTGCCGCCGGAGATGTAGCTGCCGGCCAGGGTGAGGTTTTTCACCATGCCGTCAGTGCCGATAAAGCCAAATAAGCCAGCGTATGTCGCGGTGGAATCATTGATATACAGCCCTTTGATTTCGTATCCTGCGCCGTCAAAAGTGCCGGTGTAGCGATTGTTGTTATCGCCGATTGGCGTCCATTTGCTGAAAGTAGCGGCAGCACTTTCATTGAGACTGCCATCGCTATTCAGCACGCTCTCGTTGATGGTGATGTTATCCGTCAGCACCGCGTTGGCGGCGGTGTTTTGCTGTGTTTCAGTTCCGATAATGGTCGTGTCACCATTGACCAGCCCGGCGAACCAATACAGTTCCCCAGCGTCGCTGATTTGATACACACCGTTGCTATCCTGCGCTGGCTGCTTTGGCTCAATGGTTCCTGCCCACGCTGCCGATGGATGCGTCAGCAGCACAGCGCCGCAGAGCAGGGCCAGGATGAGCAGGCCTTGAATCATTCGTCGTTTTATCATCATTGTTTCCTCCTTTTATGTCATCGTGTGTCGTCGTTGCTTTTCGCCGCGGATCAGGGGCTGCCTCCCTTCCCAGGCGCGCGCGGCAGTCGGCGCCGGGGCGCAGCGGGTGCTGGCGGGGCGCCCTGGGACGGGTGGCCGCAGGTGCCAAGCAAGGCGCCGGGCTGCAGACGGTAGTGGCGGCAGCTGCCGCAGTCACGGCAGCCGCTGTCGTCAAGGGCGGCGTGGGCGCAGGCGTCTTCCAGGCAGAGCAGCACGCGCCGCCCAGCCGGCGTGTGGCGCGGGTGCGCAATGAGGTCCGGATAGAGCGGCAGCCAGCACCGGCTGCGAGCGTCCCAGCGCTCGCCAATGAGCAGACGCGCTCCTTCCACGTTCTGCCGCCGATAGCGTGTCAACATGGCGGTCATCTCCTTTGGCAGGAATGATTATTCTTCATTGTACCAAAGAAAAAAACACCTGGGTATCAGCCGTTTTGGGGCCAAAAAGTATGAGTGCCCCGCAAAGCCGCACCCAGACTGGCTTTGCGCGGACGGCTGCCGGCAAATTTTTTTCAATTTATTTGCAGAGCCTGCGCAAGTGATGGATAAAACGTAAAAAAGCACCGCTTTTCGCGGTGCTTCAAACAGGGCGCTGCCCTCAGTCTTCTTCAATCGTCAGGCAGAAGCCGGAAACGTCGCCGTAGCCTTCGGTGCCTTCAACGGTGGTGAAGCGGCGGAATTCTTTGCTCTTGGCACCCGGGAGACGATAGTCTTCAATGTTGATCGGCGCAATGGCCACTTCTTCCGGTGGTTCAACCTGTGGCACGTAGCTGTATGGGTAACGATAGGCACGGTAAACCATGTTGGTGGTGATGTGGGTGCCGAAGTATGGGCTGATGTATTCCCAGACGATTTCGTGGTCTGGTGTCACTTCCAGCAGGCGGCCGTCTTCCCCTTCGGTGATGAGGGTGTTGCCGTTTGGCAGGCGCTGAGCGCTGGAAATGTAGCAGCTGTAGAAGTGGTCGGCGATGAATGGCTGCATGTAGCCGAGGTCCATTGGGCGGCACTGCCACACGATCTCCATGGTGACCGGGTTGAGCTCGATCACGCGGGAATAATCGCGGTGGGCGTTGTTGTTGCCGGTTGGCGCTGCAGGGTTTGGCGCGCCGTAGCCGGCCCAGCCGCCGTTGTCAAAAATGAGGATGTTGCCAGCGCCAGGCAAGCCCTGAGGAATCATGTGGGCGTGGTGCTGGCCGATGATCTGACCGATCTCTTTGGCTTTGCCGGTGCTGTAGTCTGGGCCGAGTTTCCAGACGAGTTTGCCGGTCTTTTTGTCGAGAATGGCGATGATGTTGGTGGCGCGGCCGTCGAAGATGATGTTGTCCGGATGGAAGCGTTCGTCACCGGCATCGTACCATTTGTTTGGCCCCAGCACGCTCATGCAGTTGATGTGCATCCAGTCGCCAAGGCCATTGGACACCAGGTTTGGATTGCGGGCGATGGTGTTTTTAGCGGCTTCGTCAAAGCCCAGTTCATCGAAATGGTCATGAATGCACCAATCCCAAACGATGTTGCCGTCCCAGTCGACCTCAATCATGCGGTCGCTGATGAGTTTATGCAGGGAAATCTCCGGCACAACCACATCGGTGTGGGTGAGGATCAAGGTGTTGCCGCTGTCGATTTTGGCGTCCATCCCTGGCACATAGTAGCCAACTGGGTTGCCTTCGCGCTGGTAATCATGGTGCTGGCGCGCCATCCACTGTGGTTCGTAGCCAGGATCTTCGATGTACTGGTTTTTCTTAAATTCCCAGCGCACCTTGCCTTCCCAGTCCACCTGCACAACGTCCTTGTAATCCTGCCAGCCATAGGTGCTGTTGCGCTGGCCGCGGCAGCCAAAGACGTCGCCGTTTGGCAGGAGCTTGTTTGGAAAGCCTTCGAGGTTGTGCCAGTGATTGACCACGCCGCCGTTCATATCAATGAGCGTCGCGCCGTGTTCGTTGGCCTGAAACAGGGTGTAGCCGTTGAAGCATTTGTCCGGTTTGTAAATGATGGTGCCTGTTGGGTGAATGGATGGTGTTCCCATGATGATTCCTCCTTTAAAATGGTTGTGTGCTGCAGGTGATTATTTATTTATATTATAGCATCATTCAATGAACTTCGAAACGCTTTAAAGTCCTTTTATAGATAAAAGCGCCTGCTGCTTTTAAGCAGCAAGCGCTCGGATCATTAAACCATAAGCATTTTCGCCAGTGGGTAGAAAAGAATTATTTAATAAACCAATTTATGACTCATTTTAAATGGCATCTTCAAACACCATCCCTATTTAATTGTATCATCACTCTGTCAGACTCAAGAAACCTTGCACAAACGCACCTGGAAATAAAAATTTCTTCTCACTACGTCCAAACGCTACAACAATCAATCCATCGCTGATGGCCTTAACCGTTCCTACGCCAAAAGCTTTGTGCCTTACCTGACTGCCCAGCTGAACAAGTGAAAGATCAACATCTTCCTCCTCTTTTGGTTGAACCGGTGTTGGTACAGGCGGCACATATTTTGATTGTTCGATATGTGCTTTATAAGACATTGGTTTCTCTGCAACCATTTTACTATCCTGAACCAATTTCTTTTCGTTCGTAGACTTTCTCCGTTCTGTAAAATCTACAACAGCTGCCGCCACGGATAAATCATCGATCGCCTCCGCCGCGTCCATCGACGCCTGCTGCAATGAAAACATTCTATTATAATCTTCATCGCTGATAACAGTGTCCCAGCCACCACGTTCTTCGCCTTCGTGACGGTTAATGCCTGTGTAACTCAAACTAGTATCCTCGTAACGCTTAAACTTGTAAACCGCATCATTCATCAAGGAATCATTGAACACGCCCAACGATACCAGAAGTTCAAATTCCTTCACATCCAACCCAGTCACCTTCTTAAAAAGCCCTGGCTCCAACTGAGTGATGACGTCCTTCAGACAGCGCTCTCGATAATCGGTCAAATACATAAAAACAGGAATACGAGTGGCAAACTTAATCAATTTTTCCTGAATTTGTTTGCGCTTGGACTTGTATTCTTTTTCTTCCTCAGAAAGCACCTTCTTTTCTTTCGGGGTAAGCTTTTCTTTTCCCTCTTTTTTCGCTTTTTTGACAGCTTCTGATTTATTGATGATGGTTTGAATATCCTCGTTCAGGCTGCGAAACCCTTCTATTTTCATCAAGGCGTCCATAGCCGCCTGATTCGCCATCAGACGCGACAACGTTTCATTGTCCACATTGACAAGTAACGCGCTTTCCCAACGTTTGGCAAGCAGGGTAGCTGAGGTGCCTGCCATCGCAATGTCCAGCACTTCCCCGGCATTGATCTGTCGCATGGTACTGCCGTCGTAAGCAATGACTGGAAGAAAATGGATAAACTCTGCCACTTTCTTTTCTGGATTGTTTTCATCAATGTTCAAACGACAGCTGTAATCAGAAATTTGTTTCAGCGCACGATCAAGAGCAAAATCGAAAACGTAACACTCTTTTTTTATAATCTCCTTCTTGCCGCCATCTGTAATGATTTCCCATGGACTTTGCACCCGAAACGCCGCCTGAAAATAGGTTTCTGGGCTAGACAGATTGCGCAGCATAAAAATACCTGTCCACGGTTTAACGGTCACACCAGTGGTCAATTTGCCGCAGGAGAGAGTAATCGTCTTGCTTTCCAATGGGTCACACATGGATTTCAACACCGGTTCCAGAGCCGCTGCACCAATTCCAGCACTCGCACCCGCACAGACGTTGATGTTGTAATCATGGTAGAAAGCATTCTGCTTTTGTATCAGCAGATTTTTCATCGCATAGCAGGATGCCACATTGGGCAAAAACCACAGCGTGTGCTGCAGCACATTCAGCAGTCGCACATCAGCATACGGCATGGCGGGTTTTTTTGCCCCCAGCTTCAAATCATCCACACTGGTTTCCAGATAAGCGCCTCGAATCAGATCTAGCCATTTTTGCACCTCATTTTCATACTTAAACCGAGCATTTTCGCCTTTTCCATCTGCGGAAAAAAACAAGTTTAAATCAAATTCGTTGAACTCACCCTGTATCGCGATCCGACGAATGCTGTCCGGAATACGGTAAGTCATCATCACCATGCGAGGCAGTGCCGCATAAGGATTGCCGTCACCCTGCCAGTTTTCCTTTGCCCGCTGTTCATCCGAGTATGTCCAGTTATAAATCTGATCCTCGATAAACTCACCGGAATTCAACGCACGAAACGGCGTCCCCGACAGATACAGATAATACATGGTTGTGATGGGAAGAAACGTTTCATCGCAGGCATTGCCGCGATCATATTGGTCTAAGTTTACACTATCATAACTGTCCTCGTCCTCCTGCTCAAACAGCTTTTTAGCATTTTCCTTCCACGCACCAAAGTGATACTCATCAAAGATAACCAAGTCCCAATTGGTAGAATGGACCCACTCATTTTTCGCTTTGATGCCACCAGTGTCCCTGTTCACCCCCAAATAATCCTGAAATGACCCAAAGCAAACAATCGGACGATCTTTGTCCGCTGTCTCATAGGTCAGCTCAGTATTTCGACTGATGAACTGCCAGCCCTCAAAATCGATGTGACTGTTCAAATCCTCCTGCCATGCGCTGACGACAGCCGGCTTAAAGGTCAGCACCAAAACTCGTTTCAATCCCATTCGCTTAGCCAGTTGATACGCTGCAAACGTTTTGCCGAAACGCATCTTGCAGTTCCACAAAAACTTAGGATAGCGGGCCGCCTCTTCCGCGTAAGCACTACGGAAATAACGTTCCGTCTTTTCCACCGCTTCCTGTTGTTCTGGACGCATAGAAAAACTGTTGACACGGTTTTCCACGTTGGCGGTGCGATGTTTGACCGCCAGCACTGCCGCCCGCACATCATCCACCGTACAACGAAACCACTCGCCGCCCATGTTTGTTATTTTCTTGCGTTTCAAAACCTGGTGAACATCATGGTCAGTGAACGAGGAACCATCTGGATACATGGCACTTTCCCGATAGAGAATACGATAGGGCACACTGCCGTCCGGTCGTTTGGTAGGATACTGCTGAGCAACACGCTTGTCCACATCAATGGCAGTATATCCCACCTTCAAAAGCCCTTGATACTGCGGATTGGTGTCTTCGTAGGCGTAAATCATCGGATGAGCATCTGGGCGTTGAGGAAAGAACTCACTTGGCACTGCCATCACCACCCAACTCCATTGGTCGAATCATACTTTCGATGAAGGCAATTTCATCGTCTGTTAATCCATATTTTTCGTAGAGTTCCTCATCGTTCCATGGTTTTGAAAAATCCAACCAAGGAACAAATATAAAATTATTAATGGAAATATTCATTCCAACCAGTGTCTGTAAAATCATAAAGCGAACAAATTTAGTTCGTAAATAATCAAAACAATTTTTTGCTTCATACTTAGAGTCTGTTGGGCACAATACTAAATATGATTGAGTACAGATTTGACCAGGCTCTAAAATCTCCATTCGACTCAACACTCTATACATGCCATTTTTATCTGGATTTCCAGCATGTTCACAAGATAACTTCGAAATTAACACTTTATACTTATCAATACTTTCACGATATTTTTTTACTTTATTTCTTTCTACAAACCTCCAGCCCTTGCTACTTAATATTTCACAATCATCAAGCGCGATCTTGTCTATATTTCCCTTAAAGGTTGATAAGAAACCATATGGAGTTTGAGGACTACAGCCACCAGGTGATGATAGCATCTTTTCTTTTTCATTAATAACTTTTTTCACAATTGATACTGCTTCATTTCTTCTTATAAAAATATCAAATTCATTCAAATTTCTATCAGCAGTACTAATCTGATGCTTTACAATATTAGAGTAGTTACAAAGCCCATTATAGTCACGTTGCCACAAAAAATAACATATGCCTCCATTTATATCGACTCCAGGAAAACAATCATTTGAATCAATATAATCAACAATTTTTTTTATTCGTTTATCAGATAACATAGTCTTTCTGAACTGATTCAAGCCAACTCCACCAGAAAACCATCGCGATGGGATAATCATACTAAGATATCTTGGCTGTAATTTCATTGACTTCTCAACAAATTTTTGATAAAGGGGAATTGCCCCTAAACCTTTTCCGCTTTCATTTACTGAAAGCTGATAAGGTGGATTACCAATTATTACATCAAATTTCATCTTAAATATCTCCTCCGGTTTAGTCGTATGGATCCACTCATAAGCATGGGTTTCCAGCTCATCTCCTCGCTCGTATTCGCTCTGAGACGCACCACAAAACACACACTTGCCGTTTTTCCAGCGATGCTGGGTGCGTTTGTAGCGAATATTCCCGCTGGTGTCCTCAAAAAGCGTGATGGAATACTTACTGTTGGGATATTTTGAGCAATACACACTGCGCCGTGAGAGCAAACTGGTTAACTCAGTGATAGCAATACCATACAGCTGCTTATGAAAAATATGATCAATACGTTCCTGCAGATCAGGGATTTCTTCTTGTAAGCCCACAATCAATCGTTTAGCAATTTCTCGCAGGAACACGCCAGATTTACAGGCTGGGTCAAGAAAAGTGGCGCTGCTATCATGCCACAATTCTTCCGGCAACATGTCCAGCATTTTATTTGCCACTTCAGGCGGCGTGAACACTTCGTCATTACTAAGATTGGCCAGACAATTGAGGACGTCCGGATTATACATGTTGCTGTAAAAATCACTCATAATCCTGCACCCTCCTATAATCGGTCAGTGGATATTCCTGAATCGGTGATGGAATAAAAGCCTGCACCTCATCGTCGTACTCCCAGTCACTCATGAAAATCGTTCTCTGCTTCTCGTGACCGTTCAACAGTTCATCCAGCCGAAAATCTCGGCGCTTCACCTGGCTGCCTGTTACAAGACTCCATTCCGCAAAAACAATGGGCGAGCCGTCTGCTTGCAGCATGGTCAGCGCATCGCCACACAAAATGTTCTTGCGCAAAATAAACCGCACGGCCTCTCGGCATTGCTCGGTGGCTTGGCCTTTCGCGCTAGCTGTATACTCCTGATTCCAAATTTTGAATAGCCGCTGACGACACTCCTCAGCGTTGTCCTCCAAAATATCCACACCATACAGGCTCATCATCGCAAGCACCGAATAACGCTCATAGTCGAAAGGACTTTTCCCATATCGGTGTTTCACTACCTCCAATTTGCGGCGCAGAACTTCCGCAAGAAAATTCCCATTGCCGCAGGCAGGCTCCAGAAAACGACTTTCAATTCTCTC
The DNA here is from genome assembly GCA_019420345.1 of Peptococcaceae bacterium. Classification (GTDB taxonomy): domain Bacteria; phylum Bacillota; class Peptococcia; order Peptococcales; family Peptococcaceae; genus UMGS1590. The sequence continues at coordinate 150,170 of JAHZHI010000011.1, forward strand.
TGTTTCCTGCTTTACCAAATCACACATCGCCTTGACCTCACGCTCGCCAGTGAAAACCTCACCGTGATTGGCCACGCGCTCTTTAGACTTCACCTGTTTTTCTGCCATGTCTCACACCTCATCCATCAACACATCTTGCCCATTGCAAGATTGTGTACTTTTTTGTGAGACTGGCGAAAAGGGAACTTTTTGTAATATATGGCTCTCGTTTCACAGATTTTATACAGAAAAAAGGCTCGCAGTGTGGTATTATAGATTTACAAAAAAGTACACATTTCTGCAAAATCTAATCACATGTTATTTTCATAGCGCTTCGCACGATAACGAAAAGTAGAAAGCGGCAGCCCACAGGCTTTGGCCGCTGCAGTTCCGGTGATCGCTCCATCTCTCCACTGACGATACTGCTCAGGAAAATTTTCCGGCAAAGGGTTGGGCGGTCGTCCGAAACGAACGCCCCGTGCTTTTGCGGCAGCAATACCCTCTGCTTGACGCTGACGAATATTTGTGCGCTCATTTTCCGCCACGAAGGATAGCACCTGCAAGACAATATCGCTTAAAAATGTGCCCACCAAATCCTTTCCACGGCGTGTATCCAACAAAGGCATGTCCAGTACGACGATGTCCACGCCTTTTTCCTTCGTTAAAATCCGCCACTGTTCCAAAATCTCTGCATAGTTACGCCCCAGACGATCAATACTCTTTACATAAAGCAGGTCGTCTTTTTTTAATTTTCGTATCAGCTTTTTATATTGAGGACGATCAAAATCCTTGCCGGATTGTTTGTCCAAATAAATATTTTTTTCCGAAACCCCTGTTTCTCTTAAAGCAATTCGTTGTCTGGCTTCGTTCTGTTCCCTGCTGCTGACGCGACTATATCCATATACATTCAAAATAATTCCCTCCTCTTCTTTATTCTACACAGCCCGCGCCTTGCCATAGCAAACTCTCAGATCAAAAAAGCAAAAAATAAACGATACCCGGAAAAACCGAGTATCGTTTATTTTTACGCTCGCCTCAGTCGATGGCTTTCTCTACCAGCTGCGTCAGCTCCTCACGCACGCTGGCTTCGCAGTCGCGTCAACCAATCAATGACACCTTCTGCAGTCAACGCGTATTCTAAATGAAAATCGTCCTTATTTTTCTTGAACGATAGTTTCACGCATCGTTTTGACTGATTATTTTATTCATTGTTACCATCCTTCTCATTGTTATAATCACACTCTACAGTCATGCGAGATAGCTATCAATCTCAGTCCAGAACCCTTCATCGCACAAAAAAACGTCTGCCGAAGCGTGTCGACAGACGTTTGTAAACTTAAAGCATGAGCATTTTCGCCAGTGGATAGCCGATGAAAATGTACAAGATCAAGACACCAATGCAGATTGGAATGCCGATGCGATAGATGTCTTTTTTGTCGTAGATGGCATGCATGCCGTGCATCATGCTGGCGTGTGGCGACGCTGCTGGTGTCAGCATGGCCACAAAGACCATGAGGATGACGCCCGTGGCAACCGGCATTGGATTGATGCCCAGCTGGTTGGAGAAATTCAGCACCACCGGCATCAGTACAACAGCCATGGCGGCGTTGTTGGCAAAGTTGGTCAGGATGAGCGCAAAGGTGAACATGATGGCCACAAATGCTGTTTCCGAGCGGCCGCCAAGAACCGGTGTGAGCACTTGAATGAGGAAGTTTGGCACACCAGTGGCCTCATTGGACAACGTATTGGCACCGTAAACCGCTGCCGCAATCATAAAGAAAATACCCCAGTCAAATTTGCGATAAGCGACTTCTTTGAAATTTAAGAGCGGTTCACCGTCAATGCGCACAACAAGGAACAGAATGATCCATGACAAGCTGACGCCGAGCGGCCCAATGGTGCTCAAAGCGCTGCAAATAATGTTGCCCTTCACCACGCTTGGCACAAGAATCATCAAGAGGAAGCAAGGCAGCATGATGAGCTAGATGATCTGACGTTTGTTCATCGGTGGTAGCTGAATCGTTTTTTCGAGCATCTCGGGATCGATGGCTTTCAGTTTGCTAAGGTCCACACGCAGCACAAACTTAATCAAAAAGACGTAAATGAGAATAAATAATGCCGTAACAACAAAGCAAACCACCATATATGGTAACATTGGAATCGACATTGGATTACCCATGGAGGCCGTCATTTTCTGGAACGCCGCATATGGCACCAACTCAGCGCCTTTGAATGGGAACAATGGCTGCGCCAGCGTGGAGACGGCAAACATGCCAACGAAGAAATAGCTCCAGATACGTTCGCCTTTTTTGATGCCCAAAGTATCCATGAAGCTGGTGGAAATTGGCCAGAGCAGAATCAGGGAGATCATTGGCTGGGTCACTGACGCCAGCACAAAGCAGAGGGCATAGTAAGTGACAAGAAAGACCGCTGGGCGCCCCTTGAACAACTTACGCGTAAGGAACCAGCGTGCAATGTATTTGGTGTCACCGATGGCATCCAAGCCCCCCATCAGAACCATAGCAAACAGCGTCAAAAGAACCGTGTCGGCGCCAATGGCGTTCATCCACACACCATTGAAGCCGCCGTCCCCGCCATAGCCGGAGATGGCCAGCACAAACAGCCCCACCAAGCTTGGCCACAGGGTTTCAACCGCACTCCACAGATAAACCATGGACAAAAATGCACCCACGCACCGCATCCCCAGCGGTGTGATCGGATCAATCGGCGGCAAGAGCCAAAACAGGACCAAAATGCCAAAGCCAATGATGAGATGCAATGGGTAAAGACTACGTTTTGTCGTTGTACTCATTTCTTTCACCTTCCTAAAATTTAAGTATTGAACAAAAATATTTATTTCACAATTATTTTATCCATTCCATAACTAAAATTAAATAATGCGGACTACACCTCTATTAGTCCAGGCTACTGCATTATCTCCCATTCATCATAAAAAGCCACCATGTTTTACAAAAAAGTTGCAAAACATGGCGGCTCCTCCATCAATAACTTAACATTTTTTTGCCGTTGCGGTAATCGGTCAGCTGCGGCACATCAATGAGCACAAGGCCACGCGGTGTGCGCTCAATGCAGCTCTGAGTTTTTAAAGCGCGCAGCATATTGGTCACCGTCACGCGATGTACCGACAAAAACTTGGCGATCTCTACATTGGTATATTGGCGTGAAAGCAGGCGCACACCGCCGCTCTCGCGACTGTTTTCCAACAGAAAGGCACACAATTCCGCTGGTACATTTTTTTCTTTGCGTGCCCAGTATTTCCTGCAAATATGTCCATACGCAATACTCAGTTCACGCAGCAGATTCTCAAGCATGTCAGGTTGCTCATGCAAATATGCCAAACAAACATCAACCGGAATTTTGTAACATACACAATCGGTGTGTGCAATAAAATCGTGATGAACAATGGGCCCTGAAGCAGGAGGCTGCGGCGGTTTACTGAACGCCTCTAAAATGCCCACTAAAGACGATACACCCTCGCCCCCGATCTTGCGCCCCAAAATGCATTCCTCTCCATTCTCCGTCATACCAATGCGATAAACCACACCACTGGTAAGATAATAGATGTATTTTAATGAATCGCCAGCAGAGATCAGGTGTTCCTCTGGTTGAAAATAGCACCGCTCGGCACCTTCTAAATGACGAAATGGCATGTTCTTCCCCCTTTATCGCGCAGGCAGCGCCCGTCCTTCATGCCTGTTTGGCACGTTCAACCAGCGCTGGCAGTTCTTCGCGCACGCTGGCTTCGCAGTCGCGCATGGCGAGAATAGTCTTTTCGAACAGTTCTTTGAGCTCCCAGCCAAGGTTTTCAGCGCCCTGGCGAATGACATCGCGGGAGCAGCCAGCGGCGAAGTGTTTGTCCTTGAATTTGCGCTTGACGCTGTCGGCGCCCATGTCCATGACGCTCTTGGATGGGCGCACCAGCGCGCCTGCGTTGATCAGCCCAGTGAGCTCATCGACGGCAAAGAGCACCTTTTCCATGTCATGCTCTGGCTGCACGTCACTGCAAATGCCATAGCCATGGCTGCACACGGCGTGGGTCAGGTCGTCGCCAGCGCCGATTTCAGCCAGCAGTTCCGGTGCTTTCTGGCAGTGCTGCTCCGGCCATTGTTCAAAGTCCACGTCATGCAGCAGGCCCACCAGGCGCCAGAATGCTTCTTCGTCGCCGTAGCCCAGCTCGCGCGCGTACCAGCCCATGGTGCCTTCCACGGTCAGTGCATGCTCCAAATGGAACGTATCCTTATTATATTTCACTAAAAGATCCAATGCCTGTTCTCGTGTGATGCTTGTGTTCATTTTATAAAACCTCCTCCATAGTCTACATATAGTGTAAGGTTCTTGTGCGCGGCTGTCAATTGCAGCAAAGCCTCCCTGTCTGAGGACAGAGAGGCCCTTATTCAATCGCGGCGAATCATCGCATCGGGAATCAGCTCCGGCGGAAACATGACCTCGGAATGGTTGTCCCAGATCAGATCATGGCTGAGGAGCCGGTCGCCGCCGTAGGTATCTTTGTAGATTTTTGAAAGGCGGTAATACTTTTCCCCTTCGCGGCGGAAATGATGGTCTTCCTCCGAAAGGGCATAGCGGTACGGGAACGGGCGCACGCTGCGCAGTTCGCCATGAAGCTGGCCATCGGCCACCCAAACCAGAAGCTGCACATCCTGATCGGTGGTGTTTTTGAAACGATAGTCCACGTAGTTGTAGAAAATGGACGTGCCCGCACTCAGCGGCACACGATGACCGATGTCGCAGGCGAGCGCATCGGAATGTTTATGAAACTCGGTCACGGTCATAGGGCTGTGCAGCGCCAGCAAATTGATGGTGTTGGCAAGGTTGCAGAGCCCGCCGCCCATGCCGGGAATGATTTTGTTCTTTTCAATGACACGGCCGTCTTTGTAGCCTTTCTTTTCCGATACATTGCCCACCAGCCGCCAGAACGAGAAGGTTTCGCCAGGATGGATGATGAGGCCATTGAGCTTGTCGCAGGCCAGGCGAATATTGACAGCTTTGTTTTCCTGCAGCACGGGATCGATGCCTGGCCCGCGCTTGATGACGGTGGACTGATGGGCCGCCACGAGATGCGGCAGCGCTTCCTGCTGCCGTTCAGCGGCGAACGTCTCACGGCTGGTGCGGTCCTGAAGATGACGCTTGAGGGTTTCCTTCTCAGTGGCGAGCTTGTAAAACAGCGGATGCAGGTCCCCGAAATGGCGGCGCTGACGCTTGCCTTGCAGCGCAATGCCGCCCAGACGGTGCTGACAGGACGGGCGCAGCCGATAGGTCAGCATCACTGCCTGCTCCAGACGCCGGCGCTTGCCCAGGGCTTTTTCCTCCGGCCAGCGCAAAAATTTCACGAGAATGCTTGGCATGCCCGCCAGATTGGCGCCAAGCACGTCGGTGAACACCTGATCGCCAATGACCACCACCTGATCCTTCTCCAGCTCCATCACTTCCAGCGCACGCAGGTAGCCTGCCGGGCGCGGCTTGCCGGCATCGTGGATGTAATAGGTGCGAATATTCTGCATAAAACGATTGATGCGTTTTTCCTCGTTGTTGGACAACAGCAGGGTCTTGAAGCCCTTGGCCTGAACCTCACGGAACAGATCGTCAATGGCCGGCGTTGAATCGCTGCCATGAAGCACCAGGGTGTTGTCAATGTCGAAGATCAGCCCGCGAATCCCCATCGCATACAGCTTGTCGTAATCGATGGTGAACACGCTGTCGGCACATTCGTAAGGATAGAATACTTTAAACATAGCGGCCTCATTTCTTCATATACGCGCAGACACGGTCAATCTGTTCACAGAAATCGCCGCCGAACTGCTGATCAAAAAACGCGCTGCCAATGGTAAACGCCCACGGCGCCGCTTCTTTCACCTCATCGAGCCGCTGGAAGCTGTTGATGCTGCCTGCCAAACACACCGGCGCATCAATGGCCGCCGTGAAAGCTTTGTTGAGCGCGGCGGCGTCGCCTTCGTAGCGATAACCCAGCAGATCGATGCCATAGGCACCCTTGGCCAGGTACTCACGGGCCTCGGCGATCATGCCTTCCACTGTGCCATGAAGCACCGACGGACGACCGGTAATCTCACCGACGAACGGCATGTACTTGAGCCCATTGGCCCGGCAATAGTCGTTGACCGCGTCAGAAAACACCGTCCCCATCAAAATATCACAGCCGCAGGCCACAGCCATCTGTGCGCCAGCCAGGCATTCTGGCTCTGTATAGGCCACCACCTCGAGAAACGTGGTCTTGCCGCAGGCCTTCATATAGTCGTAAATTCTTTTCATCTCTGCCAGCGGCAGCGGCGCCTCCTTGAAGCCCCAATATTCCGCCTGGCTGCTGCGGCATTGGTCGAAAATGTCATAAGCATTGTTTACAGTCTGGTCATTATACGTCAGCATGACGATGAGTTGCGGATGATTAGGCATACAAACCCCTCCGTTGTATTTGATAAGCCTATCTTATCATCCCATCATTTTGCGTTCAATATGAAAATTCTTAAAAAAAAAAACCATTTCTTAAATGAAGCAACATTTTCTCCATCGCTCCCAGCTCATGCAAAAAGCCGCTGCTCCCACTCTTTGGAACAGCGGCTAACGCTTACGCCTCTATTTTTTTAATCACCTTCGCCGGCACACCGCCAACGATGGTATTGGCTGCAACATCTTTGGTGACAACAGCGCCTGCTGCAACGATGGCGCCATCGCCAATGGTGACGCCTGGCAAAACGGTGGCATTGGCACCGATCCAGACATTTTTGCCGATGTGCACAGGGCTGCCCACCATGCCGCCGCGGCGCGCTGGGTCCTGCAGATGATTCAAGGTGGCTATGACAACATTGTGCCCGATGAGAGCGCCGTCATCGATGGTAACGCCGCCTTGATCCTGGATCTTGACGCCGCTGTTGAAAAAGACGTGGCTGCCGATTTTGAGATTCTTGCCGCAGTCACTAAAAAATGGCGGAAAGAAGCCCACGCCTTCGCCAACCTCGCGCCCTGTCAGTTCACAGAACAGTTCGTGCACGCGTTCCGGTGTGCGGTCGCAGTGGTTCAGCGCCTCACAAATGCGAATGGCTTCTTCCGACAGCTGATGCATCATAAGGTGCGCCTCAGATTGGCCTTCAATGACGGCGCCGCTGTCCATGATGGCAATAAATTCTTCTATGGTCATTAGGATACGCCTCCTGATTGTTTCACTGTCTCCATTATAAAACTTGCTGCAGCATGGCACCAATGCCGCTCTGTCATGGAGTGATATGCCATTTACTCATAACATGCAAAACAGGCAGCCTGCTGACTGCCTGTTGTTGTTTATTCATGACCATTGCCATGATGCGCACCTTGACTGTGTTCTGCGGCATGGAGTCCTTGACCTTGACCATTGCCTGCACCGCTGCCTTGTCCCTGGCCATAACCGTTTCCAGCGCCTTGTCCATTACCTTGGCCCTGACCGCTGCCATAACCGCTGGATGCGGCTGAATCGCTGGTCTCGTCGCTGCCGCTATTTTGATAGCTGGCCAATAATTCGCGAATCTCGCGCATGGTCATTTGCTGCACTTCTTCTGGCGTGATGCTTGGATCGTAAGCCAAAAGCTCCTGATACGCGTGATATTTGCCGCAGGAAAGCCCCGCGTCATGAGCATCTGCCATTTGGCTGTCGTCACTTTCCAAAGCGTAGCAGTGCGCATTTTTATGCTCGGCGGTGCAGTTTGACACATAGTTCAGCACCGCATCGCTCTGCGTCGTGTTGCCATTGTCAGACTGAACCACGGCGATGGACAGTTCTTCGCCATTTGCCAGGCAGTCATTGATGGTATCGTTTGCCATGAGCGCATCCACCGCGTCGTCATAGTTCATATTTTTAACGTTCAGTTCCGCTGCCAGTGCCACGCCGTCATCGTTGTAGCCATTGAGGGCAATGACACGGTCAAAGCGATTGATGTCCATCTCCATAGATGGGTTGATGTCGATGCTGACCACTGTTGTCGGTGTGTAATAGAGGTGATGGCCGCCGAGCCCCAAAGCAAGCAAGCAGCAGAAAACCAGCGCACAAACCGGCACCCACCGTCGAGACCGTGAGGATGGCCGTTTGCCTTCACGCATGGCTTTAAGAACGACTTGTTTGGTATCTGCCTGCAGCTTTTCACTTGCCTGGACGTCTTCAAACGCCTCTTTCAACAGCCGTTCCATCATGCTTCACCTCCCAATTCATCACGCAGCAAGCCTTTTGCCCGAGTCAGCTGCGTATAAACTGTGTTGACATTGATGCGCAGGATCTCTGCAATATCCGCAGCTGGATAGCCTTCGTAATAATGCAGGTAGATGACGCGCCGATATTTCTCCGGCAAAGCCAGCACAGCCTCCAACACTTCAGAATGGGCGGCATCATTGACGCCGCCCTGCTCCACATATGCATCAAGGGACACGGTATGCTTGCGAAAGAAACTTTTCAAAAGATCCTTGCAGGCATTGATGGTCACGCGGATGATCCACGCTTTTTCATGTGCCTCACTGTCAAAAACGTTGTCGTTCATCGCGTATTTCAAAAACACCGTTTGACAAATGTCTTCGGTATCCGCTTCATTCTTCAAGTGAATGAAACAAATACGCTTGACCGTTGAGGCATAATTTTCAATTGCCCGATTGACTGCTTCTTCGCTGCGCATGACCGCGCCCCCTCTTTTCTGCTATTTAACGGTTTACCAGCAACCGCCGTGATGGCCGCCGCCATTATGATGGCCCATGCCGCCACCGTTGCCGCAGCCTGTGCCCGCGTTGTCACAGATGCCGTCGCCATTAGCGTCTACATAATTGCTGCCTTGACCGCCATTGCCATATCCACCGTTGCCGGTGTAATTGTCGCACACGCCGTCGCCGTCAGCATCGACAAAATTGCCGCCGCAGCCTGTGCCGTGGTTGTCGCAGATGCCGTCGCCATTGGCGTCTACATAATTGTCGCACACGCCGTCACCGTTTGCATCCACGTAGTTGCCATTGCCAAGGCCGCTGCCCTGGTTGTCGCAGACACCGTCACCATTGGCATCCACATAGCCAACACCTGCGCCGTTGCCAGCACCATTGCCTGCGCCGCGGCCATAGCCGGCCGCAAACATGGCCGCTGGAACCGATGCGATGACCAATACGCCAATGATGATAGCTGCTAAAAATTTCTTCTTGTGTTTCATGAGAATGACCTCCTAAAAAATTGTTTTCACTATCAATACGATTCAAACAGGCCATTTCATTCACGAAGCAAAAAATTTTTTCAAAAAAACTCAATTTTTTTCTTTGATGATCAATACCGCAATGGGCGGATGGTTTGGACGGTTGAAAAAATCGCTGACCAACACTGTGTAGCGATGGTGGTCCAGCGTGCGCAAATGATCAAGCACCGCATCACGCTCTGCAAAGCCGCTGTCGCCGCCATGGTAAATGCACAAGGTCATGATGCCGCCTTCTTTGAGCAGCGTCAGGCCATTGTCGATGGCACGCATCGTGGTCTTTGGCTGCGTAGCGAGATGGTGATCGCCGCCCGGCAGATAGCCCAGATTGAACACGATGGCATCCACACTGTCAGGCGCCGCATACTCGGCCATGTCGGCGTGGCTCGCTTTCACAACCTCGGCCGATAAGCCGGCCTTCGCCAACCGCTCTTTTGTAGCAGCGACGGCTTCCTGCTGAATGTCAAACGCCAGCACGCGGCCACTCGGCCCCACCAAACGACAAAGCCTCTCTGTATCATGCCCGCGCCCAGCCGTGGCATCGATGCAGAAGGCACCTGGCTGGATATAAACTTGCCAATAACGCTGCACCAGCGAAATGGTATTGATGGACTGCATGCGTCCTCCGCTTCCTTTCATCAAATCACTGTATCTTTCATTATATAAACATTCTCCACCGCTGTCCACCATCCCCAGCAAAGAAAAAAGGCCTGAAGCATGGGCTTCAGACCTATTCTCAGCATCGGGCCAATGCTCAGGCGCCGTGATGACCGCCGCATTCGCCGGCATGTTCGTGTTTGTGACAGACAGAGCCAGTGGATTTCAATTCACCGGCGAGATAGCGCTTGGCGCAGTCTTCGGCGCTGCCGCTGGCACCCGTGATGACTTCAATGCCGCGCGTGTTAAAAATATCGATGGCCCCTTGGCCCATGCCGCCGGAAATAACCACGTTCACACCCAGATCGCCAAGGTAGTTTGGCAGAAATCCTGGCTTATGCCCTGGGTTTGGAATGCTTTCCTGAGCGGTGATGACACCATTTTCAGCGTCAAAAATATTAAAGTTCTCACAATGGCCAAAGTGTTCCGTGGTCATTGCGCCTGTGCTTGCAACTGCGATTTTCATAAAAATAACGCCTCCATTTTTGTGATAAAAACATTTATGCTTCAAAAAACAATTTCATGACTTCCTGATAAATCTCCAACAGCGCCTCGCGTGCCGGACACGCTGTCTCGGCAATGTTCTTGCCTTCATTGATGGCCTTCGGCACCGTTTCATCATACGGAATGCGGCCAACAAACGGGATGCCGTTGTCCCGGCAGAACTGTTCAATGTGATCGGCCTGCAGCGGGCTGACATCGGCTTTATTGACGCAGACAGCGCATTTTGTGCCAAAACCCTGACATGTTTTGATCACACGCTGCAAGTCGCTGATCCCTGAAACAGTTGGTTCCGCCACCAATAAGACCATATGCGCCCCGCTGATGGAGGCGATGACTGGGCAGCCAATGCCTGGTGAGCCGTCAACAATGGCAAATTCGGCGTCACTGTTGGCCGTCAGTGCCTTTTTCACCTCTGTGACAAGCTTTCCTGAATTGCCGCGCCCCATTTTCAGCTTGGCAGTGGAAAACACACGACCGTCCCGGTACAGCATCTGTTCACCGGCAACGTCATCCAAAAGCGTCACAGCATGTTCGGGACAAACAGCCACGCACACGCCGCAGCCTTCACAAGCAATAGGGTTCACTTCAAACCCTTCTGCCTTGCGTCGAATGGCGTCAAAGCGACAGTGCTGCTGACAGAGACCGCAGCCAATGCAACGTGCAGAATCGATCTGAGCTTTCTGCCCGCCCAGATAGTCCGTCGTCTGCGGTTCATCGGCAAATTGCTGCAGCAAGTGCAGATTCGGGGCATCCACGTCACAGTCCGCAAAAGCCTGCGCGTTTGCAAAAGCGATAAAAGCCGCCGCCGTCGTCGTTTTTCCGGTGCCGCCTTTTCCGCTTAAAATCAGCAATTGTTTCATGCGTTTGCCTCCTCCTCGATGCGCTGCCACAGTGTCTCAAACAACGCCCGCATCGACGCGTCATGTTCCACGGCAATGCTGCCTTCGGCACCCAAACGCGCCGTTTCAGCATCGTATGGAATGCGCGCCAGAATAGGCAGCTTCTTTTCGGCGCAAAGCCGATCCATCTGTGCCGTATCGTCCATCGCCTTATTGATCACCACACCGCAAGGCTTTTGCAGGACCGCAGTCAGCTCGGCAACCATTTCAAAATTGTGCGCCCCGAAAATTGTTGGCTCAGCCACCAGCAGACAATAATCGGCATCTTTGACGCTTTCCACCACCGAGCACGCGCTCCCTGGCGGACAATCGATGACCACCTGCGCTGCCTCAGAAGTTTCAGCCTTTTTAAGCAGCTCAGCAATAATGCCAATGCCAGAGGCCTCCCCAATGTTCAAAAAGCCCGAAGCAACCGCCACGCTGCCGTGGCGCCCTTCTTCTACATGGCCAATCTCAACCGCTTCTTCAGCAACGGCATGTTCTGGGCAAACCAGCCGACAGCCGCCGCAGGAATGGCACACATCCTTAAACACCATGGGCGCATCACCGATATAAGCCAACGCATTAAAGCGGCAGAAATCAAGACATTGCCGGCATCCATTGCACGCCGCTGCGTCAAAAACAGGCAGCAACTTTGACACTGGCGTCGAAGCCACCGCTTCTGGCTTAAAAAACAGATGCCCATTGGGTTCTTCCACGTCACAATCCACATAGAGCGCCGACGCAGCCGACGCCGCAAGATTCACCGACACAAACGTTTTCCCAGTGCCGCCCTTTCCGCTCAAAACGGCAATTTTCATGAGCAATCACCCCTGATGATGAAATCCTGCGTGAATATCCGTCAGTGCTGCCAGCTCTTGGGCTTCAAACGCGCGCACATTTTCTTCGGCAGAGCCTGCCACTGAACCATACAGCGCCACGCCAGCTTTTTTCAGCACTTCCGCAGCATTTTCACCGCAGCGTGGCGTGATCAACACCTGCGCACCATGATCAACAATGACCTGCGCAGCCTTAATCCCCGCGCCGCCCTGACTCATGATCGCAGAATTATCAACATAAACGGCTTCTTTCGTTTCATCGTCATAGAACGCAAAATTTGCCGCACGACCAAAATTTTCGGCCACCTTACTCTCTAAAGATGGATGATCAACCGGAATCGCAATTTTCATGGTACCTAACCTCTTTCTATTGATACACTACCCTATAAACCATTGTTTTTCGGCATATGCCTTTTATGGGTCCATCATAGCACCATAAATAGCATATGTCAATAATGAGAGCAAAAAAGCAGCACCGTGCAAAGGCGCACGGTGCTGCTTTTTAATGTTGTGATAAATGCTATTTTAAAATTGATCGTCGGTTACGCAAGCATCCATTTTGCCACTATACCCCCAAGTGCCTTCGATGGTAACCACATTATCAAGGTGGGCATCAGCAGCACCGGGAACGCGGAAGGAAAAATTGTTCACGCGTTCAACAGGAATTTCGGTTGGTGTTGGCACCTGTGGCACATAGTCGTATGGGTAGCGATATGCACGATAAATGCGTGGTGCATCCATTTCAAATGGAGCAATAAATTCCCAAACCACTTCTTTGTCAGGGGTTACTTCAAGCAGACGGCAGCTGCAGCCTTCGGTGATCAGCGTGTTGCCGTTTGGCAGTCGCTGTGCCGAACTGATCAATGGGCTGTAGAACTGGCTCTTGGCAACGATGGAAGACATGCTGTACCAGGAAGCAGATGTGAATTCCCAAACAAGTTTCAAGGTCACTGGATCGATTTCCAAAATGCGGGAATGGTCACGAAGATCGGCCTTGGTACCGTCCTTGCTGGTACGGCTTGGGTAACCATAGCCAGCCCAGCCACCGTTGTCGAAAATAAGGATGTTGCCTTCGCCAGGCAGACCTTTTGGAATCATGTGGCAGTGGTGCTGACCGATGATTTGGCGAATCTTACGGAGTTCTTTGGTCTTGGTGAAATCTGGACCAATCTGCCATACGATTTTTCCAGTCTTCTTGTCAGTGATCCCCATAATGTTGGACTCACGTGCATCCCAAATGATGTTGTCCGGATGGAAACGTTCGTCGCCCTGATCGTACCATTTGTTTGGACCAAGAACGCTCATGGAATTGATATGCATCCAGTCGTACTGGCCTTCGCCATTGGTATGATAGTTAGGATTGCGGAAAAGAATCGCTTTTTCCTGTTCAGAAAAATCCAGTTCTCTGAAATGTTCATTGATGTTCCATTTCCAGACAATGTTGCCTTCCCAGTCGACTTCAATAAAGCAGTCGTCAAGCAAACGCTTATCAGAAATGCGTTTGTTGTAAAGGTCTTCATGGCAAAGAATCAACGTGTTGCCGCTTTCGGTCTGGCATTCCATCCCAGGAACATAATAACCAACAGGATTGCCTTCGCGCTGATAGTCATGGTGCTGACGCGCCATCCAATGTTCTCTGTCGCCATCTTTGCAGAATTCGGTCTTGTTGAAAGACCAGACAACGTTACCATCCCAATCCACTTCAGTAACATCAGCCATGTCCTGATAGGCATATTCAGAATCGCGGCGGCCCAAACTGCCCATGCAATAACCGCCTTTTAACAATTTGTTTGGAAATCCCTGGAAGTCTTTCCAAACTTTGATGACATTGCCATTCATGTCAATTAACACGGCACCCGTTCCAGATACTGGCATCAACGTGTAGCCGCTCCAGGCCTTTTCAGGATTATAGATGGTTGTTCCAGTAGGGTATACACTTGGTGTTCCCATTATGATTCCTCCTTATCATCACATTGTTCAATAAATATTCTTTATTCAATCATACCATTGAAATTTCTGAACAATGATAACCTATGTTAACACAAGCCTATAATTAAAAAATTTCACTAATGATACTCTAAATACTCCCCGTTGGCAAAACGCTCTAGTTCAGGAACATTGATAATACGCAAACCTTGAGGAATACGTTCTACAACGTTGATCGCTTTCAACGACTTAATAATTCGGGCAACCGTTACTTTATGAACACCCAACAAACCCGCCAGATCCACATTTTTCACAAAAACCATGCGCAATGTATTGTCGTTACTTGGCTCTGAAAATTCTAACAGCAACTGGCATAATCTATTAGCCACACTCTGCTCTTGATGCGATTGATAGTTCTGTATCAATCGTGTGTACTCATCAAGCATAGCATCTAACAGTGCTTCTAATAATTCAGGATGACTTTTTACATAAGAATAAAACGTCTCTTTAGGAATCAAATACCCCTCACAATCCGTCATTGCCACAAAATCCATGGCAGCTATTCTTCCACGGTGTGTTTGCGATGAATGACTGCCATAAAGACAAAAGACACCAATCAAGCATTGCGCCAAATCATTATTGGCACTTTTGATGCTGTATATGACTTCATCACCCTTTACAGTCGTCATAATGCGATAAAAATACCCCTTCGTTAAATAATACAAATACTCCACCGGGTCGCCTTGTTTAATGAATACGCTCCCTTTCTTTATTTTTTCAAAATGGACGTCAGGTAAATGGATCAAACTGTTTGGTATCGACATAACCTTTCCTCCTATCGATATTAAAAAGCATTTTCATCGCTCATATGGTATGTGTTCAATCAATATCTTTTATTCAATCATACCATAATAATATATTGTTATTTATTTTTTCTTATTAACATATGTTAATGATACTCAAATAAGAAAGGTATAAGATTATCTTATCCAATACGTATTGATATTTAAAAAAATGAGGTGGTCTTAATGAGTTCGACATCAAAAAAAGTATCAAAAACACATCCATCCTATTGGATCCATGCAGCAATTGGGCTACTGATCATGATTGGTTTTCCGCAGCTTGGACCATTTGAGCCCATTACAGAAACAGGCATGTGGGTTGCTGGCATTCTGATCGGCATGGTTTACTTATGGTCAACACTAGACAGTATTTGGCCAAGTCTCTTAGGCTTGCTCTTGTTTGCCTTGTATTCTGGCTATCTTGGTGAGGATGTAACAGGCTATGCGGCTGTAAAAGCGGTCTTTTTAAATGCAATCGGCAGTGATACCGTCATTACTGTGATGCTTGGGATGGTTCTCTTTGGCGCCATAGAGTATGTCGGATGCACAAAATACCTTGCCCGATTCTTTTTAACACGAAAAATCATCACGGGACGCCCATACATGTTCTTATTCATTGTTTTCTTCTGTTCTTATTTCATTTCCGGATTTACACTGGCCGTCGCTTCATTGCTGATCCTTTGGCCATTAATGTATGAGGCCATGCATGCGTTTGGTTATGATAATCATGATACAATATTCTGGACGTCTATTTTCGGTATTTATCTTGCCGCTACCTTAGGACAACCAATGTTTCCATTCAAAGGAGCTGCGTTAGTAGTTACTGGTGCCTTTACCAAAGCGACGTCTCTTGCGGTCAACTATCCTGCCTACATTGCCTATAATTTTATTCTTTCCATGCTCTTATTAATTCTGTTTTTGCTATTTGTGAAATTCATTTTACGTCCAGACGTCAGCAAAATGAAAAACGTTAACCCAGAGCAATTTAACCAAAAGCCTTTGCCACCAATGAATCTTCAACAAAAAACAATGTTGTTAACTTGCTTGATATCCATTATCGCCCTACTTGCACCAAGCTTGATGCCTGCAAGTTGGGCCATCACATCCATCCTAAACGCCTATGGCGCAACGGGTGTTCTTTCTGTCTGCATCATCGTCTTAATGCTTGTACGCTTTGAAGGCGGCCCAATGCTCAACTTCAAAGAAATCGCAAAACGTTCCATGTCTTGGGACATCATCTTCCTTGTTGCCGCAGCTGTTTACGTTTGCAATGCAGTCGCAACTGACACAACCGGTTTAAAAGCTTTCATCGTTCAGATGCTTACCCCGCTGCTTGGCAACAAGCCTGATCTCGTCTTTGTTGGGATCTTACTGCTCTTTGCTTTGATCACCACAAACTTTGCCAACAATGCCGGTATGGCAACCATCATCATTCCTATCGCACTGGCATTCCAGGATATGTATCCAAATGTACCTATGATGTCTCTGTGTATGACCATCGGTATGATGGTATTCGTAGCATTGGCTACCCCAGCCGCTTCCCCATACTGCGCAATGCTGCATGCACAAAAAGACAAGATTACTTTCAAACAAATTGAAATCTGCGCATTGCCAATGTGCGTTATTACATGGATTTGCTACACATTCATCGGATATCCACTTGCTACGATTTTGTTTGGTGGGATGTAATAAACACTAAAGCCGATCTCAATGAGCGAAAGTAAATATAAAAATATCGTTCATCAAAAAACTGGAATTCCTTTAGAATTCCAGTTTTTTTGCAGCTTCTTTCAAACATTTTCCTGCATGCTATTTGATGATTTCCAAAAAAACAGTTCTATCTATACCACATTTTCCGATAATATAATATTTGGTAACTTCTATAACCATTCTCTTAATCTGCAATGTATTTTTATCCATTAGTGTGTGCTCGCACATAGTAAAAGCTCCTCATAGCGTAGTCCCGATTTTTTACTTCGAGACGCTGCTCTACGGGGAGCTTATTAATATGCGTAAGTCCTCTTTTATTTTTACATTCTATTGGCTGCCTGCATGGCTTCAAAACCATAAAGTTGGTTCAATGCCTGCTGTGCATCCAAATCAAATTTCTTACCTTTCAAACCTGGATATTCCACTGGATAACGATGAGCGCGGAACACAGCATTCAAACGACCAAAACGATTGCCGCTGTCGGTGTAAATTGGGTTGATGTATTCCCAAACAATTTCCTTATTAGGGGTGACTTCAAAGAAACGACCGGTCGCCCCTTCGTCGATCAAAGTGTTGCCGTTTGGCAAACGCTGCGCACTGGAAATGTAGGTGGAGTAGAAATCGACAGGGTTGTCAGCACGATATTCCCAAACGGTTTCTTCGGTTTTAGGATCGATTTCCAGAACACGGCTGAAGTCTGGTGGGAAAACAGCCGAGCTGCCATCTGGGTTTGCCACATAGTAGCGGCCATTGTCGAAGACCAGGATGTTGCCGTTTTCCAACTCAGTTGGATCGTGTGGGAAGGAGATCTGTTTGTTTGGCTGGTTGCCGTAACGCCAGTCAACCTTTCTTTCCTTGCGATTCCAGATGTAAATGAGGCTCATGTTGTAGCTGGTGGAAATGATGCGTCCATCGGCCAATTCTTCAACAGAGTTAAGCCCTGGCCATACTTCACGCGTAGCATGTGGAGTGAAAATATCAATGTCTGGATCAAGAATATCCGACAAACGCAGGCAATCAACTTCCGTGCCTTCAGGCGTCACTTCAACCATTTCAAAAGTAAACATTTGACCGCCTGGCTCGGTTCCAGGAGTACCACCTTTTACTTTTTCCTGTTCTTCAGGTGTCATTGGTGCATAACGAAGATACAGGGTATTGCCATTTCTTAAGCGGCAGCGATCGTGGCAGTCATGCATTGGATCATCATGCTTCCATACAATATTCGAATCCCAGTCAAGTTCTACAATCGACGAAGAAGAGAAGGCCAAACCATATGGGTTCTGACGGCCAACTTCAGAGCAAGAGCAAAGCAAATTGCCGTTTTCCAAAAGCTCACCATGCATGCGCACCAAGCCCGGCACTGTCCAGTGGTGAACGATGTCCCCTTTCATATCAATCATATAAACATAGCTGAAGTCTTTGCCTTCCAACTGTTTGTCCACCTGTACCATTGGCGCGAAAATGGTGTACCCAGCGAATGCTTTGTTTACTTGCCATTCTGTTAAACCATGTTTTGCTTTTCTCATTTTTTGTCCTCCTGTCTAATAAAAAACGATCAATGATTATCAACTGATTGCAGTGTACTATAAGAAACCGTCAAGTCTCAGTAATTAAAACTACATGCAGAAATTAATATACGATATTTGCCGCTGGCAATACGCCAAACAATGCAACCACCAACATAATGATCATGGCACATAATGCCAATTTGAAAATGGTTTTCTTATCAATCCACTCAGTGTTAGAGTAAATCATAGCCGCCTGTGTGGAAGCTGCTGGTGTAAGCAGCGCAGACTGTACAGAAAACATCAGCGTGATGGCCATAACAACTGGATTGATGCCATAAGAAGCCACCAATGGGCAAAGCATCGGAACGAAGATGATCAATAATACGGCATTGTGTGAAAACTGAGTGATGATGGCCAAAGCGATCGAAATAAACGCAATGGCGAGCAATGGTGACATGTCCCCAATCTGGCTCTTTAAAAATTGTTCACACGCTGCCAACACACCCGATTCATCCGACTCCAATGCTGCTGAAATTGGCATCGTGGAAGCCAGCAAGATAATAACATCCCAGTTAACACCTTTAATGGCGGACTTACCCCAGTTTAAAAGGCCTTCATTTTCACTGGATTTTTTATCACGCAAAATCATCAGTGCAATGATGACAACAATGGCCGAACCAGAAACACTCAACGTAGAGAGTTGAGAAACGACTGGCCAGGTTTTTGGCAAAATGCCCGGTAAAAGCAACATGGCCAGAAATACCAACAAGGCACCCAATGCTGTTTTTTGATCGCTGTTCATCTTTTCGCCACGCAGATAACCGAAACGGTCCACCTTTTCGGATAAAGCACCGGTGTCTGGGCGGAAAAGCAGTTTGCAAGCCAAGGTGTATAAAATAACGATAATAATGCCAAAGAAAATGTTAAATACAGAGAATGTAACATAGTTTACCGTCAGGCCAACAGAAGACTGCATCATACCAAGTACAATGACATCCATTGGATTGAACGGCATGGTAATGGCGCCTAAGGTACCACCTAAGACAATGCCAAACAACACGCAATTGACAAATGGCGCACGTTTTTCAAAGCCCAATTCACGGCTGATATTGTAGAAAACACTCCACAACACAATGATGGCCGCAAAGATGTAGGTAAAAGTCGAAAGCACCCAGGCACTAATAACCATCATTGCCAGAAAAACATAGGGACGACCGATAACAATTTTCCGGCTAATGAACCAGTTTGCGATCCAACGGTTCAGGCCACTCTGCTCCATAAAAGCGGCGAAGATAAACACAAATAAAGTAATAATAACAATGTCTGCGCCAAACCCCTGCAAAAAGCTCTCCTGAACTGTCATTAAACCAGTAAAGCCGCACGCCACCATCCCAAGCAGTGATGGCCAAATCATGCTAACGAACGTCCAACCATAAAGCACCCCAAGAAAAATCCCTAAGGCATCCATCCCTGTGTGAGTAATTGCATCCGTGAACGGCGGAATAAATTGAAACCCAAACATAATTACAATACAGATCAGAGAGTGAATATAATACTTCATTCTTTGACCTTCCAACGATTGATTTTTGGCTCTAGCCATTCTGAAACACTTCCTTCTTATTGATTCAATCAACGTTTTTTATTATTGTAGCCCTTTCTGTTTTTTTCATCGGTAATCGAAACTACATCAAAGATTTTTTTATAGAAAATATTTAATGTAGTTTGAACAACGGACGAAAACAAAGAACCATGGTATAACTATTACAAGATGAATGAATGATTGTTTATGACTTTTAAGGAGGAAGCATTTATGTCTATTTTCTCACTCGCTGGAAAAAACGCGATCATTACCGGCGCTGGACGTGGTATTGGCGCAGAACTCGCTAAAGATTTTGCAAAAGCCGGTGCCAACATAATGTTGGTCAGCCGCACACAGTCCGATCTGGATAAAGTCGCCAATGAAATCAAAACATTTGCACCGGAGCAAACCGTCATCGGTCACGCTTGTGATGTTTCTGATGTCAATGCTGTACAGAACATGGTCAATGAAGCAGAAAAAATTTTTGGCAGCATTGATATTCTCGTCAACAACGCTGGCATCAATAAAAAAATGCCTTTTCTGGATGTTGACCTTGACACCTGGCAATCCATCATTAACATCAATCTGACCGGACAGTTCATCGTAGCACAAACCGTAGCTAAAAAAATGGCGGAAAGCGGCAAAGGCGGCAGCATTGTCAGCATGGCATCCGTCGGTGGCTTCATCGCCTTGCAAAACACCAGCCCATATTGCGCCAGCAAAGGCGGCATTCTGCAAATGACCCGCGTTATGGCCAGCGACCTAGCGCCATACCATATTCGTGTCAACGCCATTTGCCCAGGCTTTATCGATACAGGCCTGCTTGAAAACAATCCTCAGCGCGACAAACTTGTTGAACAATTCAAGCACTCTACCCCGCTTGGCCGCGTCGGTAATGTTCGCGATCTTTCTGGCGCCGCTATTTTCCTTGCCAGCGATGCCGCCAGCTACATCACTGGTACTCAAATCACCGTCGATGGCGGCATGAGCTGCGTCATTTCATAAAATCAACTTTAAATAACAAAAAGCACCGCACTCATCGGCAGAATCGGATGAGTGTGGTGCTTTTTGTTTATTCTATTTGTTTATTTCTCCTTCGAACGCAAGATCGCGCAAGGCATCCCGATCGTTCACCGTCCATGTTTTATGTTTCGTTTGCTCGATGATTCCCATCTTACGCAATTCATTGATATAGTTGGTCACTGTTACGCGGTGTAAACCAGTCATATCCGCGATTTCCTGATGCAGCAAGGGACGATTGATATCGGAACGCTCGTCAAAATAGTAACAGAATAAAATGCGTGCTATACGCTGCAACGGTTTTGACAAGGACAGGTCTGCTACCTGCCACCCTAAAACACGACACTTCAACGCCAAAGCATGTATCACCATATAACGAATGCTTGAAAGCTCCATCAGTTTCTGCTTAAAAGATTCATCCAGGCTATATATAACGGTATCTTCTTCGGCAAGGCAATTATAGTGGACTGGCTGTCCATGAAAAAAACATTCAATCGCAACAAACATATCTGTACGATACACTGTTTTCTCAATGCCTTCATCATTGGAAACAAAACATCTCGCCAAACCTTTGTCTATAAATAGAAATTCATTCACCATATCGCCATCGAACAGAATGTAGCTTCCCTGTTGATATACTTGACGTTTGCCATGCTCTTTTATAAATGCACGATCCATTTCATCAATGTTCCCTAACCGTGACTCTGTAAACCAAGGCGAAGTAGTCGCAATGACAGCATTTTGATCCATTTTCTTCCCTCTATTTCTATTTTATCCAACAAAAAAACTTGACCTTAGCACTAGAGTATAACGTCTGTATACTAAGGTCAAGTTTTGTTTAAGCAATCAACATTCAAAGAAATAACGTTTACTTCGCTTCACTATATTTCTTTGCTGCGCCGATGAAGCCCTTGAAAATGCTCTGTGGGCGATTTGGACGAGAAACGAATTCTGGATGGAACTGGCTGGCAATAAAGAATGGATGATCTGGCAGTTCGATGATTTCAACAAGCTTGCCGTCTGGAGAAAGGCCAGAGAATACCATGCCTTTATTAGCAAAAATTTCACGGAAATCATTATTAAACTCATAACGATGACGATGACGTTCGCCGACTTCTTCACAGCCATAGAGCTCACGTGCAAGGGTGCCTTCTACTAAACGGCATGGATATTGGCCAAGACGCTGAGTGCCGCCCATATCTTCGACATCCTGCTGGTCAACCATCAGATCAATAATGTTGTGCGGTGTATGTTTATCAAATTCTGCAGAATTTGCATCTTCCCAGCCAATGACGTTGCGGGCAAATTCAACAGCAGCCATCTGCATGCCTAAGCAGATCCCCATGAATGGCACTTTGTTTTCACGTGCATATTGGATAGCAGTAATCTTCCCTTCGATGCCACGTTCACCGAAACCACCTGGTACAAGAATGCCATCTACTTCACGCAAATAACTTGCTACATTGTCTGGTGTGATGGTTTCTGCATCAACCCAATCAATGTGAATGTCTACATCATGATGGAAACCAGCATGACTCAACGATTCAACGACAGAAAGATAAGCATCATGCAGCTGTACATATTTACCAACGAGAGCAATGCGCACACTTTGGTTGATCTTGCCAATACGATCCACCAGTGCCACCCATTCGCTCATATCAGCTGGACGTGCTTCCAATTTTAATTTACGGCAAACGATGTCATCCATGCCCTGCGCCTGCAGGTTTAATGGCACCTGATACAAAATGGATGCGTCACGGGATTCAATGATGGCTTCCGGTTCTACATCGCAGAAGAGCGCCAATTTATCACGCATGCTCTGGCTCATGGCCTTTTCTGTGCGAACAACAAGGATATCTGGCTGAATCCCCATGCCGCGTAATTCTTTGACACTGTGCTGAGTTGGTTTTGTTTTCATTTCTCCTGCTGCATGCAGATATGGAATCAGCGTGGTATGAATATACAGCACATTATCCGCACCAACAGTGCTCTTCATTTGGCGAATGGCTTCAATGAATGGTGTAGATTCAATATCCCCAACAGTACCGCCAACTTCAGTGATGACAATCTCCGCGTCAGAAGTTTCACCAGCGCGGCGAATCTTTTCCTTGAGCATGTCAGTGATGTGTGGAATAACCTGAACGGTCGCACCAAGATAATCACCGCGGCGTTCTTTGCGGATAACTTCTGAGTACACCTTCCCAGTTGTCACATTGGAGTATTTGTTCAGATTGATATCAATAAAACGTTCATAGTGACCGAGGTCCAAGTCGGTTTCAGTACCATCTTCAGTTACAAACACTTCACCATGTTGATAGGGGCTCATTGTCCCTGGGTCAACGTTGATGTATGGGTCGAACTTCTGAATGGTAATCTTGTACCCTTTATTTTTCAGTAAACGTCCCAAAGATGCTGCGACGATCCCTTTCCCGATCGAAGAAACGACACCGCCTGTCACGAAGATGTATTTTGTCATAAAGTTCCTCCTTGTTTATATAACAAAAAAAATCCCTATTCACACGAATAGGGACGTAAGACCTGAATTGACCCTTTTTCTCAAAGGGTGCCCTATTAAATGATACAGATTATTGTCCGTTCCGTCAAGCAAAAACATCAATCGACAACAAGAAAATCAATGGCCATGCAAACCACTTTGCCATCTTTATAGCCCCAGTAAGCAGGGTAACCCTTTTCATCAGGGCTGCCGCCAACCATAGTGATCAAGTTGACATCCAACTTTGGCAGCTTAGAGTTTGCTACACCACCATTGGCGAAATATGTTGCACCAATCTGTTTTTCAATATCTTCCAGCACTTCTGCAGATTCTTCCAAATGTTCCAGAAGCCATCCCACTGTTTGCTCCGCGCAAACGGTCACATTTCCGCTTTCTGTAGCCACACCATAATAGCCGTCATCCGGTATGTCGTCTGCATCAACATGATTCGGCAGACACATTTTCCATTCATCAGGCACCGCTTCCTCATCAAACTGCAGCAAAAAACCCGCAATTTTTACTTCATCGTGCGGTTCAAGATGGACCGTGAACGTTGACACAGGAAATTTATTATTAGGGATATCTTCAGAAACAACCACACCATAATTGATGGCATAAGGGTCCGCCATTACGATACGGCCTTTGGTTACAACAAGCACGCCTTGTGGCTCTTTGACCACAAAATAACTGTCATTGCAGCCTTTGTAATGCATTTTTCCAGAGAACATAAAATCAAGAAAGTTTTTATTTATATACATTTAAAAATGTTCCTTCCCATAAAAAAACGATGCATCCCGAAGCATGCATCGTATCAAATTCTAGCTAAGCAGCATGGTCAGTACAAAAGACAGGATCATGAACAAGATCGCAAATACAGCAGTCGCTTTTGCCAACTGATCATCCAGGCCTTTTTTGCCCAGGAAAGTCTCAGCACCGCCACTGATGGAGCCAGATAAACCAGCGCTACGTCCGGACTGCAGCAAGACTGTAGCAATGACGCCAAGACAGCAGATAATTTGCAGAATCTGCAAAACGGTATGCAACATACAATATCCTCCTTAATCCGAAATAGGCGTGTTTCACCAGCCATCTATGAATGATATCATATCCTGCGCTCCATTGCAAGATTTATTTGAGGTTGTAGAAACCAGCTTTGCCACGATAAATGGCACGATCACCCAGATCTTCTTCAATGCGGAGCAGCTGGTTGTACTTCGCTACACGGTCGGTACGAGATGGTGCCCCAGTTTTAATCTGACCTGCGTTGGTTGCAACAGCAATATCGGCAATGGTGGTATCTTCGGTTTCGCCAGAACGGTGGGAAACAACAGCAGTATAGCCTGCTTCTTTTGCCATTTCAATGGCTTCGAGGGTTTCGGTTAAGGTACCAATCTGGTTAACCTTGATCAAGATGCTGTTGGCATCGCCTTCTTCAATACCACGGCTTAAACGACGGGTATTGGTAACAAAAAGGTCATCCCCAACGAGCTGAACACGTTTGCCGATGCGATCAGTCATTTCTTTCCAGCCATCCCAGTCGTCTTCATACAAACCATCTTCAATGGAAATGATTGGATATTTGTCGAGCATAGCTTCATAGAAGTCTACCATTTCACTTGCGGTACGATCAACGCCTTCACCAGCGAGATGATAGATACCATCTTTGTAAAGTTCAGAAGAAGCAACGTCGATTGCAAGATAAACGTCCTCGCCAGGAACAAAGCCAGCTTGCTTAATAGCTTCCACGATCACCTGGAAAGCTTCTTCGTTGGAGCTCAGGTTTGGCGCGAAGCCACCTTCATCACCAACAGCGGTATTGTAACCTTTTGATTTCAAAACAGCCTTGAGAGAATGGAATACTTCAGTGCCCATGCGCAATGCTTCTTTGAAGGACTTTGCCCCCAGTGGCATAACCATAAATTCCTGAATGTCAACATTGTTGTCTGCGTGCTTGCCACCATTCAGAATGTTCATCATTGGTGCTGGCAGAACTTTTGCGTTCGCACCACCAATATAACGATAGAGCGGCAGCGCAGCATCCATAGCGGCAGCTTTTGCACAAGCCAGAGAAACCCCAAGAATAGCATTGGCGCCAAATTTTCCCTTGTTTTCAGTGCCATCCAAACGAATCAGTTCCGCATCAATAGCGGTCTGATCACTGACATCCCAGCCAATAAGATGTGGTGCAATTTCTTCATTGACATAGCCAACAGCTTTCGTGACCCCTTTGCCAAGATAACGTGATTTATCGCCATCACGCAATTCAACAGCTTCAAAGGCCCCAGTGGAAGCACCAGAAGGAACAGCTGCACGACCCATATCGCCGAATTCAGTTACCACATCTACTTCTACCGTTGGATTGCCACGGGAATCGAGAATTTCTCTTGCAACAATGCTTTCAATTTTTGCCATTTTACTATCTCCTTTAGTCATTTAATAAGGATGAACCTGTCATTTCAGCAGGTTGATCGAGCTCCATCAAAGCCAAAATAGTTGGCGCAACATCGGACAAGCGTCCATCATGTAAGGTATGCGCATCGCCAAAAAGGATCACCGGCACTGGATTGGTGGTATGTGAAGTAAACGGTGAACCGTCCTCATTGGCCATCTTTTCGCAATTGCCATGATCGGCACAAATCAGGAGCTTCCCGCCAACTTGTGCCACAGCATCAACAACACGTCCCACAGCTATATCGACAGCTTCCATCGCCTGAATGGCTGCCGCCAGTACACCAGTATGACCAACCATGTCTGGATTTGCGAAATTAACCAAAATAAAGTCGTATTTTCCGCTTTCTACACCATGAACCACCGTATCTGCGACGGCTTCTGCACTCATTTCTGGCTGCAAATCATAGGTTGCAACCTTTGGCGATGGAATGAGCACGCGCTCTTCATCAGCATTTGGCGCTTCAACACCGCCATTGAAAAATGAGGTAACATGTGCATATTTTTCTGTTTCTGCAGTACGCAGCTGTTTCTTATGCTGTTTTGCCAACCATTCTCCCAACGTGTTTGTAAGCACCAATGGTGGGTAAGCAACAGACAGCATATCGTTCAAGCTGGCATCGTATTCTGTCATGGTGATACAGTCAATATGCTGCCAATCCTCACGGTCAAAACCATCAAAGTCTGGATCCACAAAGCTGCGTGTTAACTGTTTAGCACGGTCTGCGCGGAAATTATAAAATATGATGCCATCATCTTCGTGAATGCGCCCATCGTCGCAGCAAACCATTGGCACGATAAATTCATCGGTCACATCATTGGCGTAAGATGTCTGCATCGCTGCAATAACATCATCCACGCGCTCACCTTCGCCACGAACCATAGCTTTCCAGGCACGTTCCACACGTTCCCAGCGTTTGTCACGATCCATAGCATAATAACGGCCGCTTACCGTTGCCAATTTGCCGACGCCAATAGCTGTAAGTTGTTCTTGAAGCTGCTCCAAATAGTGCACGCCCGATGTTGGCGAAACATCACGACCATCCATAAAAGCATGAACATAGACTTTTTCCAAGCCCATCTTTTTGGCCATTTTCAAAAGGGCATATAGATGATCCTGATGAGAATGCACGCCACCATCAGACAAAAGGCCCATGAGATGCAGTGCATGACCCTCGTCCTTGAGACGGTTCATCAAATGCACAATGGCTTCATTCTTTTCAAAGCTGCCATCAGCAATGTCACGGCTGATACGTAAAAGATCCTGATACACCACGCGGCCAGCACCAAGATTGAGATGTCCCACTTCAGAATTTCCTTGTTGCCCATCTGGCAGCCCAACAGCCTCTCCACTGCACAAAAGCTGTGCATGGGAACATGTCAAAAAGAGGGCATCCAGGCGAGGTGTTTTCGCCTGGCAGGCTGCATTGTTGGTACAATCCTGGTTAATGCCCCAGCCATCAAGAATCATCAATACTACAGGTTTAGTCAATATCGGCACTTCCTTCTTTTATCAGCGCAAAAAAGCTTTCTGGGTCCAAGCTAGCACCGCCAATCAGGCCACCATCAATGTCCGGCTGAGCCATCAATTCGCGAATGTTGCTTGGTTTTGCAGAGCCACCATAGAGCAGCCGTGCAGAGGCCGCTTTTTCTTCGCCAATCAAACCAGCAAGATGAGCACGCAACGCGCCGATCATCTGCTGAGCATCGTCAGCAGTAGCAGTTTTACCTGTGCCAATTGCCCAAATTGGCTCATACGCCACAACAATTTCTTCTGGCAGCGTATCAGCATTTTGGAACACAGCATCGAGCTGTCCTTTGCACCACTTTTCTGCCTCTCCAGCTTCGCGCTGTTCTAAGGTTTCTCCCACGCAAAGAATTGGCACCAGCCCATTTGCTGTGCAGTAATGATATTTTTCTGCCACAAACGCATCCGATTCGCCCAAAATCTGGCGGCGTTCACTATGCCCTACAATGACATACTTGACGTTGCATTCTTTGAGCATTTCTGCAGAAATTTCGCCAGTATAAGCACCTTTTTTTGCAGGGTATACATCTTCAGCCCCAACAGCGACTTTCTTCTGATTGCGCAATACTGTCAAATCTAAGAAAGGTGCGCAAATGGCCGCATCCGATGATCCCGGCAATTCATACGTGGTAAATACATCCAAAAAGCCTTGTGTGTCGGCCATGGTTTTATTCATTTTCCAATTGGCCACAAACAACGGACGTCGTTTCATTTTAATCCTCCCGCTCTTCGAGTACAGACAGGCCTGGAAGCAGACGACCTTCCATGAATTCCAAAGAAGCACCGCCACCAGTGGAGATATGGTTGATTTTGTCAGCCATGCCAGATTTCTTCACAGCTGCTACAGAATCGCCGCCGCCAACAACGGAATATGCATCAGAAAGAGCCACGGCTTTCGCCAAAGCATTGGTCCCAACAGCGAAAGCATCCTGTTCAAATACACCCATTGGGCCATTCCAAATAATGGTTTTTGCTGTGCTGATTTTTTCTTCAGCCAATGCCACTGTTTTTGGACCGATATCCAAAGCCATCCAGCCATCATCAATAGCATCGACATCTACTGTCTTTGCCGTTTCAGGTGCATCGAAAGCAGCAGCGATGGTTACATCAACTGGAAGCAACAAATCAGTACCCGCGTTAGCAGCCTGTGCTAAGGTTTCTTTAGCCACTTCAATGCTTTCTGGTTCTACAAGAGAAGCCTTCATGTCATAGCCCTGTGCAGCCAAGAACGTATTAGCCATACCGCCGCCAATGATGATGGTATCCGCTTTGCCAATCAAGTAGCTGACAACACCAATCTTATCAGAGATTTTCGCACCACCGATGATTGCCACAAATGGTTTTTCTGGATTCATCAGCGCAGCACCAAGCCCAGCCAGTTCCTTTTTCATCAAGAAACCACTCACACTTGGCAAATACGTGCCAACACCAGCAGTGGAGCAATGTGCACGATGCGCAGTGCCAAAAGCATCATTGACAAAAATATCACCCAAAGCAGCCAATTTCTTAGCAAAGTGAACATCGTTCTTTTCTTCTTCAGGATGGAAGCGAATATTTTCGAGCAAGATAACATCGCCGTTTTTCATATTGGCCACAGCCTGCTCAACTTCAGGACCAACACATTCATCCAGCTTGGTCACCGGCTTGCCGAGCAATTCGCTCAAATGCTCTGCCACTTTGTTCAAACGCAGCTCTTCAACCACTTTGCCTTTTGGACGGCCAAGATGGCTCATTAAAATAACCTTTGCATCATGATCGATCAAATACTCTATCGTTGGTAAGGCGGCGCGCATACGAACATCATCCGTAATCTCGCCTGTTGCTTTATCTCTAGGAACATTAAAATCTACGCGGACCAATGCACGCTTTCCGCTGACATCGATATCCGCAATTGTCTTTTTACCCATGTCTATCCCCCTGACAGTCAAAATTATAACCTCATTATAGCCGATGAGGCGTCATAAATCCAGTAATGGCGCACATTTTTATCTTATTTACAGAATTGTGAGGAAAAATATAACCACAGCCTATCGTCGAAAGAAAATGCTGTATTCAATGCTTTTTATCAAATATTTGGCGCAAACGCTCGGAATGATTGGCCGCCAACAGTGCATCAGCGTATGTCACCATTTCTTTTTGCACCAATTCTGCCAACTGTTCTTCCAGCAGCATCATTCCCTCAGCATGCCCCATTTCCATACTCGCCGTCAGCTGTGCAAAATCACCATCCCGTATTTGACGCGCAACTGCCTGATTGCGCAGCAAGATCTCATAAACAGGTACCAACTGCTCAACACGAGCATGCGGCAGCAATCGCTGTGAAACAACCGCTCTCAGCATCATAGACAACTGATGGCATACCAAGGACTGTTCCGCTGCCGGAAAATGATGGACAAAATAGCCCACTGCTTCAACCGCTGCGCCTGTATGCATGGTTGCCAAAACCAAGTGACCACTCTCAGCGAGTTTTAACGCTGCCCTCATGGTCTCAAGATCTGACAACTCACCCAGCATGATTACATCTGCATCCATGCGCAAGGCATCTTTAGCGCCTTCAGCAAAAGAGCCCACATCATCAGGCACTGCACATTGATGAATCAATGCCTGTTTTCCTTGAAAAATATATTCAATGGGCTCTTCAAACGTAACAATATGACACGCACGCTGACGATTGATCGCTTCAATCATTGCCGCCAAAGTTGTTGACTTGCCACTGCCTGATGCACCTGTTACCAATATCAACCCTTGATGCTGTAAAGAAAACGAATACATCGTCTGCGGCCATTTTAATGCTTCAGGCGTTGGCACCTCCTGCGGCAAAAAACGGATCGCCATACACGCTTTTCCCCGAGAACGATAGCGTCGCACCCGCAAACGACCAAATTCATCGGCACGACACGAAAAATCTTTGACCCTGTTCTCATCATTCTTTACAATAAAAGTATCTTTGGCTTGATACGCCAACAGCCGCTCTTCCATCATCTGATACGCTTCTCCAGAGCACGCACCCAACGGCACCATCCGGCCAAATGACCGACAAGCCACAATTCCATCTGCTTCTATATGCAGGTCGGTTGCGTTCTTCTCTTTGGCCATTCGAAAGAAATCCACAGCTCTCATCCTTTCTGAGGTGATTATTTGCAAACCCTTATCCTCTTAATAATCAGCATCTGTCTTGGCAGTTTTATTCCATGCTTTGCCGAACGTCGCCAAAAAAACCTTTCGCAAAAAGGACGCTCTTATTGCATGAATTGCGGCCACATACTTGCGCCCAAAGATCTGATACCAATTCTCAGTTACTTCTATTGTCACGGTCACTGCCGTTATTGCGGAACTGCCATTCCTGTCTTGCTCCCCATCATCGAATGCCTGAGCATAACAATCGGAATCATCTTGGCACTCACTACACACACATTTTTTCACAGCATTCTCCTTTTGCTCTGTTTCGCTTGTTTGTTGCTGCTTAGCATTGATGATTGGCAAACACATCATATACACGATTCAGATTTACTGATGCTGACCTTCATACTCATCATAGACACCTTCTTTTTCGGCAGCCATCAATGGCTCAGCCAGCTGATCGGTGCATGCATCGTCTCACTGCCATTGCTCGTTATTTCACATTTTTGGCCAAAGGCTCTTGGCAATGGTGATGGTTTATTCATGGCAATGACCGGTTTTTATCTTGGCTATTCTAATATTACCACCGCTTTTTTCATTGGAACACTCAGCGCATTGTGTTACGCACTCGTGCTTTTGATTACCAATAAAGCATCCTTAAAAACAGCCATTCCGCTCATCCCATTTCTCTCTATAGGTGTCCTAAGCACTATTTTGATTGATAACATTTTTTCCAACATCGCTTGATAAATGTCATTTTCATCACGAATAATCATATCACTCAAAAAATATTGATGTCTCCTATATCGCATTTTCTGACAATGTGTTATAATAATTACATTCCATCCATCAGGAGGTATTTTTTATGAGACCCACGAAAGAAGCCTTAGTCAGAAAGGTTTGTACAAACATGGAGCTGCTCGAATACAAGGTAGACGATGTTCTTACCGACGATGCGCTCCAACAAATAACCAATGATGGTTCTGACAAGGTGATCTTCAGCATAACACAAGCCAATCAAGTCAGCAGCAAACTGTTTTTGACTTCTCATCAATTTACTAATGTTGTTGGAACCGATATTTATATTTATATTGGCAATAACCAGGGACAAACTGCTTATCAGATGCTTCTCGAAGAAATGTCCAAAGTGCGTCGACTGGACGAAAAACTGGTCACTTTTCTTCGTGATGAATGCAACGATTCCCTCACTGAAATCAATTTAAGAGAAGATATCCCTGAAAAAATTCCAGAAAAAGTTGATGAGATCGTGGCGCAAACACCTAATCATTTGATTTTTTCCAATGTCGCAGAAACGTTGCTCAACAAAGGCATCGGTCAAATTCTGCTCGATAACCAGTTTGATGTCATTGGTGACAGTCATATTTTCATCTACAATGGCAATACGGCCGGCAGTCAAATGATTAACCGTCTCAATCAAGAATCTTTTATTATTTTAGAATAACATCTACCTTTACGCAATGTTTGCTATTGTGTAAAGGTTTTTTTATGACGAATTGTCAAGTCAAGTGCAACACCTCAGAATGATACAATTCAAACGGTGTCCG
>JAHZHI010000012.1 GCA_019420345.1 Peptococcaceae bacterium
ATTTGGATATTTAGCTAACATATGAATCACCCCATATACATTTTACTGCATGTTGTCCCTCAAGATATGAAAAGAAAGATCCTATCTTTATTATCTTAATAAAGATTAGGATCTTTCTACAGTTTAACAGTTATGCGTTTTTTCTGCAATTAATCTATATTTGTTGTCTGCGTTTGACTTCGTGCGACAAGTTGATCCTCTTGTTGATCAAGGTCAATGATTATTGTATCACCTTCGTGTACATTTCCTTTTAAAATTAAACGAGCTGCAAGCGTTTCAACATTCTTTTGAATATAACGTTTTAATGGTCGAGCACCATAGACTGGATCATAGCCATTATTTGTAATGTAGCTTTTTGCTTGATCGGTTAATTCGATTTTCAGCTGCTGATCAGATAAACGTTTGTTCAAGTCAGCAACCTGTAAATCGACAATATGGCTGATATTCTCCTTAGTAAGAGGACGAAACATAATGATTTCGTCCAAACGGTTCAGAAATTCTGGTCGAAAATGAGTTCTCAAATCATTTTTTACTAATTCTTTTGCTTGATCACTAATAGAACCATCTTCTTCAATGCCATCAAGAAGATATTGTGAACCAAGATTTGAAGTCATAATCAAAATAGTATTTTTAAAATCAACAGTTCGACCTTGAGAATCCGTGATACGCCCGTCATCCAATACCTGAAGAAGAACATTGAATACATCAGGATGAGCCTTTTCAACTTCATCAAATAAAACGACAGAATATGGTTTTCTGCGAACGGCTTCTGTCAGTTGACCGCCTTCTTCATAGCCAACATATCCTGGAGGTGCACCTATCAAACGAGAAACAGAATATTTCTCCATATATTCACTCATATCTATGCGCACCATATTATTTTCATCATCAAATAAAGCTTCCGCCAATGTTTTTGCCAGTTCTGTTTTACCAACACCAGTAGGTCCAAGGAAGAGGAAGGAGCCTATAGGTTTTGTTGGGTCTTTTATGCCAGCTTTAGAACGAATAATTGCATCAGCCACTTTTTCGACAGCCTCATCTTGACCAACAACACGTTGATGAAGCTGTTCATCAAGTTGTAAAATTTTATCTCGCTCACCTTGTGTAAGCTTCGCGACAGGTATTCCAGTCCAGCGAGAAACTATTGTTGCGATTTCATCTTCATCAACAGCTTCATGAACAAGCTTAAGTTCATTACTTTTAATTTTATTTTCTTCATCTTCTAGTTCTCGTTGGAGTTTAGGTAGAACACCATATTGTAACTCGGACATTTTTGCGAGATCACCCTGGCGTTCAGCCAACTCAATTTGATTGTGAACCTCAGCAATTTGATCACGTAATTTTGCAGGACGTTCTACAGCATTCTTTTCGTTTTCCCACTGAGCATTCAAAACTTTTAATTTATCCTCGTTATCTGCTAATTCTTTTTTTACTGTTTGCAACCTTTCTTTGCTTAATGAATCATTTTCTTTTTCAAGAGACATTTCATCAAGCTTTAACTGCAAATTGCGATGCTCTAATTCATCAATTTCTTCTGGTTTTGAGTTCTGTTCAGTTTTAATTTGTGCACATGCTTCATCAATTAAATCAATCGCTTTATCTGGCAAAAAACGATCAGAAATATAGCGATCAGAAAGAGAAGCTGCCGAAATAAGTGCATTATCAGTAATTCTCACACCGTGATACGTTTGATAATTCTCGCGAAGTCCACGTAAAATAGTTATTGTTTCATCAACTGTTGGCTCATCGACCATAACACGTTGAAAGCGACGCTCCAAAGCTGCATCTTTTTCAATATATTGTCGATATTCATTTAATGTTGTTGCACCAATACAATGTAACTCTCCGCGTGCGAGCATTGGTTTTAACAGATTTCCTGCATCCATTGCGCCATCTGTTTTACCAGCGCCAACAATTAAGTGTAGCTCATCGATAAAAAGGATGATACGACCAGCACTCTTTTTAACTTCGTTTAAAACAGCCTTCAATCTTTCCTCGAATTCCCCACGATATTTTGCACCAGCAACAAGAGAACCCATGTCCAAAGAAAAGATAGTTTTATCTTTCAGAGAATCTGGAACATCACCTTTTACAATACGTTCTGCTAAACCTTCAACAACAGCGGTTTTACCTACACCAGGTTCGCCAATCAAAACAGGATTGTTCTTCGTCTTTCTTGAAAGAATACGTATTACATTTCGAATCTCATCATCACGCCCAATGATAGGATCAAGCTTCTGTTCTCTAGCCTTTTCAACCAAATCCTGACCATATTTTTTCAAGCTATCATACGTCTCTTCCGGGCTATCAGTTGTAACAGTTTGATTGCCACGAATATCTTTTAATACATTGAGAAATTTATCCAGAGTAATATCATATTGTTGAAATAAATTTGAAATAGAAGGGCTAGGATGTCTTAACATCGCAAGGAATAGATGTTCTACAGAAACATATTCATCGCCCATACGCTTAGCTTCATCTTCAGCATAATTCAAGGTATGATTTAAATACTGCCCAATATATTGTTGGCCACCCTGAGATTTTACTTTAGCATCAAGCGCATGCTTTAGCGCGTTTTGAAAGGATTTTTGATCAACCCCCATTTTCTCAATTAACTGAGCAATTAAACTATTATCTTGATGTGTTAATGCATAAAGTAAATGTTCTTGTTCAATTTCTTGATTCCCGAAATCTAAAGCAATTTTTTGCAAATCATTGATCGCTTCTACCGATTTTTTTGTAAATTTATCAATTTGCATATTAGAAAACCTCCTTTAGGTTTTTAACTCCTTTTCCTAAAAATAATTATAGCACTTTCTGTTAGCACTCGCAACAAAAGAGTGCTAACATTTTTCTTCCCTTTAATGTATATTTTTATGATAAAAGTAGGGGACGATAAGCAAAAAACTCTAATCATAAAAAATCAATAACGGATAAAATAGAAAGAAATTACAGACGTCGATTCGAAATCATTGCCATGAACTCAACCATGTTATCAATTATCAAGAGAAACTATGATTTTATTTCAAAACAGTTTAATGTTGAGCATCGAACAAAGAAAAACATAAAGAAAAAACAGTCTACAGGCATACGATATTCGATGGGTGTGTGATTATTTGTTGCATTTTGGCAGAAAGAACTTTGGCAAAACTAAAATATAACAAATAATCGTAGAATTGAATAGCGGGTAGAATTTAATATCGCATAAACTTCGCATAATAAATATTATGTTAACTTTTTCAAAAAATAAAAAAATAAAAAGTGCTGCATCACGCAGCACAATAAAGCAATATCTTAATCTTATTATTTTGATCTCGGATGTAATGCATGATATTGTTTTTCAATATCTTTAAAGGCCAAATGAACATATATCTGCGTTGTTGCAATATCTGAATGCCCTAACATTTCTTGAATAGCTCTTAAGTCTACACCATTTTCTAAAAGGTGTGTCGCAAACGTGTGGCGAATCGTATGTGGTGTCACTTCGAACGGAATATCTGCAGCTCGTGAATATTTCTTTACTATCTTCCAAATAGCCTGTCGCGTCATAGGCAATTGACGATTTGAAAGGAAAATATGATTATCACGCTTAATATTTGTTACCCGACGCGCTTGTAGATAACATTCAACACTTTCCTTGGCCAGTTGCCCAAAAGGAACCAATCTTTCTTTGCTGCCTTTTCCGATGACACGAATGAATTGCTCATTCGGGAAATAACGATCTAATGTTAAATTTACTAATTCCGATACTCGAATACCTGTTGCATACATTAATTCAAGTATAGCAATATCTCTTTTTCCGTATAATGTATCTTTAGGAATGCTATTTATAATGGAATTTATTTGTTCTACAGTAAGAACATGCGGCAGTTTATCTGGTTTTTTTGAGTGATCGATAACCTGAAGGCTTTGTGAAATAATGCCACATTCTGTGAGATAATTTACAAAGCCCTTAAGTGCTGTTATCTTTCTGGCAACCGATGTAGCTTTAAATTGTTTTCCGAGTTGTTTTTTGTAATTATGAATTGTGAGCTGGTCAATTTCATCCAATGTCTCTCCTGCTTTTTGCAGCCATGTTCCGAATTGTGTAAGATCAACACGATAGCTATTAATTGTATTGCTTGACAACCCCTTTTCAACAGAAAGCATCAACAAATAATCGTGCAAAATACTGTTAAAATCATCCATTTAATATCACTTCTCATTTTTCCGTATCGGTGCAAATCGAGCATCTAATGTTTTTAAGCCTTGCGAAGGAAACGCAACTGTTATTTTTGTCTTCTCTTCCGAATCAACACTTACAATTACCCCTTCTCCCCAACTGTTATGTATGACTTTTTCGCCAATAATATACGAAGGCGCAGTTTTCGGTTCCTTACGATGGTTTACTGCAACAATATTTTTATGATGCCGCACCTTGCTCACATTTGTGTAATAACGCTCATCCAATTCTGAAAAAAACTCTGATGGAGGATTATACATAAACCTACCATGAATTAAACGTTGACGAGCACTAGTAATAAATAATTGATCTTTTGCGCGTGTAAATGCGACATAACATAGTCTGCGTTCCTCTTCGATACCCGCATTTTCTTTTTTCGCACGAAAATGTGGAAACAATTCTTGTTCAAATCCTGCAATAAATACCACAGGAAATTCCAAACCTTTACTTGAATGCATTGTCATGATGCTCACTGTATCTTCGTTCATTGAAGATTGATCCAAATCAGTATATAAAGCAATCTCTTCAAGAAATCCGCTTAAATTTTTCTCTTCATAACTCCTGTCTTTTATGTCAAATTCTTTTGCCACCGACAGAAATTCGTTGATATTGTCCATATCTAATTCAGCAGCAATCGGATCAGCATCGTAAAGATATTTAATATATCCAGATTGATTAATCACATAATCTAGTAATGGTTCCATTTCATATTCTAATGCAATTTCTTTACCTTCAGTAATAAAAGCATGAAAATCCTTCAATGCCTCTTTTGCCTTTTTCGATATATTTAATTCTGGATTGATCAAACAATCTACCAAAGTCACTTCAGAATGTTGAAGATGAAAATCGATAATTTTATTCCATGTTTGTTCTCCAATTCCTCGTTTTGGAATATTAATAATACGATGCAAATTGACAGCATCATTCGGATTAGCAATAGTATATAAATATGCTAGAATATCTTTTATTTCTCGACGTTGAAAGAATTTAATACCTCCATAGATTTTATATGGAAGTCGATTATCCACAAAAACTTTTTCTATCGAACGAAACTGTGCTGTAGTTCGAATCAACACTGCAAAATCACAATAATGATAATTGGATTTGCTCATGATGTCCTTTATTTGACGAACAATGAAATATGCTTCATCCCTATCATCTTCTGCTTCATAATAAACAACCTTAGAGCCTTCTTCATTCCTAGTCCATAGGACTTTATCCTTTCTCATGCTGTTATTACCTATTACAGCATTTGCTAGATTTAAAATAGTTTTAGTGGATCGATAATTTTCTTCAAGTTTAATCACCTTTGTTTTCGGGTAATCTTTCTCGAAGCTGAGAATATTTTGCACATCGGCACCACGCCACTCGTAAATAGATTGATCATCATCACCGACCACACAGATGTTTTGATACTTTTCTCCTAATAAATGAATAAATTCATACTGAATCCTATTTGTATCTTGATATTCATCGACCATTATATATTGAAAACGGTCCTGATAATGATCAAGAATATCTGGATGCTCCTTAAAAAGTTTTACCGTCATACAGAGAATGTCATCAAAGTCAATAGCATTATTATTTTGCAGCGTCTTTTGATATTCTCGTATTACATCAAGTATTGTTTCCGGAAGCGCGCCATTTTTTTCATATAAGTTTATTGCTTCCGCTAAATCAAAATACGTATTTTTCAAATGAGAAATATTACTTAATACACTGCTTGGTTTTAAATAATCAGCATCTAGATTACGTTCTTTAAGGATTCGTTTAATAATACTTAATTGATCCGATGTATCATATATTACAAAATTTGCATTTAATGAAGTATGCTCTGCTTCAAATCGTAGAATTTGTAAACACGCCGAATGAAATGTACGCGCCCAGATATACGCTCCTTTTTCACCAATCATATTGATAATTCTATCTCGCATTTCGTTAGCTGCTTTATTCGTAAAGGTAATCGCTAAGATATTAAAAGGCGAAATGCCACATTCTTCAATTAAATACGAAATACGATGTACAAGTACGTTTGTTTTCCCAGACCCAGCACCAGCCAAAATTAATAATGGCCCTTCTGTTGTAAGAACAGCTTCTAATTGCTGAGGATTCAAAGTTGATAAATCCATTATTTTCTCCTATTTTCTTCTAATAATGAAATGAAAAGCACTTCTAATAAACATCTGATTAGAAGTGCTTCATTTTTTCAATATGAAATATTACGCGTGGATGCAAGCATAAGTTTGATTCGATTTTCCTGATTTACTCGGCTAGCACTGGCATCGTAGTCTATCGGAACAATATTGGCTTCTGGATAGAGACTTTTTATTTTGCGAAGCATACCTCGACCAACGATATGATTAGGTAAACAGCCAAACGGCTGTGTGCAAACGATATTTTCACATCCAGACTCGATCAATTCAACCATCTCAGCTGTTAACAGCCAACCTTCACCCATTTTTGTTCCTTCGTGAATCACTTTTTTACCCAGTGATTTCGTTTTTCTGAATGGTGTTTGTGGTTTAAATTGCGGATACTCTTTATAACTGTCAATAACAGTATTTTGTAAAGAAATGATATAGTTAACAATAAACTTGGAAACCACTGCTTTTGTATGGCCAGTGCCATATAAATACCAATCTTCAATTCCGGCGTCTGCAGTGTAGAGCACAAAGTCCATCAATCCAGGTACAACTACCTCGCAATCTTCCTGTTCAAGAAAAGCCTCAAGATTATTATTCCCAAGCGGTGCAAACTTGACGTAAATTTCACCGACGATGCCAACTTTTGTTTTCTTTGGACCATCAATTTGTTTAATCGACGCAAACTCCTTTAGAATCCAAGGGCAATTTTCTCTTAATTCTTTTCTCTTACAACCTTTTCCATTTTCGAATTGACGCTCTAATTCTGCGCAAACTTTATCAACGGTTTTCTCAACATCTTCTTTATTTTCAGCATATGGAAGAATTTGATTTCTCAAATTCATAATCATATCTCCGTAAATAATAGCAAACATTGCATTCTTTAGCAAACTTTTGGTCAACTTAAAACCAGGATTATCTTCTAGTCCAACAACGTTAAAAGATAACACTGGGATATATTCAAGATTTGCACGTTTTAAGGCTTTGCGAAGAAGTGCAATGTAGTTTGATGCACGACAACCGCCGCCAGTCTGTGTTAACAAAAGCGCAATTTTATGGGTATCATATCCATGATTCATTGCACCATCCAAAAGTTGACCAATGGCCAATTGAGCAGGGTAACACATATCATTGTTTACATATTTTACACCGGTACTGATAATATCATGAGAGACTGAATCAAGTATATCGACCTTGTAGCCCTCCATTGTCAATAATTTTTTGATCAAGCGAAAATGAATAGGCAGCATCATCGGAATAAGGATAGTATGCGTTTCCTTCATTTCTTCAGTAAAAACAACACGTTCCTGTTGTTCAGACACTTATTGTTTCCTCCTTTGATCCAACGTAGCAAATAAACTTCTTAAGCGGATTTTAACTGTACCAAGATTGCTGATTTCATCGATTTTTATCTGAGTATAAATATCCCCGCCATCTTCTAAAATACTTCTCATTTCATCAGCGGTTATAGCATCTAAACCACAGCCAAAACTTACCAATTGCACAACAGACATATCCGGATTTTCTAAAGCAGTTTTCGCCGCATTATATAGGCGTGCATGATATGTCCATTGATTAAGTACATGCGTATCTGTATTCTCGTAGATAAATGGTAATCCATCTTCACTGATGACAACCGTGTTAAAACTTTGTATCAAACGGTCGATCCCGTGATTAATTTCAGGATCTACATGATAAGGTCTACCAGCAAGGACTATGATAGGTAATTCATGAATACGCGCATATTGAATGGCTTGATCAGTAAATTTTTTCTGCTTATCATAGTAAGCCTGTTGTGCAGCATAAGCAGCTTCCAAAGCTTCACCAATTTTTCGGCCATTTGAGCCTATTCTTTTTGCTAAATCTTTTGTCAGCTGTTTTTTCATGAATTTCTTATTATGTACACCATAAAAGCCAAAAACGAAATTATCATTATTGATCTTTTGCACATTCGCTTCTATAACTTGTGGATAATAAGCTACAACAGGACAATTATAGTGATTATCGCTGATATTTTCATTAAAATTGTAACTCAGACATGGATAAAAAATGAAATCAATATCTTTTTCTAAAAGCCATTCTATGTGACCATGGATAAGCTTTGCTGGATAACAAATTGTGTCAGATGGAATTGTATATTGTCCTCTAGTAAACAATTGCTTAGATCCAAAAGGGGACAACAGAACACGATAACCTAAATGATTCCAAAAGGCTGTCCAGAAAGGATACATTTCATACACATTTAAGCCTAATGGCATCCCAACCGTTCCATTTGGGAAAGATCCTTTCAGCTGTTCTTTTTTCAAATTGGTAATAAGCTGCTGCTTATAAAGATAAGAATTTGGTGAATCAATATTCTTTTTATCTTTATTTAATGGCCGTTCACAACGATTTCCCGCAATAAGCTCTTCACCATTACTAAAATGATTGATTGTAAGCTCGCAATGATTTCCGCAAAACTGACACGTACGACTATAAGTTTTAAAAGAAAACTCATTTAATTCTATCGGACCAAGGCAATTGCTTTTCCCCGTACTATTACGTTTTGCGTATAACGCACATCCAAAAGCTCCCATCAAACCTGCAATTGATGGCCGAATAACATCACGACCGATCTCTTTTTCGAATGCTCGAAGAATGGCATCATTATAAAATGTACCACCTTGTACAACAATACGCTTACCTAGATCATCCGCATCATTTGCACGAATAACCTTGTACAATGCATTCTTTACAACACTAATGGAAAGACCCGCGGAAATATCTTCTACGCTTGCGCCCTCTTTTTGCGATTGTTTTACGGAAGAATTCATAAAGACCGTACAGCGACTCCCCAAATCAACTGGTTGCTTGGAATGTAACCCCAAATTTGCAAATTCAGCAACATCATACCCCATTGCGCTAGCAAACGTAGAAATAAAAGAGCCACATCCCGACGAACATGCTTCATTTAAGAAAATGGAATCAATGGTTCCATTTTTTATTTTAAAACATTTCATATCTTGACCGCCAATATCAATAATAAAGTCCACATCAGGCTGAAAATATTGTGCGGCGGTCAAATGTGCAATAGTTTCGACCAAGCCATAATCCATGGAGAACGCTTTTTTTATCAATTCTTCTCCATATCCAGTAACAGCAGATGAGCGAATATGTATATTTGGATAATTTTTATAGAGGAATTTTAATGTATCTAATGTCATGTTTATCGGCTGGCCATTACTGTATTCGTAGCGGCTATATAAAAGTTCATTATTTTCGCCAATCACAACAAGCTTGACAGTCGTAGAACCAGCATCAACCCCAAGATATACATCGCCTTCATACGAAGCAATATCTGCATATTCAACGGTAGATTTAGCATGTCGATCTACAAACTCTTGATATTCATCTTCCGATTCAAATAATGGTTTTGTCGTAGAGGTATTCCGTATCGTTTGTTTATTTTCTTTGAATCGACGCATTAAGTCGTCCAAATCATAAGTTAATTCATTTTTACTATACAGTGCAGCACCCATTGCCACATAATAGCGAGCATTTTCCGGAAATACATAGTCTTCTTCCGACTCTAATTTCAACACATTTTTAAATGCTGTTTGTAACCCTGAGAAGAAATTGAGTGGACCACCAAGGAAAATAACCTTACCTTTGATCTCACGACCTTGTGCCAATCCACCAACTGTTTGATTGGCAACGGCATAAAAGATACTCATTGCCACATCTTCTTTTCGTGCGCCTTGGTTCAACAATGGTTGAATATCCGATTTTGCAAACACGCCGCAACGTGAAGCAATGTCATAAACATTTTCAGCACGGTTTGCCATTTCATTCATTGTTTCAAGATCAACGTTTAACAAAACGGCCATTTGATCGATGAATGCACCTGTACCGCCTGCACACGAACCATTCATTCTTACTTCCGATCCGCCAGTGAAGAAAAGAATTTTAGCGTCTTCACCACCCAGCTCAATAGCTACATCAATGTCTTCATGAAGATCCGTTACTGCGATCTGTGAAGCAATAACTTCCTGAATAAACGGAATATTATAGGCTTCAGAAAGACCAATCCCAGCAGAACCAGTAACTGCAAGTCTAATATCATTATCATCAATATCTTTAAGATGATCTTTAATATCTTCAACAAATTGCATCGCTACCTCTTTAATATTCGAGCGATGACGTCTATAATCTTTAAAAATAATATTTTGATTCTGATCCAATACCACGCATTTCATAGTGGTAGATCCTACATCTAGACCAATGCGAATCAATTTTGTATCCTCCTAAAAAATGGATTCCCCTCAAAAAATGTAAAAGTCCAACTCTTTTTATTATACCATACATATTTTTTCTCACAAGATTACATTCCGAAATATTTTCATAAATATTTAATCTTTCGCTTGATTATTGCTATATAAAACAGAACCAACAACATCTAAGCTTTTCCTTTGTGTTATCGATCCTACATTAACAGCTGTTTCTTTAAGATAAGAAATGAAATGTTTTGTTATCATTTACCTATTAGTTAGCGTGTCTTTGTATTTTTCAGAAAATACTACAGAAACTATTCAAGCAACATTATCATATCACAACAGTCCAGGATATGGTATTACTGCCGAAATAGCCGATATTAAGATGTATTATCCCCCGATAGTCCTACCTGTGACAACTCTTAAAACAAAAATATGGGTAGCAAGTACAAATTTATACTTACCACCCATATTAATAAAAAACATACTCACAGTCTCAAATTTTCAATATTGTTAACTTCGCTATTACTTATTTATCGTCCGTTAATGAAGGTTTTTTAACCTTCATTTTTACACTAACAATTCGATTTCCTTCGACCTTTTCAGTAGAAAAAACAAGATTTTGTACAGAAATAATTTCCTCCGCGCCATCTTCGGGTATATGTCCAAGTCGTTCAATACAATAACCAGAAATGGTGTCACAGTCTTCATTTTCAATATTAAGCTCAAGTTCTTTATTAAGGTTATTGATAAGAAGACGCCCATCTAAAAGATATTCGTTAGGGCCAATGCTTTGAATTTCCGGTACAACAACGTCATACTCCTCATTAATATTACCCATAATTTCTTCCACCAAGTCTTCGACTGTAACTATTCCGGAAAAGCCACCATGTTCATCAACAAGAATGGCCATATGATGATGAGCAGCTTGCATCTCACGAAACAGTGAGTCTGCTGTTTTAGTTTCTGGCATAAAAAATGGTTTATGCAGCATTTTGCGAATATCCAAATTCTCAAGTGCAATCTTTTTTCTCAGCGCAATAACTACATCTTTAATATGCAGCACACCAATAATGTTATCTATATCATCTTCATAAACAGGGATACGATTATGTCGTGTCTCCAAAATATCGTCCAACAATTGATAAAACGGTTCATTAATGTCGAAACAAACTACATCACGCCGTGGTACTCGAATTTCTCGTGCTGTTATATCATTGAAATCAAAG
Source organism: Peptococcaceae bacterium (assembly GCA_019420345.1). Classification (GTDB taxonomy): domain Bacteria; phylum Bacillota; class Peptococcia; order Peptococcales; family Peptococcaceae; genus UMGS1590. The sequence goes on from JAHZHI010000012.1 coordinate 11,843, forward strand.
ATCGATGTTATCATTTTACGTTCACCATCTTCAAAAGTCCCGGTTTCGCTTCCTTGTTTCAATAACGCTTTAATTTCTTCTTCTGTTACAGCATCTTCTTGATCTGTTGTTTTGAAGCCAAGTGTTTTTAAAACAACTTTAGTTGAAATAGACAACAATTTAATAAATGGTGAAAGAAAAATTGAAATATAGTGAATCGGCATGACCGTGATCATGCAAACTGTTTCTGCTTTTTGCAAAGCAATTCTTTTTGGGACAAGTTCACCAAATACAAGATTAAAGAACATAAGCAGCAATGTAACACCATTACTTGCAATCACTTCTGCATATGGAATGCCACGTGTAAGCATCCAAGCACTGAGAACAGGAGCAATGCGTGCTGCTGCTGAAGCAGAAGAATAAAAGCCAGCAAAAGTAATAGCAACTTGAATAGTGGATAAAAATTTCGTAGAATCACTAAAAAGCTTTTCAATTACTTTTGCTTTCTTATTCCCACTCTCTGCCAAATGACGAATTCGATTCTTATTAACCGAAACAACAGCCATCTCGGCACCTGCAAAAAAAGCGTTCATGAGCGTAAAGAAAAGCAATAACAACAAACTTGCAACAATAGAGTTCCCCGTCGGGTCTGCGTCCATAGGACTGATTCCTCCTAACAAAATAGTATATTGAAAAAATTTTAACATGGGGAAGATCTATTTTCAAGATTATTACGTTTTCTAGTTTTAATTTTTTTGATATATATTTTCAGTTTTTATACTTACTTAATTTGATTTAACAAAGCCGCGTTTGACAGCATTGTCTATTCGGTGGTAAAGTGGATTTATATTACAATGTTTTGACTTGAAAGGATGAACTTTATGGAAGAACTTACGCTAACAGTAGTCTATACATCAAAACCCGGAATGCGCGAAGCTTTTGTGCAAGAGGTGCTAAAGAGCGGTATTCTTGAGAAAATTCGCGCGGAAGAAGGATGTATCTCATATGACTATTACGCTTCAGAAGACGATATCGATCGTTTGATGCTTATAGAGAAATGGAAAAATCCAGAATCCCAGCGCGTCCATATGCAACAAGCTCATATGCAAGAGTTGGCAGAAATTAAAACACGCTATATTGACGAAACAAAAATAGAGCATTATTAAGAAATTGATGCTAGATGCTCTAAGCAAAGAAATTTATAAATAAAAGTCCCCGTACCAATTTCTATTGATACGGGGACTTTTGTTATTCTTTACATCAACGCCTTCATAGACAAATTTAGGCGTCCTTGTTTATCTATTTCCACTAATTTTACACGAACTTTGTCGCCAACGTGAACAACATCTTCCACTTTGTTAACACGTTTTTTGTCAAGTTGAGAAATATGAACAAGGCCATCTTTGCCTGGCAAAATATTAACAAAGGCTCCAAAATCCATAATCTTTACAACAGTACCTTCGTAGATTTCTCCTACTTCAGGTTCCTTAACAATATCCTCAATCATTTTAATCGCACGTTGTGCGGCCTCTGCATCCGTTGAAAGAACATGAACGACGCCTGTTTCTTCAACGTCAATTTCGACGCCAGTAAGTTCGATGATCTTTTTAATGGTTTTACCACCACTGCCGATTACATCTTTAATCTTATCAACATCGATTTTTAATTGCTCAACGCGTGGTGCATATGGAGAAAGCTCCTTACGAGGCTCTGGAATTGCTTTGAGCATCGCATTCATAATGAACATACGGCCATCGTACGCTTGCGCTAAAGCCTGTTTTAAAATAGCACGATTAATGCCACTTATCTTAATGTCCATCTGTAATGCAGTAACCCCATCCTTGGTGCCGGCAACTTTAAAGTCCATATCTCCAAGAGCATCTTCCAACCCTTGTAAATCGGTTAATACAACGAACTCATCGCCTTCGCGGATAAGCCCCATTGCTACACCACTAACAGGCTTCTTAATAGGAACCCCTGCGGACATCAATGAAAGCGTACTACCACATACGCTCCCCATTGAAGTGGAGCCATTTGACTCTATTGCTTCCGAAACAACGCGAATAGTATATGGGAATTCTTCCTCGCTTGGAATAACCGGTTCCAAAGCACGACGAGCCAAAGCGCCATGACCTATTTCACGACGTCCAGGCCCACGCATTGGGCGCGTTTCACCAACACTGTAAGGAGGAAAATTATAGTGATGCAGATAGCGACGTGAATCAACATTTTCCAAACCGTCAAGTAACTGATTATCACGCAATGAACCTAAAGTGGTCACCGAAAGGATCTGCGTTTGACCGCGAGTGAATACAGCACTCCCATGAGTGCGCGGAAGCAAATCAACTTCACAAGTTAATGGACGAACTTCAGTAATTGCACGTCCATCTGGACGTTTATGTTCTAATGTAATAAGTTTTCTAACGATTTGCTTCATCATCGCTTCTAAAGCAGCTCGCAGATCTTCTTCTTGTTCCGGATATTTTTCAATTAAGCTTTCAACGGCTTTTTCCTTTACAGCACTTACAGCTTCATCACGTTGTTGCTTGTTAACAATCTGAAGAGCTTCTTTCATCTCATCATGAGCAATTTTTTCTACATCTGCCACAATATCAGCAGGAAGTTCGATAGGCTCTACTTCAATTTTATTTTGAGCAATCCCCTCAGCTAAAGCATCTGCACGAAACTCTTCAATCATAGCGACAATTCGCTTAATTTCTTCATGTCCAAACATGATTGCGTCAAGCATTTTTTCTTCTGGTACTTCTTTTGCACCTGCTTCAACCATCATGATTGCATCAAATGTACCAGCAACGGAAAGATGCATACGACTTTCTTCGCGTTGTTTTTCAGTTGGATTGATAATAAATTCATCACCAATCATGCCTACACTAACACCAGCAATAGGCCCCATGAATGGTGCACTAGACAAATGCAATGCGGCAGAAGCCCCGATCATTGCACACATATCTGGTTCATTGTCAGCCTCTACGGAAAGAACGGTTGCTACAATCTGAACATCACAATGATAGCCTTTAGGGAAAAGTGGACGGATTGGACGGTCAATTAGACGAGCGGACAAGGTGGCAGCTTCAGTTGCACGTCCTTCACGGCGCAAAAAGCCTCCTGGGATTTTCCCGACAGAGTACATTTTTTCTTCGTAGTCAACCGTCAGAGGAAAGAAGTCAACCCCTTCACGTGGTTCTTTACTCGTTGTTGCGGTAACCAAAACAACAGTATCGCCATATCTAACGAGTACTGCACCATTGGCCTGCTTGGCCAAGTGACCAGTTTCAATACTTAATTCACGGCCAGCAAGGCTCATACTTTTTTTAATAATCGTATCCATTGCTACCTCTCTTTAAATTCAATACATTATCTTTAATTTAAAAAAAGATGCTTGAATAAAATACCTCAAGCATCTTTGTTTACGCAGATTAGCGGCGCAGACCAAGCTTATTTACAATGGCACGATAGCGTTCGATATCGATATCCATCAAATAATTCAGCATAGCTCTGCGATGACCAACCATTTTCAAAAGACCACGACGAGAATGATGGTCCTTTTTATTTACTTTTAAGTGTTCGGTTAAATACTGGATTCTATAGCTCAAAAGAGCAATCTGCACTTCTGGGGACCCAGTATCACCATCATGTAATTTGTACTGTTCGATAATTTCTGCTTTCTTAGCTGCATCAATTGCCATATTATTTTCCTCCTAAAATTTATAATTATCCAATTGCTAGGTGAACGTCGGAGTCAACGTATCACTGAGCAATGGACCATAACATAAATATTATACAATCAAAGCTTGAATATAGCAAGCCTTAAACCTCTGTTGAAAAAAATTTTTTTGCATTTACAACATCCATGGAAATTGTTGTTTTTAATTCATCCAAATCCCTGAATTTTGAGATATGACGCAAAAAATGATAGATTTCAATACATAAGCGTTCACCGTAAATGTCACGATCAAAGTCCAACATATGAATTTCAACAGTAATTTTAGGCGAATCATCAACAGTTGGACGCGTGCCGATATTCAAAACTCCTTCATATTTATTTTCAGGTTCATCTACAAGCCATGCACGAGCTGCGTAAACACCAAGCGAAGGTAAAATTAATGATTCATTAAAATCGATATTCGCGGTTGGAAAGTTCATAGCACGTCCATTTTGAGCGCCGTGAACGACTTCCCCACAAAGATGATACGGATAGCCTAATAATTCTTTAACCAGTATCATATTTCCCGCCCGAATCTGACGCCGAATCAAAGAACTCGACACTATTGTATCTCCGTATTCAAACGGAGGCTCAATATGCACCGTAATCTGAAGAGGATCTAAGACTTCATGTAAAAAATCTGGCGTCCCTTTGGCTTCACGGCCAAAAGAAAAGTTAAAGCCAACAACAACACCACAAATATTCAGTTTGTCAAGAAGAACATCTTGAATAAATGATGCTGGCTCCATGCTAGCAAATTTTTCATCACATGGTATGCTGATTATTTCATCCACCTTTAATTTTTCCATGAAATCGATTTTTTCATTTTGTGATAGTAAATATTTAAAATCAGGTTTATGTAAAGCTTGCCATTGCGGGTAAAATGTTAGGATCGTCAATCTTGCATTTTTTTCATTGGCTAACTTTTTTCCTTGAAGGATAAGGTTTTGATGACCAAGATGTATTCCATCAAAATTCCCTAAAACAACAACACGTTTTATTTTAGGAAGATCTTCTAGTTTATTATGTATAATCAATGGTATCCCTCCCTTATCCACAAAATACCTTTTTAGGTACGAAACAGTCATCTTCTATTTTTCCAACAGAAAGAAGGTCATCATGATAGACAGCTTGAAACCATTCACTGTTGGCATCTAGTGTGTCAACATAGCATTGAGATAACTTTAATCGCTTTCCATTCATTAAATCGGTACGTAATGCATCTGTCTCTATATAAATCTTTGGAAAAGATAATGCTGTACTCATTGGTATTAAGAGCGTATACGGGTCCGCAGATTGGCGTAGTGTATCAATCTCGATACACTGCTCTAAAGAAAACTCTCCTGCAGCAGTACGGCGAAGTTCTGACATACATCCACAACTTCCACATGCACGGGCAATGTCCTGACAAAGAGCTCGAATATATGTGCCTTTACTACAATGTATGTCAATAACCGCTTTACTATTATCAAAGGAAATACACTGAATACTAAAAACCTCAATGGTTCTTTTGGGTATATCCGGGATAACATCTCCTTCCCTAGCATATCGATAAAGCGGTTTTCCGTTCTTCTTAATTGCCGAATATAACGGCGGCGTTTGCTCTTGAGATCCGATGAATCCTGATAAAATATCACAAAACTCTACATCTGTTAATTCGGGTAATGAACATGTCGCTGTCACTTTACCAGAAATGTCCTGCGTATCGGTTTCATTACCAAAAATAAGTGTTGCACGATAGCGTTTATCATCAGCAGATAAATATTCATTGAGTCGTGTTGCCTGCCCAATACATAAAACCATTACACCAGTTGCATCTGGATCAAGTGTCCCATTGTGACCAATTTTCTTTGTTTTAAATATTTTACGAGCAATATTTACCAAATCGTGCGATGTCATGTCTGTAGGTTTGTCAATAAGCAGAATGCCACTACTTGGCATGTTGTGTCTCCTCCCATTCGGAAATAATTTCTTCCAACACCGCAGAAACTGCTGAACTTAATGGTAGATTTATCGTTGCACCAGAGGCACGAACATGTCCGCCTCCGCCAAATTTGTTGCAACAAGAATTACAGTCAAACCATTCTCTAGATCTTAGGCTTATTTTACAAGCATGATTTTCAAGTTCCGTAAATAAAACAGCAACTTCTACGCCTTGAATTTCCTTGATCAGGGAAACAACACCTTCTAAATCTAATACAGATATTTTTAAGTCCTGCATAGTCTTTTCTGAAAAAATACAATAAGCAATCGAATCATTCTTGAGGTACTGTATATTCTCATAAAGATATTGAAGTACGAGAACCTTCTTCTTACTAGTATTCTCAAAAATATTCTCCTGAACAAGATTTTTGTTTGCGCCACACTCCAGCAACTTTGCAGCAATGTAAAAAGTTTGAGCTTTTGCACTTGGATAAAGAAAGGAACCCGTATCTGTACTTATACCGCTAAACAATGCTGTTGCAGCCAATGGCGCTATCTGTAAATCGTTATCAATTGTCATGCGTGCAATAATTTCACATGTAGACGATGCCTCGCCATCAACAAAATTAAGAATGCCAAACATGCTATTACTAATGTGATGATCTATATTAATCCATGATCTTGATAAGAAAGCCTTAGGCAATTCGCCAATACGTTCAAGAGTTGCACAATCCACCGCAATACATATATCTGGTACGACAGAATCTGCCGTCGCAGGATGAATTTCGCTATAATGTGGCAAAAACGAAAAATTTGTTGATATATCTCCTTGATTGTAAAGCACAACATGAAGCCCTGCAGAAAGTAATATTTCTGCAAGGCCTGTTTGAGCGCCCAAACAATCGCCATCACCACGAATATGAGAAAAAATAGCGATATTTGATGCATTGTGTTCTTTTAGAAATTGTAAGATTCTATGCATGGTTTAATCTCCCAATTCACCAAGAATTTTTTCAATCTTAGCGCCATATTCAAGAGAATTATCCAAACTAAAGCGCAATTCCGGAACCTTACGTATTTTTAAGCGTTGGCTTAAAGCTGAACGAATATATCCATTGGCCTTATTTAAAGCCGCCAACATTTCTTCTCTTTCTTTTTCGGTACCAAGTTTACTGACATAAATACGCGCATAACTAAGATCGTTTGACACCTCAACATCTGTTACGCTAACCATTGAATCAATATGTGGATCACGAATTTGATGGGCAAAAATGTCTGTTAAATCACGTTTGATCTCTCCAGCTAGACGGTAATTTCTATTTGCCATGATACACCCTCTTATAATTCTCGTTTAATTTCTTCAAGAATATAGGCTTCCAAAATATCCCCTTCCTTGAAGTCATTGTACTTTTCAAGGCTGATACCACATTCATAGCCGCTGGCAACTTCTCGTACATCATCCTTGAAACGTTTTAAAGATGCAATCTCACCTTCATAAACAACAATACCATCACGCAAAACGCGAATCTTACTATGTCGGGTGATCTTGCCATCTGTAACATAACATCCTGCAATATTTCCGACTTTTGGCACCTTAATAACAGAACGCACTTCAGCCTGCCCTTGTTCACTTTCTTTAATATCAGGCGCAAGAAGACCACTCATAGCAGCTTTCACATCATCAATGGCTTCATAAATAATGCTATATGTTTTTACATCAACTTGTTCTTTCTCAGAAAGCTTCTTAGCATTACTATCTGGACGAACATTAAAACCGATAATGATCGCATTCGACGCAGCAGCAAGGCTCACATCAGTTTCGCGAATACCACCAACAGCCGTTCGGATGATATTAACGCGAACTTCGTCTGTACTTAATTTTTCCAAGGACTGCTTAATAGCTTCAATCGAACCTTGTGTGTCAGCCTTTAATACGATGTTAAGTTCTTGCACATCACCTTGCTGAATTTGACTGAACAAATCTTCGAGTGATACTTTTGAACCGCGAGAAATCTCTTGCATGTGTTTTTCTTGAGAACGCTGTTCAGCAACTTGTTTTGCAAGACGTTCATTAGCAACAACAATAAAGTCATCTCCAGCTTCCGGCACATCATTTAACCCCAATATTTCCGTTGGAACTGATGGACCTGCAGAATCAATTGGTTGACCGTGGTAATCAAACATTGCACGGATACGACCTTGTGTCGTTCCAACAATTAAAAAGTCCCCATTATGAAGTGTACCATTCTGAACAAGTAACGTTGCAGTAGAACCGCGGTTTTTATCAAGCTTAGATTCAACAACCTTCCCTCGTGCACTACGTTTCGGATTAGCCTTTAAATCTTCCATCTCAGCAACTAAGAGGATCATTTCCAAGAGATCACTAATACCAATATTTTTCTTTGCAGAAACAGGAACCATAATAGTATCACCGCCCCAATCTTCTGCAACCAAACCATACTGAGTCAACTCAGTTTTAACAGTTTCTGGATTAGCATCAGGTTTGTCAATCTTATTAATCGCAACAATTATAGGAACACCTGCAGCTTTTGCATGATCAATAGCTTCAATTGTCTGTGGCATTACCCCATCATCTGCAGCAACTACCAAAACAGCAATATCTGTAATTTGAGCGCCACGTGCTCGCATAGCAGTAAATGCTTCATGCCCTGGTGTATCTAGAAATGTAATCTTTTGTCCGTTAATAGATACTTGGTATGCCCCAATATGTTGCGTAATTCCGCCAGCTTCTGTGGATATCACATTAGAATTTCTAATTTGGTCAAGTAAAGACGTTTTCCCATGGTCAACATGCCCCATGATAGTGACAACAGGTGGACGCGTTACAAGATCTTCTGGGCGATCTTCTTCTTCATTTTCACTCAAAAGATTCTCTTCCATCGTAGCTTTCAGTTCAATACTTGCTCCGTATTCTTCTGCAATAATAGAAGCCGTTTCAAAATCCAGTTCCTGATTCATCGTAGCCATGACACCAAGAGACATCAATTTCATGATTATTTCTGAAGCTTTCTTTCCTAATTGTCGCGCCAACTCTTGAACAGTAATTGTATGTTCTACAACAACATGATGTTGAACTTCTGCGAAATCATGAACTTCTTTTTGATGAGCTTGCGATTTTTTGTTTTTCTTATTTTTCCCTTTATTTTTGCCAAAATGATTGCGGTTATCTCTATCATTTCTTGATTTTTTTGAGGATGAATTATTAAACTCTTCCTCATGATTTGCGTAAAAGTCTTTATTTTTTTGTTGTTTTTGTTTATTACGGCGATTTTGCACTTTATTTTGATCAGATTGAGATGCAGCCGTATTATGATGAGTTACCTCATTTTTTTGTTTTTTAACAGAAGCATTTTGACGTTGACTATCCTTTTGGAAGCCTTCATTCTTGTGACTATGTGTTTTTTCCTCGTTATTTTTTCCATGATCACGAGTATTCTTCTTTTTAAGTTCTTTTTTTTGTTCTTGAGAAGTTTCTGTTTTTGAGGCTTGTTCTAAAATTTGATCACTTTTTTGCTTTCGATTATCTTCATTCTGCTTATGATTCATATTTCCAAAATACGTTCTAATTTTTTCTGCATCAGCTTGATTAATTGTACTCATATGATTACTAACTTCAACATTTAATTTGTTTAACTGATTAATAATTGTTTTTGAGTCTTGATGCAGTTCTTTAGCTAATTCGTAGATTCTGATTTTTCCCATAGAGCACCTCCATTGCATAAAATGATTGCTTCGGAAAGCTTCTTATCTGTCAAAGCAATGATGGTTTTATAAGAAGAGCCAATTGCTTTTCCTAATTGTTCTTGTGAACCAAACATGATATATGGCACATGATACTGTTCTGCACGTCTTTGCCATCTGTCTATAGATTTAGGTTGTGCATTTTCGGCAATAATTAACAAAAAAACATCATTCTTTTTCAGATGTGCTAGCGCCGATTGTTCTCCCGCTTTAGCTTTTCTTGATCGTGCGGCGAACCCAAGATAAGTATAAATTTTTTGTGTGCTATTACTTATTGATGACATATTCTCTCACCTGTTGGTAAATTGAATCCGGGACATCAGCTTTTAAAGCACCATTCAAACGCTTGCTTTTTTCCGCATTGCTTATGCAGGATTCGTTTAAACAAATGTATGCACCACGCCCTGATTTTTTACCTGACGGATCAATTTCTACCTCTCCTGTTGGACGGCGAACAATTCTAAGCAAATCTTTTTTTTCTTTTTTTTCTCGACATATTGCGCAAGATCTTAAAACAGACTTTTTAGGCATTGATATCACCTTTGCAATCGTCTTCATCACAGAAGATATAATTATATTCAATGCCTTGTTCATCAGCCTGAGATTGGTCTTTAATATCTATCTTCCAATTGGTTAATTTAGCTGCAAGACGAGCATTTTGTCCTTCTTTGCCTATTGCAAGAGATAGCTGATTGTCAGGCACTATAACAACAGCTTTCTTATTTTCTTCATCAACGATGACATCAATAACCAAAGACGGGCTAAGCGCCTCTGCTATATAAATATCTGGCGATTCATCCCAATTAATAATATCAATCTTTTCCCCGCACAATTCATCCACAATTGATTTTACTCGCACACCATTTGGTCCAACACAAGCACCAACGGCATCAATATCGTCATTTAAGGATTGAACAGCAATCTTTGATCTCATTCCTGCTTCACGAGCAACAGATTTGATAACAACATAACCATCTTTTATTTCTGGTACCTCTAGTTCAAATAATCGAACCAAAAGTTTTGGATTTGTGCGTGATATTATAATCTGAGGCCCTTTTTGCGCTTTTTTTACTTCAAGAATACATGCCTTAATTCGTTTATTAACAAAATATTGTTCGTTTGGTATTTGTTCTGATGGAGTCAGCACCGCCTCAGCTTTATTAAGCTTAATATAACATGAACCAGATTCTATACGATCAATTACACCACTAATAATTTCAGATTCTTTATTAGTGAATTCATCATAGATAATTCCACGCTCCGCCTCTCGAATACGTTGAACAACAACCTGTTTAGCAGTTTGCGCCGCAATACGGCCAAAGTTCTTTGGAAATTCTGGAACATCAACCAAATCACCAAGTTCAACATCACGCTTTATCGCTTTTGCTTCATCCAGAGAAATCTCCGTTTGCGGTGAATGGACATCATCAACAACTTCTTTTGTCGCAAACACTTCAATTTCTCCGTTTTCTTGATCCATTCGAACTGTTACATTCATTAAAGAACCATAGTTCTTTTTATATGCTGAAATCAAGGCAGCCTCGATTGCTTCCATAATAATCGAAGCGTCAATTCCTTTTTCTTTTTCCAGTTGCTTTAATGCTAAAACAAACTCTTTATTCATTTTACACCTCAATTAAAAGTCACAGTATAGCTGCGCCTTTGAAATATCTTTGTAGTCAAGATTAATAATAACCCCGTTATCTTCGATCTGAATACCGGAGTCATCTGCCTGTTTTAAAACTGAAATAAACTCTTTCTTTTTGTTCAGACTTTTATAGAGCCCCAGACGCACCGTTTCTCCAACATAACGTTTAAAGTGTTCTGGAATGTATAATGTTCTCTCTATTCCGGGAGAAGATACTTCTAATATATACGCATCGTCAATTGGGAATTTTGGATCTTGATCAAATGCATCACTACATGCCCTACTAACAACTTCGCAAGCGTCAATATCCATTATCTGTGTATTATTCAAAGGCTCGATGAATAATCTCAAATACACATCCTTATGACTTTTTTGAAACTCTACATGATAAAAACTATACCCTAAGTTTTCAATCAAATGATGATACTGTTCGAAAATATATTTTTCAACACTATTCATATCTTCACCACCTTACAAATAAACACGAAAGAGTGGGATTTCCCACTCTTTCCAACAAAATATATCATACCATAAATGCTGTCTGATTACAAATCATCTTAGTTGATGATCGATATATTTCGCCAAATCACCAACAGTTTTGAAGGTTTCAACCGCCTCATCAGGAAGAATAATATCAAACTTACTTTCAAGTGCCATAATAACCTCAACAACATCTAACGAATCTGCTTCAACATCATAAAAAGATGTTGAACTAGAAATGTCCTCTGGAGGCATTTCCATTTGTGCTGCAACAATTTTTTTTACCTCATCTAATACCATAATTACTCCTCCATAATGCTTTGCTTAATCTGATCTACCAAGTGGTTATCAATACATTGCACAGCAAGCTTAATACCATTTGTAAAGGCTTCACGATCACTATTGCCATGACAAACAATACTTATACCATTTAATCCTAATAGCGGAGAACCACCTACGGCTTTGGAATTATATTTTTTCATAATTTCTTTTAATCCCGGCTTGAGAAGCAAAGCGCCAATTTTAAATCTTACAGAAGTATTAATCATGTCCTTCAACGCTTTAAATAAGCCCTTTGCAGCGCCCTCACAGGTTTTCAAAACAATATTTCCTGTAAAGCCATCACAAACCAGAACATCAACAGATGACGTTAAGACACTATTACCTTCTATATTTCCATAAAACGGAATATGCGGATTATTTTTTAACACTTGATAAGCCGCCTGTGTAAGGGTATTTCCCTTCGTTTCTTCCGTTCCATTATTAACCAACGCAACTTGAATATCTTTTTTCTCAGGCTTTAACGCTTTTGCAAAATAATATCCCATTAATGCAAATTGTTCAATATTTTTTACATTAACTTCTGTATTTGCGCCAGCATCTACTAAAACTTTTATTCCAGTCAAAGTAGGCACTGTTGCCGCAATAGCTGGGCGTTTTATACCACGCAGTCTTCCAATCTCAAACAACCCTGTTACTAGCTGCGCACCTGTACTCCCAGCTGATACAACTGCATCGGCTTTGCCTTCTTTCACTAAACGTGAAGCAACACAAATAGAAGCATTTTTCTTCTGTCGATAAGCTTGTGCTGGATGCTCTTCCATACCAATAACTTCAGTTGCATGTATGATCTCAATTTTATCTTTTACAGACTCCTCGACAAGGCCTCCAATTTTTTCACTATCACCAACAAGGATTATTTTTTCAATAGCAGGAATTTGTTTTAATGCATCACAGGCACCAGCCACGATTTCTTTTGGCGCATTATCGCCACCCATTGCATCAATAGAAATTATCATTCACTCAGCACTCCCATTTATTGCTTTTTCTAAATCCTCTATTGCTTTTTTTCTATCTTTTTTCCCAAAAATGGCACTACCTGCAACAATTACATCAGCCCCACTTTGCACTACTTTTGAAATAGTTGTTGTATTTATGCCTCCATCAACTTGAATGAGAAAATTCCGATTGGATACATTTCTTAAGTCAGATAATTTTTGAATTTTATCTGTAATGTCAATAAAACTTTGTCCGCCAAATCCTGGATTTACACTCATTAAAAGTATCATATCTATATGATCAAGATATGCTTCAATACCATCTAAAGAAGTCGCTGGATTAAGAGCAAGACCAACCTTACATTTCTCTAACTTTATAGCTTCAATAGTATCTGCCACATTTTTTGCTGCTTCCAAGTGAAACGTAATCATGTCTGCTCCCGCCGCTGCAAATTCTTTAATATATCGAATAGGTTCTTGAATCATTAAATGAGTATCAAAAAACAGATCACTATGCGCTCGCATTGCTTTTATTACAGGAGGGCCAAAAGTAATATTTGGCACAAAAAAGCCATCCATTACATCAAGATGAATCCATTCCGTACCTGTTTTTCGAATATCTTCAAGTTCTTCTGCTATTTTAGAAAAATCTGCTGATAATAGTGACGGTGAAAAGATGATATTATTCATGTTATTTCCTCAATTTTTCTCTTTCTTCTAATTCATGATAAAGTTTCTTGTAATTTAGATAACGATCCTTTGAAAAAATATCTTCCAAAACTCTTTCTTTTACTTCGCAATCAGGCTCATTAATGTGAACACAGTTATTAAATCTGCAATAGATTCCCGATTCAACATATTCCGGATACAACATCCTTAAGTCAAATTTACTTACTTCAGCTGGAAAATCTAAAGCACTAAAGCCAGGTGTATCTACAATAAAGCCACCAGAAAAAGCAAAGAATTCTGCAGTTCGGGTTGTATTTTTTCCACGATTTAATTTTTGACTTATATCCTGAACAGTTTGAACTTTTTTTTCAAGCAAACGATTAATTAATGACGATTTTCCGACACCTGAATTTCCAGTAAGTACAGTTGTCTTTTCATGACAAAGCTGCTGAATACATTCTAAAGATGAATTTTTACTGATAAAAATTAAATCTATTTTAGCTTCTTTATAATATGCCTCAATAATTTTTTCATCATCAGAACTTGCTAAATCCATCTTTGAAAAGCAAAGAATTGGTGATATGGCATAGTACCTTGCTAACGCAATGAGTTTATCCAAAAGTAAAAAATCATATGTTGGCTCTTTAACTGCCGCCACAATCATGATTTGATCAATATTGGCAATACCAGGACGCGGAATAAAATTTTCACGTTTTACAATAGACGTAATGTATCCGCGTCCATGCTCCTGATGACTATGATCGACATCAAATTGAACATAGTCTCCGGCAACAATACGGTCACGTTGCCAATGTTTTTGCTTTCCGCTTAATTTACATTCATATAGAATATTTTCAGCATCAACACAATAAAATCCACCATGCTTTTTTAATACTCTACCAATCATTCTTTCACCTAATCTGCTTTGATTGTTTTGATGACATCACGGTCAATCATGACAGTAAATGTTGCTGAACCGTGATAATCAAATCGTCTTAAAATTTGATCTCCAGATTCAACAGATTCCATAAATACGACAGTACCTTCATTTTCATCATCTGTTAACAAAATCTGCATGACACCACTGCGATCGGCCGTAACAGAAATTTCTGCTGTTTTTGTTTCACTGCTCTGAGAACTTTTCCCTGAGCTAACTACTAAATCAACCGCAGTATACTCATCGACATGATCATTAGGATTATATCCTTGACTGATTACCGTTCCTTCATCTTCATCTGAATCTTGATATGAAATATTCCCTACATTCAACTTTGCATCAGAAAGCATGGAACTTGCCGTGTCCAAAGATTTTCCGCGTACATCTGGAACAACTGCATAAGGCTTTTCACCAAGACTAATTTCCAAGTTAACTGCCGTGTTACGCTCAACTTCACTGTCAGGCTCTATTCCTTGAGAAATAACCTGCCCTGCCTTTACTGAGGAACTATAGGATTCCGTCACTGAGCCAACAGAAAGGTCCGCATCTTTTAATGTTTTAGTTGCAGCGTCTAACGTCTGACCACGAACATCCGGAACGGTGCTTTGTTGCGGCCCTTTACTGACTACAACCGAAACAACATCACCTTTTGAAATATTTGAACCCTCTGCTGGAGATTGTGAACAGATTTCACCTTCGCTATAAGTATCACTATATTCACTACCAACTTCTGTAATCGTCAATTCATAACGCGAAGCTTCGTTTTCGGCTGCTTCTACCGTCATTCCACGAAAATCCGGAACTGTAAGTTCACTCGGCGGTGCGATTTTTTGAGCCACAAAAAGCGTTGCTGCCAAAACCAGCACGACAATAACAGCCAAAACCCAAAAATTGGTTCGCTTTTTTCTTTTCTTCTGATTTGATTTTTTATTACCTGTAGCTTTTATTGGAACAATTTTTTTCTTAGGATGATTGGAATTCTTGATCTGTTTGTCCTGATCCAAATTTTTCTTCGCTGAATTTTTTTCCTCTGGATGTCCTGTATTGTCTGCATTCTTTTCTTGCATAGCTTTTGCTGTGGCCATACCAGTTGCTACGGCTGCTGTTTTAATTGTTTTACCGCTATTAATCTGATTCTTAGGTTGATTATCAGCAGTTATGCTAGACAATGCACGAGAAACCGCTTGCATGCTTGCAAAGCGATTTTCTGGTTTTTTCTCTAAACATTTTGAAACAATAAAACTTAAGCTTTCTGGCACATCATGAATAATCGAGTGAACAGATTTTGGCGGTTCTTGAATATGCTTTAATGCAACACTTACTGGATTATCCGCGGTAAATGGCAGTTCGCCTACAAGCATTTCATACAGCACAATACCAAAGGAGTAGATATCTGTTTGGTAGGATAATTTTTCTCCTCTTGCTTGTTCTGGAGAAAAATAATGTGCTGATCCCAAAACGCCTTTATTATGCGTAATGGTAGTATTATTCATCATCTGTGAAATGCCAAAATCAGTTATTTTAACATTATCAAATTTATCAATTAAAATGTTTTGGCTTTTAACATCTTTATGTATAATCTGGTTTGCATGTGCATATGAAAGACCATTCGCAATTTGGATAGCATACTTTACTGCTCTCTGCCAAGGAATAGCGCCATCCCTGTTTATCTTATCTTTTAAAGTTTCTCCTTCAACATATTCCATAACAAGACACATTGTTTCTTCATCTGTCAATATGTCATATATGCCCACAATATTATTATGAGAAAGCTTGGCAATAGCAACGGCTTCCTTTTGAAAATGACGTCGAAAGGTACTATCTTCTGTATATTCATCACGAAGCACTTTGATCGCAACATTCCGATCCAATGATAGGTCTTTAGCAAGATAAACAATAGCCATACCACCGCTGCCAATCTTTTTAATGACTTGGTAACGTCCGGCTAGAAGTTCATTCATGATCTTGCCCTCCCTTCAGAAAACAGTCCAATAATAATACTAAGATTGTCTTTGCCGCCCTTTTCTAAAGCCATCTTCATGACAACATTGGCAAACTGAACAATGCTTGCTGCTTCTTTTAATACATGCAAAAGATCCAATGGACTTAAATAACGATAAATGCCATCAGTTAAGAGAATAATATAATCTCCTGTTCGCAAACGAAAATGACCAATTTGTGGCTCAACTGAGGAATCCGGACCAATGGCACGAGTTAAATAATTATTTGCACGAGAAATAGTTGTCCCCTGCATTTCGATAAAAGTTTTAAAGTCTTTGCGTGCAAGTTCCGAAAGATAAGTGTGATCATAAGTAATTTGTTCAATATCTTTTTTATTTCTTGAAACATAAATTCTAGTATCTCCAACATGAGAAAAATATAATATGCCATGATCTATCAATGCGCAAGTTAAAGTCGTACCGCATATTTTTCCCTCAGGTAGTTCATTTTGTATTTGATGCACAGCTTCATTTGCTGCTTCAAAACCATCACGCAGTAACTCTTCTTTATTCGAATATTTATTGCGATTATCTAGTAAGAAATTTTTCAGAATTTCGACTGCTTTGTTGCTGGCCTCTTCCCCGCGCGCATGTCCACCGATACCATCAGCGATAATCATAATCTTATTTTTCTCATCGAAAAAAAGCGCGTCTTCATTGGTTTCACGCACTAAACCAATATGCGTCTTTCCATAAATCACAAGGCCTCACTCCCTAATCATTTGGATTGATAATAACTGGTCTTTAATTGTCCACACGCTCCATTTATATCAGCCCCTTTTTCTTGTCGAACGCTTGCGCCAATTCCGTTAGCACGCAACGCTTCAATAAATATATTAATGTGTTTTTTATCGGGGCGACGTAAAGAATGATTATGTGCAACAGCATTTACAGGAATAACATTGATATGACAATCCAAACCATGAAGTAATTTTTTTAGTTCTTCCACATTACACTTTTGATCATTAACATTCTCGATCAAAGCATATTCAAAACTGATGCGTTTTCCAGTTACATCTTGATAATATTTGCATGCTTCCATTAAAGCTTCTAATGGGTATGCTCTATTCACAGGCATCAATTCATCACGATCTTTATTATTAGATGCATGTAATGAAATAGCGAGTCCAATGTCTGTATTCAAATCTGCAAATTCAATAAGTTTTGGTACAACCCCGCAAGTAGAAATTGTTATTCTTCTAGGCGAGAGATTCATTCCGTTTGGATGACAAAGAATATCAATCGATTTCATAACTTGATTAAAATTATTAAAGGGTTCCCCCATTCCCATAAACACGATGTTGCGAATTTCCTGCCCTTTTTCATTCACCTTAAGAATTCTATTTGCAGTATATACTTCACTGAGAATTTCTGCAACCGACAGATTTCTCTCAAAACCTTGATGACCAGTTGCACAAAAAGCACACCCCATTGCACAGCCTACTTGACTAGATACACATAATGTGTTGCGTTGCTTACTATAATCGCCACGATACCGCATCAATACACATTCAATAAGAGCGCCATCCTCAAGCGCCATCAAGTATTTTTCCGTCCCATCTTTTGAAACAAATCTTTGCTTTAACTCAGGATTTAGAATCACATACCCATCTTGTTCCAATGCTGAAAGTAATTTTTTACCAACATTATGAGCCTGAGAAAATTCTTCAATTTGTTGATTGTGAAGCCAAGAAAAAAGCTGCTTATTACGAAAAGCCGGTTCCCCAATCGATTGTAAATAACTTTTCAATTCTTCAAAATTTAACGCGCGAATATCCAAAGCAATATTAATCCTTTCTAATGATTTTTGCGATAAAAAATCCATCGGAGTAATCTACGAACGGATAAATTGTTTCCATTCCAGATGTACATAATTTATTTAAGCAATTAAACGTTTCAAGTTCAAAATTTGGATGCGTTTCTAAAAAATGTTCAATCTGCAATTCATTTTCTTTTTTATTCAATGTACAGGTGCTGTAAACCATTGTTCCACCGGACTTTAAGTATTTTGCCGCTGATTCAAGAAGTTTTTTCTGCGTAGCTTCAATCTCCACTAAAGCACTTTTGCGTACTTTCCAGCGCAAGTCAGCACGGCGATTTAATACACCAAGACCGCTACATGGAGCATCCAAAAGAATGTAATCAAAATGTTCAACAAAATGTTCTTCCAAATTCGCTGCATCTGCAGCAAAGCATTCAATATTGCTCGTCCCCAATCTTTTAATATTTTTTTCAATTAATTCGACACGATGAGGATGTAAATCACAAGCAATAATCTTTCCGCTGTTTTTCATTATAGCAGATAGCTGTGTTGTTTTTCCACCTGGGGCTGCACACATATCCAAAACGCAACTGCCTTCTCGTGGCTGAAGAATTACTGCCGGTAACATCGAGCTCAAATCTTGAACAATAATCTTCCCGTCGACAAACAAAGCAGAGTTCTTAATAGGTTGTAAAGAAGAGACACACAATGCTTCTTGCAGAACCTGGTGTTGTTTAAACTCAACCTTCATTTCTTTTAAAACTGCAACTACCTCATTAACTGAAGCTTTTAATGTATTAACCCTAATCCATGTTGGTGCTGGTTCGTTAAAATATGCGCAAAGCTTTTCGGTATCTGAAAAGCCATACTCTTTCACCCAAATATCAATCATCCATTGAGGAAAACTATACCACTTTGAAAGATATTGGTTTTTTTGCTTTCGTTTATTTGGCCAGACAATCACTCTATCATTTCTTAATATGTTCCGTAATATGCCATTAATAAATTTATCTGAGTGCAGCTTTAATTTTTTTGCAAGTTCAACGGTTTCATTTACCGCTGCATGATTTGGAATTTTATCCATAAAAGTTAATTGATACACAGCCATTCGCAATAAAATGATCGTTTTTTTATCAATACGTTTCAAATCTGCGTAGGTATCAATAATTTGGTCTAAATGAAGTTGCATTTTTGTGCATCCATATACCAAATCTGTTGCCAATCTTTTGTCCTTTATATTTAGTTTTGAACGCAAAAGAGCCTTGTCCAACGCAAGGTTGGCATAGGCTCCATTCATCTGAATATCAAGTAAAACATGATAGGCAAGCTGTCGAGCACTTTGGTCCATAATATACACCACCATTTCTAATCGTTCAATCGTCACTTCTATTAAAGACCAGGACAAGTTGCAATAATTGCAACAAGGAAGAAACGAGCGCAGCCACGTAAGTTAATGCTGCTGCCCCAAGGACTTTTTTTGCACCATCCAGCTCACTGTCGTTCAATATCTGATCTGCACCAAGTGTTGCAATAGCACGATTGCTTGCATTAAATTCAACAGGTAGTGTAACAAGTTGAAAAAAGACAATCGCGCAAAACAATAGAATCCCCAGCTGAATCAAAGACATGCTATTGATAATAATTCCCAGTAAAACCAATGGAATAGCAAAATTACTGCTAAAATTTGTCACGGGAATAACTGCATTTCGAATCGTCAGAGGAAAGTAATTTGTTGCATGCTGCACTGCATGACCAACTTCATGAGCTGCAATCCCCAACGATGCAATGCTACTACCATTATAGACCTCACTTGACAATCTTACCTGTTTAGCACGTGGATCGTAATGATCGCTTAAATGTCCACCAATCTGTGTAACAGTCACATCGTAAAGGCCATTATCATTCAACATTTTTCTTGCAAATTGCGCTCCAGTATAGCCGCTCTGAGAATATACTCGTGCAAAACGTTTATATGTTGAACTAACCTTTCCTTGCGCATAAATCGTAAGAAGAATGCCTGGAATTAATACAATCATAGAAATATCAAAAATCATTTTTCATCAACTCTCATTAGAAAATATATCCCCAACTTTTAGAGCATGTCCATTTAAAAAGGATTGAATAGGCATTCCCTTTTTACCAGCAGGTTGGACTTCGCTTACAAGAAGAACACCTTTACCTGTAGCTATGCCAATTGATTTTTTTTCTATTGAAACAATAGTGCCCGGAATCGCGTTACCTTGTTCCATATTATCAAAAAAGGATACACGCTTAAAGGCTAATCTTTTATTGTTAATAAACGTGTATATACTATCATCAGGCAACAATGAGCGATTTAAATTCACAATATCCTTTGCTGCCATCGAAAAATCAATACACCCATCTTTTTTGCCAAACATTGGCGCATAGGTTGCATCTTGATGATTTTGAGGTATTGGAGTTAACGAATCTATTTCATCCAATGTTTTAACCAATGTAGAAGCTCCTAAAACAGCCAATACATCAAAAAGGTCTTTTTTATTCCAATTCATCTCAATCTTAATGGTTGCTGTATTGAAAACAGGGCCTTCATCCAAGCCAGATTCCAATTTCATAATGCTAACACCTGTCTCATTATCACCATTGCGTAACGCCCACTGTATTGGTGCTGCACCACGATATTTTGGCAAAATCGAAGCATGAACATTAACAAAACCATATTTTGGAATAACTAAAAGATTATCCGGAATAATTTTCCCATAAGCTGCCACAATAACAACATCTGGTTTTGCTTTTAGAAAAAGTTCTTCGACTTCAGTTGTCTTCACACTCTCTGGCTGATAGAGTATTAAATCATGTGCTTTAGCAAATTCAGCAACCGGTGGTGCTTGAAGCTTTTTTCCCCGCCCCTTCGGACGATCTGGTTGAGTAAAAACCATCTGTATATCATGCCCAACATCCATTAATTTTTCAAGAATTGTAACCGCAAAATCAGGTGTCCCCATATAAATGATTTTCATCAATTAGACATCCTTTCAATTTCAGTGGCTTTATCAGTAAAAATAATTCCATTCAAATGATCTATTTCGTGTTGAAAAGCACGTGCCAAATATCCCGATGCATCAATCATCACTTCATCACCATCTTCGTTAAGCGCCTTTACTTTAATATGTTCGCTTCGCTTTACATTTCCTACAACATTCGGCACACTTAGACAACCTTCTGGTCCATCTTGAATACCACTAGACGAAATGATTTCAGGATTCACCAATTTGAACAAGCCATCGCCAACATCAACAACAATCACACGCTTACTGATTCCAACTTGAGGAGCTGCTAATCCAACCCCCTTTGCATAATACATGGTTTCAGCCATATTGTTTAGTAATTTTTTAATGTTTTCATTCACCTCTTTAACAGGATGGGAAATACGCCGCAGTACGGGATCTCCTGCAATAACCACTTTATATCTAGCCATAAAGATTCTCCTTTCAGATTAAAAAATATTTTCTGGGTCGATATCAATTAATACCCTCGTTGAATTTTTTATTTTTAAAAATCGCAAATCACCGCGAAATTTTTTCATAAATGAACAAATATTCTCTTCTGCACCCACCTTAATTATTAAATGCATGCGATAACGATTATTCTTTTTACTTAGCGGTGCAAAAGAAGGACCAATAATTTTCTTTGCAATAGGCAAACGTTCGATATAATTATAAATGGAACACATTGATTTCTCAACATCATTAATATCATAATCCATCACAATAATACGACAAAGGCGCACAAAAGGCGGATAAAGCCATTGTTTGCGAAATGCCATCTCGTCTAAAAAAAATTGATGCACATTCTGATTTTTCGCATCCCTCATCGCGTAATGATCTTTTTGGTAAGTTTGTATATATACTGCACTCGTTTTTTTATCTCTTCCTGCTCTTCCTGCGACTTGAACCATTAATTGAAAACAACGCTCTGCACTACGAAAATCAGGAAGATTTAATGTCAGATCTGCGTGTATGACCCCAATGCAGGTTGTATTCATAAAATCTAAACCCTTTGCCAATAACTGAGTTCCTACCAAAATATCAATATTATGTGATTCATACTGTTTTAAAATATGTTCCCTTGTCGTTGAATTCATTATAGATTGTGCATCGAGACGATCAATTTTTGCATTAGGAAATAATTCAGCACATTCCTGTTCAACAGTCTCTGTTCCAGTTCCATGTTTTTCAATAAAAGCACTTCCACATGATGGGCATTGTTTGATCATGGGTAAATGAAATTCACAGTAATTGCATTTTAATTCATTACTTGACTGATAATAAGTCAATGGAATATCACATTTTGGACAACGAATTACTTCGCCACACTCATGACAAACAATAGATGATGAGTATCCCTTTCGATTTATCAAAAGAATAACTTGTTCATTTTTAATCAGAGTATTTTGTATAGCAAGCTTTAACTCATTACTTAATATGGAATAATTTCCTTTTTTTCGTTCTTCAATCATATCAACCAACTGTATTTCTGGTAACGCAATTTGGTTGACACGTTCTGGCAAATTAAAAATAGAACATTTTTTTTTCACAACTTCATACAAGCTTTCAATTGACGGTGTCGCACTTCCTAAAATCAGCAAGGCATTATCTCTTTTCGCAAGATATTCAGCCACTTTTATTGCATGATATCGCGGATCTGGTTCGCTTTGTTTGTAACTGCTCTCATGTTCTTCATCAATAATGATCACACCTAAACGATCAAATGGAAGAAACAACGCACTTCGAGGACCAAGAACAACATCAATTTCATGTGCCGCAACTTTTTTCCAAATAACATATCGTTCACGTTCTGTTAGTTGACTATGTAGTAATGCAATACGATCGCCAAATCGCTTATTAAGTCGAATAAATAAGTGCTGTGATAATGCAATTTCCGGCACAAGAAAGAGAGCTTGAGTATTTTTTTCTATAACGACATCAATGATCTTTTCATAAATAAGTGTTTTTCCAGACCCTGTCACTCCATTGATTAAGCTTTTATGGTAAACTCCTTCTCTTGCTTGATCTTGAAGTGCATGAAAAATTCTTTGCTGTAAGGCCGTCATTTTTAATTCTGAAAAGCTCAATTTATCATCTTTATCTAAAATAAAATGATCCGATTCAATAATAAATTTTTTCTTTAATAAAGCTTGAATAGCCGGTCTACAATGATCAATATTTTCTTTTATTACTCGATTTTCCACACCATTATATTGAAGAACAAATTGAAAAACTTCTTTTTGTTTTGGTGCACGTTTCAAATCATTGATACATTGCTCGATAAATGATTTATTATTATTGGCTAAATAATAATATTTATTTTGTTCATTATTGAATGGTTCATGCGTACAAATACGCCATTTTCCTTCTTTACAAGCCTCAGCAGCCAAATGAATATTTTTGGAATTGAGTAAAATTATCTCCTCAGACTCATCATTTTCAAAAGCAATAAATGTATGATGCATAATATATTTTGGGATAACTTGTTTTAATGTATAAATCATTGCACATGCATAATAATCTGAAACAAAATGACATAATTCCATCATTTTGTCATCAACAATAGCTGAGAGCATATGCAACATTAAAACATCTTTTATTTTTCCTGTATTTTGTAGATTTTCTGGAGATTCCTCGCTAATAACAATTCCTTTTTTTATACCATTTCCCTTTCCAAATGGTATATATACAATACAACCTATTTTTACCATTTTCTGAAGAAAAGGAGGAACGTGATATGTGAACCCTTCTTCATGAACAAACGGAACACCATCCACAATCACTCGACAATATTCCATTCCATCACCTCACGCCAGATAGATGAAAAGCAGATATCCGTAGATATCTGCTTTATTGATCATTAATTTACACCACAAGCTCTTTTTAATGCTTCAACTTTATCTAATCGTTCCCATGGCAAATCAATATCTGTGCGGCCAAAATGACCATATGCCGCACACTGTCGATACATTGGCTTTTGCATATCTAAATCACGAATGATTGCTGCAGGTCGAAGATCAAACACTTCATTGATCACATTCGCCAATTGTTCTTCATCAACAATCCCCGTGCCAAAAGTTTCCACAAAAATAGACATTGGGCGAGCAACACCAATTGTGTATGCCAATTGAACTTCACAACGCTTTGCCAAACCAGCGGCAACAATATTCTTAGCAACATATCGTGCCGCATATGCACCCGAACGGTCAACTTTTGTGCCATCTTTTCCTGATAAGGCACCACCACCATGGCGGGCCATTCCACCATATGTATCCACAATGATTTTTCGGCCAGTAAGCCCTGTATCGCCTTGTGGTCCCCCAATAACAAATCTACCCGTTGGATTAATATAATAACGTGTATTTTCATCCAACATTTCTGAAGGAAGAACCGGCTTGATAACTTTTTCCATAACAGCTTTACGTACATCTTCTATAGAAACTTCAGAAGTATGTTGAGTAGAAATTGTTACGGCATCAATTCGTGTTGGAATACCATCATCATATTCCACTGTCAACTGGCTTTTCCCATCAGGCAGCAGAAATGGAACATCTCCATTTTTACGAACTTCAGCCAATCGGCGAGTTAAAGCATGAGAATAATAAACAGGAAGTGGCATATACGATTCCGTTTCATCACTTGCATAACCAAACATCATCCCTTGGTCACCAGCACCAATGGCTTCCAAATCAGAATCATCCATTTCACCCATTTTTGCTTCAAGTGCTTTATCTACACCCATTGCAATGTCTGCAGATTGTTCACTAATTGAAGTAAGAACTGCACACGTCTTATAATCAAATCCGTGATTCATATCATGATAACCGATATCTTTAATAACACCTCGTGCAATTTTCGGCATGTCAACATAGCATTTTGTAGAAATTTCACCTGCAATTAATACCATGCCAGTTGTAACAAATGTTTCACAAGCAACGCGTGCATTTGGATCTTTTTCCAAAATAGCATCTAAAATGGCATCTGAAATTTGGTCTGCAATCTTATCCGGATGACCTTCCGTTACAGACTCTGATGTAAAAAATTGTTTCAATTATCCTTCCTCCTTCTTGCGACGAATAGATTGAATCTCATCGAGAATTTTATCAGCAAGTTGCGTTTTCAATTGTTTTGAAATTACTTCTTGATGACCATCCTTAAACAATATAGTTGCTGCATTATAATCTGATTGAAAGGCAGTATCTTTTCCAGCAATATTGTTTGCAACAATGAAGTCTAAATTTTTTTCAATAAGTTTTTTTTCTGCATTTTGAAGAAGCTGATGACTTTCTGCCGCAAATCCTACAACAATTTTTCCTTCGAGTAAAAGTTTTAGAGACTTTAGTATATCTGGGTTCTTTCGAAAAGTAATTGACAATTCATTACCCACTTTTTTAATCTTCTCAGGAGAATATTTTTCAGGAGTATAATCTGCTGGAGCTGCCGCCATGACCAAACCATCGGCACTTGGTAACATTTCTTCAATAGCGGATAGCATTTCTTCAGTAGTAGAAACATCAATACGTGAAACTCCAAACGGTGTTTCACGTTGTACCGCTCCTGCGATTAAGGTAACTTGCGCCCCACGAAGAGCCGCTTCTCTAGCGATTGAAAAGCC
Organism: Peptococcaceae bacterium; assembly: GCA_019420345.1. Classification (GTDB taxonomy): domain Bacteria; phylum Bacillota; class Peptococcia; order Peptococcales; family Peptococcaceae; genus UMGS1590. The sequence goes on from JAHZHI010000012.1 coordinate 37,645, forward strand.
CATTTTTCCACTACTATGATTAGTGATAAATCTAACCGGATCAATCGGACCAATCGTTGGACCTGCTGTTACGAGCAAATGAAAATCAGATAAAGTTTGAGATGTTAAAGATTTTTCGATACAAAACTGCAATGTATTGATATCCGCCAATTTTCCATCGCCAATATCTCCACATGCCAATTTCCCATACGTTGGAAATACTATTTCATACCCATATTTCTTCAATAAAGCGATATTGCTCTGAGTAACTTCCTGATGATACATAACAGTATTCATCGCCGGTGCAACCAGAATTGGACCATCAAATGCTAAAACGAATGTACTCAAGAAATCATCTGCGAGGCCATGAGCAAGTTTAGCAATTACATTTGCATCAGCTGGTGCAATCATACAAACGTCTGCCCATTTTGCAAGATTAATATGCTGAAGAGCACTGCAATCTCCGTTAAACATATCAATGATAACAGATTCATGGGAAATTGCTTCAAATGTCAACGGTTGCACAAATTTTGCAGCATTCTTTGTCATTACGACACGGACGCAATGACCTTGTTTATGCAACAGATTAACTAAATCTACAGCCTTATAAGCCGCAATACTTCCTGTAACACCAATCACAATATTCATGGCAAATCAATCATTGAAACGATAGGTGACATTTCCTTCACCAATTTCACAAAGCGCAATAGAAACAGCCTTATTTGTTGGGGCATCTGTAAAACGTTCGGCACCATCAACCAGTTCACGCGCACGCTTAGCAGCCACAACCGCCAGAGTATACTTATTGTCCGTTTTTTCTAAAAGTTCATCAATACTAGGTTGAATCATCTTACTCACTATCCTTTTCTAAAATAAATGTGGTTGGGATTGACGTATTTCTTGAAACCTTACACCGTTCGGCCTCGAGAATGGCTTTTAAATTATCCACTGCTGTTTGAATGTCTGCGTTAATTATAACATAATCATACGCAGCTAACGTATTTATTTCTCCAACAGCACATGATAACCGTTTTTCAATTTGTTCTTCTGTTTCCGTCCCTCTACCTCGGATGCGCCGTTCTAATTCTTTATATGAAGGAGGCATAATGAACACCAAAACAGCATCTGGGTTCCTAAGCTTCACACTTTTTGCACCTTGAGGATCAATTTCCAGCATTACATCTTGTCCTGAGTCCAGCAATTCTTCAACGTATTTTCTCGGCGTACCATAATAATTGTCATAAACCCTAGCCCACTCAATAAATCCATCTTCTTGTATTTTTTGTTTAAAAGCTTCTTGCGTCATAAAAAAATAATTTACGCCTTCTTGCTCACCTTTACGAGGTGCACGAGTTGTTGCAGATACCGAAAGAGCTACAGGAATCTGCTGTCTTAAATGAGCGCACAGTGTACCCTTTCCAGCACCTGATGGGCCACTCATTACCAACAAAATACCTTTCTTATCATGAGTTAGCATGACATTTCATCTCCTTTACACAGCATCATTTAATCGGCCAGCCAGCGTATCTGTTTGAATTGCAGACATAAAAATGTAATCATCGCTTGTGATAACAACTGAACGTGTCTTTCGCCCCGAAGAAACATCAACAAAATGATGATTTTCTTTTGCAAACTGAACGAGTCTTTTGATCGAAGCGCTTTCAGGGGAAACAATTGCAACAATCTTATTTACAGCAACCATGTTATCAAAACCAATATTCAAAAATGTCATAATACACGCCTTACATTATATTTTGAGCCTGCTCACGAATTTGGTCAATAATGACTTTACTTTCAACAATTTTTTCGGAAACTTGAATGTCATTTACTTTTGAAGCGATCGTATTATATTCACGATTAATCTCCTGCATGTAAAAGTCAATTTTTTTACCAACTGTCTTCTCATCACTTGCAAGCAATTCATCCAATTTTTCAAAATGTGAAGCCAAACGAACCAGTTCTTCATCTATTGTTGTCTTCACAGCATGCAACGCAACTTCAGAAAGTATTCTGGAATCATCAATTTCATCTAATTCAGACACAAAATCTCGTATTCTTGTCTCCAGCCTTACCCTATAAAGATGATCTAATTCTGGAACACGCTCTGCAATTTTTGCACGTGTTGCTTTTAACTGCGAAAGTTTTTCTTGTAGGTTTACCTGTAGACGCGCCCCTTCTTCTTTTCTAGAAACATAGAAGTGATCAAATGCATCATTTAAAGCATCAATAACATTTTCACCATCTTTTTCTACATCAAAAATATACTCATCTTTATTTGTTATATGATCAAGTTGTAGAAAATGCTTTATATGTTTAAAATCTTCATTTATATGGCCAAATGCTTCTTGATAATCTTTCATATATTGTTTTAATTGCTGTGTATCCAAGCGAAAGCTTTCTTCGGAATAATGATTATGCTTTAATGAAATGTCTACCGTTACTTGGCCCCTTATAACACGCTCAACTGCACATTTTCGCAATTTTTCAAGAAAATTATGATCAAAAGCCGAAGCATTTAAACGAACATCGCTATATTTGCCATTTACTGATTTTATGTCTATTTGCAAGATACCATCATTAAGTTCTTTTGTAACAGACGCATAACCAGTCATACTTAACATCTCATCACCCACTTTATGCGTATGTCACTTCATCAAGCTTATAATATGAACTCAATATGTTATTATAACGTTTTACCAATGCGAGACGATTCTGACGAACAGCAGTATCTTCATCCATAACCAAAATCTTTTCAAAGAAATTTTCCACAACATCATTCAGAGTTTCAAATTGTTTGATTACACCTATATAATCCTTATTTTCCACCAACCCAGGTACAACTTCTTCGCAAGCTGATAAAGCATTATAAAGGGCCTTTTCTTCGTCCGAAGCAAATAATTTAGGGTCAATTACAAGTTCAGTAACTGTGGCAGTAATGTTCGCAGCACGACCATTGTTATCCAATGTCGCCTTAATCATAGCTTTATCATTGCCATCAATATATGTTGATAAAGCTTTTGCTCGTAAAATCACATCATAAAAATCATCATAGCCTACTTTCATAACAGACTGAATAATATCATTAGCAATGCCCGTATCCTTTAAAATTTTCAATAGACGCTGTTCAAAGAATTTATGGATAGTTGCATTCGTATCTGAATTATTAAATTGCAGTCCTGTAGTGCTATATGCTTCACAAGCAATAGAAATTAATCGCTGCAAAGATAATGACCACTTTTGATTAATAATGATATTTGCCAAACCTAAAGCTTGACGTCGAAGAGCATAAGGATCCTGAGAGCCTGTTGGAATAATCCCAGCATAATAGCAGCCAACAATCGTATCGATTTTATCAGCAACGCTAACAATACTACCTTCTTTTGTTTCTGGAAGTGCATCATTTGCAAAACGCGGCATATAATGTTCTCGAATTGCCTGTCCAATATTCTTTTTATCCGGATGCTCATGATCAAAATAATATTCACCCATAAGCCCCTGTAATTCTGGAAATTCAGAAACAACATTACTTACAAGATCCATTTTTGTGCATCGAGCCGCAGTCACCGTATCTGCTATTAATTGCTCGTCACTATGCAAAGCTTCTGCAATTGCACGAGAAATATATTGTAATCGCTGAGTCTTATCATAAACTGTTCCCAATTTTTCCTGAAAAACAATACTCTTAAGTTTTTCTTCACCGGACTCAAGACCTTTTTTAAGATCTTCCTGATAAAAGAACTCCGCATCTGCTAAGCGCGCACGCAACACATTTTCATTTCCTGCCCGAACAATGTCAATATATTCAGCTGTCCCATTACGCACAGTAATAAATCCATTTGTGAGGGAGCCATCGTTTTTTAATATTGGGAAGTACCGCTGATGCTCTTTCATTGGAGTAATCACCAGTTCATCTGGTAATTCCAAGTACTTTTTATCAAAGCTTCCGCGAAGCGCTGTTGGATATTCAACAAGATTAACAACTTCATTTAGTAAACTGTCATCTTCCTGATAATGTTCCTCTGTCCCTGCAAATATTTTATCAATTTGATCAAGAATCATTTCTTTTCTTTTATTCTGATCAACAATAACATATTCTTGTTCCATCGTTTCAAAATAAGATGAAGCATCTTTAATCTCTACAATTTCATGTCCAAGTGTGCGATGACCTCGAGTTATACGTCCCGCTTGCAACACCCCAATATTGAAAGGAACTATTCCATTGTTGTATATAGATACAATCCATCGAATTGGGCGTATATATCGCAACTCAGAGCTTCCCCAACGCATACTTTTCGGGAACTTTAAATTTAAAACAAGATTTTCCATCACTTCCGACAGGATCTCTTTTGTAAAACGTCCTTTTTCTTCACGTTTACAGAAAACATAAGTCCCGTTTGGCAATTCTTTGGTGTAGACATCCTCTTCCTTAAAACCATTTGCACGCAAAAAGCCTTCTAACGGTTTTGCAATTTTTCCGTCCTTATAAGCCACTTTCAACGATGGGCCTTTTACTTCCTCGGATAAATCCTTCTGAACATCAGCAATACCATTTACCATTAAAACAAGTCGACGAGGTGTTGCATATGTTTCAACATTATTATATTCTAAACGCTCTTTGTCAAACAATGTCTGCGCATGCTTTTTTAAATCGCTTATAGCACCATTCATATATGCTGCAGGCAGTTCTTCAAGACCAATCTCTAACAAATAATCAGCCATAATATCCTCCTTTTACTTGCAAAGTGGAAAACCAAGTTTACGACGTTCTTCCACAAACTTTTCGGCACATTTTTTAGCAAGATTACGCACACGAGCAATATAATGGGTTCGTTCTGTAACACTAATTGCGCCACGGGCATCCAGCAAATTAAATACATGCGAACATTTCAGTGCATAATCATATGCCGGTTGTACAACACCGCATTCCAAAACATGCTCAGCTTCTTTTTCATACATGTCAAAAAGCTGCACCAACATTGTTGCGTCCGAGTACTCGAAGTTATACTTTGAATACTCTACTTCATTATGATGGAACACATCTCCATATTTTACGTCACCAATCCATTCAATATCATAAACATTCGTCTTATTTTGAATAAACATTGCCAGACGTTCCAATCCATATGTAATCTCTCCACATACTGGATCACAATCAATACCGCCACACTGTTGAAAATAAGTAAACTGTGTAACTTCCATCCCATCTAACCAAACTTCCCAGCCGAGCCCCCAAGCACCAAGTGTTGGAGATTCCCAGTTATCTTCAACAAAACGCACATCATGCTTTAATAAGTCTATACCGAGGATTTCGAGACTCTTTAAATACAACTCTTGAATATTATCCGGAGACGGCTTTAAAATAACTTGATATTGATAGTAATGCTGCAAGCGATTTGGATTATCACCGTATCTTCCATCGGCCGGACGGCGACATGGCTCAACATAAGCAACATGCCATGGCTCTGGTCCTAATGCTCTAAGGAATGTAGCAGGGTTCATTGTACCAGCGCCTTTTTCAATATCATACGGTTGTAGAATAACACAGTTGTTATCGCTCCAATATTTATTAAGCGACAAAATCATTTCTTGAAATTGCATAACATCCTCCTTAAAAATACAAAAACCCGTCCCTGCCATTACTGACAGGGACGAGTATTACCCGCGGTTCCACCCTGATTGACATAGATTCATTCTATGTCCACTTAATCGATTGAACTCCGAAGCGCCTTATAGGCTACACACAAGACCAATCTTACACCAACACTGGCTCGCTATACATGTAATGTAGCTTTTTTTCTTCATCATCGTTCATATATGAGTTTATTATACGTGATTCTTCTCTATTGTCAAGAATAGAAGTGAATTGTTGCTTCATCTAACATTGCCTTACTCTTAAGTTGAATATCCAAATTTTCCTTATAAGCCACATTTAGAATCGACCGTAACGCTTCACGTGCTTGTTTTGATAAATAAAACGAAAATGCCTTTCCTGCTGTCATCAAGCAGACATTTAAAAAAGAACACATTTCATCAAATAAGGCTTGCTGAAGCATTGAGAAATGAGAGGTTTTCCAAAACGATTGGCACAAAAAGCAAAAATCTTCTATGCTTTCACTGGCATAGCCTAAACAATTAAGGAGTCGCCATTCAAAGAACAATCTTACTTCAATTAAATTTGCATCATCCATCGTTCTTAGCATATAAAATAGAAGATCATACACATCTTCTTGCGGTGCAGATTCTTCCATCGTTTCATCAACTAACTCACATAAATAAACACTAGTAAGTAAAGCTTCAAAAGATTGAAACCGTCGCGAATTCCCCTGAATTTGTGTTGCTGAAAGAAGTGTTAAACCTGATTTTCCTAAATAAAAATTAACTGTAGCTACACTTCCAATATTCAGCAACGACGATAACTTGCTTGCTGGCTTCTCAATACCTTTTGCAACTGCATGGACCTTTCCTAAATGGTATCCAAACAAAATAATTCGCGCATCAGATTCTTTAAATGGAATCCTCTTTAAAATAATACATTCATCATCAACATAAGGATCACTCATCTGTTTCCACTGTTTTTTTCAATGCTTCTAATTCATTGAAAAAGCTTTCTATATCGGAAAAATCTTTATAAACTGATGCAAATCGAATATACGCAACTTGGTCGATTTTTATCAAATGCTGAAGAATTGTCTCACCGATGTCAGCCGTGGATACTTCTGAATACTGATTTTTAAGCTGTTTTTCAATATTATCCACCATTGCTTCAAGCTGATCAATGGTAACTGGCCGTTTCTCGCACGCTTTAGCCATTCCTTTTAAGATTTTAGATTTATCAAAGAGTTCAGTTCTTCCCGATTTCTTCCGTACAATTAATGGCATATCCTCGATTTTTTCATAAGTGGTAAAACGCTTTCCGCATTTTACACACTCTCTGCGACGCTTAACAGTATTGACATGATCATTAGTCCGTGTATCCAACACTCTGCTTGCCCCACCACACACTGGACATAACATGAAAATCACCCTTATCATAATCATTTTCAAATAAATTGGTTCATCTTTGTAAGTATAACACGAGCATCATCCTCTCGTCAAAATCCGCCTAAAAAAGAAGATAATTATTCCAGAAAAAATATTCAAAAAGAGCATCCAATTCCCGGATGCTCTTAAACTACTATTGAAAATTATAAATTAATAATTCTAATGATATCATTTTTTGGTCGAAAACCAATGGCACGCTCAACTTCTTCTCCATCTTTAAACAACATAACTGTTGGAATGCTCATTACGCCATAACGCTTTGAAATGCGTTGCGCTTGATCTACGTTTAATTTGCAGAACTTAACCTTACCAACGTTTTCATTGGCTACTTCATCTATAATTGGCCCAAGCATTTTGCAAGGACCACACCATTCAGCCCAGAAGTCTACAAGTACAGGTTCTTCTGACTCCAGTACAACTTCTTGAAAATTACTTTCATCGACTGCAATCACATGTTCACTTGCCATTGTTCATCCTCCTAAAAAACGAAAACGCTCTCTTATGTTCATTCTAACATATATTTCAAAAATGGACCAGACATAATCAACAATCACATCGTAAAATCTACATGCTTAACAGTTCGCAAATTACATAACGAGATAACTCCAGACCTGCAATTGCGGGACAAAAACAAATGGTTCCAGGTTTTTCATTAATTGGAGGTTGAGAATAAGGAGGTTCTTCTGAATAAAGAACTTTTACACCAGACGTTACACCTACTTCACGCAATTTTTTTCTCACCGCCCTTGCCAATGGACAAACACTTGTTTTACTAATATCAGCAATTTTAAACGGATAAGTACCAATCTTATTTCCTGTTCCCATTGAAGAAATCATTCTTTTTTTATTAACGCGATGCCAAAGTATAAGCTCTACCTTAGCACGCACGTCATCAATACAATCAATTGTAAAATCGCTTTCTTTCAGATATGAAGGGATATAATCTTGAGTGATTTTTTCTTGGTATGAATGAATGATGAGTTCTGGATTAATGGACAAAAGACGATTTGCCATCGCTTCAACTTTAATTTGTCCAATGGTACCCTGTACAGCATGAACTTGACGATTAAGATTACTTGGTTCTATGCGATCAAAATCAACCATTGTCAACTCGCCAATACCAGTGCGCACTAAAGCCTCGCAAGCCCAAGAACCAACCCCACCAACACCTAATACCGCCACATGTGATGCACGTAATTTTACAACTGCCTCTTCACCAAGTAGACGAACAGTTCTATCATAAAATTTTTCCATCTTCTCACCTACCAATTTATCTGCAAGAAATTGTTTTACATCCTCACTTTGTCTGGTATACTATATCAAAGAATCACTACTTATTCAACTCAAGGAGGATATAATAATGTTAATTACCAAAGACATGCCTATTTCTGATACTGTTAGAAAATATCCAGGTACTGCGCCTGTCTTCATGCAATATGGCATGGGTTGCCTTGGCTGTGCAGCTGCTCATTTTGAAAATATTGAACAAGGCGCAGTTGTACATGGCATCGATGTCGATGCACTGATGGCTGCTCTCAATAAAGTAGCTGAAGAACAGGAAAAATAATGTTCAATTAAACCATCTATCAAATGAAATGCCCTCAATAATTAAAAAAATTATTGAGGGCATTTCCATAGCAAAATTTAACTAATAATCATGAAAAAACAAAAGGATCAACACAATATTGACTTTTTTATAAAAAAACTGATGCCGAAGCATCAGTTCTATTATCAATTATTAGCAGGTAATAAGCCGGGTTCTGTATCAGCGATCATCTATCTTGAATTTAAGTTACCTTAAATCTCTAGCGACCTACCCAAAACAACACGGGCAATGTTATTGTTTTTATTAGGTCTTGCTCCGAATGGGGTTTACCAAGCCAACTGATCACCCAGTTGCTGGTGCGCTCTTACCGCACCGTTTCATCCTTACCAAAATATGGCGGTTTGTTTTCTGTGGCACTTTCCTTAGGGTCGCCCCCACTGGCCGTTAACCAGCATTCTGCCCTATGGAGCCCGGACTTTCCTCAGCAAAAGCCGCGATCACTTCCTACTAACGTTAGTTATTATATCTTTCTTATTCGAGAAAAACAAGCCCTGATTGCTTTTCTCCCACTCCAAATTAAATAGATAGCAAAAATTCTTAACTGAAAATATCGCCTGGCAAAACGTGCACATCTCTCAAGCTAAAAGGACCTGTAATCTCTCTTTAAAGTTTTTCTATTGCTATATTTCTAGCAGCAGTTCTTATATATGTAGATAGTTTTATCTGAACAAAAATTTTCCCCTTAATGTAGTAATTTCACATTCCTACATTAGGGGGATATTGCTATCTATCATCCATTTTGGTTGGATCTATTCAATAATTTAACGTATGGCATCTTGCGCTAAATCCGCCACACAATATTCATTAACAGAACCATGCAAATATAAAGTTACATAGCGTTGATCATTAGACCATTCTCGCAAATGTTTTTTCATTTTATCGTTCGGATACTGTTTAAAGTAAACAGCAGCATATGCACGTAAATCAGCCATATCAAACTGTTCAAACCAATAAAATGTCTTCGGTAAATATTCTTCTACTTTTTCAGCATGATCTTTCATTAAATCTGGTAAAACCCAGTACAATCCCGCATAACAAATATCATTTAAATCTGAATGGTAGAATAATGGACCAATAAATTCTTCAAAGCGTTTTCCCGGTACATTAGCAATGATATTACCTACTACCTCAGATGATGCCCATGGAACATTTGCGCTTTCTTCACACATTTGCCATATAAACCGACGAATAATATTTCTAAACAACGCATCATTCTCTGACGCGAAACAACCAGCTAATTTTCCAATATACTCAATTGCTGTCCATCGAACGATATCACTAGGCACTCCATAAACATGCATTTGCAAATATCGTGATGTCATGGCATCATTTTCTGTAAAACACGCAACAATTTTTTCGAAATCCTGTCTTTGAAGCGCATTTTGAACTTCCCTTCTGATATTCATAACACGAACTCCTCCGAAAGTTCTCAGCTATTCATCATTGGAACCAGCATATTATTATAAATATTTTGGCCATAATTATCGCCAGGAACAGCCCATTTTCCATTTAAATCGGTTAAATTAGAAGCAACACCACGATTACCGTGATTAAAGCGACCATCTAACAGTTCACAACCAGATGGCAAGGCATTTGTTGTTGCATAAGAATATAAGTGCTGAATATGAGCTTCAACGCCAGTTGCCACACTGTCATAACACCATCCATGGATTCCCACCTGAAGATAAGCTTTGCTGTGATTAACCGCCGTTAAAAGTGAAGTAGCATACTCTTCTTCAGTAGTAGTATGACCTACCGCGCCTAACCCGCAGAAATTATTTTGCCAAGGTTGCACCTCATTGCCATACTGGAAATATCCTGTTTCCAAAAGCGCTTGAGCTAACGCAACATCTCCTCGAATATTATACTTTTGTCCAATCGAATAATAATAATACGCAATATTATCAGGGAATGGAACAAATGTTTTACCATTTGCCGCAGCTCGTTGCTGAACGGTCACCTCCATTTTTTCGAGATAACGCTGCATCTGTTCCAATGTGCAATAACTTGCTCCACGCAACGTAACCTCTTCTGCATTTTGGGGCATATTAGAATCTGGAGTTTCACTACCTGACTGATCATCATTTACAGATCCCGTATTATTATCTGGATCAGACGGTGTTACACTTGGATAAGTAACGTCCGGAGTAGGATTAGGAGCCACTGAACCATTATTCGAGGAATTACTTGTTGAAATGATTACAGTATTTGATGCATTGTTCCAATCTACGTTTGCGCCAAGGTTTTCTGCTACAACACGTACTGGGACCATTGTATAGCCACTTGGCGTTATATAAGGAACCCCCGTTGACATATCCACTTCTAATTGTTGTCCATTGATATAAATCTGCAACGATGAAAGAATAGCTGCTGTACTATCAATATCTGTCGGCTTTGAATCAATCAGGACCGTGCGTGTTGTGTTATCCCATTCAACAGTGTGCCCCAACCCTTCACTAACAACGCGCAATGGTACATATACACGACCATTAATATTTTGTGGACTTGCCGAACTGTCACATTCATAAGTTTTACCATTTATTATAATATTTGCACCATTAGCAGCATTTATGTCAGTTGGGGTGACAGTAGACGCTACAAGAACAGCACCAATTGTACAAGCACATATCATTTTTTTAAATTGCATCCAATCTTCCTTTCTTCGATTAGAGGTTATACTGTGAATTTCACATCTTTTATGTTATCATAAATAGTGAAGAAAATCCATTTTCCAGAAAGGGTTGAAAGAATAATGTCAAATCCTCAGGTAGAAATCAAAATGAAAAGTGGCAATTCGATGACAATTGAGTTGTATCCAGACGTTGCTCCAAATACTGTAAACAATTTTTTATTTTTGGCCAATAATGGATTCTATAACAACTTGATTTTCCATCGTGTCATCAAAGGTTTTATGATTCAAGGCGGAGATCCACAAGGTACTGGTACTGGTGGTCCCGGTTATACAATTAAAGGTGAATTTCGCCAAAATGGGTTTACCAATGATCTCAAACATGATCGTGGTGTAATCTCTATGGCTCGTGCCATGCATCCAGATAGTACCGGAAGTCAATTCTTTATTATGCATGCAAAAGCACCACATCTTGATGGAGCCTACGCAGCCTTCGGAAAATTAATTGACGGTTTTGATGAACTTGATCGAATTGCTGGTGTAAAAACCAACTTTTCAGATAAACCATTAGAAGATGAAGTCATCGAAAAAATGACCATACAACTTAATGGATACGAGCTCCAGCCACCACAAGTAATTCGATAGAATTATTATCCGAGAATAAAAAATGCCTCCATGCAAAAACATGGAGGCATCAGACTGTAGAAAAACCCTATTTTGGCATTTTTGCCAAAATAGGGTTTTCTCATCTATTCGGAAAAA
>JAHZHI010000013.1 GCA_019420345.1 Peptococcaceae bacterium
ACCCCATATACATTTTACTGCATGTTAAGGCTTAAGACGAGAAAAAGGCCACCTTACGGTGACCTTTTTCAACAAGCTGGTACCACCTGTTGAACAGGTGGTATTTTTTTACAGCATTTTTCTTCATCTACTTCCATATTCTTAGTAAAACACCATTGATTTTCAGAATTTATTTGCAAGTTTTTCTTGTAAGTAATGCTTTTTCATCCAAAAAACCCCTGCTGGCGGGAAGATAAAAAGCAGTGTAATCTAATTATAGATTCCAAAATAAATTTTTATCTGGAGGAGGATTATCATGAACGACAGAAAAGTAATTATTTTAGGCATTGATGGGATGGACCCAAAACTTTGCAAACGTTTTTTAGACGAAGGAAAATTGCCTAACATTCAAAAAATGCTCAGTATAGGTGCAGCACGTGAAGATTTGATGATGCTTGGCGGCGTTCCTACGATTACACCACCAATGTGGACCACGCTCTCTACTGGTGCTTATCCAATGACGCACGGCATCACTTGCTACTTTAATACGCTAGGCAATGAACTTGGAAAATTAGAAAACAATTTTGATTCTACGAAAGTAAAAGCCGAACAGCTTTGGGAAGTTTCTGCAAAAGCTGGCAAAAAAACCCTTGTTTGGACCTGGCCATGCTCCTGGCCACCAGTCATCGACAATCCAAATCTTCATGTAGTTGGCGGGATGGCTCCAACTGGCCCAAATGCTGGTTACGGAACAGCTGAAGGCGAACATCTCATCTATGCATCAGAAGACTATAGTCAAGTAAAATTGATGGCTCAAGAAGAACTTCATGGTGGCGCTGGCTGCATCATCACGGACGATATGAAAGAAGCCATGAACAAGAACGAAGATGAGCCAAGAATGCCTACCCCTGGTGAATGCAATGGCGGGGTGAACATTGATGCTTGGCCATCTTTTAATACCATGGAAGGTGAGGAACTGATCGAATTTGAAGTCGCACTCACTCGTTATGAATCCCCAATTCACAAACCAAAGAACTGGAAAATTGAAATACCTGAAGACGCCAAAGAATTTACCGTTGTTGTCAGCCATGGGCTCATTCAATATCCAGCATTGATTTTGAAAAATGCAAATGGCAAATATGATACAGTTGCTGTTTACAAGAACAAAAAAGATCCAAAACCAATCGATGTCATCAAAGACGGCGAATTCCATCCAACAGTTGTTTCCGATATTATTAAAGATGATCAGCGCATCGCTGTCACCCGCCACTTCTCCATCGTAAAAATTGATCCAGAAGGAAAATCTCTCGCGTTCTCCGTTGGTGATGCCTTGGATATTACTACTGATGGCAAAACCGAAACCTGGGCACCAAAATCCCTCTATCAGCAAACCGTTGACATTGCAGGTTACGTTCCTCACACTGGACAAATGGCTGCTGACTACCCAGAACTTATCAGCCGTCGCATCCTTCCAGGTTGGGACAACTTCCAAAAATGGCAGGCTAAAGCATTGCTCGGTCTAATTGAAGAAAACGATTATGAAGTGATCTTTACTCATAATCATAGCTGCGACCATTTAGGCCATGCCATGTGGCGCCGTGCAATGAGCCGCGAAAAATATGGCTGGAACGACGAAAAAGTCTACCAAGGCTTTATTGAAGAAATGTACAATCAGGTCGATAATTACATTGGCGAATTTCTTCCATTGATTGATAAAGGCTGGGATATCATCGTTACCAGTGACCATGGTTTACTTTGTGCCGAAGAAGATGAATTGCCACTCATGGGTGATGCCTTTGCAATGAACATTGGCGTAATGCGTGACCTCGGTTACACCGTCATGCAAAAAGATGAAAACGGCAACGATACACGCCGCATTGACTGGGAAAAAACCAAAGCCGTTGCACCACGCGGCAACCATATTTATATCAATTTAAAAGGCCGCAATCCAAAAGGCTGCGTTGACCCAGCAGATAAATACGATCTTGAACGTCAAATCATTGACGACCTCTACAGCTATCGCATGGATGGCAAACGTATTGTTCAATTCGCACTGCGTAATAAAGATGCAAAGCTCATTGGTCTGGGCGGCGAAGAATGTGGGGACATTATTTATTTCTTGGACGAAGGCTTCAACCATCTCCACGGTGATGCATCTTCTACTATTGAAGGATACTTTGATACCTCCGTTTCACCAATTTTCTTTGCCGCTGGTCCTGGCATTAAGAAAGGCGTTAAAACGGAACGCATGATTCGCGAAGTCGATGTTGCACCTACCGTTGCTACCCTTCTTGATCTTGATATGCCAGCTCAATGCGAAGGCGCACCTATTTATCAGATTTTCGAAAAATAAAACACGATAAAAAAGGGCTTCTGTGCATACAAGCGGCACAGAAGCCCTTCATTTATTTGTAACCATGTATAAAAAGGGGGAAGAAAGAATCATGACTACAGCTAAATTACCAGCAAAAAAGAAAATCGCATGGTTGGTCACCATCGTTATTCCGGCAATTATTTTATTATTACCAACCACACAAGACTTTAATAGGGACATTAAAATCTTTTTTGCCATTACCGTTGCCGTCATTCTATGGTTCGCACTTGAATTAACCAATAATTTTATTCCTGCACTTTTACTTCCTGTAGCCTACACATTAAGCGGTATTACCAGCGCGGAAACAGCGTTTGCTCCATGGGCTCAAAACACACCTTGGATGGTGTTGGCCGCGTTGCTCATTGTGGTTATTGTAGAACGTATTGGATTGTTAACACGTGCTGCTTATTTTGTGCTTGGCAAGTTGGCCAACACGTACAATGGTTTTTTGTATGCCTTACTCATCGTTGGCATTCTCTTTAATCTGCTCTTTTCTGGTATCACTTACATTCTTCTCATTCCTGTGGTTTACGGGGTGTGCCGTGCATTAAAAATGGATGGCACAAGAGCTGGCGTTGGAATCATGTTGGCTGGAATGTGCGCCGCTAATATGCCTAGCATGATTGTTTACAATCCTGCCATGATTGGGATGGCGGCATCTATTGTCAATTCATCCTTGGGTGTATCCATTGGTTGGCTGCAATGCCTATTGCAAAATATCATCCTCTTTCCTCTTTGCTTCCTCATGGTTTTTATTATCACTAAAATCTACAAACCAGATGTTCCTTTCCAGGGAAAAGAATACTTTGAAGAAAAAAGAAAAAGCTTTGGAAAAATGTCCTTAGAAGAGAAAAAGGGTCTTGTGTTATTAGGTATTCTCCTGATTGGCTTAATCACCAGCGGTATTCACGGCATCGATGTCGGCTGGGTAACCGTTCTGGTCACCATCTGCTTCTACCTGCCTGGAATCAACCTTGGCAGTGAAAAAGATATTCGCAAAATCAATTTTCCAATTGTTGTCTTTATGGTATCCTGTATGAGCATCGGTCAAGTTTCTTCAGAGCTAGGCGTCGGCCAATTGATCGCCAATGTTGTCACTCCACTGATGGCTTCTGTGTCCACGCCAATCTTCATCTTTATCACCTGGCTGTTGGCTGTCGTGCTTAATCTGTTAATGACCCCGCTAGCAGCTATCGCCACCTTCAGTTTACCAATTGCACAAATTGCCTGCGATTTTGGCATCAACCCAGTACCTGTGCTCTACACCTTTGTACAGGGTCTGGATCAAGTCTTCCTGCCTTATGAATACCTGAACTATCTATTCGCTTTTTCGTTTGGTTTAGTATCCACCAAACAGTTTCTCCAGTTCTTTACCATCAAAACCGCTCTCAATATTGTATACATCATGCTGATTGCTGTTCCATTCTGGATGCTGATCGGTTTACTATAGTATAAAAGGTCACCTTATTGGGTGACCTTTTTTCTAACAAAAAGACTTTAACTCATCAATCACAAGCTTCATGGCAGGCGTAAGAACATGCTCTTTATGATACATGTATCCCACCACATGACGTGCCTCCTCTCCTTTAATTGGAATCAGGTGCAAATTTCTTTCCGCTTTTAAATCATAATACCCATTATAAGAATCCGGGAAAAAACCAATCGCTGCGCCACTTCGCAACGTATTAAAATAAATCTCTCGAGAAGATGTTACAAATTTTACATTTGGCGTGCCATAAAGTGACAACCACTGATAATTCAAATCCTCCGTCAAATCAGACAACGTCAACAACGCCAACGGATACTGCAGCAAGGTTTTTACTGAAAGCGATTTATAGCGCGCCAAAGGATGTTGTTCGCTGACAGCCACCGTAAGTCGATAGTCATACAGTGGTTCAAACATCAATTCACTAGATACAATTTCCGAATACCCCAAACGCTTCAGTAATCGATCTTGAATTCCCACCACCGCTAAATCGCATTCCATGTTTTTAACCGCTTCAACAACTTGCAATGGATTATTTTCAGTAACCTTAATGGCAATATGCGGGTACTTGTTTGAAATCGATTGAAACACCTCTGGAAATAAATACCCAGAAACAACCGGTGCTGTTTCAATATAAAGGGTCTCTTGTGTAATTGTTTGTGAAGCATTTTTCTTTAAATCAGTGTTCAATTGATCCAAAAGAGCCAGCACCTTCTCTGCTGTTTCAACAACCATTTTACCCTCAACCGTCAATTCAATCCCTTGTCGTGATGTCGTAAACAGTGTATAGCCCACATCTTTTTCCAAACTCTTCAACGATGCATTTAATCCTTGCTGAGATAAATGTAGCTTTTCGGATGCTGCATTGATGGAACCTAAACTTGCTGTTTCACACAAATAATACAATTGTTCTGTTCGCATTCAATCACCCCTGCGTCTACCATTTTCGCCTGCCACTAAATACTTCCTTATCAAGAAATTATATCATACATGGTATGAAAAGAAAAAATAAAGAGCACGCTTTTACAACGTGCTCTCAGCTTGTCGAAAAAGGTCACCGCAAGGTGGCCTTTTTCTCGTCTTAAGCCTT
>JAHZHI010000014.1 GCA_019420345.1 Peptococcaceae bacterium
ACCGTTTGAATTGTATCATTCTGAGGTGTTGCACTTGACTTGACAATTCGCCGTTTGAAAAAATCCCTGCTATCAATAGAAATTAACCAGACGATATGCTATGATAAAATGGATTGGTGTGTAGGGGAGTTGCATGCCATTATATAGGAAAGAAAGGACTGAATCCCAATGGAGGGATATCATAAGAAAGAGCGTTTTATTGTCAACGTTATTTTTTATTGCATCATCGTTGGGCTTTTATTTGTGGGCTGCAAATATTTGCTGCCGGTGTTGATGCCATTTTTGATTGCGTTGGTGGTGACATTACTGCTCAATCCATTGATTCGCTTGGTTGGCCGCCATGAGCCGCGCCTTAGAAAACCGTTTGCGATTGTGCTGTGTGCGGCATTTTATATTGTCTGCGCCTATTTGCTGATCAATTTTGGCTGGCAGATGACACAAAAAATTGGTGATCTGATTGCGCGTATTCCAGCTCTATTTGAAATGAAGATTGCGCCAGCATTGTGGATGATCTATGATCATATTCAAGAAGTGGCCCATTCGGTCGACCCTAGCTTGTCGCAGGAAATCAATGCAATTTTTAATGATATGATGCAGAATATGCGTGTTTATATCACGGAGTATTCAATGAAAACGGTGGGACTTCTGACCGATACTATCACTGCTTTGCCTGCTATTTTCATTGGTGTGTTGATTACGGTGATTTCGACCTTTTTCATGATTGCTGATTTCGATTTTCTGGTACAGCAAGGATTTAAGCTGATTCCAGCTTCTCGCCGCGGCGCTGTGCAGACGACGATGGTTTATGCGAAGCATATTTTGGTGAAATACATTAAATCATACTCGCTGATTTTTTCGATTACGTTTATCGAGCTGGCGATAGGGTTTACGATTATGAAGATTCCAAACTCGATTCTCATCGGTCTTTTGGTAGCAGTGTTCGATATTCTGCCGATTTTGGGAACTGGTGGTATTCTCATTCCATGGGCCATTATTGCCGCAATTCTTGGCAACAATGGATTGGCTATTGGCATGTTGGCACTTTACATTTTTATTGTGGTGGTGCGCAACATTATTGAGCCGCGCATTGTGGGCAAGCAGATTGGCTTGCATCCATTGGTAACATTGGTAGGGATGTTTATTGGTTTGAAATTGTTTGGGGTGATCGGGCTGTTTGGCATTCCGATTACGTTGTCTATTTTGGTTAATCTTGACCGCAACGATGTCATCCATTTATTTCCTAGGGATGATGGCACAGGAAAAAATAAGGTGCCGATTTTGTAACGATGCAGTATTTGAAGCGTGGACGGCTTTTTGATAGCAGCCGCCTGCGCTTTTTTTATTATTACATGGACAAAGGACGTGATCCATTTATGATGATCGATCATATCTTTATTGATTTGGACAACACCATTTTGGATTTTTATGCTGCCGAAGCAGAGGTGCTTGCGCCGGCTTTGGCGGCGCATGGTATTGTGCCTGCAGCAGAAACGCTGGCACTTTATCAGAAGATCAATGTAGAGCAGTGGCACTTGCTAGAGAAGGGCGTGATCTCTATAGATGATGTTGGCGTGCGTCGTTTCGCGCTGTTGGCGGAGGCGCTTGGCTGTGTGGTTGATGCGAAGGCGCTGTCGAACACATACGAGGCGATGCTGATGGAGACTTGTCATTTTATGCCTGGTGCGCAGGAACTGCTCCGCACGCTGCAGCAGCACTATCATTTGCATTTGGTGACCAATGGTATGGCCAGTGTGCAGTATGGACGCATTGATCGTGCAGGCATTGCAGAATACTTTGAGCATCTCTTTGTTTCCAGCGATCTTGGTGCGGTGAAACCGAGTTTGGATTTTTTTGATGCTTGTTTTGCACAAATTGAGGGCTTCGATCGGTCTCATGCTGTGATTTTGGGCGATGGCCTTGGCGCAGATATTTGTGGCGGGCTGCAGGCGGGACTGCGCACGATTTGGTATAATGCGCAGAAAGTGGTTAACGAGAGTCCCTGGCAGCCGGATATCGAGGTTCAACGTTTGGCAGATGTGCCAGCAGTGTTAATGGCATGGGAAAATGAAACTTAACACTAAATTTATTATAATTTTAACTTGACATGTAAGGTCATATATCATATAATGACACCATCAAGAGTAAAGCTCTTGAGCCAAAACAAAGAAGTAGTTATAATAACATTGTAGATGTTTAATTGTTAGTTAAAAATCATTTACTAAGAGAATAGGAGATTGATAATTATGGCAAAATGGGTTTGCAGTGTATGCGGTTATGTTTATGAAGGCGAAGCAGCACCAGAAAAATGCCCACAGTGCGGTGCTCCAGCAGAAAAGTTTGTTGAACAGTCCGGTGATATGACTTGGGCAGCAGAACACGTTGTAGGCGTTGCTTCTGATGTTCCAGCTGATATCCGTGCTGACCTTGAAGCAAACTTCAATGGTGAATGCACTGAAGTTGGTATGTACCTCGCTATGGCTCGTGTTGCTCATCGTGAAGGCTATCCAGAAATCGGTCTCTATTGGGAAAAGGCTGCATGGGAAGAAGCTGAACATGCTGCTAAGTTTGCTGAACTCCTTGGCGATGTTGTTACCGACTCCACCAAGAAGAACCTTGAAATGCGCGTAGAAGCTGAAAACGGTGCTACCGCTGGTAAGACCGATCTTGCTAAGCGTGCTAAGGCTCTGAACCTGGATGCTGTTCATGATACCGTTCATGAAATGGCTCGCGACGAAGCACGTCACGGCAAAGCATTCAAGGGCCTGCTCGAAAGATATTTCGGCTAATTAAACCACTCAAAAGGCAGGAGCATGCTCCTGTCTTTTTTGCGTGTCATAAAAAAATTATGGAAGGACGATGATCTATGGATCAAAAAGTAGCAGAACTTCTCAACGATCAGATCAACAAAGAATTTTTCAGCGCGTATCTCTATCTTGACATTGCCAATTATTACACGGACTTGGATCTTGATGGTTTTGCCAATTGGTACACCATCCAGGCTCAGGAAGAACGTGATCACGCATTGTTGTTCATGCAATACTTGCAGAACAACGACATTTCCGTCACCTTCGAAGCCATCGATAAACCAGCTCATGCTTATAGCAATGCTGGCGATCCTTTAAATGTTGCTGCAGACCATGAACGTTATGTGACGGGGCTTATCAACAACATTTACGATGCTGCCTATAGTGTGAAAGATTTCCGCACCATGCAGTTCCTCGATTGGTTCGTTAAGGAACAGGGCGAAGAAGAAAAGAACGCCGACAGCCTGATTAAAAAGTACAAGCTTTTTGGTGATGATCCAAAGAGTCTCTATCTGCTCAATCAGGAACTGGCTGCCCGTGTATACAGCGCACCTTCTCTGGTTCTGTAAGAGAAAGAGTGTATAAATGGCCGCTATCTTGCATTTTATGATGTAAGATAGCGGCTTTTTTGCAAATTTACGAAAAGAATAAGAATGTAAAGAAAGGAGAGTTTAAAAAAATATTTAATTTATCTAATATAATAAAACGTGATGTGTCTTCATAGAAAAACTTATGTGTGGTATTTTAAATTTGTAATAAGAAAGGTGATGTGTACACTAAAACTTTCGTTTAGAAGCGATCTAAAAAAGAGGTGACATGATATGTCAACAGTAGCTAAGAGTAAGAACATGTCAAAATTGCTAAAATTCATCGTCATGATTGTTTTAATGATAGGTATAGGGATGCTACCGCCATTTGGTGGTATTACTCCAATGGGGATGAAGATTCTGGGCGTTTTTATTGGTGGCGAATTGTCAAGTCAAGTGCAACACCTCAGAATGATACAATTCAAACG
>JAHZHI010000015.1:0-9045 GCA_019420345.1 Peptococcaceae bacterium
ACCGTTTGAATTGTATCATTCTGAGGTGTTGCACTTGACTTGACAATTCGCCATATAAAAAAAGAAGGCTTCAGAGGCCTTCTTTTATAGGTATGGCAATTATTTTTCCCAGGATTTCTTTTCACGTTTTGGAATCTTAACCCAGGCCAGGATGAAGGTGGCTAACATGAGCACCGCAGAAGCGCCAAATGCAGCGTGGATCCCGGCAAGGGATGTGGATGACTGCGCAACAATGGTATAAACAGAAACAAAAATAGCTGTTCCGACAGAACCAGCAATCTGGCGCAGCGTGTTGAATACGGCGTTGGCGTGGGTGATGATTTCGCCAGTGAAATCGGCCATGCTCCAGGTGTTGACTGGCATCATAACGACGTTGATACCGAGAATACGAATGGAGTACATGACAACGAGGAACCAGGTGGAACTTTCTTCTGTAAAGAGAAGATAGGACGCACTGCCTGCGGCCAAAAGGAATAGCCCAAGAAGAATGATTGGGCGCCCGCCCAATTTATCGAAGAGCGATCCAACAAGTGGGTTGATGGCTGCGGAAATCAGTGCCGCTGGCAGCATGATGATCGCTGCGATGAATACACTGTAGCCGTGGATGTCCTGAAGATAGATTGGTGTCAGCACACCACCAAAGAGCAAAGCAGCATAAATAGCCATCCCGATGATTAAACCAACTGTGAAGTTCTTGCTTTGGAAAGCGGAGAATCGCAGAAGCGGCACATCCAGTTTGCTCTGACGTTTTACGAAGAGGTAAACGATGATGATGCCGAGAATCAGTGGAACATATACATGTAAGGAGGTCCAGCCGTAAGTGGATACAGAGCTGAGGCCATAGAGCATACCGCCAAAACCGACGGTGGACATAATAACAGAAAGTTTATCCAGTGGAATGACTTCGGTTTCGCCGGTGTTTGGCATGACAAATGCACAAATCACGATATCGAGCACGATCAGTGGAACGAGACCGAGAAAGACGACGTTCCAATTGTAGGCATCAATGATGAAACCGGCAATGGAAGGCCCGATTGCAGGGGCGATACTGAAGACAAGCCCGATCATCCCCATGGCTTTACCACGTTTGTTTGGTGGATATACCATAAGCACAGTACCGGATAACAGTGGCATCAGCACACCAAAGCCCATGGCCTGAAGCACACGAGCAATGAGCAGCATCACGAAGGTATGTGAAAGCCCTGCTAGCAGGGTGCCAAACCCAAAGAGCGTCATTGCTGTGAGATAAAGTTGGCGGGTTTTGAAACGCGCCATGAGATAAGCGGTGCAAGGAATCATGATCCCGTTGACCAAAAGGAAGATGGTGGTCAGCCATTGACCAGCGGCTGCATCAATGTGAAGATCACGCATGATGCTTGGCAGTGCCGGGCTGATGATGGTTTGGTTGATAGAACCAAGAAAGCTGCCGGCCATCATAAGATAGATGGCTGTTTGAACACGTTTGCTGATGTCTGCCATAAATTTAACCTCCATTTTTATTTTTTTATTCTTGGTGACAAATAAATATTATAGCATAGCATACACCGAAAACCAAGGAGACGCATGTATTAAATATCTTGATGAACCTCGTTCAGATGCTGTCGTTTTGCGACTAAATTTACCTTAGATAAAAAAAGATTGCTCAAATTCATGAGCAATCTCTTTTGCACAAAAAGAAAAGACCCGCGCCACAGGCAGGTCTCGGGATGGGATTAGTGCTTGCATACTTGGTTGCCAACCGTGCAGCTGGTTTTGCAGGCAGATTGGCAAGAGGTCTGGCATTCGCCGCAGCCGCCAGTCTTCAGGGTCTTCTGAAGCTTCTGTGCGCTGATAGTTTTGATGTGTTTAGACATTTCCAATACCCCTTTCAGCATAGATTTACTCTTATATTATAGCACGCTGGTGGAGTTGTGACAAGATGGGAGGCGGTATGAAATATTGTTTCGGCGGATGGGAAGGGTTATGGCGGGCGGTGAGCATGGATTATTCCTGTGCAGTATGGTACAATGCAGATAACGACCACGGTCAGGGGGATAATGCCATGGCTTTTTTTAAAAATCTGCTGCATCCATTGCAGGCACAGGATACAACGCATTTAACGGATGGCGAAATTCAGCTTTTGATTCGTCAGTATCATTGGGGGTCACCGTATGTTGGCGGTCTGCCAAGCTATTTCTTTAAAATCGTCGATGCATCGGAGCTGCGCAAGGAATTGGGCCATTGTGATTTGCGGGTAGGCACTCATTCAGAGATTGCCTATTCGGGCAACATCGGTTATCGCGTGTATCGGCCGCACCGCGGGCACCATTATGCGCTCAAGGCGTCGCGTTTGATGCTGCATTTCGCTTATGAATTGGGCATGGAGGAATGTCTGATCACGTGCAATCCGGACAATGCAGCCAGCAGACGCACATTGGAAGAATTGGGCGGGGAGCTGGTGGCGACGGTGGATGTACCACCGGATAGTGCTTGCTATAAAGCAGGCGATCGGATAAAATGCCAGTTTTTGTTTAAGACGGCAGATTACTTCGATCCAGCACGCCATAATCCAGATATAAAGCCGATGTTTGTAGATGGTGAGCCGATAGATCCTTCATGTGGACATTGACAAGTGTGTGTCGATTGTCTATAATAACTCTGTTACAGATGACAATTAAAGAGAACGGCTTCTTTCGAGAAGTCGTTTTCTTTTTTCGCGTTTTTCGCGTATAGATTTAAGATTATTAAAGGAAGGAAAGATATTTCATGATCAGAACGATCCTTGGCAGTGTCCGGGAATACAAAAAGGCAACGTTCCAAACGATCTTTTGTGCTGGCATTGAGTCGGTATTTGAGATTGTCATTCCGTTTTGGATGAGTTTTCTCATTGACCGAGGCATTGAGGCAGGCGATATGCGGCAGGTGGCACTGTTTGGCGGCTTACTGCTCCTCTTTGCAGCGCTTCAGTGCAGCAGCGGTGTGGCTGCTGCTTATCGTGGTTCTTATGCGTCGGCTGGATTTTCGGCGAATTTGCGTGAAGACATGTTTGCCCGTGTACAGACCTTTTCATTTGCCAACATTGACAAGTTTTCAACATCTTCGATTGTTACACGTCTGACAACAGACATTACTTATGTACGCAATGCTTACAACATGATGATTCGTATGGCGGTGCGTTCGCCAATGATGATGATTTTTGCGGTTATTGCTGCGTTTAATATTGACCGCGAAGTATCGATGATTTTTCTGGCGGTGTTGCCCGTGTTGGCTGTGGCGTTGGGACTGATTATTTATTTTGCGTTTCCGCTTTTCAGTAAGATCTTTACCAATTATGACAAGCTCAACAATGTGGTGCAGGAAGATGTGCGCGGCATTCGTGTGGTGAAATCGTTTAATCAGGAAAACTATGAAATCCATAAGTTCAATACGGTAAGCGCCATCATTCGTAAGATTTACACCCGTGCCGAATGTATCATTGCTTTGAATGGGCCAGCCATGCAGATCAGCATGTATACCTGTATGATGCTCATCAGCTGGTTTGGTGCACGGGCCATCATTGCCAGTGGCAACGATGCTGCACTGGGCTTAACCACAGGCGAATTGACGGCGCTCTTTACTTATGCCATTCAGATTCTTATGAGCATGATGATGCTGTCCATTGTTTTTGTCATGATCTTGATTTCCAGCGCACCAATTCGTCGCATTTCTGAGATTTTGAGCGAAGAAAGCACCATTCAGGACCCTGAAAATCCTGTGATGCAGGTGCGCGATGGTGAGGTATGTTTTGAGCATGTGAATTTCCATTATCGTGATGAGAGCGACAAGGAGGTACTTTCAGACATCTGCTTACGTTTTCCGAGCGGCAGTACGATAGGTATTTTGGGGGCCACTGGGTCTTCAAAAAGTTCATTGGTGCAGTTGATTCCGCGCCTTTATGATGCCACCGGTGGGCGTGTGCTGGTTGGCGGTGTGGATGTACGCGACTATGATCTGGATGTGCTGCGTGGCGAAGTGGCGATGGTGCTGCAGAAAAACGAGCTTTTTTCAGGCACTATCGCGGACAATCTGCGTTGGGGCAACGAGAATGCCAGTGATGAAGAACTGCGTCATGTTTGCCATCTTGCATGCGCTGATGAATTCATCGATCAAATGCCTGATGGCTATGATACGCACATCGATCAAGGCGGGTCTAATGTATCTGGCGGTCAAAAGCAGCGCCTTTGCATCGCGCGAGCCTTGCTTAAGCAGCCTAAGATTCTTATTTTAGACGACTCGACCAGTGCCGTGGATACGCGTACCGATGCTTTGATCCAGCAAGGGTTGAAAGAATACATTCCAACCACGACAAAAATCATTATTGCGCAGCGTGTATCCTCGCTGGCGCATGCCGATCAGATTGTCGTCTTGGATGACGGGCGCGTCAATGCCACTGGCACCCATGATGAATTGCTAAAAACCTGCGATATTTATCGCGATGTGTACGAATCTCAGCAGAAAGGAGCGTTGGAAGAATGAGTCCAAGACCAGGTCGTCAAATGGTATCGCGTGCGGCGCTGCGCACCTTTGATAAAACCACGTTAAAGCGCCTGCTCAATTATTTCGGTACGTATAAAATTCTCTTGCTCCTCGTAGTGGCTTTCGTTTTGGTGAGTGCTGTTGCTTCAGCAGCGTCATCGCTCTTTTTGCGGACCCTTATTGACAACTACATTACACCTTTGATTGGCACAAGCAATCCTGACATGAGCGGACTGCTCCACGCTATTTTTCGCATGTGTCTGCTGCTTGGCTGTGGTGTTTGTGCCACCTTGGCCTATAGCTGGATCATGGCATTTGTGGCCCAGCGCACCATGGAGCGCATGCGCGATGACATGTTCGCCAAGATGCAGCGACTGCCAATCCGTTACTTTGATGGGCACGAGTATGGTGACATCATGAGTTTGTACACCAATGACGTGGACACATTGCGTCAAATGATGAGCCAGACTTTTACAGCAGCAGTGAGCTCATTCTTTACGCTGATCACCGTTTTTGTCTCCATGCTTACGATCAGCATTTGGCTGTCGCTGCTTATGATCGTTGGCATCTTCTGCGTCATCAAGATCGCGCAAGTCATCACCGGTGTATCCGGCCCGTACTTTATGCAGCAGCAGACCACATTGGCGGCATTGGATGGTTATGTGGAAGAAATCATTAACGGTGAAAAAGTGGTCAAAGTTTTTGGCTATGAAAGCAAAGCCAAAGAAGAAATGAAAAAACGCAACAAAGCCTGGGAAGAAGCGGCTTATCTTTCAAATGGCCATGCTATGGCCATGATGCCAATCATGAATGGCTTCGGTTATCTGCAATACATTGTTGTTGCGCTTATTGGCGCAGCCATGGCCATCAGCGGTGCGATGAATATCAGTCTGACAGGCAGCGGCGTTATGACCGTCGGCATGATCGCCAGCTTCCTGACGCTTGCACGCAATTTCACCATGCCTGTGACCCAGATTTCCAGTCAGCTCAATGCCATCATCACAGCCCTGGCGGGTGCTGCTCGTATTTTTGCCCTCATGGATGAAGCCGATGAAGTCGACGATGGTCATGTTGGGCTCGTCAATGTGACAGAGAATGCCGACGGCACCCTGACCGAGAGTGACAAACACACCGGACTTTGGGCGTGGAAACGTGTCGTAGACGGCAAAACCGAATACCGTCGCCTGCGTGGCGATGTGGTCATGGAACACGTCAACTTTGGCTACACGCCAAAGAAACAGATTCT
Source organism: Peptococcaceae bacterium (assembly GCA_019420345.1). Lineage (GTDB taxonomy): Bacteria > Bacillota > Peptococcia > Peptococcales > Peptococcaceae > UMGS1590. The sequence continues at coordinate 5,741 of JAHZHI010000015.1, forward strand.
CCATGACATCAGTCTCTATGCCAAACCAGGCCAGAAAGTGGCTTTTGTTGGTGCAACCGGGGCAGGGAAAACCACCATCACCAACCTGATCAATCGCTTTTATGACATCGATGACGGCACCATCCTCTACGATGGCATCGACATCAAAAAAATTCGCAAGTTTGATCTGCGGCGTTCCTTGGGCATTGTGCTCCAGGATGTCAATTTGTTCAGTGACACCGTTATGGAAAACATTCGCTATGGCAACCCGCAAGCCAGCGACGAAGAATGCATCGCTGCGGCAAAACTCGCCAACGCCGATGGTTTCATCCGCATGCTGCCGCAAGGCTATGACACCGTCCTCACTGGCGACGGCGCAGGCCTTTCGCAAGGCCAGCGGCAGCTGCTCTCCATCGCTCGTGCCGCTGTCAGCGATCCGCCGGTGATGATCCTTGACGAAGCCACCTCCTCCATCGATACCCGCACCGAAGCCCTCGTGCAGCGCGGCATGGATGCCCTCATGGAAGGACGCACCGTCTTCGTCATCGCCCATCGCCTCTCCACCATTCAAAACGCTGACGTTGTCATGGTCCTTGACCACGGCCGCATCATCGAACGCGGCAACCATGACCAACTCATGGCCGAACACGGCACCTACTATCAACTTTACACCGGTGCCTTTGAATTGGAATAAAATAGTGTAGCATGAAAGCCCCTCGATCAATTCTGGTCGAGGGGCTTTTGCTTACTTATGTTCTTTGATTTTTTGTGAAAGTGCAGCAAGTTCTTCGGGGCTGAGTTCTTGGAGGTGTTCCAATTTGTCTAAAAAGAGGGTAACGGTTTCTTGCTCGCGGCGGTGGATGACCTCCAGGTAGTAACTTACGACGACGCCGGAGATGACGGCAACGGTCATGATTTCAGCAATGGCGATGTAGGCCGTCAGCAGGCGGCCCCAGAGGGTGGTTACGGTGATATCGCCGAAACCGATGGTGCTGCAGGAAACGAAGGTGTACCATAGGCCGTCGCTAAAACTGTGAATGTCAGGTTCGATTAAGGTGATGAGCAGAGCGACGATAAAGAAATTGATTACAAAAGAATATACAATCTTATCTGCAGCGCTGCGTTTGATCACGGTCCATAACAATCGCCATTTTTTCATAAGGTGTCCTTTCTTATCTTGTGTGCTCGGGAATATGTCATTGATTATAGCGCGGAATGGATGCGTGGACAATATATTGGGAAAAATTTGCTGTTGATGTACTGTGACAAAAGATGGTGTGGGCTATATTTATTGGTGTCGTATTGCATTCTCTTATTTTATCCGAAAAGGGTCTTGTGGTATGCTACTATATAAGAAATTGGTTTGCATAACATCAAGTATCGTTTGCAATGCTTTAGCGGTTATGCAGAAAATAGGGGATACATTTATGAATGGAAAAGCATCAGTTACGCCAGATATGGTGGTAAAACGTTGTTGGCAAAAGCTGCCTGCATATATTCGCTGGACGTTTGTAGCAGCTGTGATCATGGGGTTTGTGGCGCATATGTTTGCGTTTACGAACGATCTGATCAATCACGATGACATTTATCATTTGTTTCAATGTGTATACGGTGCCCAATCGGGGCGTTGGTTTTTACCCACGGTGCTGCAATGGGATGGGTCTTACAGCTTGCCTTGGTTGATCGGCGTGTTGAGCATTCTTTGTTTGGCGGTGACGGCATGTTTTACGGTGAACTTGCTGCGTATTCGCGGCCGCTTGGGAATTTTGGTGACGGTGACATTGCTTGTGGCCTATCCAACGGTAGCAGCAACGTTTTCTTATATGTTTACGGCGGATGCTTATTTCTTTGGGCTCTGCTTGGCAGCATTTGCGGCTTATGCAGCGGCGAGAATGCCGCGGATGGGTGTACCGCTTGGCGTGGTGGCTCTCGTTTTATCGCTGGGCATTTATCAAAGCTATTTTCCTGTGGCAGCCGTTCTTATGGTGGGAACGCTGCTTTTTGACACGCTGGATGGCAATGTGCCGTTGGGCAAGCTGCTGCTGCGCGGCGTGAAGATGGTTGTGACGCTGGGCGCTGCAATTGTTGTCTATATTGTAATCGCTAAATGGGTCATGCGTTCCTCTGGTGGATTAACGGATTATATGGGTATCTCTGAAATGGGGCAGCTTTCTTTTTCGCAGCTGCCTGCGTTGATCGCTCAATGTTACAAAGCTTATGGCGGCTATTTTTGGAACAATAGTGCCGGCTTGCTCTTTGGCTTTGTGAAACCGCTTCTTTTGGTTGCACTGGTTATGGCAGTGGTGCTGCTTCTTGTGCTGATTACACGAAAGCGTGTAAGCTTCAGTCATGCAGTGTTGGCGGTGGTGCTTGCTGTCTGCTATCCTTTGGCGGGTGATCTCATTCATGTGATGGTTGCAGGCGACAGTGTGCATGATCTTATGCTTTATGGAACGGTGTACATGTTGGTGCTGCCAATTGCCTTGGTGAGCTATGCGGAAGCGCACCTGACCGAGCTGGACGATGTTCGACGCATGGTGACGGTGTTTGTAAGTTGGGTGGTTATTGTCTGCCTGGCTTTTGCGAGCTATTCCTATATGGTTGCAGACAACAAAGCCTATCTAAAAATGTCTGTCAGCCGCGATGCCTTAACAGCGTATTCCAACCGTCTGCTCAGTGATGTTGAACAAACGCCAGGCTATACGCCGGGCATGACCTTAGTGCTTGTGGGCAGTTCGGTTGTTGAACCAGCGTTTACCAAAAATATACCAGAGCTTTCTGAGATTTGGCTGGTGGGCATATTGGATGCCGGACAGCTGCGTGCGAAATACAGCTATGGCGAATTTTTGAAATATTACATGGCATACCCTGGTGAAGTGTATCAGACAAATTCCTCAGAAAATCTTCCAGAAGCCAGCATAACAGCAAAATCTCTCGCTGCCTCTTCACAAGTGGCGGCGATGCCGAATTATCCAGCGAAGGATTCGATACAGATCATTGACGGCTACGTCGTTGTGAAGCTGAATCCCGAGCCAGAATCGGCCGAATAGTATCCCTCGAAGAGGCGCTGCCAGACAGAACCGTGGATGGTTCCGTTTGGCAGTGCCTCTTCTTTGTTGACAGGCTGAGCAAGGCGCGCTAATCTGGAATGAGAATGAAAGGATGTGCAAGTGATGACGTATGATTTTACGACGATAATGGACCGCAAGGGCAGGGATGCATTGGCAGTGGATGGTTTGGGTGTGCTGCCAGGGGCGCCTGGTGCGCCGAAGAATGGCTTTGATGCGATTCCGATGTGGGTGGCGGACATGAATTTTCCGGCGCTG
>JAHZHI010000015.1:9055-40212 GCA_019420345.1 Peptococcaceae bacterium
CCGACGATTACAGAGGCGATTGTTCAGCGTGTGGCGCATCCGGCGTTCGGCTATTTTCTGCCAAGTGATGCGTATTATGAAGCGATCATTGATTGGCAGGCGTCCCGCAATGGTGTGCAAGGGCTGACCAAAGAAGCGATTGGTTATGAAAATGGCGTGCTGGGCGGTGTGGTCAGTGCGTTGAATGTGTGCTGTTCGCGTGGTGATAAGGTGCTGGTGCATGCACCAACCTATATTGGCTTTACAGGTACGCTCAAGAACAATGGCTACGAAATCGTGCATTCGCCATTGGTGAAAGATGAGGCCGGCGTGTGGCGTATGGATTTTGCTGATATGGAGCAGAAGCTGCGCCAGGGGCACATTCATGCAGCGGTGTTCTGTTCACCGCACAATCCAACAGGGCGCGTTTGGGAGCGCTGGGAGTTGGAAGAGATGATGGCGTTGTTTGCCAAGTATGATGTGTTTGTTGTTTCTGACGAGATCTGGTCAGATTTGACGCTGCCGGGGTATCAGCACATTCCGACGCAGTCGGTGAGCGACGATGCACGTCAGCGCACGGTGGCTTTGTATGCACCATCGAAAACGTTCAATCTTGCTGGCTTGGTGGGCAGTTATCATATCATTTATAACGACTGGCTGCGTGATCGCATCGTGAAAGAGTCGTCGCTTTGCCATTATAACGACATGAACGTGTTGTCCATGCATGCGTTGATTGGCGCTTACCGTCGGGAAGGAAAAGTGTGGGTGGATGAGCTGCGTCAAGTCTTGGGCAGTAATGTGGCGTTTGCTTGTGAGACCATCCGCACACGTTTTGACGGTGTGGCAGTGTCTCAGCCGCAAGGCACCTATATGCTTTTTGTAGATTGCAGCGATTGGTGTGCTGCTCACGGCAAGCGCATTGATGATGTGCTTCAGGCGTGCTGGGATGTTGGCGTGGCGGTGCAGGATGGCCGTCCTTTCCATGGCAGTTGTCACCTGCGCATGAACTTGGCGCTGCCGCACAGCCGTGTGGAAGAAGCTTTCGCGCGGCTGGACCGTTATGTGTTCAACGCTTGATCAGAATGTGCAACCATCGCTTCGGCGATGGTTTTTTGTATGTTAAATGCGAATAAATATAGAATTTCCAATTAAATATGCCGCAGATAGATGGCAAGGGGGAAAAAATATGGTACACTGTTCTGTGGTATTTTATCGCCTGTGAGAGGGGCAGATGAGGTGAGAACAATCATGCAAGAATTTCAGTTTACAGCCAATACACCGGAAGGTGAGTGGCGCACGACCATTGCCGGTGGGGCGACATTGGTGGGTGTGCTGCTGTTGATGTTTCTTATATTCGACGTATTGCTGCCTGGGCTATTGACCAATCGCATTTTATTGTGGGCAGTCATCGTGGTACCTGCATTGGTGGCTTTTTCGGTGGTCGTTCGCCGCACACAGCATCAATCGCTGGGAGACTACACGCTGCGCTTGGAAGGCAGACACTTAACGATGGTGTGTCCAGATCAGACGGTGATTGATTTAGGAGAAGTGCAGCACCTTCAGGTGGATCGGCATGACAGTGACAATAAATGTGCGGATATAGCCATTGCCGGCAGCAAAGATCAAGTTAAACTCAGACTGCGCAACGCTGCATCCTGGAAAGGCAGCAGCAAAGCTGGAGATTTTCGTGTCATGAATAAGGCTGCTGCCGCTATTGAAGAGGCGTTGATCGTTTAGCGCCTGCTCAAAAGGGGGAAATCAAGTATGTATCATCTATTTACGGACACATCGGCCAATCTGCCGACGCCTTATTGCAAAACGAACAACATCCAGGTGGTTCCGCTGTATTATTACTTGGATGGTGAAGAGCACACCTGTCTTGATACAGAAACCTTTGACGATGCGCGTTACTATGCCGCAATGAAAGAGGGCAAGCGCGTCACCACCTCTCAGATTACGCCAGCCAATTTTGTTCAGGCTTTTCGGCCGGTGCTGGAAAATGGTGGCGATATCATCTATGTTTGCATGGCGCAGAGCATCAGTGGTTCCTACGACAGCGCAGCCTCAGCTCGTGAGCAATTGATGGAAGAATTTCCAGAATGCCGCATTGCCATCATCAATACCAAGGGTGCTGGATTTGGCGAGGGCATTCCTGTGATGATCGGCGCAAAGGCGCGCGCAGAAGGAAAAGACTTTGATGCAGCCGTTGCTGCCATCGAGCATTGCGTGCGATACACCTACCAGATTTTCACCGTTGACGATCTCATGTATCTCGGACGCACAGGTCGCTGCTCCAATTTTTCCGCCTACATTGGCAGCGCGCTCAATATCAAACCGCTGCTCAAAGCGTCAGATGATGGTGTCATTGTCACCTTTGAAAAAGTGCGCGGCCGCAAAAAAGCCATCAAGGCCCTTGCTGCCTACTACGCTGACAACGTTGTCAAATCGCAGGAACAAACCGTCTGCATCAGCTATGCCGGTTGTCTGGAGGATGCAGAAACCTTGGCGGCCATGCTGCGCGACAGCCAGCCGCCCAAAGAACTCTGGATGGTTCCCCATGAACCTGTTACAGGTTCTCACCTTGGTCCAGGTGCGCTTGCGCTCTTTTTTATCAGCAAGCACAACCGCGATACTGGGGAAGATGATGGACTGTATTAACACACAGCGCGTTCCATTGGGAACGCGCTGTTTTTGCGTTGAAACTGTCAGAAAAAAGAAACTTTATTCTTTGGAGCAATTTTTTTGTGCACTTTTCGGCTGAGGGTGTATAATAGATTCACAAACTGTTGTAATACACATAAAGGAGTGCTCGTTATGGCAAAAGATATTGATTGGGGCAGCCTCGGTTTCGAGTATACTGCTACAGATTATCGTTACGTTTCTAAATGGAAAGATGGCGCCTGGGATGAAGGCGGTTTGATTACTGATCCAACCGTTCATATCTCTGAATGTGCAGGTGTGCTGCAATATTCTCAGTCCGCTTTCGAAGGTCTCAAAGCTTACAGAACCAAAGATGGCCGCGTGGTCACCTTCCGTCCAGACCTGAATGCACAGCGTCTGCATGATTCCTGCGAACGCTTGGTCATTCCTACCATTTCTGAAGAAAAATTCATCGATGCTTTGGATCAGCTCGTTAAAGCCAACATCGATTATGTTCCACCATATGGTTCCGGCGCAACCCTGTACATCCGCCCATACATCTATGGCAGCGGCTCTGTAATCGGTGTAGCTCCAGCTCCTGAATTCGAATTCCGCATGATCTGCATGCCTGTTGGCCCATACTTCAAGGGCGGCATCAAGCCAATCGAAATCACCGTTTCTGATTATGACCGTGCGGCTCCACACGGCACTGGTAACATCAAGGCTGGCTTGAACTATGCAATGAGCCTCTATGCTGGTCAGAAAGCACATGCTGACGGCTTTGCTGAAAACATGTACCTCGATCCAGCTACCCGTACCAAGGTTGAAGAAACCGGCGGCGCAAACTTCCTCTTTGTAACCAAAGACGGCAAGATTGTTACCCCTAAGTCTGATTCCATCCTGCCTTCCATCACCCGTCGTTCCATGACTTACATTGCAGAACATTACCTCGGCATGGAAGTTGAACATCGCGAAGTCCTCTTCTCCGAAGTTCCTGATTTCGTTGAATGCGGTCTTTGCGGTACTGCTGCTGTTATTTCCCCAGTTGGCAAGATCAACGACCACGGCAAAGAAATCTGCTTCCCAAGCGGCATGGAAGAAATCGGGCCTGTCATGAAGAAACTCTATGACACCCTGACTGGTATCCAAATGGGCACCGTCGAAGCACCAGAAGGCTGGCTGCACGAAATCAAGTAAGCGTTCCATATTTTTTATAAAAAAACACGACGTCATTTTGGCGCCGTGTTTTTTTGTGGAAAACGGAGACAAAAAATGAGCCCTGCAGTGAGGGCTCATTTTATAGGACGGATTCCTTTATACTTCTGTCATCCACAGGCCGTGGAGGTTGCAGTAAGCGTAGACGGCGATGGCTTTGTCGCCTTTGAGGCAGAATTCTGCGTGTGGGGCATCGCCAGCCTTGAAGGCTTTGCGCTGACCGCCGTGTTCAGTTTGAACAAAGATCCATTCGATGAGATGGGTATCGATCATTGGATGGTCGACACTGCCAACGTTGACAGTGAGAACATCATCGGTTACAGTAACGACAGGGAGATGTTTTTCGCCACTGGCTTCGACGGTGTTTGGTGTCAGTTCTTCCATTTTTTCACCGCAGCAGATCAGTGGTACGCCGGAGTCATGGACCATGCCGACGAGGTTGCCGCATTTACGGCAGATACGGAATTTGTTGCTCATTGTTGTTCCTCCTGTTCAAAAGTCGTGGGCGATACATTACATGGTGCCTGTGTGTGCTGAAATGGGCGTTTGTGGCAAGCGTGGCAGCCACAGTGACCGCCGTTGCCGTCGCAGACTTGGTAGTCGCCGCCTTCAATACGGATGGGCCGTCCTTCAACAAGGGCAATGGCCAGTTTTTTGCGGGCGTCGTTGTAGATGCCCTGCACGGTTGAGCGGGCAATCTGCATGTTGACGCCGCATTCTTCCTGGGACAGATCCTGGAGATCGATCAGGCGAATGGCCTCAAATTCATCGACCGTCAAAATGACGGCGTTGTCGCAGGCGGTTTTGCCTGCTGGAATAAATTCTTTCGTATCAGGGAGTTGACATACCCTTCTGCATTTTTTTGGTCGTGCCACATGTTTCACCCTCATTCATCATTACAAGGCATTTCTTATTTTCAGTATATAAAAGATGATCGTGGCTGTCAATTATCGCAATGGAGGTTTGCTTATGGGAATTGAACAAGGGCTGCCGTTTTGGCAGGCGCTGACTGCCAACCAGCAGGAAATGCTTCGCGGGGCTGCGACGCTGCGCACAGTAGCGCCAGGCACGGTGCTGCATGTCGGCGGGCGGGACTGCACGGGTCTTCTGCTGTTGGAGAGCGGGCAGCTGCGTGTGTATAGTTTGTCACCGGAAGGAAGGGAAATCACGCTGTATCGTTTGCTCGCCGGGGAACTTTGCCTGTTTTCGGCGCCCTGTGTGCTGCACAGCATCCGCTTTGATGTGACCATCGAGGCGGTGCAGCCGTCTTCATTTTGGCTGATTCCTGCTGAAGTGTACAGCGCGCTGATGGCGCAGTCGGCAGCAGTGGCCAATGAGACTAATGAGATTATGGCACGCCGTTTTTCTGAGGTGATGTGGCTTTTGGAGCAGATTCTGTGGCAGAGCATGGACAAGCGCCTGGCGGCGCTGCTTTTGGAAGAAGCGGCCTTGAACGGCAGCATGACGCTGAAAACGACCCATGAGGTGCTGGCCAATCATCTTGGCACAGCGCGTGAAGTGGTGACGCGGATGCTGCGCTATTTTCAGTCTGAAGGCATGGTGCAGTTGTCGCGCGGCAGCGTGACGATTATGGACGAGGCAGCGCTGCAGGCGCTGGCCGAACAGCTTTAACGGAGAGGCAGGGGACCTGGCAGCAGGTCCTTTTTTTCATGGCCGGAGGCCTTGGCTTTGCAGATGAGCTGAGTCATCGTGCCCATTGGGCAGTACACACACCAGCTGCGTGGCTTGAAGGCAGCCATGGTGGCGAAGCCGAGAACGGTCGAGGTGAGCATGACACTGTAAAAGCCGAAGGCAAATTGAGCCACACCTTGGCTGAAAAGCGTGCCATGATAAGCCCAGTGCCAAGGCAGGCGGAAGGTCCAGAGCAGGGTCACAGCCTGACTGAGACTGTGGGTGCCGGCAAAGACAAGAGCGGTGTTCCAAAGCATTTGGAAAAACATGATGAAAAAGAAGATGAGGAAGCCGTAGCGGAAGGCTTTGCTTTTCATCCATGCTGGCACGTCCCGTTTGCGGGAGAGACCGAAACGGCCGCCAATGAGGCTGAAAAGCTGTCCGCGTCCGCAGTAGCGGTTGCAGTAGGCTTTGCTGCCTTTGGCGGTGGCGATGATCAGGGGGATAAAGAAGCAAAAAAGTCCGAGCCAGGCGAAGAGAATGTTGAAAAAGCCCAGCACCAGATAGGTGAGCGAAACGATCCACATATAGTCGTACCAATGCTTGGTCATACCCATTCCTCCTTGATATCGATGACTGAGGCTGGACATTCGCGGGCGCAGAGTCCGCAGCCGACGCAGCGTGCAGTGTCCACCTGAGCGACAACACCGCGCCATACCTGAATGGCCTGGCGTGGGCAAACTTTGACGCAGCAGCCGCAGGCAACGCAATGGTCCTGGTCGACGTGGGCTCTGCGGCGTTTTTTAGCAGTGACTTCCATCAGTGATTGTACCTCCTTGTGTTTGTACGTTTATGATAGCAGAAGCGTGCGGCATGTTCTGTGACCTTGTCACCATAGGAAGCGGCCGTTGCGAAAAAAAGCAAGATAGGGTATGATTTTTTTAGATTGAAGGAGGAGGGACGCTTATTATGAAGAAAAAGGTTGTGCTCAGCATGCTGGCGTTGGGATTGGTGATGCTGCTTGCCGCTTGTGGTCAGGATGAACAGACGGAAAGCGCGCCAGCATCGAGCGTCAGTGAAACAAGCTCGGCGCCAGCGGAAGATGCCGATGCTGGTGCCACTGGTGGCACCTTGGTGGCGGTGTTTTCGTGGGCGAGCAACACCACCCTGCCAGAGAATGTGGACATGACCACTTCGGCGACGCTCAATAAAAGCAGCGCTGGCGTGGTGGGTGATACGCAGCTGATGGCGCAGACAGCGGCTGAAGCAACGGGCGGCGATTATTTTGAAATCCTTTGTGAGACACCATATCCGTCCGATGAAGATGCCACCTATGAACAAGCCAAGCAGGAGCAGCTTGACCAGGCGCGTCCAGCGCTGGCGACACAAGTGGACAATATGGATGATTACAGCACTATTGTTCTCGTGTATCCGAACTGGTGGGGCGGGCTGCCAATGCCGGTGTGCAGCTTTTTAGAAGCCTATGATTTTTCGAAGAAAACGATCATTCCCGTGTGCTGCTATGAAGCAGAGGACAGCGGCGCTGGCACAAGCCGCGACGAGATTGCCAAACTCTGTGATGCCTATGTAACTGCTGGGTACAATCTGCGGGGCAATGCAGCAGCCACCAGCGGCACACGCACCGATTTTATGAATTGGCTGAATGATTTGCCGGTGAATTACTGATGCAGGCGTTTCGTGTCATCTATAGCCGTCGCCGCTCTATCAGCATCCAGCTTGCTGCTGATGGCGGCATCACTGTGCGCGCTCCGCAAGGTATGAGCGAGGCTGCTGTGCGCCGTTTTGTTGACAGCAAGCGGGACTGGATCGAAAAAAAGCGCGCTCAGCTGGCAGCCGGACAGCGTGCCTGGGGCGGTGATGTGCTGACGCAGGCTGAGCTGGCGTCGCTGAAAGTGCAGGCACAGCAAGACCTTGCTGCGCGAGTGACACGCTGGGCGCCGCGTGTCGGGGCGCAGCCGCAGGCGATGCATATCCGCGCCCAGCATACCCTTTGGGGCAGCTGCTCCTCAAAAGGACGCCTCAGTTTCAATGCGCTGCTGATGTTGGCACCGGAGGCGGTGCGCGATTATGTGGTGGTGCATGAACTCTGTCATTTGAAAGAAATGAATCATTCCTCCCGTTTTTGGGCAGAGGTGGAACGTGTTCTTCCCGATTATCACATTGGGCACGATTGGCTCAAGGCCAACGGCCACGCACTTTTACAAAGGAACCCACGATCATGAAGATTATTATTTCCCCTGCAAAGAAAATGACCATCGACAGCGACACCCTGCCGGCACTGTCACAGCCGATTTTTACTGCCGATGCGGCGCATTTGGCAGAGACGCTTCGCGCCATGGATGCCAAAGCGCTGCAGAAACTGTGGCAGTGCAGCGACAAGCTCACTGCCGAAAATTTGGACCGTCTTGCGGTATTTGATCCAGCCAAGGCACAAACGCCGGCGCTGCTCGCTTATGAAGGGCTGCAATACCAGCATCTTGCGGCATCGGTGCTGGACCGTGATGCACTCGCGTACCTCCAGGAGCATCTGCGCATTCTCTCAGGCATGTATGGGGTGTTGCGGCCGTTCGATGCGGTCATGCCTTATCGCCTGGAAATGCAGGCAAAGCTCTCCTGCGATGGCGCGCGGGATCTCTATGCCTATTGGGGCAGCCGTCTGTATGATGCGTTGGATGCGCGCGATGGCATCATTCTCAACCTGGCTTCAGAAGAATACGCTCGCGCCATTCGTCCTTATTGCGGCCCAAACGATCGCATGATCACGGTGCGCTTCGGTGAAATCATCGATGGCCGTGTGAAGCAGAAAGGCACCTTTGCCAAAATGGCGCGCGGCGAGATGGTGCGTTTTATGGCCGAGCAGCAGATCGCCGATCTATCGCAGCTGGTGCAATTTGATGCTTTGGGGCTGCGTTATGAGGCGGCGCTGAGCGATGATAAGATAATGATATTTGTGAAATAAAGAGGAGTTTTGTATGAACATTGATACCTTTATCGATACTGTAATGACCAGCGGGCGGCCCTATGCTGTCAGTGAAAACCGTGATTTGGGCGCTCGTCAGCGCAAGGCGCACCGCCTTTGCTGGGAATACAATCGTACCAACCCTGACGACGGCGAACGCCAGCAGGAAATTTTGCGGGATCTTTTCGGCACCATGGAAGGGCCTGTCGGCATTCAGCCGAATTTCCAATGTGACTATGGCTTTAACATCCATTTCCATGGCTTTGCGTTTTTAAATTACAATTGCGTTATTTTAGATACGGCGCCCGTACACATCGGCAACGCAGTGTTCATTGCACCAGGCACCATCATCAGTTGTGCTGGACACGCCATGGACGCTCGGCAGCGTACCCGCGAGGCTGTCGGTGTATCTGCGCCAATCGTCATTGAAGATGAAGTGTGGATCGGTGCCAACTGCACCATTTGTCCTGGGGTGACCATTGGCCGCGGCAGCATCATCGGTGCTGGCAGTGTGGTTGTTCGTGACATCCCAGCCGGCGTGGTTGCTTTTGGCAACCCCTGCCGCGTGCATCGCCCTCTGACCGACGCAGACAAGCTTCAGCCAGAGGAAATCGTTCGTCTGGACGGTCCGGGATGGGAACAATAAGTTTCGAATACAGCAAGTCTGAAAAAGGCTTGCTGTTTTTTTTGAAAAAAAAGAAGGAGTCTGCTTGACAAATTAAATTAGAATAATTATAATAAATTTAGAACAGTTCTAAAAAATAAGGTGGTAGCTATGACCAAGTATGAAAAAGCCATTTACGAGATCGTCGACAATTCTCGTGATCATCTGACCGCTGAACAGGTGTTGGCGGCCTTGAGAGAAAAATTTCCTGCTGTTTCGCAGGCCACTGTGTATAACAACCTCAAAAAACTTTGTGAAGAAGGGCTTATTCGTAAGCTGTCTTTTCCAGGGACGAGGGATCGTTACGATCGCATCCAACGTCACGACCATTTAATTTGTCAGCGTTGCGGACGTTTGGCGGACGTATCATTTGAGGATCTTACCGCACCATTGCGGACACAGCTGGGAGAAGACATTTTGTCCTACGATCTGAAAGTTTACTATATTTGTCCAGAGTGCCGACAAGCGGCAGCGGAGGACGACACACCCTGAACACACATGGTTGATATGAAAAGGAGAATAGGATTATGAAAACATATAAATGCAAAGTATGCGGCGCTGAATTTCAAGTAGAAGACGGTGTAGAACCTGTTTGCCCAATCTGCAATGCCCGCGGTGATAAGCTGGAGCTCGTAGAAGATGCGCCAAAGCACAACAAATATGCTGGCACCCAAACGGAAAAGAACCTTGAAGCAGCTTTTGCTGGTGAATCTCAGGCGCGCAACAAATACACCTACTTTTCTTCTGTTGCGAAAAAAGAAGGCTATGAACAGATCGCAGCCCTTTTCCTGAAGACTGCAGAAAACGAAAAGGAACATGCGAAGCTCTGGTTCAAAGAGCTTAATGGCATCGGTGACACAGCCGAAAATTTGCGCGCCGCTGCTGAAGGTGAAAACTACGAATGGACCGATATGTATGAAGGCTTCGCGCAGACTGCCGATGAAGAAGGCTTCCCAGAATTGGCAGAAAAGTTCCGTCTTGTGGCAGCCATCGAAAAACATCACGAAGATCGTTATCGTGCACTGCTCCACAATGTAGAAATGGCAGAAGTTTTTGCTAAGAGTGAAGTGAAGGTGTGGGAATGCCGTAATTGCGGCCATATCGTTGTTGGCACCAATGCGCCAGATGTCTGCCCAACCTGCGCACACCCACAGAGCTTCTTTGAAGTACACAGCGAAAATTATTGAGTTGTCAAATATTGCCTCCCCTGCGGCTGTCGGTGCAACCGACAGCCGTTCTCTTTGCAGAAAAAAACGCCCTGCGGCGCGTGCCTCTGGTTGAGGACGCCGCAGGGCGTTGTTCGGTTTATGCTGTGATCAATAGCCAAAGCCTTCGATGCAAGGTGCATCTGGGTCTTCGAGGTAATCTCTAAAGAGACCATTGATGATGTCGTTGCGGGTGATGAGACCGACAAGCTTGCCATCTTCACTGAGCACAGGCAGGTGTTTCAGGTGTTTTTTCTGCATGATTTCAGCCGTTCTGCGTACGGTATCTGCTTCGGAAACAGTGACAACGCGATGGGTGGCAGCGTTGTAGGCTGGTTTGTCAACACAGTTTTTGAGGAGCATGGTGAAATAATTGGTGCAGATTTCTTTTGGATAACGGTATCTGTAGTTCTTGCTTTCCGTTTCGGCGAGACGGACATTGCTGACGACATAGTTTACAATGTCGCCATCGGACAGAAACGCGGTCAAATTACCGTTTTCATCCACCATTGGCAAGCAACCGATTTCTTTGGTAGCAAATGTTTCGACCGCTTCACCGATGGTTGCTTTGTCGCTGAGAGTGACGATGTCTTTTATCATTACTTCTTTTACTAATACAGCCATTGTTTTTCCCTCCCAAATTGGTGCAGGTCCGTAATTGACGGACAATTTTGTCTTTTATACAAACAGTATAACATGTTTAAGTGTTTGCGTCTAGTTTTGAGCCATAGGGATAGCATAGGAAAAACGCATTGACAATGCATGAACCTATGATACACTGAGAAAAAATGATGGAAGGAACGATAGAAATGCAGGTGAAAACATTAACTGTTGCAGATGAACCACAGATCGCGGCGGTGATTCGTGATGCGTTTTCGGCGCCGCCATGGTGTGAGGATTGGAGCGACGAGGTGCGGCTTTTGCAATATGTGCACGAGGGCATGGATGGCGCAGGCGCCTTGGCTTTTGGGCTGGACGATGGGCAGCAGCTGGTTGCGGTGGTCATGGGGCATGTGCGGCATTGGCACAATCGTGTTGAATACATCATTGAAGATGTGGCTGTGCGCCGTGAGCATCAGGGGCGCGGCCTGGGAAAGCTGTTGATGACACAGACATTGGCAGCGTGTCGGACGCTGGGTATTGATGAAGCAGGCCTGCGCACGCGGCGCGATGCGGCGGCCTATGTGTTTTATCAGAAATTAGGCTTTCAGGAGCAAGAGAAGGATGTGTATTTTTCGTTTCAATTTTGAGCGTGCGAAAACGCCCGAACAGCGATGGCAAGTTGCTTGTTCGGGCGTTTTTGTGTGGGATCATTGGCGTTTTGGCCGACGGTAAGTGGTCAGAAGCACGCTGGCCAAAACGAGAAGGGCGCCGCAGATGGCTTGGCCGCTCATTGATTCAGAGAGCATGAGCACGGCGAAGAGCGCGCCAAAGACAGGCTCCATGGAGAGTATTAAGGCGGGGTGTTCCGGTGTCGTGAAGCTTTGCGCAAACGGCTGAACGACAAATGGAATGGCGCCGCAGAGCAGGCCAAGAGCCACCATAATGAGCCACACATGCGCATTCTGCGGCAGTGTTGGTGTGGTAAAAGCAAGGGTGGTGATCCAGCCCCAGCCAGCCATGGTTAGCTGCTGGATAACACCGAGCAGAAAAGCATCTTCCTGGCGCACCATATCGCTGGTGATGATGGTGTGCGTGGCATAGAGCAGGGCGCTGAGGATGCACAGGCTGGCACCAGCAGAGAGCACCAAACTGCCTTTGAGCGAGAGCAGAGCAATGCCAATTGTTGCACAAAGGGTGCCAAAGATGACCGGGCGTTCCGGCAGGCGGCGCTTGCGAATGGCCTGCATCACAGGCACGAAGACAATGGCGGCGCTGGTGAGAAAACTTGCTGTTGAGGCATCGGTGGTGAGCTCGCCGAAGATGATGGCGCTGCTGCAGCAGAACATGAGCGTACCTAACACCATGCCATAGCATACAGCTCGACGGCTGACATGGCGCAGACGCCGCCAGAACACAACCACGCAGGCGATGGAAGCCACAGTGAAGCGCAGTGCCAGCACCTCAAACGGCGGCAGAGTGGCGGCCCCCATTTTTAATAAAACATAGGACAATCCCCAAGACATTGCCACCAAAAGCAGCAGCAGATTGGCTGACTGACGCGACATGCCGATGCGTCGCCAGCGTGTGTGCAAAATGGACACAGTATTTTTCCTCCCCTAAAAACGATGTTCTCATTGTCTTCACTATAACATGCTGCTTGGTCAGCAGATATAATGTTTTTTCGATGTCCGGTATAAAAATTTTTTTGACCGTGATTCTTTTTTGATGAAAGAGAGCGTCTGCGTTATAATAGGGGCAATGAAAAGAAGGAGGCGCATCAATTGTGAGTAGCAATGATATAGAGCGGGAACGGGTGATTGTCCGTACCAGTATTATAGGAATCTTGTCTAATATCGTGCTGGTCATTTTTAAGGCTTTGGTGGGCTTTGCCGCCGGGTCTATCGCGATCATCCTCGATGCTGTCAATAATTTGACCGACGTGCTTTCGAGCGTTATTACCATCGTTGGCACCAAGCTGGCCAATCGCGCACCGGACAAGGGCCATCCTGTCGGCCATGGGCGCATGGAATATTTGACCACCATGGTGGTGGCTGTCATCATTCTTTATGCCGGTGTTACGGCCATGATGGAGTCTGTGAAAAAGATTTTGCATCCAGCAGCAGCGTCCTACAGCGTGGTGACTCTGCTTGTTTTGGTGGGAGCCGTTATTGTCAAGCTCTTTCTTGGCACCTATGTGCGGCGCAAAGGCAGAGCGGTGGGGTCCGGTGCGCTGGAAGGGTCTGGTTTGGATGCGCTTTATGACGCCATTATTTCCAGCTCGGTATTGGCGACCGCGCTTCTCTATATGGCAACGGGGTTGAGCCTGGAAGCTTGGATTGGCGTAGTGATTGCGTTGTTTATTTTGAAATCCGGTCTGAGCATGATTGGCGCGGCTGTTAATGCGATGATGGGTGCACGCGTCAGCGGCAATCTCTCCAAAGCCATTAAAGCCACCGTGGCGGAAGAACCAGGCGTTATGGGCGCGTACGATCTTTTCCTCAATGATTATGGACCGGGCAATTATTATGGGTCGGTGCATGTGGAAGTACCGGAAACGACCACCGCTGAGGAAATTGATGTCATGAGTCATAACATTCAGGAACGTGTGCTGAAAAGACATGGTGTGGTCATTACGACGGTCGGGGTTTACGCGTACAACACCACCAATCCTGTGTCGGTGGAAATGCGTGAGAACGTGCGTAAGCTGGTGATGGCGCATAAGGGTGTCATTCAGATGCACGGCTTTTATGCCAACGCTGAAGAAAAAAAGATTCACTTTGACGTGATCATTTCGTTTAACATCAAAGACCGCGAATCGCTGCGGCAGCACATTGTCAACGATGTGCAAAAACGTTATCCAGGCTGGTCGGTGTATACCAATCTGGATATTGATTTGAGCGACTAAGCGAAGCGTGCCGCTGGGGCCTACCAGCGACACGCTTTTTTGCAAAGAATCGCCTCGGGTAAGAGCGCCCGAGGCGATTGCTGTTTAATACAGTTCGCGGTAAATTTTTTCGATGCGGTCACGGTCAAATGGCACAAAGTTGTTGACCAGGAGACGCTGCTGACCATTGTAGACAGAGTCGGCAAATTCAGCGATCTGTGCTTCGCTCATGCCATAGTCACGCAGCGGTTTCTTCTGTACGAGATGGTTGAGGAGGTCTTCGAGTTTGTCGTAGACATCCTGCACATCGCATTCGAGAATCTCAGCGAGGCGTGCATTCAGCACGGCAATTTCACCATCCTGGCGGATTTCCATGTAGTTGCGCATAACGCCTGTGAACATGGCGTAGTTGGATTCGCCGTGCGGCACATGGAAGGTGCCGCCGAGGGGATAGCTCAGCGCATGCACGGCAGCGCAGCCGGCGTTGCTGAAAGCGACCCCAGCATAGGTGCTGGCGAAGAGGAAGTCTTCCAGCAATGGCTTGCGCGCTTCTGGTCCTTCGGCCACAATGGCTTTGAAGCCGTTGAGGATGAGGTCGATGGCTTTATAGCTGAGCAGCTTGCCGATTGGGGTGGCTTTTGGGGAGAGGGCAGATTCTACAGCATGTACGAGAGCATCGATGGCGCTGGTGGAGAATGGTTCCATTGGCAGGCTTTCCAAAAGTTCTGGAATCAGCACGGCGTCGTCTGGGAACAGAGCAGGATTGCCATAGCCGGCCTTGGTGCTGCGGCTGACCAATGCCAGTGCGGCTACGCTGGTGACTTCACTGCCGGTGCCGCAGGTGGTTGGCGCCAGAACAAGCGTGCGCACCTTCTTAGGCTGGCGCTTGCCGTCGTAGAGATCGAGCACGGGCGCTGCCTGATCGAGCACGAAGAACTTTGCCACGTCAAGCACGCTGCCGCCGCCGACACCGATGATGCGCTTGTAATCTTTGGTGATGTCGCGGTCCATGGCTTCGATCATTTCATCGGTTGGTTCGCCTTTGCCGTAATCTTTTGGATAGATAAAATCACATTTCAGATCCAATGCGGCAAAGAAATCGTTGTAAACATGATGGCTCGTGAAGAGAAGATCGCCTTCGCCAATGGCAAAGGCTTCTGCAAACTGCTTCACCGAATCGAGGCAGTGCAGAGTTGGTTTCATGACAAATTGACTCATGGAGGAGCCTCCTTTATGGTTGTTGTTTAGTTGTATTGTAAAACTTTCGCGCGTCACTGGCAACCCGGCGCTTGATTATATCTTTTAGATTGGCTATGATACGAGTAGAAAGGAGCGCTTGTCATGATCACCTTTATTGTCAATGAAACCAGCGGCCGTGGTCGCGCTGCCAGTGTGTGGCGCCGTCTGCGCCGTCAGCTCATCACCGACGGAGTTCCCTTCCGCGCCTGGAGCACCCGGCAGGCTGGGGAAGCCACTGAACTGGCGCGGCTCGCCAGTGCCAGCAGCGGCAATCTTAAAAAGATCGTGGTTGTCGGCGGCGATGGCACCGTCAACGAAGTGCTGAACGGCATCGATGACCTGGCGCACACGGCGCTCGGCGTGGTGCCAATCGGTTCCGGCAACGACTTTGTGCGTGGCCTGGGACTGCCGCGCCGCCCTGAACAGGCCCTGGCACGCGCCCTTGCTTCGGACGGCAGCCGCCGCATCGATCTTGGTCAGGTCACTGCCGATGACCATGCGCCACGGCGTTTCGCCATCAGCGGCGGCATTGGCATGGATGCTTGGGTTTGCGCCACAGTGGATGCTTCTCGTCTTAAGACCAGCTTTAATCGTCTTGGTTTGGGCAGCCTCAGTTATCTGTTTGTGACCTTGACTGCCCCCTGGAACCTTGAGACCGCCAACGGTGTCGTTACGCTTGATACCCCGCATGGTTTGCATACGGCGGCTATTCATGATCTTATTTTTCTTGCCGGCATGAACTTCCCATGGGAAGGCGGCGGTGTACCCATCGCGCCTGGCGCCAGTGCAGAGGATGGCTGTTTCTCTGTTTGTCTGGCGCAGAATCTCAACAGTCGTCAGGTTTTTGCCAAGCTGCCGCGTCTAGCCCTCGGCAAACACATTCACACCAACGGCGTCACCTTGCTTCCGGCATCACGCGTGAGCGTTCAGCTTGACACACCGCTGTACGTTCATGCCGACGGCGAAGTTGCCGGAAAAAGCCGCCGCGTCGTCTTTGAGGTGCTGCCAAAAGCGCTGCGGGTGCTGGTATGAGGGAAAGAAAGGCAGCAATAAACGATCAGCAAGGAGGAAAAAATGATGTACGGTGCAATTTTAGGTGATATGATCGGTGCCCCTTATGAATTTGACCGCAGCCCAAAGGTGAAGGATTTTCCGTTGTTCGGCCCGCAGTCGGTGTTTACCGATGACTCCGTGATGACCATTGCGGTGGCTGAGGCGTTGCTTGACACCCTAGGTGCGCCGGATGAAACGGTGCAGGCGGCGCTGGTGCAGTCGCTGCAGAAGTGGGGCCGCCGTTATCCCGATGCGGGCTATGGCGGCATGTTTCGTCAGTGGCTTTGGGCCGAGCAGCCTGCGCCCTATGGCAGCTATGGCAATGGTGCCGCCATGCGTGTCGCTGCTGCAGGCTGGCTCGGGAAAACGCTGGAGGAAGCGCGGCACCTTGCCCGTCTCAGTGCGAGCGTTACGCACAACCATCCGGAGGGTCTGAAAGGGGCAGAATCTGTCGCCGCCGCCATTTTCCTGGCGCGGCAGGGCGAAGAGAAGGCGGCCATTCGCCGTTTTGTCAGCGAGACCTTTGGTTATGATTTGAGCCGCAGCTGCGACGTCATCCGCCCCACCTACCATCATGTGGCAAGCTGCCAGGAAACGGTGCCGCCAGCCATCACTGCTTTCCTTGAGGGCGAAGATTTTGAGGATGTCATTCGCACTGCGGTGTCCCTCGGCGGCGACTGCGATACGCTTACTTGCATTGCCGGCAGCATCGCCGAAGCTTTTTATGGCGTGCCCGATGCACTCGTTGCTGCCTGTCGGGTGCGGCTGCCCGAGGATATGCTGGCGGTTATCGACCGTTTTCAGGAAGCGGTTCAGCCCCCGTTTCATAACGCTTTTCTCGATGGCAACGACCGCATCGAGGCCGCCATGGATCAGTATCTGGACAATAGCAGCGAGGACACGCTGGCAGCGCTTTTGGCATGTATTCGCCAGCGCATGCAGGAAGATGGGCATGTGCTTATTCCGATCGAACGTATTCCTGGCGATGATGCAGGCTTTCTCATGCGCACGCTGGCGCGTGACGATGGCCAATCTTGGCTCGTGCTTTTCACCAGCGACGCCGCTTTTCGCCAGGGCCCGCCGAGCGATGTGATTTCCAATTTTATCGATGCGACGCTGCAGGCCGGTCTTGATTTGAAAGCCGATGGCTTTGTGCTGAATCCATGGAGCCAGCCGTTTTATTTGAATCGTGAGATGGTGGAAAAAATTTTGGCAGAATCTTGATAACAGGAACGGGTGGTGCGTGGCGCGCCGCCTGTTTTTTTGCGGATTTTTACGCCAAGATGTTGCACAGGTCACATGATTGGCAGGACTTTGACGGTACATTATCTATAGAAAGTACATGTTCAAGGAGGCTTTTTATGAAACTGTTGCGCAGCATCTCTCTGCCGGAAATTCTGGCAACGTCCGTTGGTGTTTTTGGCGGCATTGGCAGTATTTCTTTGTTGACGTATTTGCTTATTGCACCTTTTGGTGCCAGTGCGGTGCTTCTTTACAGTGCCACGTCGTCACCGCTGGCGCAGCCGCGTAATCTGATTGGCGGGCATTTTGTTGCCGCGCTGGTGGGTGTGACTTGCTATCAGCTTTTTGGCGAAACCTGGTACGCCGTGACGTTTGCTGTTTGCGGAGCCATTCTGCTGATGATGGTCACCGATACGGTGCACCCGCCGGGCGGCGCCACCGCCATCGTTTCGGTGCTGAATCATGCTGGCTATGGCTTTGTGCTGTCTCCGATTGCCATCGGAGTGGTTATTTTGCTGATCAATGCGTATTTTGCCAACAAACTGTCTCCGCAGCGCAGCTATCCGCTGAGTCTGGGCCGCGCGTCGGCTCCGGCGGCGCAGGAAGCGGTGGCTGCTGACGTTCTTGGTGAACGCACCTCGCGCTGAATAAAGCGGAGGCGTCTTATTAAAATTGAAAGCGCCGCCTTTCTGTGACCCATACAGAAAGGCGGCGTTTTTTGCGTGCTGGCTCAGGCACAGCGGCGCACATGGCTGACAATGGCGAGAACAGCGAAGATTGGCAGCTCAATGGCACTGACGATTGTCATAGCAATCGGCGTCCAGCAGAGAAAGTCTCCGAGCTGCAGCAGGTGAAAATCGCGCAGTGCGTACAAAGTGCCAGATTGCAGGGCGACGCCGGACGATGGCAGGAAGGTGTTGAGCCAGTCGACAACACTCGTTGGCAGGATCACATAGGTCAGCACTGGCAGCACACAGAGCAGCAGGGCGCTGAAGGTGGCAGCGACGAGGTTTTTCATGCGTGCCGAAATCAGCAGAATGGCGGAGAGGCTGGCAAGAATCGTCAAAAGCGCCAGGAGCGCGAGCACGATTTGCAGCTCACCAAAGTTGAAGGGCAGCGGTGTGACCGGCGAGAACAGCCCCAGCATTTGGGCTGAGGTCGCCAGTGTTTCCCAGCCGTACAGGCTGTCGGAGATGATCCAGTATAAGCTCAGGCAGACGGCACTCAGCCCTCCGCAGACCAGGAACACCGCCAGCACACGCGCCACAGCCAGCGGTGCACGGCCGCGCTTGGTGCAGCGGTTGATGTCGTCGGCGCCGCTTTGCAGGTCGGCGGTGAACACCGGCGCAGCGAGGACGGCACAGCAAAGCAGCAGCACCAGTGCCAGCAGCATCATATATTCGAGGGTGGTGGTGTCGGTGCCGGGCACGTAGGTGAAGGGCGTTTCCACGGTGTTGTAAAGGTTAAGAAAATAAGCCGCTGGCGCTGCGTCGTTTGGATATTCCATCGCCATCAGGCCGCTGATGCGCGCTGGGGCTGCGTCGTAGTAATCGGTTATGCGCTCTGGGTCAAGCGCCAGCCAGGGCGTCGGCTGGCCATTTTCAGCCGGAAAGAGATCGCCGACGCCGTTCAGCAGACTTTGCACAGTGTTGATCTCGGCGTAGGCGTCGTCGGGCAGGTCAAAGGTGCTGTCGGCGTCGTAACGGGCAAACACGGCCTGGTAGGTTTCCAGGCTGTCGCGTACCTTCTCAGGTGTCACCGTGCCGGCAATGCCGGCTTCCAGCGTTTTGTCGTAGGCGAGGGCATCAAGCCCGGTGAGGGTGTCGCCGTCGCTGGTGTGAGACATCAGGTAGGTTGTTGGCATGTAGGCCATGAATACGGTGAAAGCCAAAAGCCCGCAGATCATGAACAGGGTGCGGCGGGTTTTGAGGAGACGTTTCATTTCAAGCAGAAAGAGGCGCATGGTTGTCACATCCTTTCTTCGCGTGTGTGCGGAAAGAGCCAGAGGAAGAGATCTTCAAGGCGCGGCGCAGCTGCCTGAGAGCCTGCGAGCAGCGGTGTCTCTGCGAGATAGCGCAGGGCGATGCGTCCGTCCGGCTCGCTGCGCAGGCCAACGATCGTAAGCCTTTGCTCCCAGTGTGGCAGGGCAGCGGCGTCGATGGCGGCGGTCCAGATTTTGCCGCGCACCTTCTCGACGAGGGCTTCTGTGCGGTCGCAGGCAATGAGGGCACCGTCTTTCATGATCGCGTTTTGACCGGCGATCACTTCCACATCGGCAACAATGTGGGTAGAGATGAGCACGATGCGCCCCTGCGCAAATTCCGCGAGCAGGTTGCGAAAGCGTACACGTTCGCTGGGGTCCAGGCCGCTCGTTGGCTCGTCGAGAATCAGCACCTCGGGCTCGTTCAACAGCGCCTGCGCAATGCCGACGCGCCGTTTCATGCCGCCGGAGAGTTTGACAATGCGTTTGCGGCGCACATCGCTCAGACTGAGCCGCTCCAACAGCGTGTCGATGCGGCGGCGGGCGTCGTGTTTGCCCAGGCCTTTGAGGGCCGCCATATAGTCGAGATAGTCGCCGACGGTGAAGCTGGGATAGAAGCCAAACTCCTGTGGCAGATAGCCGAAGCAGTCGCGGTAGCTTTCGCCCAGCTGGGCGATTGGCACACCGTCAAAACGGATGTCACCTTGGCTGGGCCGCATGATGCCGGCGATCATGCGCATCAAGGTGGTTTTGCCGGCGCCGTTGGCACCGAGCAGCCCCCAAACACCAGGCGTCAGCGTGAGGCTGACATCGTCGACGGCGGTTTTATCGTGAAAGCGTTTGCTCACATGGTCAATGGTCAGTTCCATAAAAATCCCCTTTCCAATTAGTTCAGCTGCAATTCAGCAAAGGCGCTGCTGCGCAAAAGATAACGCAGTGCCCAGAAGCAGTAGAGGCAGAGCACGGCACAGCCCAGGATGCCGATCCATGCCGCCTGCGCCTGGGTGAGCAGGGTCAAGCGGCTGCTGGTCATAGATAGCGCCAAAAGCACCAGTCCACACCAGCCTGCACTGCCCAGGCAGACTTGCTGCGGCTGGCAGCGCCCCATCAAGGTCAGACAGCCGCTTGCTGCCAAAAGAAACGGCAGCAGCAGGTACAAAGGCAGCATCTGCGCTGACCTCGGCGTGCGCAAGAGTGCATAGCTCCACAGTCCAATGAGCATTACGCCGTCGCCCATGCCGATGATGAGCAATTTGGCAGTCAGCAGCCGTTGAGAAGAAAAATAACTTGCGGCTTCCATTTCCTGCATGTGGTACAGTGAGGCGTTGTAGACGACCGGCAGTGCGGTCAACAGCACCAGCACTGCCAGCGCCCCCAGGCAAAGCGCCGCTGAGCGGCTGTTGAAAAAGTAGTAACCGCCGAAGACGGTGTCCAGCGCGCCGTTGGCGACAAGCAGGCAAAAAGCCTGAAAGAGCCAAATCTTCCAGCCGATGAAGCGCACCTGGGTGCGCAGAAAAGCGGCGAATCCAAGCCGTGGGCGTGGCGCTGTCGCCTGCATTTGCGCGGTGGCGGCTTCAAGGGTGCGCTGCTTGGCGGTTTCTTGTGGCGCGTCGGCTTGCAGTGTCGCCTGCAGTTGGCGACGAAAGTCAGAATGGGTCATCGTTCTTCTCCTTTCTCGTAATCGTGTTTCAAGCGTTTCAATGCTGCGCGCAGCCGTGACTGTACTGTGCGCAGCGGCAGCCCGGTGACGGCGGCAATCTCGCGCAGTGTCAGCGCCTGACCGAAGCGCAGCAGCACCACCTCGCGCTGAGGTTCGGGCAGCGCTGCCACCATTTGCCGCAGCTGCCATGCCGACTGCCACTCTGCTTGGGCGGCGTCTGGCGCGGCAGCGGCCACGATGCTGATAGCGGCCAATGTGGCGCAGAAATTTCAAAAACGTTTCCTGAGCGGCGTCTTCCGCTAGCGCCGGTGTTGGGGCATGCCACAGGCAGTAGCGCAGAATGTCGTCATAATAGCCTTCCACCAGCGCTTCTGCCGCTGTGGCATCGCCGGCGGCCACGCGTGCTGCCAAGGCTCCATCGTCGTTCACCGCTGTCCACCTCCCTTTATTGTTCTTTGTGAA
This sequence comes from Peptococcaceae bacterium, assembly GCA_019420345.1. Classification (GTDB taxonomy): domain Bacteria; phylum Bacillota; class Peptococcia; order Peptococcales; family Peptococcaceae; genus UMGS1590. The sequence continues at coordinate 30,495 of JAHZHI010000015.1, forward strand.
GGACCTTCTATCTATGATAACGAACCAGCTGCTAAAAATGATTGCTTTCGCAGAGATTTTTTCAAAAAAATATGCGCAGTGATCGATCGTTCGAACGAACACTGCGCGTAGTCATGCAACAATATACACTTTGGGGCATGGTCTGATGATTGGTGGCACAAAAAAATCCCCGCCGCGTTTCGAGAATGCAGCAGGGAATGGAGGAGGCGTCAGAAACGGCCAATGAGGGTTGGCACGTCTTCAAGACGGTGCACGATGGCATCGGCGTCGATGGTGCTGTTTACGGCACGGCCGTCACGGTCGAAGTAGATGGCGGTCATGCCGCTGTTGCGGGCGAAGCGCATGTCGTTGGCGCTGTCGCCGACCATGGCCAGATCTTCCGGGGCGAGTCCAAAGCGGGCAGCAAAAATTTCTGCCATATCCGGCGCTGGTTTTGGTCGGGCGACGCGGTCTGCGGTGAGCACCAAATCAACGGCATCGGCGACGCCCATGGCTTCAAGGGCATGGTGCGTGGAGGCATAGCTGTCTGAGGTGGCCACGCCAGTCTTGCAGCCTGTGGCGTGGAGTGTGTCGAACACGGCGTGAAGATCGCCGGTCGGCTTGCAGACGCCGTCCTGCAGGCAGGTCCACTCAAGCATTGTTTCGCTGAGTCGGGCAAAGAGACGGTCGTTTAAGGTGATGATGCCCTGTGCCGCCAACACCGTCATGCAGGCTGCAATGACATCGGCATTTGTTCCTGCGACGACGGGCGATTCTGGAATCAGCCTGTCACCGTCAAAGCCACAGGCAGCCTCCAACGCCTGGCGCAGCGGCGTGTCGTCGTCGCGTCCCAGCTCGTGCAGCATAAAGGCCACAGTATGCTGCACAGGCTGGTGCCAGAACGTCGCCAGGTCAAGCAAGGTGTCGTCCTTGTCGAAAAGCACACCGCGGATCATTGCGCGTCGTCCTTTTCGAGAAAGTGAGCGTTGCTCCAGGCGGTTTTGCCGGCGTAGTCCACGCATTCGAGGCGCACGTAAGTTTCTGTGCCTTTGAGGGTGAACTCTACATGCTTCATGCCATCGCGGCTGGCGGCGATGACGGTGCCGCCAGCGTTGATATAGCCGCCGCAGATGAAGTTGACGCGTTCGCAAGGGCTGCAGTCAACCCAGACGGTGTTGCCATCCTTGATGCCCCAGTTGTAGATCGCCGGGCCGGAGGAGGAGTAGTAGTTGCCGACGAGCATGGCGTCGATGATGGCATCGTGGTCCAGCGTGTCGGCCTTGACGACGATCCAGCCGCCGCAGGCATCATCGAAAAGGCCTTCGTTGTGGTTGTCGTCGCTGGCAAAGGCGAAAATCTGGCGCCCGCTGCGTAGAATCTTGTCCCAATAGGTCGTGTCAAAGCCGGTGTTGGATTCGTTGACTGTGTTGTAATTGTAGATTTCCAACGCCCAGATGCCGTTCAAGTCACAGAAATCTTCTGCTTCCACGCGGCTCCAGATAGGATGGTTGTAAGTCACGAGGCAGCCGTGGTCGCGCAGCGTGTTGGCCACGCCCTGCGCCACAGCAAGGCCGTCCCATTCTCCTTCGTAGACCGGCACTGGCAGGTATTCCAGGTGGTCAAAGTGTCTGTGAGCGGCTGCCTGCATGGCGCTGTTGCCAAGGATGCCGTGAAGGTGGTGTACCTTCAAGCGTGCGCCGGGCACATTTGGATCCATGAGATTGGCCGAAGCTTCCAGACCCGGCAGGATGATGAAATCATCGCAGTCAAAAGCGTCGCGGTAGTCGGTGTAGCGGTCGTGTTCGCTAAGACAGAGAAAGTTGTAGCCCTGGCTGCGGAAGAGGGCGACGGATTCTTCCGGGGTTAGCTTGCCGTCAGAGTTGATGGTGTGACTGTGCAGGTTTCCTTTGTAGTAATGGCCGTTTTCCGGCAGGATGGTTACTGTTTTAAACATGGGCAGCCTCTCTTTCTACACCGCGGATGGAAAGACAATCGTGTTCAGGAATTGAGAGCCATACTTCCGTGCCAACGTCGTAGATGTTGAAACTGCGGAAGAGGGTGTCAACGTGCAGGCTCAGATCACCGCTCTGCACTGTGTAGCGCAGCACGTTGCCGCGCGGTACGCTGCCGGTGATTACGCCAGGCAGCACCACATTGCCGTCCGCTTTGCGTGGTTCGTTTACCGAAATGGCGATGGTTTCAGGACGAATAGCAATGGTGTGTCCAGCTTCTACAGGCAGGTTCGTGGCACGATAGAAGGCACTGCCTTCGATTTGATTGTAGCTGCCAATGAAGCTGGCGGCAAAAGTGGACACCGGCTTCGTGTACACGCTCACAGGGGTGCCGGCTTGTTCGATGCGGCCTGCGTGGAAGAGCTCGATGACATCGCTCATGACCATGGCTTCGTCCTGGTCGTGGGTGACGAAGATCGTTGTCAGCCCGAGTTCCAGATGAATTTCGCGGATGCGGCTCTGCAATTCTTTGCGCAGCTTAGCATCAATGGCGGACAGCGGCTCGTCTAACAGCAGCACCTTTGGTTCGGTGACGATGGAGCGTGCCAGTGCCACACGCTGCTGCTGACCGCCGGAAAGGTTGGCCGGGTAGGATTTTTCCTTGCCCTTGAGATCCACCAACTCGATGGCATTCTTGACTTTCTTCTGAATTTCGTCAGCAGATTTCTTCTGCATTTTCAGTCCGAATGCGATGTTTTGCTCGACGTTCATGTTTGGAAACAGGGAATATTGCTGGAACACCATGCCGATGTTGCGCTGGTTGGCAGGAAGGAAGGTGATATCCTTGCCATCAAGAATGATGTTGCCGGATGTTACGGTTTCCAGACCGGACAGGCAGCGCAGCAGCGTGGACTTGCCACAGCCGGAAGGCCCCAACAGGGTGACCAGCTCACCTTTGTTGATGTTGAGATTGATTTCATCTAATACCGTGTTCTTGCCATATTGCTTGACCACGTTCTTAAATTCGATATAGCTCATTGATTAAAGACCTCTCTTTGTAAGGAATTAGCGTTCTTTACGGGATGTTGCATCGTTTTTCTGCAGTTTCAGCATCAGGCCAGTGACAAGGAAAACGACGGCGAAAATAACCACGACGATGGCGCTTGCCAGCCCGCTGGACGTGTACATATGTGTGTTCAAGTAAACCGACACGTTTTCGTAGTTGTTGCCAGCAATGTTATTAGCGAGAACGAAGTCGCCGAAGACGATGCTTTCAGCCAACAGGCTCGACACCAAAATGCCGGAGAAAATATTTGGCAGCACCACCTGCACATAAGCACGGAAACGCCCGCAGCCCAGCACTTCTGCCGCTTGGATCAGCGTCTTGGCATCGATGGCATTGAGACTGTTGCGAATGCCTTGATAAATGTACGGCAGCACCAAGATGGAGTAGGCGCCGAAAAGCATCAGCATGCGGTTTGAAAGGATGGTGCCAGTGCCGGTGTAGATAGAAATGATGCTGATGGAGAGAATGACGCCCTGCAGAGCATAAGGAATCATGCAGATCATCTGCATGAGGTTGCCCAGCTTGCGGTTCATCACTGTCACCGGATACATCGCCAAGAGCAGCAGAATAATCGTTAAAATGACGCTCACTGCACAGAGAATCAGTGTGCGTCCAATGCTCAGCCAGAAATCCATATCGGCAAAGAGCTCAGAATAGTTGCGCAGTGTGAAACCGCTTGGCAAAAGGTTGGTCCATTCCACGAAAAAGGAATAGATCAGAGTGGCCAAAAATGGGATCACCAGATAGGCGGCGATGATGAAGAGCACAATCTTGCCAGCGAGACTTGTCTTTTTGTTGTTCATACAAGATCCCTTCCTTTCAAGTTGCGTTTCGTGAAGTAGTTGTTGATCAGGGTGGCAATGATCATTAGAAGGATCAAAACTACAGCCAGCGCGCCGCCGGTAGCGCGGTCGATTTCAACATCACCTTTGTATTTTGAGGTGATCTGCAAGGCCAGCAACGCGTAGTTGTTGGAAACCAGAGCATAGGCACTGGCGTAGGCAGCGAGGGCGTTGGCAAAAAGTACGGACAACGTTCCCAAAATGCTTGGCAGAAGATTAGGAATGGCAATGCGGAACCAGTAATCGACGGGTTTAGCGTTCAAAAGCATGGCTGCCTGGCGCCATTCTGGACGAATACCAGCGAAGGCAGGAATCAAAAGCAGGGTTGAGAGGGGAATTTGAAAATAAATGTATAAGAGCATCAACCCTTGTCCGGAATACAGATCGAAATTTTCCAGCAGTGGAATTCCATAATTGCGGCAGATGGTGGAGAACACACCAGTATTGCCCATCAGCACCATAAAGGCAAACGCCAGAGGCACACCAGAAAAATTTGAAGTCATGTTAAGCAGCATCGTGAAGGTACGCTGAGCACGTGGTGATGCTTCCGTGGCATAGCGGGCAGCGATAAAGGCAACGATCAGGCCAATGATGGCGGAGATCAGCGAAATCTTAATGCTGTTGATGATGGCTTGTGTGTACAATGGGGTGGTAAATATTTTGATAAAGTTTTCGAGGCCAAACGACTCGCTTTCTTTGCCGATCAGGCTGCTGTAAACCAGCTGCAGCAGTGGCAGAATTTCGTAGAGAAATACAACAACGGCAAAAGGAAGCAGGGCAAGGTAGCCAACTTTTTTGTTTTTCATGGTTTCCTCCTAAAAACAGGCACCCGTTGTAACGGATGCCTGTGTCTTCCTGTTGATTTTGGATCGAGAGTGGTGGGTTACTTGATCTCTGGAATGATGTTTTCCTGCCAGTAGGTGATAAGATCTTGGGTGACGTCGGTCCATTTGTCGTAATCGACCGTCTGAATTTGATCGCCGTACTGGGATTCATCGATCATCTTTGCTTTGATGTCTGCAGGAATTTCAACGTCATCACGGATAGGGGTTGCATACCCTTTTGCCAGGTTGATCTGACCTTCATCGCTGAGGATGTATTCACGCGCCAGGCAAGCTGCTGCTGGATGAGGCGCATTTTTGTTGATGATCGTTGCATAAGCGGAACGTACCGATGCATCGCTAGGAATGTTGATGGTGAAGGAAGCGTCTGGGTTGTCCTTCACAGCGCTGTCACGATAGTTCAGTGCGTTGAAGTCCCAAAGCAGTGCGCAGGCGATTTCACCGCTTTCAATGCGGGCTACAGAAGTATCGCCAATATCAAGACGTCCTTCTTCAGCGAGCTGGCTCAGGAAGTCGTAAGCTGGCTGGAGATTGTCAATGCTGCCGCCCATGGCGTAAGCGATGGCGAGTACAGCGTGCTGCGCCTGAGCAGCGGCGGATACGTCACCGATGGTTACTTTGTAGTCGCCTTCGAGAATGTCTGCAAAGCTCTTTGGTGCGTTTGGAACTTGATCGTCGTTGGTGATGATGGACATGGTGCCATAGTAGCCCGATACCCAGTCACCATCATCGTCTTTTGCCCAGTCAGGGATGCTGTCCCAATAGCTGGTCTTGTATTTCAGGGTCACGCCTTCGTCTTCAGCAACAGGGCCCCACTGCTGACCAACGTCACCGATGTCCTTGGTGCCGTCTTCGCCTTCTTCTTTGAACATGGCGATTTCTTCGGAACTGGACATATCAAGGTCAGTATGGTTTAGACCGTAAATATCGCTGAGATCGGTCCAGGTTTCCACCCAGTTTGCCCAGGTGTCTGGCATTCCGACCGAAGCAACTTCACCTTCGCTTTTGGCCTGCGCTTCAAGATCTTCGAGGGACATGGCGTTGTAGTCAACGGATGCTGTCTCTGCACTTGCAGAACTGCTGTCGCTGCTGTCACTGCCGCCGCCGCATCCGGCGAGACCGGCTGTCAGAGTGACGGCTAAAAGCATTGCTGTGATCGATTTGAAACCTTTTTTCATCTTTTTTTGTGTTCTCCTTTCGTTTTTAAAGATGCGATCGTGGTTACTATCATACGAGGTGTGTGTAAAATGCCCAAGCAAAGTTGTGTTAAATATGTGAAAAATTTATAAGATGTGAAAGGGAGGGGGTATTTTACAGAGATTTTGCCCGACGCAGATGCGTTCTGTTGGCTGCTTTTATGGTGAAGGTGTTTGAAGATGGTCTTTTATGTGTAAAATGGGAAGCCTTTTCGAATAGGGCAGCTTTACAAAAAAATGTGTGGGAAAATGGCTGAAACGCAGCAACTGTAGGGAACACAGCTTTTTTATAAATGTGAAGATTCATCAACACCTGTACGTGAAAAAAATAATCCTAATGCAAAAATCTTAAAAATTCGGTATACTAGTAGATAGTACTAAAAAGAGAAAGGTGACTATTGAACGGTATGATTGAAATCATCGCAGACAGTACCTGTGATCTGACACAGGAAGAGCTTGATCATTACGGCATCCATCTTTTGCCGTTACATATTCTGATGGGGGATGACGAATATAATGACGGACCGTCCTTTGACATGCAGACCATGTACGACTGGGCCGACGCCCATCAATCGACACCAAAAACGTCCGCGCCATCTTTGGAAGACATGGTGGCTCTTTTAAAACCTATCCTCGATCGCGGCAATGATTGCATCTGCCTGCCCATCGCAGCCACATTGTCTTCGTCCGGCAATGTCATGCGCATCGCTGCTGAAAATCTTGGTGCCGCTGACCGTGTTCATGTCATGGATACCAAGACCCTTTCTTATGGCATTGGTATTATGGCGATGAAAGGGGCAGAAATGGGCAAGAATGGGGCCAGCATGGAGGACATCGTGGCTGAACTCGAAAGCATGGCGGAGCGTGTGCATGTCAGTTTTATCGTTGATACGCTGACGTATCTCTATCGTGGTGGACGCTGCAGCGGTGTTGCGGCACTTGCTGGCAATGTGCTGCGTATCCATCCGCGCATTGCGGTTACCGACGACGGAAGTCTGATTCCTGATCATAAATACCGTGGCAAATTGCATCACGTTATTGATGCCTATATGGACGACATTATGCCGCATCTTGAAGCAGCTGACCCAGACACTGTTGCCATTGTTCACTCTGGCGGCATCGATCCGGCCATCATTGAAGGGGTGCGCCAACGCGTAGAAGCCATGCATCGTTTTCAAAACATCATTATGGGCCGTGCCGGTGGGGTTGTGTGCAGTCACTGTGGACCAGGCACTTTTGGCATGGGCTATTTTGACGCGAAACACGATTAACGATTGTGTGAACAGCAGGCTGCTTGGTGGGCCTGCTGTTGAGCCTGTTTTCATACCTGCGGACGCTTGCATCGGACACAGGGACTTTTTATAATGAAAGCAAGAAAAGAATGAAAGAAGGATGAACCTTATGAAATACGTAGTGATTGGTGCCGGTGGCACTGGCGGTATCCTTGGTACTCAGCTCGCCAAAGGCGGCCAAGACGTCACTCTTATTGCACGCGGCGCCCATCTTGCAGCCATTGAAGAACGCGGCGGTCTTTTTGTGGATCGCGTTTGGAATGGCACTTCGGAAACCATTCCAGTGAAAGCTTGCACCATGGAGGACTATCCCGATACGCCTGATGTTGTTCTTGTTTGCGTCAAGGGCTATTCCATCGCTGGCGTCGTGCCTTTTATCGAACGTGTTGCTGGGCCGCATACCATCGTTTTGCCGATTCTGAACATTTATGGCACTGGGGGAAAACTCCAAACCATGCTGCCAAAGGTGGATGTGCTTGATGGCTGTACTTACCTTTACGCCGAAATCAAAGAACCTGGCGTGATTCTGCAGAGCGGTCCTTATTGCCGCATCGTTTTTGGTCCACGTGATCATAACATTGATGTGCCCGCTTATCAGCAGATGAAGCAGGAGTTCGACAACAGCGGCATCACCGGTGAATTGACCGCGCATATTCAGCGCGACGCCCTACAGAAATTCTCTTACGTTTCTCCAGTTGGGGCCACCGGGCTCTATTACAATGCTGTTGCCGCAGACATGCAGCATCCTGGCGAGGCACGCGATTGTTTCATTGCTATGGTGCGCGAAATCAGTGCCCTTGCTGATGCGATGAACTGCCCATTCGATCATGACGTTGTTCCAGATGATCTTGCCATTCTCGATGGCATTGCTCCAACAGCCACCACGTCCATGCAGCGCGACATTGCCGATGGCCATCAATCGGAGATCGATGGTCTCATTTATGAAGTTGTGCGTCTCGGTGAACAGTATCACGTTGCCGTGCCAACTTATGCCAAAGTTGCTGAAGAAATGAAACGCCGCGGTCTCTGAACCGTTTAACATCCATCGCTGAACAACAGGAAAGGAGGAGCATCATGACTCCACAAGACATCAACGCCCTTGTTGCCAACCAACGCGCCTACTTCAAAAGCGGCGCAACTCTCGATGTTGAAGGCAGAATGCGCGCGTTACGTACGCTGCGCGCAGCCATCGTTACTTATGAAGATGTCATTACCAGCGCGCTGCATCGCGATCTTGGCAAAAGCAGCACCGAAAGCATCATGTGTGAGATTGGCATGGTCAAAAGTGCGCTCAATCATATGCTGCACAACGGTGTTCGTTATGCTAAAACCAAACGCGTGCGTACCCCTCTGGCACAATTCCCTGCAAAAAGCATGCGCAAGCCATCGCCTTATGGTGTTGTACTCGTCATGAGTCCGTGGAATTATCCTTTTCTGCTCACATTGGAGCCAGTTATCGAAGCCATTGCTGCTGGCAACACCGTTGTCATTAAACCGAGTGCCTACTCGCCACACACCAGCAACGTCCTTGAGAAAGTGCTGAGCCAGTACTTTGACCCACGGCTCATCGCCGTTGTTACCGGTGGACGCGACGAAAATCAAGCGCTGTTGGATCAACATTTTGACCACATTTTCTTTACGGGCAGCCAGCGTGTTGGCAAAGAAGTTATGCGCAAAGCATCCGCGCATCTTACCCCCGTTACCTTGGAACTTGGTGGAAAAAGCCCATGCATCGTTGAACGCAGTGCCAACGTTGCATTGGCCGCTCGCCGCATTGTTTTTGGAAAATTTCTTAACTGCGGGCAGACCTGTGTGGCCCCCGACTACGTCTATTGTGACGCAGCCATTGCCGATGACCTGATGCATGCGCTTGCTCATGAAATCCGTGAACAGTATGGTGACGCGCCGCTCGCAAATCCAAATTACGGTAAAATCATCAGTGCTAAGCATTTTGATCGCCTTAACACGCTCATTGATCCGACGAAGATCGCTTATGGCGGCCGCACATCGCCAGACACGCTGCAGATTGAGCCAACCCTTCTGCGCGATGTAGAATGGGGTGACGCAGTCATGCAGGAAGAAATTTTTGGTCCGATTTTGCCGGTGCTCACTTATGAGAACTTTGGCGATGCCATCGATCAGCTCAACGACATGCCACAACCGCTGGCCTTGTACATTTTTACCGAAGACAAGATTATTGCACGTCAGGTAACGACGCGCCTGCAATTTGGCGGCGGCTGCGTCAACGACACCATTATTCATCTGGCGTCCAATGAGTTGCCTTTTGGTGGCGTCGGTGCCAGCGGCATGGGCAGTTATCATGGCGAAGCGGGCTTTCGCACCTTCTCTCACGAGAAAAGCATCGTCAGCAAATCCACCAAGCTCGACCTGCCGCTGCGCTACCAACCGTACAGTAAATGGAAAGAGCGCTTGATTCATTTTGTTATGCGCTGAGTGAATAATCTAAACATCGAAAAAGGCCACCATAAGGTGGCCTTTCAGACTGTAGATAAACCCTATTTTGGCATTTTTGCCAAAATAGGGTTTTC
>JAHZHI010000016.1 GCA_019420345.1 Peptococcaceae bacterium
GAGGCTTAAGACGAGAAAAAGGCCACCTTGCGGTGACCTTTTTCGACAAGCTGAGGAACGTTCTCTGTGAACGTTCCTTTTTATTATTACATGTTCTTGAAATCAACAAGCGTGGTGTTGTGTTGGTTGTAGTTACTGGTGATGCTGTCGATGAGAGCGCCGGCAGTGTCGATGGCGGTCATGGTTGGAATGCCAAGGGTGACGGCTTTGCGGCGGAAGATAACAGAATCACGCTGTGGGTCGCGGCCTTTTTTGGAGGTTGAGATGATGTAGTCAACTTTGCCGCTTTCGATGAGGTCGGCAGCATTGAAGCCTTCGCTTTCATAGATTTTGTTGAGTTCAACAACATCGATGTTAGGATCTGCAGCTTCAATGGTGTGTGCAGTGCCTTTGGTTGCAAAGACTTCGAAGCCTTGATAGTAGAACTTCTTAGCGATGTCAGCAATTTCATCTTTATCCTGATCACGAACAGAGATGAAGACGCCGCCTTCGCGCTTGATGGTGTAACCGGCAGCAACGAGGCCTTTATAAAGGGCTTCGAGGAAGGTTTCACCAATACCAAGCACTTCACCGGTGGATTTCATTTCAGGCCCGAGCTGGGTATCAACATTGGCCAGCTTTTCAAAGGAGAATACTGGTACTTTGACAGCGATGTATTTGCTTGCTGGATAAATGCCGGTGCCGTAGCCAAGATCGGCCAATTGTTCACCGAAGCTGACACGGGTGGCAAGATCAATCATAGGAACCCCGGTTACCTTACTGATGTAAGGGACGGTGCGTGATGCACGAGGGTTGACTTCGATGACGTAGAGGTCGTCGCCATGAACGATGTATTGAATGTTGGTGAGACCGATGGCGCCAATACCACGGCACAATGCTTTGGTATGGTTGATGATCTTTTCTTCCATGCGCTTGGTGATGTGTGGCGCAGGATAGATGGCGATGGAGTCACCAGAGTGAATACCGGTACGTTCGATGTGTTCGAGAATCCCAGGAATGAGGACGTCTTCGCCGTCGGTGATCGCGTCGATTTCAATTTCAATGCCATTGAGGTATTTGTCGATAAGAATTGGGTTTTCGGCCTCACCAGCAGCAATGATGACCTTCATGTATTCCTGAATGTCGTCGTCGCCAAAAGCGATGATCATGTTTTGCCCGCCGAGTACGTAGCTTGGGCGCATAAGCACTGGATAACCGATTTCATTGGCAACACGCAGAGCTTCTTCTTCAGTGAAGACGGTATGACCAGCAGGACGTTTGATTTTAAGTTTGCTCAACAGATCATCGAAACGTTCGCGGTCTTCAGCAGCGTCGATGCCATCGGCAGAGGTGCCGATGATTTTTACACCATAAGCAGCGAGATCGGCAGTAAGTTTAATGGCTGTTTGACCACCATAGGCAACAACAACGCCGATTGGCTGTTCAAGATCGATGATTGGTTTTACATCTTCCCAGGTAACTGGTTCGAAGTAGAGGCGGTCTGCGGTGTCAAAGTCTGTGGAAACTGTTTCTGGGTTGTTGTTAATGATAATGACTTCGTAGCCAAGTTCTTTGAGAGCCCAGACAGAGTGAACGCTGGAATAGTCGAACTCGATCCCTTGACCGATGCGAATTGGGCCAGAACCAAATACGATGACACGCTTTTTCGTGGATTTTTCGATGGATTCAAGGGCTTCGTTTTCAGCGCCTTCTTCAGGGGTGTTGAATACGGAGTAGAAGTAAGGGGTTTCGGCGGAGAATTCCCCAGCGCAGGTATCAACCATTTTGTAAATCGGTGCCATATGCGTAGGCAGTGGGTGACCACCTAAACGTTCCATGATTTTATCGGTAAAGCCGAGCTTCTTGCCTTGAACATATTCGTCTACAGAGAGAGGTGCTTTGTTGTCAACAAGGCGGTGTTCAAAATCGGCAATATGGCAGAGCTTATAAAGGAACCATTCGTCAATCATGGTGAGAGCATGCATTTCATCCACACTCATGCCACGATAAAGGCCTTCATAAACTGCGAAGAGACGCAAATCTGTAGCGCGCGCCATGAGTGGCTTGAGGTCTTCGAGGCTCATGGTGGTGAAGTCATGGTAGCGCAGTGTGTCCTGCTTGATTTCGGCACCACGAACAGCTTTCATGAGGCCCATTTCAAAACTGTCAGCGATGGACATAACTTCCCCGGTTGCTTTCATTTGGGTACCCAAATCGCGCTTTGCATAGACGAACTTATCGAATGGCCATTTTGGGAATTTGACGGCAACATAGTCGAGTGCTGGTTCAAAAGAAGCAAAGGTCTTACCAGTAACAACGTTTGGAATTTCATCCAAAGTATAGCCAAGAGCGATTTTGGTTGCAATCTTGGCAATTGGGTAGCCGGTTGCTTTAGAAGCCAGTGCGGAGGAGCGGGATACACGAGGGTTTACTTCGATAACAGCGTATTCGAAGCTTTCAGGGTGCAGTGCAAATTGAACATTGCAGCCACCTTCAACACCGAGAGAGTTGATGATTTTCAAAGCAGCAGAGCGCAGCATCTGATATTCTTTATCAGCAAGGGTGACTGCTGGTGCAATTACGATGGAGTCACCAGTGTGTACACCAACTGGGTCAAAGTTTTCCATGGAACATACTGTGATGGCATTGCCTTTGGCGTCACGGATGACTTCGAATTCGATTTCTTTCCAGCCGCTGATGCACTTTTCGACAAGGATCTGATGAATTGGCGATGCCTGCAGACCGTTGTGTGCTGTGGTGTTGAGTTCTTCTGCATTGGCGCAAATGCCACCGCCGCTGCCGCCTAAGGTAAACGCAGGACGAACGATAACAGGATAGCCGATTTCATCAGCATAACGCAAAGCAGAAACTGCATCTGTAACAACCTTGGATGCAATGGTTGGCTGACCAATGGATTCCATGGTGTCTTTGAACATCTGACGGTCTTCAGCTTTGTCAATGGTTTCAGGGTCGGCGCCCAGAAGCTTAACGTTATGGCGTGCCAAGAAACCTTCTTTTGCAAGCTGCATGGACAAGGTCAGGCCTGTCTGACCACCGAGGGTGGAGAGGATGGCATCTGGCTGTTCCTTTTTGATAACACGTTTAACGGTTTCAAGAGTCAGCGGTTCGATATAGATATGGTTGGCCATGGCTTCATCGGTCATGATCGTTGCTGGGTTGGAGTTGATCAGCACGATATCGATGTCGTTTTCTTTCAAAGCCTGGCAAGCCTGAGTGCCGGCATAGTCAAATTCAGCGGCCTGGCCGATAACGATAGGACCGGAGCCGATGACGAGTACTTTTTTGATCTCTGGATTGAGTGGCATAGTTTATTTTCCCTCCATCATGTCAAAGAATCGGTCGAAGAGATAAGCGGTGTCTTTTGGTCCGCCGCAAGCTTCTGGATGATATTGCACACTGAAGGTTGGCTCGTTCAGATAATCGATGCCTTCGCAGGTGCCATCATTAGAATTGATGAAGCGCTTCATAGCGATGGTGGTATCGATGGTGTCATTGTCAACCGCATAGCCGTGGTTTTGGCTGGTGATAAAGATGCGGTCGGTGACCAGGTCGCGGACAGGCTGGTTGGCACCGCGATGACCATATTTTAATTTGAAGGTAGAGAAGCCATGTGCCAAGGCTAAGAGCTGATGCCCCAAGCAGATGCCGAAGGTTGGAATCTTGTCTTCAGCAAGAAGGCGAAGCTGTTCAATAACATTGGTGGCTTCTTCTGGGTCGCCAGGACCATTGGACAGCATGAGTGCATCTGGTTCCTGTGCCAAGATCTCTTCACGGGTGCTGGCAGCAGGCATACGAATAACGGTTGCACCACGTTTTGCTAATTCGCGTTCGATGTTGTCTTTTGCACCAAAGTCCCAAAGCACAATGCGTGGACCATTGGAAGCAGATGGGGTAACCTTGATGGATTCGGTTGTAACGGATGGCACTGCATTGACGATGGTGAAATCTTTAAGGCCATCAGCAACAGCTTTTTCAGGATCGGTTGTGAGAACAGCGTTCATGACGCCATGTTCACGAATGCGTTTGGTAAGAGCACGCGTATCAATGCCATAGAGCCCTACCACACCTTCGCTCTTGAGGTATTCATCAAGGCTGGAAGATCCACGGAAGTTAGAAGGGTGATCGCATGGGTCTTTGACAATATAGCCGCGCAGTGCAGGTTTTGCAGATTCAAAATCTTCACGGATAATGCCATAGTTACCAATTAGCGGGAAAGTCTGAAGAACGATTTGGCCGTAGTAGCTAGGGTCGGTCAAGGTTTCCAGGTAGCCGGTCATCGCGGTGGTGAAGACGAGTTCTGCCACGACGGTGCCTTCGGCGCCAAAAGATTTCCCTTGGAGAACGGTGCCATCTTCAAGGCACAAATAAGCTTTTTTACTCAAATGGTTCGCGCTCCTTTATTTAAATTTATTCATTGTCGCTGAACTTTTTTTCATCCTTCCAATTATATAGCAAAAGCGGTTCAAATAAAATAAAAATTTTACTTAAACCGCTTTTTTCTTTTCAAATATTAGCCCACACCAAAGTCAGTGTTGTTAAGAAGCACATCGACACGGGGATTGTCTTTTACTTTCGGATAGATGTGTGTCATGAATAATTTTACAACGTCTTCGCTGCGTTTGACGGCTGTTCCATTATCAATCATGATGTTGATGCAGATGCGCTCAAAATATGCCAGTCCCGTGTCAACATCCTGCTGCATTTGCGAGAGCGTTTCACCTTCGACACCAAAGAGCAGACAGCACTCATTAAAATATTTAGACAGCTCTGCCGCTGAGGTTTCAACAGGAATGCCTTTGTCGAAGATACGCTCACGAAATTCACCGTCGAAGGTTTCAACGCCGCCTTTGACTTTCAATGAAATGCCGCTGGCGGATAATTTTTGGCGAAATGGTGCGATGGCGGCGCGGTCGTTCCAATGGCATTCAACGTGCAGCTGTCGAATATGATGAGACACACAGCATTCGAGGATGGCATCCAGCGTTGTTTGGCTGAGGTCGCTGAAGCTGCCTGAATTAATGACCTCGAGTACGCCGCTTTTTCCTTGAACGTGCGTGAGTACACGAAGATTTAACGCGTCGTTGGCCGCCTGATCGTGGGAAAAATCAAGATGATAATTGCAGAAGCGGCAGCGTCTCCAGCGGCAGCCGCTGCCACGGAGCAATACAATTTCTCTTGGATTTTTGTCGGCAATAAAGCTGTACCGTTCAGATGGATGGGGATTGCTCATGTTTTCATCCTCCCAAATTAAAAAATTTTCATTCGTAACTATAGCAAAAATTTACTGCAAGATGCAAGGTGTTGGTGGATAAATGCAAAGTTTTCGATGACGATTTGTGTTATTTGTGGTATATTAATAGAAACTTAATCTACTATGTATTGGATCTAGAGGGATCAAAAGTAGATCAAAGGAAAGATTTAGGAGGAAAATAGTATGAAACTTAGAAAACTGATTTTTGGTGCAGCGGTTGCTACCGCTGGGGTTGCTGCTTATCAGAACCGTGATTTGTTGAACGCAGCACTGAAGTTGGAAAGAGTTCATGGTGATCTTTTCACTCGCGTTGAAAACGCAGGAAATAAAGCGCTGTATCTGAGCAAGAACGATAATCAGTCTGATGAACTGTTTAAAGATTGGGTTCTTTACAATGGCTGGCGTCCAGCTGACAGTGTTGGAGAAGGGTATTTCTTTATCAATGATAATAATGAAACCCTTACCATCGATCGTGAAGCTGTTGTTGGCGGCCGTTATATTCTCTGGACTGCATCTGCTTCCATTGAATAAGCGCTGAATGGAGTGAACCATGAGCACTTTATTACCGAGTGAAGAAAAGCGATTTGTTATCGTAACGGGCCTGTCCGGAGCCGGAAAAAGTTCAGCTTGCAATTATTTCGAAGACATGGGCTACTTTTGTGTGGACAATTTGCCTGCGCCATTGATCACCCGTCTTGCGGAACTGGTGGTTCAGACAGAAAACAACATTCATAAGATTTGTCTGGTCATTGATATGCGTGGCGGTCAGTTTATTCAATCCATCGACGAGCAGTTGGAAAAACTTCAGGAGATGGGCATTGATTATACAATCCTTTATCTTGAAGCGAGCAATGAAGTGCTTGTCAATCGTTTCAAAGAAACCAGACGTCAGCATCCTCTTAGCGAGGATGGATCCATCCTTGGCGGCATTGAGCGGGAACGAAAAGCATTGGCGCGTATTCGCGAACTTGCGTCAATCACGCTTGATACGTCCGATTTATCAAAAAGTGCGCTGAAAAATGCGCTGCTCAAGCTATGGGAATCTGAAAAAGAAGACATGCAGGTCAATATTCAATCCTTTGGCTATAAAAACGGAATCCCGATCGATGCTGACATTGTGATGGATGTGCGTTTCTTGAAAAATCCTTTCTATGAGCCTGCGTTGCGTCCGATGACTGGACGCGATCAGGCCGTACGTGATTATGTATTTGCGAGTGATGAGGCAAAACATTTTCTTGCGAGTTTGTGCAGCTTGATGCGCGAGATCCTTCCGCAGTATGCTGCTTCCGGCCGTTTGGACATCAACATTGCCATCGGCTGTACCGGTGGACAGCATCGCAGTATTTCGGTGGCTGTTGAACTGGCAGAAAATCTGAAAAAAGCCGGTTACACGGTGAACCTTAAGCATCGCGATCACTGATGATAGGAGAATCGTTCATTGAAATTGAGGCCTAATACGCGACGCTGGTATTCCCCTGGGTTGGGGCTAAAGCGATGGGCGGCATTGGGCGGCGTGGCCATAGCATTGATTATTATTGGGCTGTGGTCCATGGTAAACAACCAATACGCCAAATCGCTGGTCGTTTCGTTTGTTAATTTTTTACAGAGAAGCATTCCGGACCTGTCCGTAGGGCAAGGTCTTATTTGTGTTGCTCTGGGAATTTTTGCGGCGGTGTTTGCCGTACGCCATTTTAATGATCAATATTCAAAAATTACCAAAGGCCACTCTCAAGTGGACGCCTACTTGCAAGATGCCATGCTGGCGAATGGTCCAAAAATTGTCGTCATTGGCGGCGGAACAGGCCTGTCTGTCATTTTGAAAGGCTTGAAGCATTATACGTCAAATTTGACAGCGGTGGTTTCGGTTGGTGACGATGGCGGCAGCAGTGGGCGATTGCGCCGAGAATTTGGTGGCATTCCTGTTGGTGATATACGTTCCTGCATTGTGGCTTTGGCCGATGAAGAAGACATTATGGAACAATTGTTCAATTATCGCTTTTCGCGCGGTGAAGGCCTCAAAGGGCATAGCTTAGGAAATTTGATGATGGTGGCACTTTCCAATATCAATGGTAATTTTCAAGAAGCCATCGGCAGCGTTGACCAGATTCTTCATTTAGGCGGGCGTGTGCTGCCAGTTACAATGGAACCGTTGGAACTTCAAGCAGAACTCATCGATGGAACCATATTAACTGGAGAATGCAACATTGGTGAAACCGAGGTGCCCATCCATCATATGATGGTAAATCCTCCCTATGCGGAGGTATTGCCAGGTGTGCTGGAAGCGATTGACACAGCTGATGCAGTCATATTGGGTCCTGGCAGCTTGTATACGTCGGTTATACCGAACTTATGCGTGCATCAAATTGTGGATGCTATCAAGGAAAGCCGCTGCAAAACATTTTATATCTGCAATGTGACGACACAGCCAGGAGAAACATCTGATTATACAGCATCTGATCATTTACAGGCCATTTATGATCATAGCTGTTCTGAGATGATTGATTATATGCTCGTAGATGATGGAAAAACAGAAAATAAAATTGAATTGGCGGATATTCTGCTGCAAGCCAGTGTTCGTGTGACTGTGGATTATGATAAACTGGACAAAATGGACACCAAGATCATCGAAACATCCTTGGTCAGTGAAGAGAATCCTTATCATCATGATTCTCGCAAGTTGGCTGGTGCCATTCTGCGAACCTTATATTCAGACAAAGAGTACAAGCTGCGCAATGGCTTGATAAAAAATCATCAAAACGTGAAACGCTTTCACGAGTTGGAGGAGGAATGGCAATGAGTTTTTCTAATGATATAAAAAATGAATTGCTGCGCTTGGCGTATAATGACGACAGTGAGCGTGTGGCGCTGTTGGCTGGGTTGGTACGTATGGATGGTACCATTTTGATTGCGGCCAAACAGCGAATCAGTCTCCAGCTGGTGAGTGAGAATGCTGCTGTTGCAAGATTGGCATTTTCGTGGCTGAAAGAGCTTTTTCATGTCGAAGCAACGGTGACGATTCAGAGGCGTACCCGCTTAAAGAAAAATGTTCTGTATGTAGTCAATGTGCCAAGTCAGACACGCATGCAGGTATTGTTGAATTCATTGGGAATGGTTGATCAGGACGGATTGCCCTTTCGGCCGGAAATTGCTGTTGAGCTGACAGGCAGTGACAGTTTACGCCGCGCATACTTGCGTGGCGTTTTTCTTGGCAGTGGCTCGATGACCGATCCGCAGCGCAGCTACCATCTGGAAATCGTGACTCAAAGTGAAGAATATGCAGCGAATCTCATTGCCTTGATTGAGAATTATAATATTTTCCCACGCATGAGTTATCGCAAAGAAAGCATCATTGTGTATTTAAAAGAAAGTGAACAAATTAGCGACTTTCTGGCTCTAATTGGTGCTTATGAAGCGGTGATGGCGCTGGAAAATACACGTATTCAAAAGAACATGCGCAACCAGGTGAATCGTCTGGTGAATTGTGAAACAGCGAATATGAATAAATCCATCAATGCAGCACAGCGTCAAATTCAAAACATCCGCATTATTGCAGACCATATGGGATTGGAGAGGCTGCCGGAATCTTTACGTCAGGCAGCAGAAGCACGGCTCAACCATCCAGAAGAAAGCTTAAAGGACTTAGGACAGTTGCTTGATCCACCAGTCGGGAAATCAGGCATGAACCATCGTATGCGGCGGCTGGAAGAATTGGCTGAACAATTGCAGCTGACCGATGATGACGTAAAACCTGAGAAAGGGGATGTGTAGTGAAAAGAAAATGGATGATCCTCGCAGCCGCTATGATTGCCTGCACCCTTTGGGTTACGGGCTGCGGCAGCGACACAACAGAAAAAGATGCATCTGCGCCTGTTGAAGAAGTGAAAATTACAAATGAAGAGAATGTGTCACCGAACTATGACTGCATTGTTGTTGATGGCAGTCCAGAAGGCATTACCGCTGCGATTTCAGCGGCACGCAACGGATTGGATACCTTGCTCATTTGTCAGGACGATGCATTGGGCGGCTTGTATACCTTAGGCGAGCTGAATTATATTGATGTGCCGGAGTCACGCGATGGAACTGTATTGGTGGAAGGCATTTACAAAGAATTCAGCGATGCAGTAGGTGGCTCGGGTTTTGACATCACCACTGCAAAGAACACCTTTTATGAGATGGTTAAAGCTGAAGAAAACATTACACTGCGTGTCAACAGCTATTTTAAAGCCCCTGTGATGGATAGCCATACCGTTACTGGTGTGACAGTGGAAGAAGACGATAAAAATGTCACTTACACAGCGCCCGTTGTCATCGATGCGACGCCGGACGGTGATGTGTGTGCTGCAGCTGGTGCACCGTACACCTATGCAGGAGAAGACATCGGCGAACGGGACCGAGAAATGGGTGTAACGTTGGTTTTCCGCCTGTCTGGTGTCGATTGGGACAAAGTTGTAGAGTATGTGTCTACGCCACAAGAGGGTGCATCAGCGGCTGAAGGCGGTGCCAATGGCAACCTTGCCTGGGGCTATAGTGATGAAGGCTATGCCTACGAACCGAAAGATGAAAATCTGCGCCTGCGCGGATTTAACATCGCGCGGCAGGACAATGGTGACGTGCTGATCAATTCGTTAATTATTTTCGATGTGGATGCTTTGGATGCGGATAGCCGCGCTGAGGGTATTGCACGCGGTCAGAAAGAACTGCCGTCGATTGTTGAGTATATGCGTGAGCACTGTGTGGGTTTTGAAAATGCCGAATTGGTTGACACCGCAGAGCAGCTTTATGTGCGTGAGACGCGTCATATTCAATGTGAATCCATGTTGACCATCGACGACGTACTGGAAAATCGTTCGCAACCTGATGGGATTGCAGTGACCAATTATCCGGTCGATGTCCAGGCGACAAAAACGCAGCGGTATGGCACGGTTGTTGGTTTCCCTGATCAATATGAAATTGGTCTGGGCAGCTTGATCCCGTTGGAAATTGACGGCATCATGATCGTTGGCCGAGCAGCGGGGTACACATCGATGGCAGCCGGCTCGGCACGTATCGTGCCAACCGGTATGGCCTGCGCTCAGGCAGCAGGTGTGGCAGCAAAAGTGGCATTGGACAATGAGAATATTCGTGTACTGCGTGATCTATTGGCCAGTGAAGCTTCGATAAGTGAAGTTCAGAATCTGTTGGAAAAACAGGGGGCTCGTCTTGAACACGCGGAAACACATGAAGCGGTCATGGATCACTGGGCGTATCCCGGCCTCAAAGTGATTCGCAGCATGGGCTTTGCAGATGGTGGATATGACAACGATTATCGACTCGATGTTGCTGTGACAGGTCCGCGTTTTGCAAATATGATGAACACTGTTGTAAAAAAATCGGGACTTGCTTTAGAGCCACGCATTGCGGTCAACGAAGAACCTGATAATGAAGAAATGTTGCTTGCGTTGTCGGCTAAAGTTGCAGCTTTAGATGGCAGCGCTTCACCAAGCAATTTTTCAGAAAGCGTAGCATTTTTGCAAAAAAGAAATATTTTAGATACAATATTGAGCGAAAAATTTGCAGATCCAGCAGCGAGCGCCGATGCTGGCAGTTGTTATATGTTGGCGGCGCGTCTATATGAATATTTCCTGACGTTGCCCGGATCAACTGCTTTTTCAGCAATTGATCGGTTAAATGGATAATCGTGTAATGAATGGAATGATAAGCCATGATTTCAAGGAAAAGTAAATATTTACATTGGCTGATTTTATTGCTGCAAGGAGCCATTATCGGTACTGGGGCAATATTGCCAGGTGTTAGTGGCGGTGTGCTTTGCGTTGCTTTTGGTATTTACGAACCGATGATGGCGCTTTTTGAGCATCCTGTGCATTCGTTAAAAAAATACTATGGCCTTTTTGTGCCTATTATTGTTGGCGGGCTTATAGGGTTTGTTCTTTTAGCAAAAGCGGTTGAAATTTTCTTTAGTGCTTATGCCGCGATTGCTATGGCTTTGTTTTCTGGTTTAATTTGCGGTACTTTGCCAGGCTTGTTTCAATCATCGGTTGAGCGTTATTCCACCAAGGGATGGACTGGGTTTATTGTGACCATGGCCTTGGCTTATGTATTTTTTAGCATCATGAAAGAAGGCATGGGGAACAGTATCGCACCAAATGCAGGCTGGTATTTATTTTGTGGCATTATTTGGGGATTGAGCATGATCGTTCCTGGACTCAGTTCTTCTTCATTACTGCTTTTCATGGGATTGTATCAGCCGATGGCTGCGGGCATTGGTAGTCTTGATATGGCTGTATTGATTCCGCTTGGTATTGGCTTCGTACTTACAGTGCTGTCTCTGGCTCGTGTCATGAATCGTCTCTTAGCCAATCATTATGCTATTGTTGCAAAAATTATTTTAGGCTTTGTAATCGCTTCCATCATAATGATTCTGCCAACAAGTTTTGCAGGTGTAACGGATATTTTTATCAGTTTTTTGGCATTCGTTGTAGGATTTTGGTTTGCTCGATGGATGGATCAGCTTAAACTGGAGCCTGTTGAAAAAGAATAAAAGAAGCGTTGATGCGCAATCGCGTATCAACGCTTCTTTTATGCAAAACTTTCTTTCATGAGGTCAAGCAGTGCCTGGGCGACGGGGTTGAAGACTTGATATTTTTTCCAGATGATATTGCCTTCACTTTCGAGGCGCGGGGTGAGTGGACGGAAACAGAGGTCGGAGGTATCGCCGGTATCGATGAGTTTATCGAAGCAGAGCATGATGCCGAGTCCGGCATGAACGAGAACAGCGCCGTTGTAAGGCAGATTAAAGGTGGCGACGATGTTGAGGCGATCCTGCAGATCACCAAAAAATTTAGGGTAATCATCGGTGATGCTTTGCACCGATAGGATAAGCGGTTGACTGAGCAAGTCAGTCACGGCAATTTCTGATTTTACTGCCAGCGGATGCGTTTTTGGCATGACAGCACCCCAAAGATCGCGCGTTGGAATGGTTAGAAAGTTGTATTTGGAAAGGTCTACAGCATTGGCGATAACGGCAAAATCGAGCAGGCCTTTGTCGAGATCGCCAGCGATATCGGCGGTGTTGCCGCTTTTGAGGTGATAGTGGATCCCTGGATGCAATCGGTGGAGTTCGACGAGCAGTTCAGCGAGCCGTTTCATGGCTTCGGATTCGGCACAGCCGATAAAAATGTCGCCGTGAAGATCATCATCAAGGGCTTGAAATTCTTCGGTGGTTTTGTCAACCATTTGCAGAATGTCTTCAGCACGTTTGCGCAGCAGAATGCCTTCAGGGGTTAACTCAATGCGAAAACTGTGGCGAATAAAGAGGCGCTTGCCAAGTTCTTCTTCCAAACTTTTTACTTGCCGTGAGAGCGCTGATTGGCTCACATGCAAGCGCTCTGCTGCTTTAGTCATATTTTCTTCACGCGCTATTTCAAGAAAATAACGTAAAGTGCGCAATTCCATGATGTTCATCCTCTCCAATTGAAATGATTTTTGCTCATATCACGATATTCATTTTATCAATTAGCGTATAAATCAGCAAGTTCCTATAATGGAATTGCGGAAAGGAAGCGAGCAGTGATGGCAAATCTTCATGATCAACAAGCTATGATTTTAGAAAATCTTCAAGATGCTGGCTGTGATGAACATCTTTGTCAAGAAATTTTGCATTATTTGTGTGGAGCACAGATTTCTTATGCACTATGTCTATTACGGCAGCACAAGAGGCAATTGCTCGCACGGCTGCATGATAACGAGTATAAGATTGATCGTTTGGATTATTTCATGTATCAACTGAATCAAATGGTTAATAATCAGAAAGGATGATAGGTATGGAAGATTTACAGTTAACACAGGAATGGGACAAAACTTTTCCACAAAGTGATAAAGTTTCACATAGTAAGGTAACATTTCATAACCGTTATGGTATTACTTTGGCTGCCGATGTGTATGTGCCAAAACATGCTGAAGGAGGTTTGGCAGCGATTGCTGTCAGTGGACCGTTTGGCGCTGTAAAAGAACAGGCATCTGGTTTTTATGCTCAGACGATGGCTGAACAAGGATTTTTGACAATGGCTTTTGATCCATCTTTTACCGGCGAAAGTGGTGGCCAGCCTCGCTACATGGCATCGCCAGATATCAACACGGAAGATTTTCAGGCGGCTGTCGATTACTTATCTTGCCGCGATGATGTGGATCCGGATCGGATTGGCATCATTGGCATTTGTGGCTGGGGTGGTATGGCGTTAAATACTGCGGCGTTGGATACACGTGTTAAAGCAACAGTTGCATCGACCATGTATGATATGACACGTGTTAATGCTAAAGGTTATTTTGATGCTGAGGATTCCGAAGAGGCACGTCATGAGAAACGAGTGGCTTTGAACAAACAACGTACGCTCGATTATCAAAGTGGCACTTATGCGTTAGGCGGCGGTGTGGTTGATCCTTTACCGGATGATGCACCATTTTTTGTGAAAGATTATTACGATTATTATAAGACGGAGCGTGGTTACCATCCGCGTTCGCTTAATTCCAACGCTGGTTGGAATGTGACAGGATGCATGTCGTTCATGAATCAGCCTATTTTGCAATACAGCAATGAAATTCGCAGCGCGGTGCTGATGATTCACGGCGAAAAAGCGCATTCCTGTTATTTTAGCAAAGATGCTTATGCGAATATGATTAATGGAAATCCAAATCCCGATAATAAAGAATTAATGATTATTCCTGATGCAGTTCATACTGATTTGTATGATGGCGGAAATAAGGATGCTATTCCATTCGATAAAATGACGGCATTCTTTAATACGTATTTAAAATAATCTCATTACACTCATCCTTGTGAAGAGCGAAGGCTTGCCCTTCGCTTTTCTTGTCACTGCTGCAATGAAAAGTTAGGAGATGGCATTTATGAATATTTTAGTTTTAAATGGTAGCCCTCGTCCTCAGGGTAATACGAAGAAATTGGTCAATGCCTTTAAAGAAGGGGCGGAATCGGCTGGTCACCATGTTGACGTGATTGATGTATGTCAGAAAAAGATTGGCGGTTGTCGGGCGTGCGAATATTGTCATACCAAAGGGCATGGTGCATGCATTCAAAAAGATGACATGCAGGAAATTGTCGCTTTGTTAAACGAAGCGGATATGCTGGTTTTGGCGTCGCCTATCTATTATCATGGGCTTAGCGGTCAGCTGAAATGTGTCATTGATCGGTTGTATGGGCCATCATATCCAAGTGGTCCAGAGCGGTTAAAGAAAGTAGCGATGATTTTAAGTTCTGGTGCCGCTGGCGTATACGATGGTGCACGTTTTTCTTTTGACGGCGATTTTGTTGGCTGGCTGGGCTTGGAGAACATGGGCTTTTTCACTGCTCATGGCAGTGAAAATGGTTCGCCGGAAAAAATGGCCGAACTGCGTGCATTTGGTGCTTCATTGCATTAAGAAATAAAAAAGAGAGGAAGGCGTATGATGCCTTCCTCTCAGACTGTAGATAAACCCTATTTTGGCATTTTTGCCAAAATAGGGTTTTCT
>JAHZHI010000017.1 GCA_019420345.1 Peptococcaceae bacterium
AGAAAACCCTATTTTGGCAAAAATGCCAAAATAGGGTTTATCTACAGTCTGAAAGGTCGCCTATCGGCGACCTTTTTAAATAGTATAATGCAAGAAAAACGCTCCTTTGCATTTGTTATGATTCTACCGTATTTCCTCCAGGGCTATTGGGAAATAGTAACATGATTTCAAAAATACCATTTCGATTGATAACTTTACATTTCCCGCCCATTTTTTGCATCATATTTCGGATACTCTGAATGCCAATTCCTGTACTTTCAACATCTTTTTCCTCAGAGCGTATAGAGTTCCAAAAACGTATTCCTATCCAATCATTATTGTCGATAAATGAAATTCCAATAGGAAAATTTTCATCCGCATATTTTATAATATTAGAAGCAATATTATCCATAATGCGAACAATACATTCTGTTGAAATACATACTTTTTTTTGAGGCCAATGAGGTTTAAATGAAACATTAAAGCCGTTTTGTTCTAAATAAGCAATTGTTTCTGAGATCGTATCATAAAAGATTGTTTCAATCCATTCATCATCTTCTAATTCGATATTTGTTTCACTGCTCACTAAAGCATATTCAAAAAGGTGATCTGTGAGTTGTTTCAAACGACGTGCTTTTAAATCGATCTTTTCTAAATAATGTTCTTGCTGTGCGTAATCTTGATATGCACCTTTCTTTAATATTTCAGTGTACAAAATAATAGATGTTATTGGTGTTCGCAAATCATGAGACATTTCTGTAATCATTCGCTGATTTTCTCTTACCAGTTCTCCTTCTTTTAAAATAAGTTTGTGAAAAGAAAGTCGCATGTTTTCAAGTCCACTGGCCAGAGTCGCTATCTCATCGTTACCTTTTACTGTGATTGGGTAGTCTAAACTTCCGCCTTCAAGGATATCAATTTCATCACTCAACTGTGCTAAATACGACATTTTCTGACGAATACCTAGCAAAACAAGTAAAATAAAAGTGCAAAAGCATAAAATTAATTCTGCTATAAAGGCATAATTATAAAATTGATAAGTGTAAGGGCCAATGATTGAAACAAAAACATCACCATCAGTAAGTTGAACTGAAAAATATTCTTCTAGCGGGTAATTATCAATGGCAATTTCATTTTCCCATAAATCCTGGTCTGGAAATTTTGAATCAAACAATATATAGTTGTCTTTTATTACTTGCAGATATAGGATTCTGTTTTGTTTGGCCCACGCCCATAATTTGTCATCATCTTTAGAACTTATAGATTGTTCATTAATATATTGCTGCATTTCATCTATTTTTTCAACATCTCGCCTTTCAATATAGTTTGTCTTTTCAAGATAATGCGTTATAACGGTATTGCTTGCATAATCTATTGCCAAAAATAATAAAAAAGACACGAATGCTGAGAAGATTAACAATCGAAAAAGTTGCATATACAAAGAATCGCGTTTAATCTTTGTCAGTGTCAAATTTATACCCCTTCCCCCATACTGTTTTAATGTATGTCAGATTCTTAGGATCTTTCTCTACTTTTACGCGCAGCTTTCTAATGTGAACCATTACGGTGCTGTTGCAAGAATAAAAGTACGGTTCGTCCCAAACATTTTCATAGATCTTCTGAGCCGAAAAAATCATTTTAGGATGTTTCATAAGCAACAATAAAATATGATATTCAATGTCTGACATTGTTATTTCTTTATCTGCAAGGTAAACGGAATTGAAAGATTTATGTATCTTTATTTCTCCACTTGATATCCATTCTTCCGCGTCTGTTTCATTATTAACACGGCCAAGATAAATATTGTAACGTCTAACCAATGCTTTTACCCGGCCTAGGAGTTCTGCGTAAGAAAATGGTTTAGGGAGATAATCATCTCCCCCGGCCATTAATCCGATTAATTTATCTGATTCCTGGGCTTTGGCAGTAAGGAAAAGCACCGGAACATTAGAATACTTTCGTATTTCTTCGCATGTTCGTAATCCACTAATACCTGGCATCATTATGTCAAGAATAACCAAATCAGTTTCTTCTGACAGAAGTTCCAATCCGCGTTTTCCATTTTCTGCTTCTTGGATAATGTAATTTTCGCTTTCAAGAAGTATTCGTATACTTTCTCGGATATCTTCATCATCTTCAATTAATAAAATGGTTCCATTATTCATTTTGATTTCCACACTCTCTTCCAGGCGCGTACCCTAGGATATCAGCTTGATGAACAGGTATTTCTTTATAAAAAGCATCTTCTAATTTATTGCTTATGGTTATTTTATTGGCTTGAAGTAAAATAATAATTGTTGATCCGCCAAAAGCGAAAAAACCTTTTTCTTGTAAGCCTTCAACGTACATTTTATGAGGATAGTTGCAAATCTTTCCTATCATTAATGCGCCAACTTCCATCTGGACAACATCTCCAAACTTTGAGGAGCGAATAATTTCATAGGATCGACAATTTTCGGTGTATACTGGGCGACTTCCATAAGCAATAGGACGTACACAATGTAGTATGCCGTTAATCTGTCTGGTTGCCGAAGCTTCTCCGCTACAAGAATAACTATATCTGTGATAATGTTGGGGCGTCATTCGAAAGATCAAACAAAAACCATTGATATATTTATTTGCAAGTGTTGGATCTCTTAAAAGCTGCGAGATATCGTATGTCGCATTTTTAATTTTAAAAATCTTATCTGAGGAGATCTTATGAATGCTAAGCCATCCGTCACAAGGACTAATCAGTTGATCTTCTTCATATTTTAATAATTTATCTTGGCGTTTTCTAGTAAAAAAAATCATTAAAAGAATGATACGGACCTAAAGAATATTCTCGCATATCTATTTGATATTTTTTTATAAAAAATGGTACCATCCATGCAGATGCACGGCTATCAAGAAAAAGGCTGCACCATTTTGAAAACCAAGGTTGCGTCAAAACTTTTAAACAACCTCGGCCTGGAATGGTTGAATATAGAAAATTAATAATTGCGGTTTCTTTCATTGTATATTCAGTCCTACACTTACTAACAAAATAACAAACTCGGCAACACCCGTAAAGACTAATGCAAGTTTTCCGGCAAAATAGGGCTTTTTAATATGAATTGGCAGAACAAAAGCAATAGCGGTTAATGCTATCACTGTTATCAAAACGTTCTGACCATTAATGTGAGGATTTCCTGCCGCTACAAAGGCAAGTGGTTGAATTAAAGCTGCTGATGTGACAGGAAGTCCAAGATAATATTTACGTTTGCCCGTATCATGCTTTTGACGCTCTTCCTCCATCACATTAAAATATGCCAAGCGAATAAGTCCGCACAATGCATAGAGTCCAGCAATGATCATTGCTATTTTACTTTGATTACAAGCTTGATAAACCAATAACGCTGGTAAGACACAGAAACAAATTAAATCACTTAATGAGTCAATCTGAACACCAAATCTTTTTTCATTTTCGGTACGATCTTTCGTTGAAGCAATCATACCATCAAACATATCACAAAGCCCTGCAACCATTAAACAAATTAAAGCGGTTCTGAACTCTCCTGCAATAACTTGAACAATACCAAATAGTCCAGTCAACATTCCAAGATACGTAAGTATTACTGTATAATTGTAGTATCCACAAAGTTTAAATTTATTTTCGCTCATATTTTCACCATCACTTTCAAAAATATACATTAAGATACTGCTGCGGCAAAGAAGATACTGTACGCTAGAATACACCATGGTTTGCCAATGATTATAATCATTATAAAACGCCATGTTGTCATTTTTGTGATTCCGGTAAAATAACAAAGAAAATCATCTGGGAATAAAGGCAATAGCATTGCGAGAAACAACATTGTTGAAAATGATTTGCTTTTTGCCGCCCATGAACTCCAACGTTCATAACGTTTTCCTCGAAACATTTTTGTCACAAGGGTTTGTCCGAAAGTCCGTGCTAATAAAAACGCACAAATAGAGCCAAGAGATATACCAATATAATTACACCAAAATCCTCCAGCCCATCCAAATAATACCCCTCCAACCGCACAACCAAAAAAACCCGGTAAGACTGGTAAAACAACTTGAGCCGCCTGAATGAGTGTTAGAATAATTGGTCCTAAAGCGCCAAACCCATTGATGTATTCTCGTAATGATGCTACAGAATTGAATTGCCCATCAAAATAGGCCTTTAATAGAAAAAGACATAGACCTATGCAAAAAACCATTAGCAAAATGGTTGACCAAGTCTTCCATTTAATTGTCATACTTTCACCCCACTGAGATGCTTTCTTTTTTATCCATTTCTTTTAAGACTTCTTTCACTTTTTTCTTATATTCCTTAGCCTGAGTATTCCATAACTCAAAATTCTTTTCATGATGATGATCGGTGAAATCGTACATTACGTTCAATTTTTTTCCTAAAAAAGCAGTTGTTTTTTCGGCACCACGCAAATTTAAGTGATCTCCGTTATCTAGGCTGTCATGTTTCCAATCAATTTTCATTGTATCAACTTGAACGTTTAAATCGATATATGGTAATTTTTTCTGACGGGATAGTGATTTAAGTGCATTGTGTTTTTCATAGTTATAGTTCATGGGGGATGGCGCGCTGACAAGCATAAGATCAATGTTGTTGCGTTCGCAAAGATTTTGAATTTGATCTAAGTAGTACTCGCAGTTGCTTGAAATTTTTGCCAACCCATTTGTTTTTTGCATGTATTCACCGCCAGAATAGGGTGCAATTAAATCGCGTAGAACAAAGCCTTTGTAGTCCAAACGCGCAAAACGTTTTTTACTAAAATATGTTTTCCAAATATCATGATAGGCAATTGCTGGGCAATAATAATTTACCATCGTTGTTAACGTATCACTCAAGCCGCTCAGACCTTTTCTTTCCCGAAAAATGGTGTTTGTTTCAAGAACTACAACTTTAGGATGTTGTGTTTTAAGGGCTGATTTTAACATATAATAGGATTCTTGAATATTTTGCGCAGATTGTGTAGCAGAATAGGAAGATATCCCATATTGATTCCAAAGTTGCATAGGTGAAAAAGAACAATAACTTAAACTATCACCTAATAATAGAACATCTAATGTCTGCGGCGACTCATTTTGCAGTTCAACAATGGCGCGGCATCGATCCGGAAGACGCTCCGGATGATGACGAACTTCACGCAGTACAAGATGTGATCCACCCAAAATGCTTCCTGCAATTAAAGCTATAAGAAGACAACAACTAATAATTTTTTTGAACGTGCTATTAAAATCCCGCATAAATCAAATCCACCTGTTGATAACCGTATCCGTAAGCGCCAAAAATCGTTATTGAAAGTATTAAAAAGCTAAACAATATAGAGCGAGAGATGAGAGGCATTTTGATCAAGGTATCGTTAGAAATTATATTTCTTTCACGCAAACAGCCGACTAATGCTACGATCCCTACGCCCATAATAACAGCCTGAAAATCTCCAACATCTAGTCCCAATTGAAATAAAGAACCATCAAAAAGTTTGTTTATCATTGGTTTCTGGAAAATACTTGTAAACATTTCAATGCCTGCTTTTAATCCCTGCGCTCTAAAAAATAGTTCACCAACAACAATAATTATCCAAGTTTTTACTATCTGCATCAGTTGCCAGTAAGATGCTTTGTCGTTGATATGAAATAATACTATGATTCGTTCTCGCACAGGATCAAAGGCTGCACTTAATAATAAAATGACAAAATAGTACATCCCAAAAAATATATAATTCCAATTAGCACCATGCCAAATCCCATTGATCAGCCAAACCGGAAATAAGCTAATAGCTGTTACCCCCAGGCGAGTAACATATTTACTCAAATGTTTGCGACCAAACCGATTCCAATTCTTTACGAATTGAGAAGTTGACACTGGGAAAAAAATATATGTTTTTAACCACATGCCCAAGGTAATATGCCAACGGCGCCAAAATTCAGCTGCATTTTTAGAAGCAAAAGGTTGTTTAAAGTTTTCGGGCAAATCCACACTAAAAATTTTCCCGGTTCCAATAACAATATCCATGCAACCTGAAAATTCCATATAAAGTTGTACTGTATAAGCTATTGCTGCGATAACAACAATGGCACCACTATATTGATGATAATTATCAAATACATTTCCCACCAACACATTTAGTCGATCTGCAATAATGATTTTTTTGAACAATCCCCATAGTATTCGAAGAATACCCAGGCGCAAATTATTCTTGCGAATAGGCGCTCCGCTAAATAGTTGATCGCCCGTTTGATGAAACATACTAATAGGACCTTCCATAATTTGTGGAAAGAAAGCGAGATATAATGCTAATTTTCCTAAATGCTGCTGTGCTGGAATTTTTTCCCAGTACACATCTACAATATAACTAATGGCTTGTAGTGTATAGAATGAAATGCCAATTGGAAGGATTATTTTTTCAATAGAAAAATTACTTTGCCAACCCAAACTTGTCAGCAGGGTATTAATATTTGTAAAGAAAAAATTTGAGTATTTCAGATAGCCTAATATAGCTACAAGTGTAAGAACGCCTCCGGCAAGAACAAAACGTTCTTGCCTTTGAAAGGTTTCTTTTATGGTGTGTTTTTCATCTTGATTTGCTTGTAAGAGTGCCAAGTCTCTTTTTTCTTGCAATTGCATCAAGCAAATTCCAATATAGTGTATGAATAAGGTTGTTCCAATTAGAATCAGCACAAGTTTACCGCTGAATGAACAGAAAAATAAAAAGCTGGCAATGAGTAAGATCATCCAACGATATTTTTGCGGTGATAATTGATAAGAGATTATTACCAGCGGCAAAAACAACAATAAATAAAGCGGTGTATTGTATGCCATATGTTACTCTGCTTGAAGCCGCGAAATCATCGCTTGCATAGAAGCCAAGGAATTAAAATTTTCTGGTACCATTTCTTTTGCTTCGATCCGAATATCAAAAACGGTTTCTAGTTCTGCAATTAGACTTACGATGGCAAATGAATCTAAAATCTGATTACTGATTAATGCTGTTTCATTTTCCCAAGCAATACTGTCGTCAAGTTCCATTAATACGTTTAAAAGATTATCCATTTCTTTCCTCCTGACTCATATTCAACGTCCATGTTTCTATATTATTGCGTATTAATTTCCAACCATTCTCTTTGCTGTAAAGTAAAATTTTTGGAAGAGCATGACTTAGAAATAATGACATTCCTTCGGTCATGGTATAGGCTCCTGCAATTTTAAAAACCAACACATCATTGTTAAAAAGTGTGTATTCATATTTTTGCACTAAAATATCATTGGTCGTGCAAAGCGCGCCGCATATGCACCATGGTTTTGATTTTTTTCCTGCTCTTCGCGATAAAACATGAAAATATGGATGATACATCCCGCGAATTTGCCCATTATAATGCAGATGATGCATACCACCATCTACGATGGCATAATTTGAATCCTCAGTTGACTTTGTATCGATGACACGTGTAAGATATGTACCGCAATCTGAGGTAAATGCACGTCCCATTTCTAAGGTAACATGTCCGCACCACGTCATATCAGCAATTGCTGAGCAGATCTTTTTTTAGTTCTTCGATCATTTCATTATTCTTGCCTTGGAAAAGTGGAACAGCAAGCCCTGGACCAAATTCTAACGCATCAAACTGAAATCCATAGGGTTCATTAATCTTTTCTAAAAAATGATCTAGATACATCAATTCAGACAATGTTTTTTCAATACGTTTTTGAGTTCCAGAAAAATAATGAAGTCCTTTTATATTTATAAACGGCCATTGTTCTCTGCTTTCTATGAGTTGAAAAATTGTTGTTTCATCCATTCCAAATTGATTGCCGCTGCTTAACCGTAATAATACATTTACGGTTTGATGATGTTCGTTGCTCCATGCACCAACCAATGCAAATTGCTGCGGTGATTCTATACTGACAAGGCAGGCCCCATCATAATAATCCAGAATGCGAAAAATATCTTTTTTTCTTTTTAAAACGCCAGATATTAGAATTTTATGCGCAGGAATGTTATGTGTTCTGCAAATTTCAAATTCACCAGGTGAACATACTTCAATCCGATCCACAAATTCTGCGATGGGCGTCACGAGAAACGGATTGGCTTTCATCGCAAAACATAATCCAATGCGATCAAGAGTATATTTTTTAAACGCTGTAATAGTGGATGAAAGTTGATCAGTATCGAAAATATACATTGGTGTTTCGTATTGCATTAATACGTCTTCAAGTAATGCATTGTTCATCGTCGAATCCTTTCCAATTTCTGTTGAAGTACTTTTCGATCGGTTTTGCCGTTTTTATTGAGTGGCAGCTCATCAACCTGAATGAGGCGATGCGGCACCATATAGGTTGGTAGTTTTTGTTTCAGTATCTGACGAATATGCTCGTGACTTTCATGACCCATATAAAAAGCAACCAAATGATAATGTTTTTCATCCATCAAACAACAGCATCGTTCAACACCATTGATGCAATAAATTGCACTTTCAATTTCTTCCAATTCAATGCGATGACCCATATGCTTGATTTGAAAATCTTTACGTCCTGAAAAATATAAGATACCTTCTTCATCGTAATAGCCTATATCTCCAGTTTTATAATATCGCTTTGTTATCCCCTCAAATTGATTGCTATTAGGAAATCTTTTCTGTGTTTCAACTGGATTATGATAGTATCCAATTGCTAAGGATTCTCCCGAAACACAAATTTCACCATTGACGCCAGGTGTTTTTATAATATGATCTTTTTCATCCAACAAAAAAATTTCTCTTCCTTTAAAAGCAATGCCAATCGGTATTTTTTCATCATCAGAATATTTCTTGTTGATCTTATGGAATGCGCAATTACATGTGATTTCTGTTGGTCCATATAGATTATAAAAATGTGTTTTCGGTAATGCTTCTTGCCATCGACTTAATTGTTTAGGCGGCATAACTTCACCGCTAAACATAACCAAGCGCACGGTTGATGGAACCTTATACTCCAGACCTTTTAAAGCAGATACCAAGGTTAATGCGGAAACCGCCAAGATTAAAACAGTTACTTTTTTGTCGCATAAATAATCCAATAATAAGACTGGTGTCGAGAAAAAAGATTTTGGAATTAAAACCAAAGTAGCACCTGTAAAAAGACTGGTATAGATATCCTTCACAGAAATATCGAAATCAAATGGTGCTTGATTTCCCAATTTGTCCTCATGCGAAATCTCTATTGTTTGAACAAATCTCTTAATAAACTTTCCTACTGCTTCATGACTTACAACAATACATTTTGGTGTACCAGTAGAGCCAGATGTAAAAATACCATAAAGTAAGTCTTGCGAAGTAGCGTTTTGACGAATATTTTCTAGTAAGGTTTTATCAATATTTTTTTCTTCGTTTAAGGACTTTATTGTTTTAACCGTTGAAAATGTTGTCAAAATTTCCAGATTGTTTTCTGCTTTTGCCCCATAGAGAACGAGTGCTGGAGACAGCGTTTCAAAGATTTTTTTCATTCGTTCAACCGGTTGTGCTGGATCAATAATGATATAAAAGCAGCCAGCATACACCGTGCCTAACATTGCACAAAACGTTTCTATGTTTTTCTCGGCAATAATAGCAACGGGTTGTCCAGGGCGAGTCATTTGGGCAATGGCCATACCAAATTTTTGGGATGATTGCTGGAGATTTTCCCAGGTTATAGATCGTTGCCCTTCTTCAACGGCAATATGTGCAGGCATTTTTTTTACTGTTGCCTCTAAAAATTCTAGAATGTTATTCATAATCGCTCCTTTCAAGATACTTCAATTATTGCATTGAATTCTAAAAGGATTCTAAACGAAACATAAATGATTCTAAAAAAACAGTCCGTATTCATCGGTTGATGAATACGGACTGTTCATTATACAGTTTCTCCACTTAAATGGAGTTCACAACGGCTTTCAATATGTTGAGTGTTAAAATAAAGTTCTTCTAACGGGATCCATTTCTTTTTAAAGACTTCAGCCCACTCTTTTCCGTTACGTTTAATAATTCGACGCAATTGTTCTTCAGGAGGAATCGTTAAAAATATATGTAAGTCCGAATAATCCCAAAGGTGAGAATTGCAGCTATACGCGCCCTCGAGAATGATGAATGAGGATGGATGGCAAGAAATTGTAGACTTATAGGATTGAGTATGGCAATCATATGGGTGATAATGACATGTTTCGCCTCGTAGCAAAGGTTGAAGAACTTCAACTTCCAATCTTTCCCAATCAATATTTTCTCCGGGCATGGATAAACGTTCATCATTGATTTGTTCCGGACGGAGAAAAAAGTCGTCCATATGAATGACTTCGCAGTTTGTACATTGTTTTAGCGATTCAGCAAGAGAAGTTTTACCTGATCCGCATCGTCCATCGATAGCAATGATTACACACTTCTGCGTTTGTTTCAGCGCACGAACTTCTGCAAGGATACGAGAAATATTGTTCATAATGACTACTCCGATATGATAGCGTTTGACTTTTTGAAAGGTACCAACCCTGTTCGATTCAATGCAATCATAACGCTAGGAATTAATACAAACTGTAAAATAATTCCTGGAACAGCATTAAAAAAAGCGCCTGCTAAAAACATTTGGACGGTGAATCCACCACTTCCGCCAATACCCAACAATGCGATTTCCACTATTCCCCATACAATGCGTCCCGCAATCATTGCTGCAATCATGCAGCGATACAATGCGCGAACACATTGCCAGCGAGAGTGTGCATAAAGGTAACCAATCACAGCACCGTAGGTTAGTAACTCAAAGCTCATAGCAATACCCGTTGGAAAAATAACCGGCATGCCAAAAAGTGCATAACGCAAAAGCGGTAAAATTACGCCAATCAACCCACCATAACGCCAACCACAAATTAGCCCGCATAGCAAAACTGGAATATGCATCGGCAGCAACATATTGCCAATTTGAGGAACCTGTCCAGTAAAAAATGGTAAGACTAAACCTAAGGCAAGAAACATTGCTGCTAATGTCAGATTTTTTATTCTTAAACTCAAATGTTCTCTCTCCTTTAATTTGAAATGATACATATCATTAGTATAGCCTGAGATACCATGTTTATTCAATACACATATCTTGCATTAAAATAAAAAACGGTCCTAAAGATTAGAACCGTTCTACAAACTATGCCATTTCGTCACGAAGTGCATCAATGATGTTTTCTTTTTTTATTTTACGTGTAGCATATAGCATGGTTAGGAAAATAATCAGAAGCACGCCTAAAACACTTAATAAAAGACTGAGCCATGGTGGCTGATAGCTCAAATTCTCTGCCCCGCCTTCCGTCATTCCTATATGAATCAGGAAACTACTAAGTACTGCAAGCGGCAGCCCGAGGATTAAAGTCCAACCTCCATAAATGGCACATTCAATTCTCATCATTCGGTCAAAAGAACCTTCTCCCATACCAACAGAGCGCAGCATAGCCAATTCTCGTCGACGCAAACGAATGTTTGT
Organism: Peptococcaceae bacterium; assembly: GCA_019420345.1. Taxonomy (GTDB): domain Bacteria; phylum Bacillota; class Peptococcia; order Peptococcales; family Peptococcaceae; genus UMGS1590. The sequence goes on from JAHZHI010000017.1 coordinate 11,456, forward strand.
TGCAATGGTGTTGAAAACATTGGCAATGGCAATCAGTGTGATCATGCCAATAAATACTCCGCTGAACAATCGAATGATAAACAGCAGATTACGGTTTTCTTCGAGCATAGCATGAACATTGGTGAGTGAATAATTTAAGGTAGATCCGTACTGATCCAAAAATTCCTGAATGTCTTCAAGCGTTTGCTGCGGATGTTCGCTCTGAAAAGTCATGCCTACAATCAATGGTGCTTCATTTTTAAAAAGACTGTCTTTCAGCGACCAAGGCACAAGGACTTCGAACATATATGGCTGTTCGCCAGCTTTATATGTTGACGAAGGCGGAATATCTGGCAGCATTGAATCAATAAGTTCAACCTTTTGGGATTCATGATTCATCACAAAAGAAATCGTGTCTTGCGTAAACATATCAGACGTGTCATCATCCAATAACGCTGCAATACCAATTAAAGCATCCTCTTCTACACTCAGATTTGATCGAAATGCTTCAAAGCTTTCGTCATCCAAGACCTCAAAAAGAATGGTTAGATCTGTTGACGCTGCTGTTGCAGGTAATAATAGTTCCTGACGAAGTTCATCAGAAAAAGCCGCTGCTTCAATTTCGCAGGATTTTCGATAGATACTTTGTAAATTACTGTCTGTAACACTAGGTAATGATTGTAAGGAAGTATAGAGAGAAAATAAATCCTCTTCCTCCATATGATCAACGGTCAATCCAATGTCATAGTTCGTTACAGCAGCAGCTCCTTCTGCCGTATGCTGCAAATCCATACTGAAGGCATTTGCTGAAACAAAAAGTAGGATGCTCAACACGAGAGAAGCAACAATACTCCTATATCGACGCTTATTTCTTTTGAAATTTTTTAACGCAAGAGCAGCTTCAAAGTTTAGTATCATATTAAGTTTTGAAGAAATGCGATTCGGGTTAATATCATCAAGAAATGAACCATTCCTGCGAATGCATTCCATAATTGGCGTTTTTAACGCTTTGCGTGCTGGAATGGACGCAGAGATTAATATGGTTGCCATGCTTAATAAAATACCTAAGCCCAACGCTAAAGGTGAAATATTCAGTGTCAATGGAATGTTATCGTAAAGCACATTGTTGAAATTCTTGGATACAAGATGAAGGACCAAGGCGATAGTGGGAATCCCGATCAATATGCCCATTGGAATACCAATTAGACCAATACAAAATCCTTCAAATAAAACAGAGTAGCGCAACTGTTTTGGCGTTGCGCCAACAGAAAGCAATATCCCCAACTGCTGCATACGTTCTCCAAGAGAAATATTAAACACATTATAGATCAGGAAAACAGATCCAATCATAATAAAAACAATCAATATGCCGCCGACTGTAAATAGCAGCGTGTTAAATAGCGAATCATTGGATAATCCCAAAAACCTTAATACATTGTCATTATAGATCATACTTCCACTAAAATTTTTGGCATAATCTCGCGCATAGGCAGGATCATTTAAGCCGACGAAGGCACTAACACTGTTTGCAGTGATAGAATCATTTTCAGAAGTAATGATTGTATATCCTGGCGCTTCTGTAATTTCAAAGCTGGGCCTTTGATAAAAGCCCACTATCGTAAAGACTTCAGATTCTGTGTCTATAAGTTGTTCTTCATCATATTGATAGGGCGTATCTTGGCCTAAAGCTTCTCCGTCCTTGCTTACGCGTTGACCAAGATTAAAGGTCACAGTATCACCAAGTGATAAATGAACACCGCCATTTGAAGACAAATGTGCGGGAACGATAATTTCTTGTGTTGTTTCAGGCATCCGTCCGCTAATTAAAGTGATCGGCAAAACATCTGTTGTTTCCGAATTAAAGCCAGCGAGAAATACATACGGCTTATCAGGATTTTGACTGTTTTCAAGACGTGCATACCCTAAGTTAGCAAACGATGCAATGTTTTTGACACAAGGCTCTTGTTTCTGGGATTGCACAAACTCATTATCTACGTTCGTGAAGCCTACTTCCCAATGACCATATTTATCAAGAGCGCCCGAAACCATATAACTTTGCAACGAAGTGACAAAGCAAAGTATTCCTGTAATCAGCACCGTTGATAAAATAACCCCAACAATTGTAATCATTGTACGCGCACGATTTCTTTTTAAATTTTGCCAGGCAATTTTATTAAAAACATTCATCATTACACCTGTCTTTCGTCACGAATCACGCGTCCGTCGGCAATAGTAATGATACGGTCTGCTTGCAATGCAATGTCTTCGTCATGAGTCACCAGGACCAAGGTCTGACCATAGATATGATGACTTTCTCTTAAAAGACTGATGATTTCATGACTATTTTTGCTGTCCAAACTCCCTGTTGGTTCATCGGCGAGCATGACTGCTGGCGCATTCATAAGCGCACGGCCGATTGCGACACGTTGTTGTTGTCCGCCAGAAAGTTGATTTGGCAAATGATATCGTCGTTCTTCTAATCCCAATAACGCAATCAATTCATTTAATCGTTGTTTATTGACACGACGATGATCCATTAAAATTGGCAGCATAATATTTTCTTCAACAGTCAGTGTTGGAATGAGATTATGAAATTGGTAAATCAATCCTACTTGACGACGACGAAAGACTGCTAGCTTTTCTTTTGATTGTGCGTAAACGTCTTGTCCGTTTAAAAAAATTTTGCCGCTTGTCGGTACATCTACCCCTGCAATAATGTGAAGCAATGTCGATTTTCCTGATCCTGAAGCGCCAACAATAGCCACAAATTCGCCATGATCTATTGTGAGTGAAACATGATCCAAGGCTGTCACCTGCGCATCACCCTTACCATATCGCTTGCAAACATCTTGAACGCATAAAAAATCCATAGATATAACCTCCTTTGTTCTGGATGATCTATAGTATAAGATGTCAAGATGACAATACTATGAATCTAAGGTGACGAATCTATCATCTTGGAAAACGAATGACAAACATCGCTCCACCTTTAGGATGGTTTTTTGCCATGATGGTGCCATTTTGACGCACTATTATTGCTTTACTCAAGGCCAAACCGATACCAAACCCTGAATTTGAACGGTTATTTCCCTGATAGAAACGTTCAAAAATATGTGGCAGATCACTGGTATTGAATCCTGGTCCATTATCATAAATGATGATCTGCGAATATAAAAGGGTATTTTCAGCGTAAATATGTATCGTTCCACCATCCTTGATATGGTCAATGGCATTCTTGACAATATTTTGCAGCGCTTCCGTCGTCCAGATAGGATCGATATGGAGAATCATGTCTGGTTGAATTTTTTGCTCTAAGTGAATCTCATGCAGTTCTATTGTAATCGCCAATTGTTGGCATACTCGAGAAACAATGTCTTGAAGTGCAACGTCCTTCTTATCAAAAGGTACAAGTCCAGCATCCAAGCGTGACAGTTTCAATAACGTTGCCAACAGCCAATCCATCTGCTGATATAACACGTTCATTTCTCTCATCAGCTTCTGACATGTTGCTGAATCGTGACAACGTTCTAATCGATTCAAGATCAGTTCGGCAGCCGTTAATGGCGTGCGCAATTGATGAGCAATATCTGCCAGCGCGTTTGAAAGGTTTGTTTTCTCTTTTCGCAGTTCTTCATTCTGCTCTCTTATTCTTAATGTCATTTTGGCAATTTCATTCTCAAGAATTGCTAATTCGCCTTCTTCTTCTGTACCTATAAATACTCTATCTGATTGATGCAGAATTAAATCGATTTCCTCTGCGATTTCGGAAAGGCGCAGATATCGTGACCGTGTGAAAAGGAAGAAAAGAGCGCCATATCCAACTGCAGTCAGGCATAAGCTAGCAACAGTTGAAATATCTAATAAACATCCTATAAGCACATTGAAAATAAGCCACATGAAGAATGCGCATGCAAAAGCTTTGATTTCCTTATTGCGAAACATGAGCATCTCCCAAACGATATCCCATTCCTCTTACTGTTATAATTATTTGCGGATGAGACGGATCCGTTTCTATCTTTTCACGCAATCGCTTAATGTAGACTGTTAATGTGTTATCATTTACGAATTCTCCTGCTGCATCCCAGAGCGCATCCAGTAACTGTGCACGGGAAAGAATTTGTGAAGGGTGATTGATAAAAAGCAGTAAAAGTCGATACTCTATAGCTGTAAGAAAACATTCTACCCCATTTTTTCTTACTATACTACTTGCCATGTCAATGACTAAATCTCCTACAGTAAACAAGGTTTCCACTTGATTTTTTCTTAATGCAGCAGCAATTCGGGCCAATAATTCACGTGGCCTAAAAGGCTTAATGATATAATCAACCGCTCCAAGATTCAATCCTGTTACAACGCTGCTCTCATCACCAGAAGCGGTCAAAAAAATGATGGGAATATTGATATGAGAGTGTATTTTCGTCAACAACGAAAAGCCGTTCCCGTCCGGCAACGTGACATCCACCAAAGCCAAGTCGATTTTTTCTTGTTCAAGCAAAAGACACGCATCATTTTGACCACTAGCGTAATGTACTTGATAGCTTTCGTTACGTAAAATTTCTATAAGATGAGTGGAAATTGCTGGATCGTCTTCAACCAATAAAATAACAGCCATCATGTCATCCTTCTTTCTAAACCTTATTAAATTTCATTTTAAAAGTTTTTTCTCAATCTGCAAGTAATGCCAGATGACATTTTTGTCACAAAAAAATCTGCCAACAGTGATGGTCACAAGTTAGCAGATTTTTAATACCATTTTATTTTTTGGCAATGACACATAGCCAGTGTTTTGAGGTGTTTTGATCAACAGAAAACTCAGAGAAACCAGCCTCTTTCAAAATACGAATGAGGTGCATTTTAGTGTAAACACGAATCCCTTCTACTTTTTTTGACCACTTCTCCTCTGCATTATCTTCTCCATCAGATTCATTGACAATCATAAAAATTCCACCAGGTTGCAATATGCGATACACTTCTTTAAAACTTTCCAGAGGACCTGGCCAAAAATATATGGTTTCGAAAGCAGTCGCCAAATCAAATGAAGCATCTGCAAAAGGTAATGCCGATACATCTGCTTGCATAACTTGCATGCGCTTTGTTATAATATCGCCTTTATTATATTTTGTTGCCGCTGCCACAGACACTTCAGAATAGTCGATCGCTGTTACCTTGGCCGCTGGAAACATCCGACGTAATTCAGAGGCATTTTACCACCACCGCAGCCTATTTCAAGTATGTCAACAGGCGCAAAAAGCTTCAAATGTGCCAATCCCCAGGCAGAAACTTTTGTATGTCGTATATTCATTCGCTTAATCATTAACTTCCCAAGGAGACCTGTTGGTTTGCGTGTATTTTCATAAAAGTCTTTGATTTTTTCCATGTATTTATCACCTGTATATCGATTAAAGTCTATATAGAATTTTACCATTTTTTTTCGAATTGGACCATCCTATACGGTACGTTCTCTCTTCTTATTGACATTACGAAAAAATCGTACTATGATGAATTAATTGATTAAAGAAAGATAAAAGGAGTTCTTTATTTATGAGTAATGTTCAAAAGCAAAATCAACTTAGAAAAAGCTGGCGCTGCTCTAAAACAGAGAAACCAAATTTTCAAAATCCAAATCCTATTGTTTGTCCGCCAACTTGGTTTTTTGATAATCTCGCTTTTATTGGTGATGAAGTTGTTGGATGTTTTCTTATTAAAACTGAGGTTGGTTTAGTCCTTCTTGACTGCATGAATCCAGACGAACGTTGTAGGTTGTTAATAGAACAAGGTATTAAACAGCTTGGAGAATCTATTGATGACCTATATGCTATTGTTATCAGTCATGGCCACGGTGATCATTTTGGAAATGCAGCATATTTTCAAAAACAATATAATACAAAAATCTATATGTCAAAAATAGATTATGAATTTGCTAAAAATATGCCGAAAAATCTTCCTTGGGAGCCAATTCAATTCCATGTAGACGAATTCCTTCAAGATAATGGCCTGCTCACTTTTGGGTCGATTCAATTGCATTCTATTTTTACCCCAGGCCATACCAAAGGATGCTTTTCCTTTATTATTCCAGTAACAGATGAAGGTCGCCCACATACAATGGCATTATGGGGTGGTTCTGGAATCATGCCGGATACTGACAAAAATGAGTATCATCAATCCCTAATAAAGTTTACCAATGTATGCAAAAAATTTCATGTCGATGGTGCCATATCTACGCATCCTTGCTTGGATATGGGGCTTATGCGTTATGAAATGATTCGCAACATTACAGATGGAATGCCAAATCCATTCATAATGGGAGAAGATGGCTATCATTATTATGAACAACAATTTTATGATTATGTAGTACCTAGAAATTAGAAAATAAAACCTCCAAATAAAATAGTAAAATGAAATCAACCATTTACTTGTTTTTTGGAGGTTTTATTTTTTACCAAGGATTCATATAGGCGTGCTCATATTATTTCATTTTTATTTTCAAATTTTTCTGCAGTCCTCGTCTTATCCATTTTCTCGATAACGTAACTTGATGTAATGGCTCCGTGAGGACATACAGCTTTACACTTTCCGCATCGAATACACTCGGCGTTGTTTATATTGCGTGTAATTTCAACAGTCATTGGACAATTGCGTTCACAACTACCACATTTTGTACATTTTTCACGATCCAGATGTAATTGGTAAAAGCTGAAGCGATTAAATAAGCCGTATAACGCACCAAGCGGACAGAGATATTTGCAAAATGGACGACTTATAGTTATGGAAGCTATTAAAATTACTGCCAAAACGGCCACTTTCCAACTAAACAGTCCGCCAATTGTTGCACGTAAACTTTCGTTTTGAATCAGGAGCGGAAAAGCACCGCCAAGCGTACCAGCAGGACAGATCCATTTGCAAAAATAAGGTGCACCAATTCCAAAATCATTGGTAAGCATCATTGGTAGCAGAATGACTAAAACAATTAGAACCAGATATTTTAGCCATCGAAGAGGAGTGTCAATATTCTTTGGAACATGAATTTTGGGTGAGGGTATTTTATGCAGCAAATCTTGAACCAATCCAAACGGACAAAGAAATCCGCAAATTAAACGACCTAAGACGACACCAAAAAGCATGATTGTTCCAAGTACATAGAACGAAATATTGTGTTTATGCCCTCCAATCACTGCTTGCAGTGCACCAATCGGGCAGGCACCTATGGCTCCGGGGCATGAGTAACAATTTAAAACAGGCACGCAGATCATTTTACTATTTCCTGTAAAAATTTGTCCCTTTGAAAAACCAATTGCGTAACCATTAATTAGCGCTGCAAAAAGAATTTGTATTAGTAAACGTATTCTTCCCTGTTTTTTTATGTCTTGTATTTTGCTCATTAGCCAATTCCTATACATTCTAAGCATACATTAATTGCTTTATGTAAAACTACCATATGCTCATCTCTCATTACTCCGGCAATGATAAATCCAATTGCGCAGAATAGTATTGCTAATCTAAGCCAATTAATATATCTTCTATTCATGCTGAACCCTTCCTGCTATTATTTCTGAGTTATTTCAGATAATCTTTTTTCAATCAAAGTTTGATATCCTTCAACAATGTCTTCACCAGGTGCCCCCATCTGAATATCACCTACAATATTGCCATTCTTATCAACAAATACCGTGGTTGGAAATCCGCTGACATATTTTAAAATAGATTCCTGAAGCGAATCATTTCCAATCAATGTTTGAAAAGTGATTTCGTTTTTATCTAAAATTTGCTGTGCCAGTTCTTTTTCATCATTTGCATCACCACAAATAGAAATGATGTTCACATTATCTGGCAATTTTTTATGAAGCTTTTCTAAATATGGCATTTCTTCAACACAAACACCGCACCAGGTTGTCCATATATTCACCATGGTTAAATCATAATTTGAGAAAACGCTCTGATCCACTTTTTCACCATTCATATCTTCTGCTTCGAACGAAGTTAAAGAACCTTTAAAATCATTTCCTCCTTCATTACTCTGCGTTGGAAATAATAATATATTATTTTTTAAGTCTTCAATTCCATTCATCATATTTTTTATCGCATCTTTATCATCATCACTCAATGTATCGTTGTCTTTTTCTGACGGAATTTCAGTATTGTAAGCGATATAATATGTACTACCGTTGGCTTCTGTTATTTTTTCTTTTTTATCATAACCATCTGGAATCGTGTAATCGGGTTCTTTTGATTTTTCATCATTTTCAACATAGATGCACGCGATCGGGACAATTTGTGCGTAATATTTATCATACACTGCAATGTGTTCATCCGCACTAAGCGATTCCATATCCATATTCAGTAGTTCATCGGCAGCAGCTCGAGGAATATAGCCAATGTAGCTTTCATTACCTTTAGTGTTAACATTGATCTGGTCATCTGAAATATTGCTCCAAGCGTCAGGTTTTGCAGCTGCATATCCATAATCTTCTGAGCCGAGCAACAAACCATCTTTCTGAAAATCAATTTCTTTCCCTGTAATTGTCTTCATTTTTTCGTTATTCACTTCTTGATTAATGAATACGCCATCACTATTTTTACTTTTCTGCATGAAAGCACCACATCCTGAAAATAAGGAGCACCCAAGAGCTGCGGTTAGTATAAGAGCAATAAATTTCTTCATAAAGTCATTCCTTTCAGTTTACATATAGATTTTAAAACTTTTTTACAGTTTAAATAGGTAAGCACAGCGTAACCAATATAGAAGATCGCTACGTATCCCAATGTAGCACAAATACTTTGAGATAAATCGGTAATTGTATATAGCATCAGATATTCTCTCATCAGAATGAAGATTAAACTACTGTAGAACATTGCAAGTACTAATGGTATCAAAAATAAAAACAATAATTGATAAAATATGATCTTGTTAATCATATCTATCGGTGTACCTAACCATAACAGCAATTGATATCGTTCTCGATGATCTTTAATACCTGTAAGCTGGTGAAATGCCAAAATTGCACCGCAAAAAATCATTATGATGAGGTCCAGGTATATGATAAGGATAGAGACTATCACTTTTGCTAAGGTAGTACTTTCATAAATCTCTGCTTTATCAAAATAGTAAAATACTTCTTCTTGATCAGAGGCAAGGGAATTATAAAAATCTAGTTGATACTTCTCTATTTCAGCTTTTATTTGTGTCACAGCTAAAAGATCTTTACATTGAAGGTTTAATATCCTTTCTTTAATTGGATAAACCTCTACAACGGAATCAGGAACAATCATATATATACTATTAACGTTGTCAGAAATTGGCCAGATCTTTATATTGGGTTCCGGATAAAGAAGCTTTCCACCCAGACGATATGAAATATTCTTCTCGCTCAAAATTTTTTCCAGATTATGTAATGAATCCACGCCTGTTGCTAAAGCGTATCTGTTTGGCGATAACGACAAGCAGGGTAATCCTGCCAGCTTCATTGACTGATTATAGTCAGATACGCCAACTGCTATAATTGGTATATTATTCAAATCCCTATTATTCATGCTTCCTGCTGAATTATCACCAAATACCCTATTGGTAAAATGTGCGTTTATTTCTGCAAAATCTTTGATCTTTCCGTTGCTCAACATAGATTCAGGTAATGACTGAGCTAATGATTTCGTATCATTGTTTCCGTATTGATGCAATGAAAAATCATATGGTGTTGGACACATTAATTCTTCTGATAATGTATTTTGCAATATATATCCAAAAAAGAATATCCCGATTGCTGCAGTCAAAAATAAGGTGACAATTGTTATTGACAGCAAACTCGATCGAAGATGACAGTAGCATTCATTTAGTAAAAAGCTCCTCAACTTCTTAAAAATGAAGGATTGTTTTTTTACTAAGATCCACATGATAATCTTTGAAAGGCTCAGAACAACCATTGGGGTTGAAATAAAGATAAATACCACCATGAGTCCAAGCCGAATTGACCAACTATGATTGAACACTATTTCTGTGCCGATAAGTAGGCTTATCAATATCATTAACAAATAAAGCGTGTTCTCTTTATTATTTGACCAATTAATCTTTTTAAAAGATCGTTTATCATGCAAAAGATCAATTAACTGAGATTTCTTTATAGAGATATAATTGAATAATAATATGACACACAAGACACAACCAGAGTATGCAAGACTCTTGACAAAAGCCTTAAAAGAAAAAATAAAATGAAAATCTGAAAAATTAACGGAAAAAATTTTTGCTGTTAAAACAGGTACAAATTGAGAGCCAAATATCCCAAATAAGAGGCCCGATAGCAATGCTGAAATAGTAAATCCTATTGTTTCAAACATTAGTTTAACAAAAATAAGATGTGGTTCCTTTCCCAAAAGCATATATACAGCAAGCTCTTTTTTTCGTCGTTTGAGCAAGAAACTATTTACATAAACAATGACCGTTCCCATCATAAGCGCTATAATCAATGATAGCCAATCGATCATTTCTTGCAATGGTATGAGCGCATGACGTAGTGTTCGGTTGATGTCTAAAAGTGATTGTTGCGCTGGAATAGAATTAAAAATATAAAAGGCACTGATTCCAAAGGCCAATGTAAAAAAATAGATCCAATACGATTGAAAGTTTTGTTTTAAATATTGGAATGTCATTTTAATATACATGAACATCCCCTCCAAGTAGGGCCATCACCTCCATTATATGTTCGAAAAAGAACTTTCTATCTTCATTGCCACGAAACAGTTCATTAAAGATCTTACCATCCCGGATAAATAAAACACGTTTACAATAACTTGCAGTCAACGCATCATGTGTTACAACTAAAATGGTACTCTTCCACGTTGTATTAATCATGTAAAGACTTTCCAATAACAATCTCGCAGCGCGTGAATCGAGTGCGCCAGTAGGTTCATCTGCAAGTAATAAGGACGGACGGGTAACAATAGCACGCGCTGCTGCTACACGCTGTTTTTGACCACCAGACATTTTACCTGGATATTTGTCAATCACGTCTTCAATATTTAAGTGTTGTGCCACTTCATGCACACGAAACAATATTTCATCGCACGGTACCCTTTGTACACTTAATGCTAAAGCAATATTTTCAAATCCAGTCATCGTTTCAATCAAATGATAGTCTTGAAAAATATATCCGAAATGTTCTCTTCGAAATGAAGCTAATTGAGAATTTTTAAGAGAGGTAATATCATATCCATCAATATAGATATGTCCTGCAGTAGGTCGATCAATTGTAGAAATACAATTTAACAGCGTCGTTTTTCCACTACCTGACGGGCCCATAATTGCAGTAAATTCTGCCTCTTGCATTTCAAAACTGATATTATCAATTGCTTTGGTTATGATACCTCGTTTGCCATAGTATTTTTGAAGGTGATCAACAGATAAAATCATTATTATCGTTCCTCTCATCCACTGACTTTATCTTTTCCCAATTCACATCTACATCATACACTGCAACCGAAAAAGAATGCTACATCATTGACTTACAACTAACGAACATTTTTGTCACATAAAAAATCTCTGAGGATTTGATCTATATCATTCTCAGAGATTTATTCATTCTTCGAATAGAGTCAATTTGTTCTTTGGGAAAAAAATCTTAAAACATGTTCCACTTTGAAGAGTTGAATCAACTATAATTTTATGATTTAGTTTTTCGCAAAAGATCGCACATAGATATAATCCCATTCCCGTAGATTTTCCATATTTTCTGCCATTTTCACCGGTAAAACCGCGATCAAATATTCTAGGTAAATCAGATGATGGTATTCCAATACCATTATCTGATACTGACAGTACCACCTGATCCGGAAATTCTTGAGCCGAGAAAGTTAATTGCATTGGCATTCGGTGATATTGAATAGAATTACCTATCAACTGACCTAGTATAAATATCATCCACTTTTTATCAGTAAATACTTTCACATCTAATTGTTGAAACTGCGGCGTGCATTTTAAAGCAATTAATTGACTGGCATGTGCCTTCACTGCTTGGCGAACAATCTCGTCAAGCCATTCGGCATGAATAACCGTGTTCTTTTCCAATGTGCCAATACGCGCATAATAAAGAGACTGATCTACATACCATTTAATTCTGTCAAGTTCTACTTGCATTTGCTGTGTCCAAAGTGCTGAATGATTTTTACAAATTAATTCTGCTGCAGCAATAGGAGTTTTTATTTCATGCACCCAGATTTCAACATATTGTTGATATTCTTCTCGTTCAGCGTCATATATTGAGAACTGATCATTCACTGATTTAGTGATAATTTTTAACACATCATGAAAGACATATCCATCTAAAAAATTTGGACGATCAATCAATTCAAGTATCAAACGCTTCTGATCAAGCGTTTCTAGTGCTTCAAAAATCTCAGAGTAATATTTTTTTCTCGGAAAATAGTCAAAGAATAACATTGCAAAGGTTAAAATGACGACTGTGCCTATTATCAGGGAGTATACTTCCCAGTTTTGCTGAAACATACTCAGTATCAAGCAAAAAATGAATAAAAGCATTCCCTGAAATACTAAAAATAGCCAACGTTCTTTCAAATAGCTTATCAAATTCATAGACGATAGCCCTGTCCGCGATGCGTTGAGATGACATTACTTGCCCCCAGCTCGGTTAGTTTACGTCGTAAACGATTGACATTGACTGTCAGCGTATTATCATCAATAAACTCATCAGATTGCCATAATTCTTCCATGAAAGAATTTCTAGAGACGATTTTTCCTTTATGCTTAAATAATAACTGAAGGATACATCTTTCATTTTTTGTTAGTTCAGCTTGACAACCGCAGTATTCAACTATGCCTTGATCTAAAAAAAATATCAAGCCATTATGTTCAAGTTTCTGTATACTATACATTGATTCTTGTCGGCGTAACAGAGCCGCTATACGCGCCAATAAGATTTGTGTATTGTAAGGTTTTGCAATAAAATCATCTGCTCCAAGGTTTATACTCATTAATTCATCAAGATCTGTTGCACGACTTGTAACAACGATAATTGGGACCATTGATTTTTTTCTAATTTCTCGGCATATATGATATCCATCTTGTTCCGGCAAATTAATATCTAATAATACTAAATCTGGTTTTTCTAATAAAACCAAATTGATGATATCAGAAAATTCATTGCTTGCTACGCATTGATAGCCATACCCTTGTAAATAAAACATCAATTGGTCACGCAATGATCGGTCATCTTCAATAAGAAATATTTTGGCCATTTATTTTCTCCCAGTCCCTAAGCAGTTTAGTATTTTTTTCATTATATTCAGCTACTCAAACGATATCAACAAAAAAATACTAAAACCGATATTCCTTTGATTTTATTGTAGCTTTTTAAAGATATTTTATGCAAAAGAAAATGACATCGCATATAAAAAATACGATGTCATTATTATCACTTTAAAAACATTAAATTTTATTTTTGCAAATTGAGCAATATATTTGATCTTCCGTGGTTGGATAAAACAATTCATCGCACCTTTTACAACGCTTTGCTTCGCCATCTGAAAGCACCTTCCATTTTGGATGAGCAATATCATTTACGGTCAATCCATAATCCCAATGCAATCCATTTTCCGGGCATGTGTCAACACATACACCGCATCGAGAACACAAAACATTATGGTAGGCAAGTATTGCATTTCCATTTTCTTCAATGATTGTAATAGCTTGCCAAGCACAAAGGCTTTCACATATTCTGCAAAAACGACACTGTGTACTTGACAAAGTTTGTAGTGGAATCGACTCAGCTAGCGGTGGATCATGCATTTGATCGTATAACTCATGAAGAGCTAACGCATGTGTTTGCACTTTTTCAAACGATAAAGCATGGTCTGATGTAACAGTTTCACGAAAAGCCCCTAAATATTCCGATATAGTTTGCTTTGCATATTTCTCGGTAATATGTTTAACATTCTCAACTTGATTTTTCATATATTCTCGTCTTGAATTAAATTCTTTAAAATGCTTCTCAATATATTCTTGAAGTTCTGCTTTTTCTTGAATAACATGAATTCTTTCTGCATATTCATTCAAACCATATCGTTTCATCAGCACAATTTGACCTTCGGGAATCCAATTCATATCACATGTTTCACAGCGAGAACGATCTGCATATAACACGATTTTTCCAAAACGTTGCGCTAAAAGCGCCAATTGCAGCCAAGTAAATTGTTGTAAACACCCAGAAGATACTACTGGTAAATCAGAAAGAGACATTCTTTTACATACTATAATAAGAGGACTATCTGCAGGCATTGCAAGAGCTGACGGAAAATCCATTTCAAATACATCATGAGGACATGCATGAATACATCGACCACATCCGTCACAATTCTCTATTGAAATCTCGTTATTTTGAAGGTGAATACTATGCGTAGGACACAGCTGTACACATTTTTGGCAGGTAGCGCATGGAGAGAAATGATGAATACAACGTTCTGCATGGACCTCTACTGGTACTGTCATGGCAATTAATTTTGATAGGTCCATCTATTTAATCCTTTCCATATATACACATCATTGTAAATTATCTCATTCTAGGCATAAATCGACGATATCTTGGGGCCTTTCTTTTTATCATTTTGATCATCCGTGCCATTGATGACACCAAAACAAGACCAATGGCCATTGCTCCCATGGACAATAATGTGTCAACACCGTAGGAATAAAAATCAGCTACATGACTATTCAACAGACTATCAATCGTGTTGTAAAACTTTATCCCAGGAACGATTGGCAAGATACCGATTGTTGTTATAACCATTACAGGAACTTTGCAAATACGCGCAAAAATTTCAGCATAAACACACATGACAATTGTCGGAACAAAGAATTGGAAAACAATATTGGAACCGTCCAACATATCAAACACAATTTTCCCCAATAATCCACAAAATGCTGAACAGATGGCTAAAGGTCCTTTTGTTTCATAAAGTATTGCAAAAAAGAATGATGAAGTAAATGCTGCAACATAAATCATCATAATGGCATCACCCCTACCAAAATTGGAAATGTTGAATAGGCAAGTGCTGAACCAATTGCAATGGCAACGGCAATTACAATTGCCTCCATTGCCTCAATTAGCCCTGCACTCAGATCTTTTGCAATGACATCACGAACTGCTGTCATAAAACCACGTCCAGGGAATAACATCATCAAAGTACCAACAATGATATTATTCATATGGAGTTCACTAAAATATGTTGAAAAAACAAAAGCAACAACCAGCTGAATGTAAGTTGCAATCATTGTCGTAAAAAAGTCATTCGCATGTCGTAATTCAAGCGGAACACTAACCACTCGAGCCATAAAAACACATAATATGGCAACCGCAGCATCCGCAAAAGTGCCACCACTCATCATGGAAAATGAAGCTGCCGCCAATCCGTAGCTCAACCAGATAACCGGTGGAGAATACCCGCATCCTTTACAATAGGTTGTCAAAGCATCAATTCCCTCTTGTGGCGGAATTGGATTGCTGCTCAATTTTCTTGAAAAATCATTAAGACGTATTAATCTTTCAAAATCAACAGAGCGATGATGAATGCGCCGTGTTTTTGTATAGGAAATTTCATCACTGGTTTCAATCGTTACTATTATAATGTTTGGCAGTGCATACACATCTATACGTTTTGCACCATATGCTCTCAATAAAAAAAGAATGGATTCCTCTACACGATAAATCTCGGCGCCATTCTCCATGAGAGCAGCACCGAGCATAACAGAGAGCTTTAACGCCTTTTGTAAATCATATGTTTCAGTCGTCATTTTTTTCTTCTTGATGTTCCAAATAAGTTGCTCGGACAATATCGTGACGAGTAACAATTCCTAGTAATTGCCCTTCATCATTGATGATTGGTACTCGATTAATATTTTTTTCGATCATATAATCCGCAGCTTCGCTTACTGGATCATATTCATGCAAAGAAACCACATCCTGTGTCATTAGTTGGGCAACTGTTGTTGCCCCCATTTCTTCAACTTCATGTTTAATTGTCTTTAAATTGACTGGAATCGCTCCATCAAAAAGCATCAAAAAAAGTGGCTTTGTTAATGGCTTTTGCTGGCGTACCAAATCCCCTTCCGTTAACATGCCAATAACATTATTAAAGGCATCAATTACTGGTGCTCCGCTGATTCCATGATCAACAAATAATTCTGCTGCTTTTTCCAGCGAATCATTTGGCGATAATGTTAAAACATCTTTAGTCATAATATCCTTTAATAGCATAAAACAACCTCCTTCAAAAAAAGACTTTACGTCCACATTTAATATTCAAATCATTTTATTCAGTATATCACGTGAGAGGGAGCCACGTCAAAGCCCATACTAATAATTCCCTAATAGGCTATTCCTACTATCTGTGAAAATATTATTTTAAATTAATGCTGATAATGCAAAACTTATAGACGGCGAATTTACAATCTAAGTGCAACAAAAAATGACTCATAGAACTTCTGGTAA
>JAHZHI010000018.1 GCA_019420345.1 Peptococcaceae bacterium
TTACCAGAAGTTCTATGAGTCATTTTTTGTTGCACTTAGATTGTAAATTCGCCACCAAGAAAAAAGACCCGCCACCGCGGGTCAAAGCAAGATTTTCTTAGTACTGGTTCTCTTTCGCCACGCGAAAGAGTTTTTTCATCAATGGCACATAAGTAATAATAAAGATGCGGCGGGCCCATTTGCGTGCCTTTGGCAGGGTGCGCAGTGGCAGGTGCAGAGCGGTGAGGATGCCCATGGAAAAAAGACAGGCTTTAATGAGCGCGAGGTCTTTCCAGTCGCTCTGTTTAACGTAAGCATTGCCGATTTCGAAGAGTTTCAGCATGATCTTTACTCCTTTCTGTTTGCGTCCTATACTGGTATCATACTTTTATTGTACAAGGTTGATAATATTTATACA
Organism: Peptococcaceae bacterium; assembly: GCA_019420345.1. GTDB lineage: Bacteria > Bacillota > Peptococcia > Peptococcales > Peptococcaceae > UMGS1590. Next base: position 398 of record JAHZHI010000018.1, read on the forward strand.
AATACTCTCTGGCCTTGTTGAGGAGGCTGCTTATGAAGACACAACATCAGGAACTGATCGTTGCGCTGCGCCACCAGCTGCATGCGCATCCGGAACTGTCGCTTGAGGAACATTGGACGAAACAGACGCTGATGACGTTTCTGCGCACACATACAAGTCTGGCAGTGGTGGACCGCGGAGCCTGGTTTTACGCGTTCTATCAATGTCCGCTGCCTGACGCATCAGCAATTGCTTTTCGTGCGGATTTCGATGCTATTGCGATCACAGACGCACGCAATGATTTGCCATATCATTCACAATGCCCAGGCGTCAGCCATGGCTGCGGCCATGATGGCCACAGTGCGGCGCTTTGCGGGCTGGCACTGGCATTGGATGCACAAGGCGCGCGTCATGACGTATATCTGATTTTTCAGCACGCTGAGGAAATCGGCGCAGGCGGCGAAACTTGCGCCACACTGCTGACAGAAAAGAACATCAGCCGAGTGTATGCGATGCATAATCTCAGCGGCTATCCAGAAGGCGCCCTCATTTGCCGTGACGGACTGACGCAATGTGCATCGCGCGGGTTGTCGTTCACCTTTCATGGCACCGCCTGCCACGCCAGCCAGCCAGAAGACGGCAAAAATCCTGCTTTTGCAGTGGCTGAAATGATCCAAGCCAGCCGCACGCTGCTGGAAAATCATACATTTGAAGGCTTGGTGCTGTGCACGGTCATTCATGCTGAAATTGGGCAGGAAAATTTTGGTATTGCTGCGGGAGAAGGGCAGCTGGCGCTGACACTGCGTGCCGATCGCGAGGACGAGCTGGCACGATTGGAGACATTGCTGCGTACTGAGGCAGAACGCCTGGCACTGCGCGATGGTCTCACTTGGGAGGTGTCCATCCATGACCCATTTCCCGAAACGCGCAACGATGACGCCGCACTGGCAACAGTGCGCAGCGCGGCCAGGGCGCTGGGGCTGAAGACACTGACGCTGCCTGCGCCATGGCGCGCTTCGGAAGATTTCGGCTGGTACACCAAATGCTGCCCAGGCGCCATGTTTTATATTGGCGGCGGTGAAGAACATCCCGCTTTGCACACTGAACGTTATGATTTCAACGACCATATTCTGGCCACAGCGGTGGATCTTTTTCTCGAAATTGAGCAACAAACGCCCTAAATGGTTGCATTCTCCTATTCAATGGCGTACAATTTGATATATATAAATATATAAAAAGGAGTCCTCCATCATGTCCGAAGCCGAAGATACCCTCAAACTTGAAAACCAGCTGAGCTTTTCTCTCTATGCCTGCTCAAAAGAATTGATCCGCGCCTATAAGCCACTGCTTGAATCTTTGAATCTGACTTACACCCAATATCTTGCAATGACGGTGCTTTGGGAATTCGGCCAGACCAACAGCAAGGTCATGGGGCGGCTTCTCTACCTTGACAGCGGTACGCTGACGCCTGTGCTGAAAGCCCTGGAGCAAAAAGGCTACCTGCGCCGCACCCGCGGCCAGCTTGATGGCCGCCATCTCATCGTTACCATGACTGACGAGGGCTATCGCCTCAAAGAAAAAGCAGCACACATTCCAGCCGATGCTGCTGCTATGATGGGCCTTTCTGACGCAGAAAGCGCTCAGCTTGCAGCTTTGCTGAACAAACTGCTGCACAATCTCGCTGAATGACAAAATGCCGACCTACACACTATATGGTGTGCAGGTCGGCATTTTTCATGCTTCTGAGAGCAATTCATCATAAATGGCATAGTCCAGGTCTTTGAACACGTTAAACACCACGTTTTTCACATTGGTGGCTGCCGCCAGTGTTTCACGCACGGTGGCCACGGCAATTTCTGCAGCGCGGTCGTTTGGAAAATGAAATTCTCCGGTGGAAATGCAGCAAAAAGCAACGCTTTCCAATCCATGCGCATCCGCCAACGCGAGGCAGCTTTGGTAACAGCTGGCGAGCTGGTCTTCGTCGGCTGCTGTCAGGCTGCCGTGCACGATGGGGCCTACGGTGTGCAGAATGTAGCGCGACGGCAGGTTGTAAGCTGATGTGATCTTTACCTGCCCTGTCGGCTCGAGATGGCCTTGGGCTTTCATGATGCGGTCACATTCGAAACGCAGCTGCATCCCAGCAAAGGTATGGATGGCGTTATCGATGCAGCCATGGTTTGGCATGTAGCAGCCTGTCATGCCGCTGTTGGCAGCATTGACGATGGCATCGACGGCAAGAGTGGTGATGTCGCCCTGCCACAGGTAAATCCCGGGTTCTATCGGCTCGAGACAATCAAGACGGGTGATGCCTTTGGCAGCAATTTCTCGGCGTAGGTATTCATCCTGCACTTGCAGCACATCATCTGGCAACGGTGCTGCTGGGCGTACATTCATAAGCGCACGCAGCAACCGGCGCTGGTCATCAGATTGAGCAGGAATGGTGATGGTTTCGCGAGCACTGTCTTCGGCGAGCAAAGCTTCGATGAGGAAGCGGCGACATTCGTTCTGGGTCATGAGAAGTCCTCCTTCATCATTGATGTTGTTTTCATTATACACGTCAGCTCTTCAAATCACCAGAATAGCATCTTTTTATTTGCATTGATAAGAGATTCAATGTTAAAATATATACTTGACTAAGGTAGTATTAATCAGAGGCGCAGCCTCTATTTTTTAATGAGAAGGGAGAACTCTATGGCAAAAATTGTCCAATCTTTTGGCCGAGCAGTGCAGGATACCTGCGACCGTGACCCAATCAAAGCGCGCCGTTTGCTGCGCCTCGGTTATCACGCGAAAAATGTTCAGTTTAAACTCGCTCCAGGCAAGATGCATTCAGCCGCCCGGCTGGCAGCCATCGGTACCACCTCTGCCATGGTGGCGCCATTAGACCACCCCGATCAATCGGTTATGGTAAGTCTTTTCACTCCTTGCGAAATGCTTCAAATTGCAGGACTGCACCCTTACAGCTGCGAAGGACTCGGCGGCTACATTTCCGGTGCTTGTGCAGAAAAAGCATTCATCGATTATGCAGAAAGTGAAGGTCTGCCTGAAACCTTCTGTTCTTACCATAAGGTGTTCATCGGCGCTGCAGAACGTGGACTCATGCCTAAGCCACGCTTTGTCATCAGCACCACACTTGCCTGCGACGCCAATACGCTTACGTTCCGTCGTTTGGCAGAGTACTTCAACATTCCACACTTCGTACTCGATATTCCTTATGAGCAAACGGAAGACTCTGTCAAGGACGTCGCTGATCAATTACGAAATATGCGCCGCTTTATCGAAGAGCAAACTGGCACACCGATCGACGAAGAAGAACTGCATGCTGCGGTTGTACGCAGTCAAAAGAGCATGGATAATTTCCAACGTTTTCTTGATATCAGTGCCAACAAACAAATACTGGATACGCTAACTGGCGAGATGTACACAGGGTTCATGTTCCACAATCTTCTCGGCACCGAAGAAACCCTGCGTTACAGTGAAGAATGCCTGCGTGTCGCCGAGCAAGCCCCAGCTGCCAGCGGCATCCGCCTGCTTTGGATGCATACCAACCCTTTCTGGGTAGAACAGCTGCGTACCCTTACCGACTACAACCCAAAAGTACAAGTCGTGGGCTGCGATATGAGCTTTGAAGGCCTTGTCTCTGCTGATCCAAGCGATCCTTACGACGCCATGGCCCGTCGTTTGGTGTACAGCGCCTTCAACGGACCTGTGTCCTACCGCATCAACCGCGGCATTGAGATGGCTAAACGCCTAAACGCCGACGGCGTGGTCTGGTTCTGCCATTGGGGCTGCAAACACACACTGGGTGGCGCACAGCTGGCGAAAAAACATTTCGAGGAAGCCGGCTTTCCATGCCTGATTTTAGACGGCGATGGCTGTGACCACAGCCATGGCGGAGAGGGCCAAATTGCCACACGCATTGAGGCCTTTGTTGAAATGCTCGAAGCAGAAAAGGAGGCACAGGCATGAACACCACCTTTTACATTTGCAAATACACGCCCGTAGAACTCTTGGAAGCTTTTGGCGGCCAATGCGCCATTTTAAACCACATGCCTGACAATTTCGATCTTGCCGACCAGGTCGCACATCCAAACATCTGCGGGTTCGGCAAATCTTTGCTCGAAGCTTGCATGAAAGGGCATGTCAAGGAGCTGGTTCTTGTCAATTGCTGCGACACCATCCGCAGTGCGTACGATGTTTTGCTCGAATACGGAAACTTGGACTTTCTTTTTCTCCTGGACATCATGCATTCCGGAGCCACCTGTTCCCGTGAACACGCCCTGAGTGAACTGAAGCGTCTGGCCGAAGCCTACGGCGCCTACAAAGGCACTCAATTCAACGCAAAATGCTTCCACGAAGCCTTTTTAGAACGCACGCGTCCAACCGCTCCTTACCTGAGCGTGCTTGGTGCCCGCGTTGGTGATGAACTCTTTCACATGATGGAAAAAACCATGCCGCTGCCAGTGCGCAACGACACCTGCGTCAACAACCGCGCTGTAGCTGCACCAGAAGATGACATCAGCGATTTTGACACCTTAATGAGCGATTATGCCGGCGCTCTGCTGGAACAGATTCCATGCATGCGCATGATTGACACCACCGGCCGTAAGCAGCTCTATAACGATCCGCATTTACGCGGCGTCATCTACCACACTGTCAAGTTCTGTGATTATTACGGGTTCGAGTATTCCGAACTACGCAAGAAGCTTGATCTGCCGCTGCTTAAATTAGAAAGCGACTACACCATCCAATCCAGCGGCCAGCTTTTAACGCGTTTGGAAGCGTTTGCTGAAAGCATTGCACCCGAACAGACTTTACGAAAGGGGACCCCTAAAAATATGAATGGAAAAGGACTCTATGCCGGCATTGACAGTGGTTCCACATCCACTGATGTCGTCATTATCGATAAAGACCGCAACATCATCGCCCAAGCGATTTTACCAACCGGCGCCGGTGCTGCCGCAGGTGCCGACCGTGCCCTTGATGAAGCGCTGAAACAGGCTGGCCTGAGCCGCAACGACATCACCGCCACTGTCACCACCGGTTATGGCCGCACCGCCATCAAGCTTGGTGACCAATCCATCACTGAAATCACCTGCCATGCCAAAGGTGCTTATTTTCTTGATCCTAGCGTGCGTACCATCATCGATATCGGCGGCCAGGACAGCAAAGTCATCCGTCTCGACGAAAACGGCAACGTCACCAACTTTGTCATGAACGACAAATGCGCTGCCGGTACTGGCCGTTTTCTTGAACTCATGGCACGCACCCTGGAGCTTTCCCTTGATGAAATGAGCCGTCTCGGACTGGAATGGAAAGAAGACGTCACCATCTCCAGCATGTGCACCGTGTTTGCTGAATCGGAAGTCGTCAGCCTGATTGCTGAAAACCGCACAGCGGCCGATATCATCCACGGGCTCAACCGCTCTGTCGCTACAAAAACCTGCGCCCTCTGCCGACGCGTTGGCGGCGAAGAAAACTACATGATGACTGGCGGTGTATCGAAAAACAAAGGCGTCGTCACTGAAATTGAAAACATTCTCGGCGTCAAACTGCACATCTCTGATAAAGCTCAGCTTAACGGCGCGCTTGGCGCTGCACTCTTTGCACTGGAACTCTAAAAATCTCTCAGCCCGTCAATGATGACGGGCTTTTTATTGCCAAACATCTCTGAATGAGAAAATTTAAATGGTCAGAATACGACATTTAATTGCGCAGATGGCGTCAGTCGTTTATTATATAAATAATAGACGACTGACGCCATTTTTATTTGGTGCAGGATGTCAGAACGATTCCACGGGAGGGATTTCCCATGAAATTCAAACGACTGTTCAGCGGCCTTTTGGCCACATTACTCATCGTCAGCACCGTTCCTGTCTCGGCCTTTGCCAGCACAACAGATGAAAGCCCAGTGGCCGCCTATATAGACGAAAGCGCCATCAATCCAGATTACCTGGAATGGCTCGAAAACGGTCAGCAAGGCACTGCACCATCCATGCAGGACTTTTCCTACCTGGCAGACAGCTATGCCAGCCTGCTTGGCAGCATGCCTTCCACCACCAGCCGTGGTGCATTGCCTGCCAGTTATGATCTGCGTGACTATGGCAGAGTGGATCCTGTAAGCGATCAAGACGATCTTGGTGTTTGCTGGGCCATTGCCGCCGCTTCTGCAGCATCTGGCAACATCAGCGACCAATTTCCGCAGCTCTCCCTGTCCGCTATGCACACCGCCTGGTTTTGCTACTACGGCAATGAAGAAAAAGAATTTGCGCCATTGGCCCAACCTTATCTGTCCGGCGGCAACGACGCCCGCGCCGTCGGTACGCTGGCTGCCTGGAAAGGCCCTGTGACCAGTGACAAAGCGCCGCTCCAGGTCAATCATCCAACCCCGCTCGACGAAAGCCTGCGTTACCAAGCTGATTTCCACCTGCAAGACGCCTACTATATGTCAACAGGCATTTATGGCGGCGGTAAAAATGTCTCCAACGACATCATCAAGCAGCTGCTGATGAGTGTTGGACCTGTCACCACCAATTATTATTCCCATGGTCTCAACAGCTACAACCCAAACACCTACGCCGTCTACAACAGCACCAATCAGGCCTCTGATCATGCCGTGCTCATTGTCGGCTGGGATGACAATTATTCAAAAGAAAACTTTATCGAAGGAAACCGGCCGGAAAATGATGGCGCTTGGCTCGTGCGCAACAGCTGGGGCAGCGATTGGGGCGATGACGGTTATTTTTGGCTGTCCTACGAAGACAAAACCATCGTCACCGGCAACGCCTATCTGCTCGAAGAAGCCGACAACTATGCCAACAACTATCAATACGACACCACCGGCTGGTCGTTCTCGATTGCGACGGATCCATCCAATCCAACCACCGGTACTGCAGCCAACATCTTCACCGCAAAAGGCGATGAACAACTGGAAGCTGTCTCTTTCTATACCACCGATGCCGGCGCCGGTTACCACATCTCTGTTTATACCGGAGTCGATGAAAATCAGCCAACCTCCGGCACCTGTGTCCTCTCTGACCAAAGCGGCCGAGAAACCTATGCCGGTTATCACACCATTGAATTGGAGCAGCCAATCGCCCTGGAAAAAGGCCAGCGATTCAGCATTGTGGTGACCTTTGAAAATCCAAACTATCGCATGCCTGTGCCAATCGAATGGTGTCAGATGTCATCGCCGAACTACGTGCCAACGTACATGGGCAGCGGCGGTGAAAGCTATGTCTATTCCAATGGCGCCTGGTACGATATCGCAGGCAGCACCAGCAACGGCTACTACATCACCAATGTCTGCATCAAAGGCTTTACCAATCCGCTGCCAGCCAGCGGCGCAGCGGTGCCAACGGTACGCTTTTCAGAAATGGAAGGCCCTGTTGCCGATGGCAGCAAACTTTCGCTGAGCACCGAAGGCAAGGCCGACATCTACTGGAGCGACGGCGGCAGCTATCAGCGTTACACCGAGCCTATCGCCCTCGACACAAGCAAGGACCAGGTAACCATCCGCGCCTATGCAGAAATAGACGGCAAGCGCGGCAACACCACCAGCAAAACCTATACCCGTGCTCAGGCACAGCTTAGCGACCTCGCCGTCAAATACGGTGACACCATTCAGCATCTCGACGTCACACAAAGCGCCCATACCGTCACGCTGCCGCTTGAAAACGACAGTGTGCAGATCATGGGTCAAAGCGGCGACAGCATCACCATCGATGGACAGAGCATTGCCTCCACCGATTGGAGTACGCCAATCACCCTTGAAGTTGGCCAAACCATTGACGTAAACGTTAACGTAAACGGCAGCGGTAAAAGCAGTACAACCACCGTCCTGCATATAAGCCGTGCTACCGGCGGCGCACCAAGCCAAGGCGATGGACCACTCTATCCTGTACAGATCAACGGCAAGCCAGACCACGGCAGCCTGCTCATGTCTCCAACCCACGCGGCCAAAGGCACCACCGTCACCCTGACATTGAAACCTGATGACGGCTACACCCTTGATGATCTGACGGTTGTCACCGATCAAAACCGCAAGCTCGAACTGCGCGCCCAAGGCAACGGACGCTATACCTTCACCATGCCAAATGGCGCCGTCACCGTCTCTGTCAAATTTACTGCCATCGACGCAAATACCTTACCATTCGATGATGTGTTCTCCAGCGACTGGTTCCACGAACCGGTCCACTACGTCTACAGCCACCAGCTGATGGTCGGCACCAGCGACAACCTCTTTGAACCACAAGCCAATGTCACCCGCGCCATGATCTGGGCTGTGCTTGCTCGTCAAGCAGGCGCAGAGACCGACAATGCAGGCAGCGATTGGTACAGCGGCGTGCAAAAATGGGCTGTTGCTAACGCCATCAGCGACGGCACACGGCCAAACGACAGCGTCAGCCGCGAAGAGCTCATTACCATGCTCTACCGCTACAAAGGCGCACCATCAGCAAATGCCGATCTCTCCGCTTACAGTGATGCAGGCACCATCTCAGCATGGGCCAGCGACGCCATGACCTGGGGCATCGAAACCGGTCTTATTACCGGCCTCTCAGACACCATCCTCGCCCCACGCAGCGGCGCCACCCGCGCTCAGCTCGCCACCATCCTCATGCGCTTCGACACCATGGCATAATCAAAAAGCGTCTCTTCCAATTTGGAAGAGACGCTTTTTTCTGTAATGGCGGCTGCCATTGCTGAGGTTTTTGATTACTTCTGAGGAAGGATGTCTTCCACTTCTGCATGTGGACGTGGAATCACGTGTACGGAAAGCAGTTCGCCAACGCGCTGTGCAGCAGCGGCACCAGCGTCGGTAGCAGCTTTTACAGCGCCAACATCGCCGCGCACCATAACCGTGACGAGCCCGCCGCCAACAAATTCTTTGCCAATGAGGGTAACGTTTGCAGCCTTTACCATGGCATCTGCTGCTTCAATGGCGCCTACTAAACCTTTGGTTTCGATCATACCGAGTGCTTCATTCTTTGTCATGTTGAATTCCTCCTAAAAAATATATAACGTTAATTTTTTTACTTCACAATTTTCACAGTTGTCGCTGCCGTGACGCCCATGGCGTTGGCTTCTTCCATGTCCAGATGACATTCAAGCTTGGAGCTTTCGGTCACACGAATAGCCACCTTGCTGAAGATGCCGCCGCGCGGCCCCTCCACTTTGAGGCACACCAGCTGTCCATCCTGCACGCCAAAATGCTGCGCATCGGCCGGCGTCATATGAATGTGGCGCTGTGCCGCAATGGCCCCTTCTGTCGTCTGCACCGAGCCGCGCGGACCAACGATGGTGAGGCCTGGTGTGCCTTGTAAATCGCCGGACAGTTTCACCGGCACTTTCACGCCCAGTTTGAAACCATCGCCTGCCAAAAGCTCGATCTGTGTCTGGCTGCGAGCCGGCCCCAGCACGCGCACTTTTTCAATGGCGCCCTTTGGACCGCAGAGGGTGACGGTTTCCTTACAGGCAAACTGGCCTGGCTGAGAAAGATCCTTCATCGGCGTCAGCTGATAGCCGATGCCAAAAAGCCGCTCCACGTCACTTTGTGACAGATGCACGTGGCGGTTGGAAATCCCCACTGGGATCTCATCGCCAGTTTGCGGCGCTGGTGTGTTCTTTGCTGCAGCCTGCACCGCTGTGAGCAGCGCGTCTAAAATGACTTCGTAATCCTTACTGGCCATGATCATTCACCTCGCAGCACCTTAGCAAGCATGCTGATGATGTCGTTCAGCTGATCGACATCGATTGGCTGATCGCTGACCTTGGCACCGTTGCAGCAGCCCGTAGATGCGCCGCCATTCTGATACTGTTCTGGTGTCAGGTACTGTGCGCCAGCGCCAACAGTCGACGTACGTGCACAGGTGGATGGTGCCTGACAGCTGCTGCCGTTTGCACCGGTGAGCTGCGCCAGTTCTGGATGGTTGAAGGTTGGGTCGTCAGCGGCCATGGTGGCGCAGGCTTTTTGACCGAAGGCCACTTTTTTGATGTTAATGAGGTTCATTGGGCTGACGTTTTCCGACGTGGAACTGCCGCCCCAGGTGCCGCAGCCCAGCGTGAAGGATGGGAAGAGGCCCGTGCTGCCGCCGGTGCCGCCCATGCTGCCGCCAGTGTTGACAAGAATGCGGGAAGCTGGCTTGCGGGTAAATTCAAGGATGATGTTTCTGTCTTCGGTGTGCAGGCTCATGGTGTGGCCGATGCCGTTTTGCAGCAATTCAATGCTGAGGTCGCAGGCTTCGTGCCAATCCTTGACCACATAGAACGCCAATACCGTTGTCAGCTTTTCATAGGAAAGCGGATAGCCTTCGCCGACGCCGCCCTGTGCCCCGATCAGCACCGTGGTGTTGGCAGGGATGCTGATTCCAGCAGCGCTTGCGATCACTTGTGGTGAGCGGCCAACGAATTTCGCATTCATGGCATGGCCATTCTTGAAGAGCAGCTTGCACACTTTGTCAGTTTCCTCGGTGCTCATAAAATAAGCGCCTTGGTTTTTCAGTTCAGCGATGACCGCATCTTTGTTGCATTCTTCACAGATGATGGATTGTTCCGATGCACAGATGGTGCCATAGTCAAAGGTCTTGCTGGCAATGATGTTGGTCACGGCCTGCTTGATGTTGGCAGTGCGTTCAATATAGGCTGGAGAGTTCCCCGCACCAACACCAAGAGCAGGTTTGCCGGCGCTGTAAGCCGCCTTGACCATGCCAGGACCGCCGGTGGCAATGATCATCTTTACTTCTTTGCAATGCATCAGCTCGTTGGTGGCTGGCATGGATGTCATGGTGATGCAGCCGATGGTGTTCTCCGGTGCGCCAGCTTCAACGGCTGCCTGTGCCATCAGCTCAGCAGCACGAGAGGTGCATTTGACAGCGGATGGATGCGGCGAGAAGACGATGGCGTTGCGGGATTTGACTGCGATGATGGACTTGAAAATGGCGGTTGACGTTGGGTTGGTGGATGGCACAATGCCCATCAAAAGCCCAACAGGATCGGCCACGTCCATAGTGCCTGCCACTGGGTCTTCGTGGATGACGCCGATGGTTTTCATGTCTTTGATGGCGTTGTACACCAGCGTTGATGCCATGTGGTTTTTGTACGTTTTGTCGGCAATTTTCCCAAAGCCGGTTTCTTCTACTGCCATCTGTGCCAGAGAAACAGCGTTTTCCTCTGCCACACGGACCATGTTACGAATGATCCGGTCAATCTGCTCTTCGGTATAAGTTGCCAGGCGTTCAGTGGCGATCTGCCCTTTGCGCGCAAGATTTCTGGCTTCCTGTACCGAGCGTAAATCATAATCGATAGTTTCCATATGATCTACAACCTCCTTCTGATGTTATTGTCTATTTTCATAATGGCTGCATAAAGCCGCTAATAATTGTTTTTTATTTGCTTTTGTGCGTGTCGTTCCGCTCAGATTCAGCCCTTCGTAGTCTCGGGCCAATCGGCGCAAGAGTGCCACGCGGCAGGATGTCAGCGCATTCATCACTGCTTCCAGTCCATGTGCTTCAACGAGGTGATCGACGATCGCTTTGGACAGGGTGTTTGCAGCAAGCTTCAACGGCGCCGTCGGCTGTCCATCGGCAGACTCTGGTTCACTCAAGCCTCGCCTGGGACACCCTCCCTGTTCCTGCGCTGCGCGCTGCTCGATCAGCGGCACGGCATTCACAATCGTTTCGCCCACTTCCGGATGAGGCCGAGGGATGACATGCTGGGTCACAAGCGCACGTTCGCCCAGGCGTGCCGCCGCTGCTGCTCCGGCATCCACCGAAGCCTTCACAGCGGCCACATCCCCAGTCACCGTGATGGTGACCAAACCGCCTTTGACAAACGTTCTTTCCAAGAGCCGCACTTCTGCAGCTTTCAGCATGGCGTCGGCCGCTTCGATGGCTGGCACCAGGCCATAGGTTTCAATCATTCCTAACGCTTCCATGGCGTTCCTCCTTTATTGTCAATCAATGTGTCACGTAAAAGACTTTTACCTGCTCCGGTGTGCCAAACGTTAAGTGAGCGCCGCGCTTGAAGAGCAGACAGTCACCAGCGTGAGCGGTGAACACACGCCCATCTTTTTCCACGGTCAGCACGCCTTCGATGACGTAATAAATTTCTTGAAGCGCCACATCCCAGGAAAACGAGCAGCCCTCGATCTTCATAAATCCAGCGGTCAGCGGCACGCCATCGCCGCTTGTAATGAGTTCGTTGTAATACACCTGGTCACCAGCATGGCCGGTATCCAATGGCTGCCACGCTGCGGTGTTGCCGCGCACCAGCTTGAGCATGCCGGCACCATCGCTTTCAGACACATAGGGCACCTCAAGCCCTGGCAGATTGGCCAGCTGTCCGAGCAAGCCTTTTTCAAGAAGGATTTGCAGCGCCTTGTAAATGATCTCGTTGTCGCTGGCTGGCTGCGCAGCCGGACACACCGCACTGTCATTTTCACCAGCTGCACCACCTTCGCGGAAGGTGACATTCGCCTGTGCGGCAGCATCCCGCGCTGATGGTGTGATCAGTGTGTTGCTGTCAATGAGAATCACGGTCTCGCCGTTTTGCACACAGTGCTCAACGTCCTTTGCACAAATCAGTTTTTTCACAGAATCACATCCTTTCCCAGAGAATGGAACGTGTGTCGTATTATAACAGGGTTGGAATCAGCAATTCCGATGGCGATGGGATCACTTCCGCGTTGATGAGCAGGCCCTTTTCCATTGCAATGGCTTTGCCGGCATCGGTGCCTGCCTGCACCGCAGCCACGTCGCCAGTGTAGGTGAAGTAGCTCTTACCGCCCAGGCCGTTGCCCAGACGCAGCTCAATCGGTTCCAATTCTGCCGCTTTCAGGATGGCATCGGCACACACGATCATGGTCGCCATTGAAAACGATTCCATAATGCCGACCGCCTGCACGCGTTCCGGCATCGTTGCTCCGGAAATCGCCGGGAACACGCCGGCATCCACATTTGGAATGATGATCGAATCGACAAAGAATTCTTCGGCCATGCGTTCACCAATACGCACCGAATCTTCGACGGCTGCCACATCGCCGTGTACAATGGCGATGTATTTTCCTGGACAGGTCGAGGTGGCCGCTGCAAATTCGACATCAGAAATCTTTGCCATTTGATCGGCTGCGTAGATGCCTCTAGCAATACTATTAAATTCAACCATTCCTATCGCGCGCATGTTACTGTCTCCTTATCTCAATATAATCTGGTGTCACTGTTATCACACTGCCGCTCACGCTCGCGTGAATGGCAGCGCCAAGGCTGTCGGCAGGAATGCTGCCGATCATCTGACCCGCCTCCACATGCTGGCCCACGCTCACCATTGGCTGTGCCGGTGCGCCCACATGCTGCCGTGTGCTGATGCGCACCACCTCTGGCGTCAGCGTGATCTCGCTAAGCGGCGCCGGTCTATCAAAATCGCGCAGGCCCAAACGTGCAATCAAGCGCTTGCTTGGCACCAGTCGGTATTCACGCACGCTGCGCGCCGAAAAATGCTCCTGCGTTCTCTGATAGCGGATGTTGTCCTTGGCGAGCATCGCCTTAATGGACATATTGGCCATCTTTGGATGCAGTCCTGCCGGGCAGGAAAAGAGCTCGCACAGGTTGCACTGACAGCACAGATACGCCATCTGCAGCCCTTCCGCTTCGCCAAAAGGATAGCTTTGCGCCCGCATCATTTTATGAGGCTGCATGTTATGGCCCAAAAGATACCTTGGGCACAGATCGGTGCACATGCGGCACTGTTCGCAGGCAGCCTTATTGACTTTCTTGGCCTGCTGTGCGGTTGTGGATTTCTTGCGAATCAGGAAATGATCCTTTGGCAGGATGATAAAGCCTTTGTTCTTTTTGCTTACATAACCACCGAGCTCTTTCATCACCGGCCCCATCATTGGGCCGCCATCGATGACGGCGTAGTCGCTGAAATCGTCGATGCCGCTCAGCTTCAGCACATCGAGAATCGGCGTGCCCACTGGCACCTTGACCGTCAGGCGCTGCGGCACATCACCGGCAATAGTGATGTATTTTTCTGTCACGGCCTGTCCCTGGCTGGCTTTATAAATATTGAGCGCCGTTTCTGAGTTGACCACCACGCAGCCCACCATGATCGGCAGCCCGGCTTCCGGCACCACGCGCCCTGTCAGCTCGTAAACGAGCACCTGCTCGTCGCCTGCTGGGTACACATCCGGCAGTTCACCAATTTCTACTTCCTGCTCCAAATGCAGGGCCTGAATGCGTGTCTGCAAATGTGCGATGACGTCGCCATGCTTCTTTTTGATCCCGATGATCGCTTTTTTGGCATGCACTGCACGGCCCGCCATGGCAAAACCTTGAAGAATTTCGTCGGCGCAGACTGCCATCAGCTGCTGGTCCACACGCAGCAATGGCTCGCATTCTGCGGCATTCATTAAAATATATTCTGCTTCAGCGGCGAGCTTTGCATGCGTCGGAAATCCCGCGCCACCGGCGCCAATGATACCCGCCTCTCTGATCTGATTGATAAGGTCCATTCTCACACCCCGCTTTATTCAAAATCACAATCTTCGTCAATGATCCCGACGACCACCGCGTCCACCGGCACATCATCGCTGCCCAGCATGCGCCGGGCCGACGAACCTGTGGTGATGATGACACGGTCACCGATGCCGGCGCTGATGATGTCCACCACAATGATGCGCTTGCCATCGTCCGGCCCGCCGCCGATGCATTCTGCCTGCATCAGCTTATAGCCATTGAGGGATTCTGCCTTGCGCGTCGACCAAATATGGCCGATGAGTTTTGCTGTAATCATTGGTAACGCGTGCCTCCTTTGATTTCGTCGCGAATCTGCTGCAGCGCCGATTCCACCGACGCTGTGTCGCCGAAAATCGCCAGCAGTATCATGTTCTGCGGACAGCTGCCGCGAATGTCCTCCACCGTAACGCCAACCGCCTTTTCTGCAATGTCGGCAGCCACCACCATGTCAATCATCTTGCCCTGCACCAGGCCAATGGCATCGCTGCAGGGCGGCATGTCGCTGCGGGCCGATCCTTTGCGCCGCAGGAGAATGTCGATGGCCCCTGGCGACGGCGATTTAATGATGCGAATGTCCACTGTGCTCACGCCTCCATCTCTTGCGGCTCGCAGCTCAAGGCAATGCCCAGCGGCGTCACAAACATCGGGTTGGCTGGTTTGTGGGTTGGCACGCCGGTTTTCTTGGCGATGACATCCTCAATGCCTGTAAAGCAGCAGGTGCCGCCGACCAGCGCCAGATCATCGACCTGATGATCGGCAATGTGCCGTTTGATGATGGTGGCCACCTTATCGATGACCGGCTGCACCACTGGCATCAGCTCGCGATGATGGGCCTGATCGCGCTTGTACACTTCTGCTTCGGCGAAAGGCTTGCCATAGGCGCCGGCGACAACCAGCGAAAAATGCGTGCCGCCTGTTGGTTCATCGGCGATGTATACGACCTCGCCATCTTTGAAAATAGAAATGCCTGTGGTGCCGCCGCCAATGTCGACCACCGCACCATTTTTCATCTGCAGCACCAAATTGGCGGCCGTCGATTCGTCGAGAAGGTTGGTGCATTCAAAGCCTGCACCTTGAATGACATTTTTCACAGCGCCGCCGTCGAGCAAATCGGTGCCTGGAGGAATGGCGCCAGCAGCGTTGATCAGTTCCACGCCCAGCTGTTCTTCGATATTTTCTTTCAATTCGCGAACGATTTGCACAGCGCCAATATAGTCCACCACCATGCCGTCACGCACCACATCGGCATAACGATAGGCACCGGCGACAGGGCGTTTGTTTTCATCCAACACAGCAATCACCACACAGGCGGTGCCCAGATCCACGCCGGTGTAATACACCGATGATTTGCCACGCACTGGCGATGCGATTGCTTTTTCAAAATCTGCGACCATCTTGTCACAGTACTCAAAGGTCATGCTTTTTTCTGACATGCTCTGCCTCCCATTGCTGTACATATCATTTGCGACAAACGGTTGATGAGTTGGTTGATCTTTGCAGCGAAGGGCTCTGTCACTGCCGGCAGCTCAGCCACCGTGCCCAACTCACAGGCAAAAACGCGCAGATCATTCTGCAGCGCCGCCAAAAGCAGCAGCATGCGGCCGTTTTCCAGCTGCATGCAAAACGCGCTGACGTCCACACATTCGTCAAGGCTGTGCCCCATGTTGTCCTCATTGATGCCGGCGCAAGGCTGGCAATACAAATCAGCTACCTCGCACTTGCCGTCCACAAAAAGCATCAAGAGCGACAACTGCCGCGCGAGCGCTGTCAACTGCTGCGCCAGAAGAAGATCCGACGCCAGGATCTCGCGGGTCGTCAAAAGAAACCGCAGCCGCAAGCCGTCCAGCTTGAGACGCAGGAGTTTCTGCGCTGACGAAGCTTCCGGCGCAGCGGGTTTGCACGCCACCTTTGGCGCTGTCGCCGCACTGTATAGATCAATGCCGCGGTCGAGGAGAAACTGTCTGGCACCTGGCGTCAGCCGTTCATCCTGCTTTGGCTTGTAGGTCGTAAAGGGCTGCGCGTTGTACTGCGCCCTTAAATCATATTCTGTGATGAATCTCATCGCTGGCCCTTCCTCCCTCTAAGTGTTCTAAGTACATTTGCAAAGCCTGAAGCCCTTCGCCTGTTGCCATGCTGATGGCAAAATACGGCGGCTCCACGCCAATGGTCTCCAGCTGCCTGACAAGCTGCGGCCGATGTGCCGGGCAGCAGTCGCATTTGCCGATGACGCCGATGAGCGGACAGCGAAAAGCGCTCGCAAACCCTGGCGAATACAACGCCTGTGGCTTGGACTGGTCCACCATCACCACAATGCACCAGGCGTCCTGCGACAGTGCAATCAAATGGCGATACATCCAGGTGTTCTCCAGATAAGCGCTCGGCACTTCCAGCGTGCGCGCGCCGTAGAGGACATCGGCTGTACGCCGCAGCGGCTTTTTCACCCCATTCAGCCAGTTGGCCAGTGAAGTTTTGCCAGCGCCCTGGGGGCCAATAATCATGATGCGTTTGCGCTTCATGTCTTGGTCACAGCCACAGTGTCAAAATTGAGCAGCCGCTGCAGGGTGTCGGTGACTGCCAAAAGCGCCGTCTCCACGCTCTGCACATCGCCGGAGAGAATGACCGAGCCGGTGAAACGATCGAGGAAGCCAATTTCCACCTCCGCCGCCTTGGTGGCGACGTCGGCAGCAATGATGGCTGTTTCGCAGGGCGTCAGGGTGAGAATGCCCAGCGCGCCCTTGCCATCAATGCCCAGGCGCTCGTAAATGTCCGGCATCGGCGCCGCAATCACATGCGCAATGGTGATCTGCTTGCCTGGCACCGACTCTTGAATGATGCGATCAATGGTCTTTTCATTCACAACATCCACCTCGCTTCATCAATGCCGGATCACAGACACTGGAAATGCGCTGCCGCTGATCCAGCCTTCGATGCGGTCCAGATCTTCATCGCTCAGGCTTGGGTCGCCGTCAATGGCGTAGTCCATGCCCAGCTGCACGTATTTGTTCACGCCCAGCTTGTGATACGGCAGAAGATCGATGCCCTTGAAATTTCGCAGCTCGCGGAAAGGCATGAGAAAATCGATCACAGCGCGGATCTCCGCTTCGCTGTCGTTGATACCTTTTAACAGCGGCATGCGCACCTTGACGTTGCGGCGCGTCAAAAGAAGGGTTTCCAAATTATCGAGGATAGTTTCATTGCGCACGCCGGTCAGCGCCAGATGGCGGTCCGGGTCCATGTGCTTGATGTCAAAGAGAAACAAATCGACAAATTCGGCAATCTTTAACAAGGTGTCCTTACGGGTGTAGCCACAGGTTTCAATCGCGGTGTGAATGCCTTCCTGTTTGCAAGCCATCAGCAGATTGATGGCGGCTTCCGGCTGAGAGGTGACCTCGCCGCCGCTCAGCGTCACACCACCGCCAGACTGTTCATAGAAGCAGCGGTCTTCTTCCACATAATCCAAAAGATCACTGATCGACGCCTGCTCACCAGCCACCTTCAGCGCCGCCTGCATACAGGCATTGACGCAGGCACCGCAGCCGATGCAGTCGACCATGCGGTTGATTTCGTGCACGCCGCCTTCCGTGATGCGATGGATGTGCTGCGGGCAGACCGGCACACAGGCGCCGCAGCTGACGCAGACCGTCGGCTTGAGCATGATCTGGTACTTCCGCTCCAATCCCTCCGGGTTGGCGCACCATTTGCAGCGCAGGGGACAGCCTTTGAAAAAGATCAACGATCTCACGCCGGGACCATCATATAGATTGTATTTTTGTTTGTTAAATATGAAGGCTTTGCGCCCGATGATGTGTTTGTTGTCCATCGTCTGTCTCCTGTTCTGATGCTGCTGTTAGAACTTGGTCAAAACCGTTCGGCTGATGATTTCATCCTGAACGTCCTTGCAAAGCTCTGTAAAGAATGCACTGTAGCCAGCCACACGCACCACCAAATCTTTGTAGCGGTCTGGATGAGCCTGTGCATCCAGCAGTGTTTTATTATCCATGTAGTTGAACTGCATCTCGCCGTTGCCCAGCGCGCAGGCAGTGCGCAGCAACGTGATGATGCCGTTTTCGCCTTCCGGTGTATCCAGAAGCCCTGCCATCAGCTTGAAGTTGTGCACCATGCCGATGTTCATATTGTCGTTGGAGAGCTTGGAAATGGTTTTGATGATCGCCGTAGGGCCCTTGAAATCGGCGCCCTGCGTTGGGCTGATGCCGTCGGACAATGGGGTCCATGCTTCGCGGCCGCCGGCGCTGGCGCCAGTCATCTGACCAAACGGCGTATTGTTGGAAATGGACAGGGTGCCATGGCTCAACACAGAGTACAGGGTTTTGTATTTTCTGTGTTCCATTTCGGTGAAGTTGATCAGATCAGCGGCAATCAAGTCGGCATAGTCGTCGTCGTTGCCGTATTTTGGTGCTGCCAAACAATCGGCTTTGACCTGTTCGTAGCCGACGAAGTTGGCCTTCAAGGCTTCGTTGAGCTGACGCAGTGTGTATTTGTGATCGTCGTAAACCAGTTTTTTGATGGCTGCCATGGCATCGGCATAGGTGGCCAGCCCGGACCATACAACGCCAGGGCCAAAGTTGTACATGGCACCGCCGGCGGATACATCGCGGCCGTTTTCCATGCAGCCTTCATACATGATGGACATCAATGGCTTTGGCGCCAGCTCTCTGTGCACACGCTGAGAAATCACCGTCGCTACAGCGGTCCACTTGGTGATGTATTTGATTTGTTCTTTGACAGCCGCTTCAAATTGTTCGTAGGTCTTGTACTGGTCGATGTCGCCCAGGTCTGGGGTGACCTGTTTGCCGTACCACAGCGGCACACCGTTGTTGAGCACCAGCTCAATGCAGATTGACCACTGGGTGTAGGCTGTGGAAGTCCACTGATACAGGCGTCCGGATTTCTGCGGTTCCACGCAGCCCATCAGACAATAGTCGCGGGCGTCTTCGATGGACACGCCCTTGGCCAGCATCATCTTGATGTGGGTGTCGTCAAAGTGGCAGGCAGGGAAGCCCATGCCGGAACGCACAACGTCGACGATTTTCTTCAAATATTTCTGCGGCGATTTCTGATGAATGCGGCAAGCCAGGGATGGCTGATAGATTTTGACGTGACGCACAGCATCCATCAGCAGGTAAGTCAGTTCATTGGTGGCATCGCGGCCATCACGAGTGATCCCGCCTACGCACATGTTGACGAATGGCTGATAGCCAGCAAAGAACTTGGAGCCGCCTTCGCTGGTGATCCACATCATTTCGGACATCTTAATCAGCATGCAGCCAGCCAGTTCAAAGGCTTTGAAATTGTCCAGAGCACCGGTTTCCAAATCGTGCTTGTAGAATGGGTACATGTATTGGTCGACACGGCCGATGGACATCCCGGTCTGATTCTCTTCAACAGGCAGCAGAGATTCGATGGTCCACACAGCCTGGATGGCTTCCCAGAAAGATTCTGGCTTGTGCGCCGGCACGCGCGCATTGACGCGGGAAATTTCCAGCAGTTCCTGTTTGCGTGTTGGATCGGTTTCCTTAGCAGCCAGTTCTGCCGCGTAGTCGGACATGCGCTTGGCGTAAATCATGACACCTTCGGTGGTGTCAATGACAGATTTATAGAAGTAAATTTTTTCCAGATCGTCCGGATGGTCATAGCTCAGCGCCGCCAGATGGTCCTTGGCTTCCTGCTGAATATCGAGCATGCCCTTCTTCATGAGAATGACATCGTAGCCAGGGTTGGAATCGCCGCCGCCATTGAGCGCGTGGTAAGAGCAGTCGGACACAAAAGATTCACCGGACAGGGCCCAAACACCGGCTTCGCGGTACTGGCTTTCGCAGTATTCATCGACCGACTTGCCTTCCCAGAATGGGAAGAGTTCTTCACGCATGACGCGCTTGTCTTCTTCAGAGATGTAGAACGGATCCTGTGGACGCTCGCCGATGGTGTCAATTTCATCCACCATCCAGCGCCAGGCAATGTCTGGTGAAAACGCACCGGCGCGTGGTGCTCCGTTCGGCGCACCAACGATGAGTTCGTTGTCCTGAATGACCAGCGGCGCCGTTTCACAGCAATACTTGAAGCACTTGGCACGCAGCACAATCTTTGGCAGCCCTGGATTTTCTTTGGTGATCTTGGTCACCGCACGCGCACGGTGGGTGGTGATGGATGGCACCTGCTGCAAGAAGTTTTCTTTCAGCTTTACCAGGCGTTCCGTTGGGCCCAATGGCACGCCGTCTTCGTCCACTTCGGTGGTGGCTGCTGCAATGGATGAATAATAAGTGTACGTTTCTTCGCCGCTTTCTGGCGCTGCTTCAGCCGCAGGCGCCGGTGCAGCTGCTGTCTGTGCTGGTGCCACATCGGCAATGTCCTTGGACACCGACGCGAAAATGTTCATCAACGACTGGCGTTCTGCGTCGGACATGTTCTTGGTCACTTCTGCGATCTTATTGGAAAATTCTCGAATATCCACGATGGTCCCTCTCTTTCAAGATTCCTTCTTTATAAGTTGTTCAAGCAATGTCTGCAAATGCTGCAGGCGCTCCTGGTTCGTGTCAGGAGCCAAATCGTTCAAGGGTTCGGTCGGTGTGACTGTGCCCAGATTCAAATCGTCAACCTGACGCACGCCGAAGCCCACCTTACGCACGTAAATCAAATTTAGCGGCGACACGTTGTCTGAGGTAATCCCATAGCCTGCCATGCCGCTGCCCAGCGTCAGCGCCGGAAAAAGGTTGGTCGTCATGCCCATGCTGCCATACACAGCCGGGGTATTGACCAAGATGCGCGCCACTGGTTTTTTCAGGGCAAACTGTTCAATAACGTACTGATCCCTGGAATGCACCACAAGGGTATGCCCTTTGCGTTCGGTCAAAAGCAACTCGATGCATTTCTCACAGGCGTTCATCCAGTCGTCTTCCACGTAATAACTCAGCACCGGGCACAGTTTTTCTTTCGAATAGGGATTGTTCAGCGATACATAGTTCTGCTTCACAAGCAGCACCGTCGTATCCAGCGGCACATCAATTTTGGCCCAGCGTGCCAGTTCCAGAGCCGTTTTGCCAATGGGTTCAGGATTAGCCGTGCCATCTTTAAAATAAAACAGGCTGCCGAGGCGCTCGGCTTCGGCGTCGCTCAAAAAATAGCCGCCGTGCTTTTCCAACAGCTGGCGCACCGTCGGTTCCACACAGCCATCCACAACGATGGACTGCTCTGCCGCCGACACCACGCCATTATCAAAGGTTTTGCTGGCAATGATGTCGCACACTGCCTGCTCCAAATCGGCGCTTTTCTCAATGAACGCCGGGCCGTTGCCAGCGCCGCCATAAATCACCGGCTTGCCGGAACGCTGCGCTTCCTCGTACATACCGGGCACGCCCGTCACCATAATCAAGGCGGTGGCCTCGTGATTCATCAATTCCCACGTGCCGTTTTTAGTGACCGTCTGCAGGTAAGACAGGGCGCCTTCTGGCAAGCCCGCTTCCTCAGCCGCAGCGATGAGCAGCTCAAGCACCCGCGCGCTGGTGCGCTCTGCCCGCGGATGAGGCGAAAACACCATCGCATTGCCAGACTTGACAGCGATCAGCGCATTGTACACCGCCGTCGACACCGGACTCGTCGCTGGGCACAGGCTGACCACCACGCCCAAAGGCACGCCAATGTCCATGATTTGCTTATCCTGATCACGATGGATGATGCCCACACATTTCATTGGCCGCAGATGACGCGGCAAAACTTCGGTCACAAATCGGTTCTTGACCACCTTGTCCTGCCAATTGCCATAATCGGTTTCGTCGGCAGACATCATCGCCAGTTCCTGAACGTGTGCCGCTGCAGCCTCTGCCATGTGGTCAACGATGGCATCGAGCTTGCTCTGCGAAAACGTTGCCAGCCGTTTTTGTGCTTCGCGCGCATTTTCGGCCAAAATGCGTGCCTCCTGCACCGACAGCAGGTCGTTGTCAATGATATTGAACCGCATCCTCTTCACCCCTTTGCTCGTGTGTCTGTGCTTTCATCGTCTGCGCTCAATATGGCAAAAGCTTATCCAAGGCGTACTGATTGGTGATTTTTTTGATGCCAGCATGCGGACGCGCGATGACCACCGAGCTGTACACCTGCTGGCCCAGCGCTTCCACCGCCTTCACACCTGCAGCAACTGCTGTCTTGCAGGCGCCAACATCGCCTTCAACGATCGCTGAAATATAACCCGACGCTGTGTTTTCAAAGCCTGCCAGCGTCACATCTGCTGCCTTGCACATGGCGTCTGCGGCACGAATGCAGTAGATAATGCCAAAGGTTTCTACCAAGCCCAGGGCTGCTGTTGTGAAAGCGGCGGCGTCCACCGCTTCGCCCTGTGTGTCCACATCATAGATAGAGACCACATCCCCAATCGGATCGATTGGCCGCGGAATGATGTCGGATGCGGTGACCTTGCCAATGGCCGATGCTGCCGACACCCCTGCCTTGATCGCCGATTCCACCGCTGCAACGTCCCCTTTGATGAACATGGTGACGAGGGTGGACCCCACGTTTTCGTAGGAAATCAGCGTTACATCCGCCGCCTTCAGCATCTTGTCACACGCTTCGATCGCCGGCACCATGCCCAGCGTCTCGAGCATGCCCAGCGCCTGATCTGCGTAATATCTTGCCACTTTCACAGCCCCTTTCAACTGCCATTTACTTAGGTAAAATTATAGGTAATGACCTAAGAGGAATGTCAAACCTCTTTGGTGAAAAAAATGACCTCGTGGTCCGTCTTTTATCGTGGGATTTTAACGGTGTTTTCCTCTCTTTTTTCATAATTATCACACAGTTCCACCGCTTCTCTTGCTGCATTGGAGCGCATGGCTTCAGTTGCTGCCCGAAAAAACGCATTGCACAAAAAAAGAACATTCCCCTTAAGAGGAATGTTCTACAAACGATTCATGATTTTTCAATATCGATCAAAATTTCCAGCACGAAATCTTCCTGCCGCTGCGTCGTCCAATAATCGGTCACATGCCGCTCGATAGAGGCGGCGCCGCACTTGTAGCCATGCGCCGCTGCCCAGTCGTGGATTTTTTGGTAGGTTGCGTTGACGGTGTCGTGGGCGCCGATGTGATACGCCGCCAGCATCATTTTCCCGCCAAAGGTCGCTGTTTTCTCGGCGTCAATCTCACGCACTCCTTTTTGGAAAATACATGCCTTTGTGGGACTGCCAGCCATTTTCTCGCGATGATCCGGGAAATAGAGATAAACCGCACCCGTCACCTCGTGGCCAATGGACTCCAAATAATTGGTCCAGTCAATGTTGATGATCGCATCCATGTAGTGATGATCAAAATCCTGCACCATATAGCATGCTGTGATCGGTTCAACATATTTCACGGACACCTCAACAACGTTGTTCTCAATGACGCCTTCTGCTTCCCGAATCAGATTGTACCAATCGTTGACCGATGTGTAGGCAATCTGAATCTCTTCGCGCATTTTTTTCAGCTCATCGATCTTATCTCTCAGCTTTCTGGCGTGAAACTCGTAGCGGTTGCTGCTCATGAGATTTTTCATTTCTTCCAGCTTGAAGCCCATTTGCTTGTAATACTTAATGACCGGTACAAAAAGCAGGGTTTCCCGGCTGTAATAACGGTAATTGTTCTCCGCTGAAATATAGTCTGGCGAAATGATTGCGATCTTATCATAAAAGCGCAGCGCCTTTTTTGACACATTGCAAATTTTGCTTACTTCACCGATTGAATAAAGTTTTTCTTCCGGCTCAGCAGACTGATCCTGCAGGCAGGGTTCAGGCGCCGTTTGCGGCGGCGCGCCGTCTAAACGTTCAACATCTGCCATACTGACGTTCCTTTCTATGCGATGTTCGCATCAGTGGGGAGTGGGCGTTTCATTTTCTATGCATGTTGGCAAACAGCGTCTCCTATGCAGCCGCATACGCCGCTAAAAACAACTTCTGTCAGCCAATGTATTTACGAATGGTAGCACGGCTTTTCGCATTGGCGCTGTAGTACACGCGCAGTTCGCCGTTATCATCAAGGTCACAGCCATCTTCTTCGATGAGGCCGTTCTTCTCTGCCGTCATCAAGGCCTCAATGACAGCATCCTTGCGCAGCCCTCGGAAATGGCCATACTGCAGCTTCAGTGCAGCAATGACATCATCGGCGCAGGCACGTTCAACGTCTGTGAAATAAAGCAGGATGGCGTAGTTCAATGGTTTCATCGTTGAGACCTCCCTTTCTTTATGAAATCCAGCGGATTCACAGCGATAATGAAAATCCCAATGACCATGACAACCGCTGCCACCCAGCCAATCGGCGGAATGGCCCAGCCATCCTGACCGCACACCAAGCCCAGCACGATCCAGCAGAAGAACGGTCCCCAGAAAGAGAACGCCCCATTGCAGGCCATGCCCAAGGCTGCGCCGCACATGCTGTTGCCCTTGTACCAAAGGCTGTAGGCATACATGGCAAAGAAGCCACTGATCACAAAAAAGATGATGGAGCTGCCATCGCTGTACGCCTGTCCCAGGAGCTGCCAAGAAAAACCTGCGTTTTCACCAGCCACCAGCGCAAAAATCGGCAGCAGAATGATCATATTGGACAAGCCCGAAGTCAGCTGACGAATCGTGATGCCAATCTGGTAATCAATCATTGATGTGCCATAACCGGCGATGCAGCCTTCCAGCCCCCAGCCCAAAGCCGAAGCCAGCCCCAGCAAAAGGCCCAGTGCCATGCCTGGGGCTGCATCGCCGCCAAGGCTTGAGCTGGCGATCATGAAGCTGGCCAAAAAGCAGATGGCAATGCCGAGCACCATGCGCGGTGTCAGCGGCTGCTTAAAGAAAATGCGCGCCAGCACAGCACCAAAAGCCGGACACAATGCTGAGATTGGAATGACAATCGAACCCGCCTGCTGCAGTGCAATGACATAGCAGGAGCTGGCAATGGGACCGCCAACCAATGCCGCGCAAATCATGATCACGCCTGGTTTGCTCTTCAAGGTGCGAAAGAAATCGCCAAGCTTCCCCTTAAGGGCAGCCGTTAAGAGACACCATAGAGCACTCATGGTGTCATTGATGGCGCTGCCCATGGCACTGAGCAGATAAGTGACAACAAACACGGAAAGCACGGTTGTTGCCGGGTCCATCCACGTTGCCCAGATGCCGGACGCCATGCCCAGCGTCATAAACGCCGAATAAAGCCCATAACACATGCCGGATAAAATGGCAACAATCAGGCCCTTGCGGAAGAATCGTTTATCCAGCTGGGCCTTCAGCTGAATGGCGCGACGCCGCGATTCATTGGAAACATTCATGAAAAATCATCCTTTGTTTGATTGAAAAGAAGCAGACCAACAAACGCTGGTCTGCTTCCTGAGATTAAGGGGTGTGAAATTAGAATTCTTCGTCGAAGATCTGATAAACTGGTGCACCTTCGCATTGTGCAGGGAAACGAGTGCCAAGCAAACCAGCAATGGTTGGGGTAACGTCAACCTGACGAATGGTACGTGGAGTGGTGAAACCAGTCTTAACACCAGAACCAGCTGCAATGAACAGTGGGGATACGGAGGTGTTGAAGTAGCCTTCGGAGGTGGACAAGCTGTCACCATGGAGACGGTTGAAACCTTCTTCGATGGAGAAGAAGATATCACCGCATTCAGGACCGTTGACACCGAGAAGCACGCCATCTTTGTTGCGCAGGCAGATGCCGATCACGCGGCGGCCGGTGGCTGGGTCACGATAATTGTACAGGTCGTTGATGATCTGTTCTTCCAGTGCATACTTGTCTTCTGGATCAACGATGCCGTATTTGTCGCGGCCTTTGAGGTTGATGTAGATATAGTTGGAACGAATCTGTACGGCACGGGTCTTTTCCCAATCCACTTCGGTGGTGTCGTTGCCGTTTTCGTCTTTCTTCATGACAGTGTAGCCAAGCTGTTCCATGACAGGAACGTTGAGGCCGCCGTATTCACCGATCAGCGGTGGAACGTTTTCGCCAACGATGAGGCCGTGGTCGGAAACGATGAGAACGGTCCAATCTTCGTCGAGATAATGCAGGAACTTGCCAAGGTAGTCGTCGGTCTGACGATACATGTCAACGATCAGTTCCTGATATTCTTTTTCATCAGTGTGTGCCCATGGTTCCAAGGTGTGGCCAAGGTGCCAGATCTGATGACCCGCGCAGTCAACGTTGTGCAGATGGCTGAAGATGACATCATAGCCAGCGTTGTCAGCGAGGTATTCGAGGCATTCTGCCTGCCAGTCACAGTAGTTGTCCCAGGAAGGAATGAAAACGTCACGTACGAGGTCGGCTTCTTCACCACCGATGAGGGATACTGGAGGCACTGGCCCAACATGTTCAACGATGTCTTTGTACACATCTTTGGTGTGCCAGAGCATGTCATTGGTGGTATCCAATGCGTTGGAGATCCACATGCGGATCATGGAACCATCTGCATTCAGTTCAAGGATCTTGTAGCAGCGGTTGGCTGGCTTGGTTTCTTCTTTCTTAGTAACATCGTCAATAGCGGTAACGATGGTGCCGTCGCCAGGAACCACAACGATTGGTTCAGCAGCGCGTTTGTTCTTATAGATGGCTACGCGGTCGTATTCGCCAGCTTCATTCTTGAGCAAAAGTGCTGGACGGCGGGTGAAACCGCTGGAAGTAAGGATGGTGAATTCCTTTGCACCTTCTGGCGCATTGGTCCAGCCTTCAGCATCTTTCAATGGGGAATTGATGATATCATAAGCAACTTTTGCACCGATCATCATTTCAGTGTCTTCAAGGCTCATAACAGGGGTGCGAATTTCGCCGCCTTTGCGGGCTTCATCGCCCCACCAGAGTTCCATCATTTCATCGTCATTGTCGCCAACAACCATGTCGTCAATGTCGGTCATGATGCAGCCAACACCAGCTGGCTTTTCAACACGTGGTGCGTATTGTACTTCTTCAATATCAGGGGTTGCAACGATGATCTTTTCCCAGTCCATCTGAGCAACACCCATGTTCACAGAACCTGGCTGCGTACCATCAACGACAGAGAGCAATGGGCTGTCACTGGATGGTGGCCAGCTGGAACCTGGCCAGTGCCATACGAGGGTCTTCAAACCAGCTTCGGTGGTAACATTCCACATCTGTTCTGCTTCGCAGTTGCGGCTGTCCATGTTGTAAACAACAGCATCGAGGCTTTCTGGGGACTGGCGCCAGTAGCAGGTGATGCCATGTGTGCCAGGATATGCGCCAGTTGCCAGCGTGGTCCAGCATGGAGGGGTAATCGTAGGAATTGCACCCAGCAAATGCAGGTCTTCACGGCAAGCACCGCGATCAACGAATTTCTTCACGTTAGGCATTTTGCCTTCGTCCATGAGATGTTTGGTGATACGGGCGTCCATCCCGTCAACACCGAGAACCATCAGTTTTTTGGTCATTGCTTGTCTAGCCATGTTAAAATTCCTCCTTAAATTTATACGGCTAAAATCAACGATTTATAAAATGGAAAGGATGATAAGAGAATCGATTATAAAACACCAACAAAGTGCCACCAAGGAATCATTACAACGGCAAGCACAATCGTTGCCAGCACCATCTTGAGACCAAGGATTTTCATAAAGTCTTTAAGCGCGATGAGCCCGAATGCATAGAAGATCATGTAGGTCAGATATTCATAAGGCAAAAGCACTTGATCGGCGCCCAAGAACAAACTGTACATCGCACCCACAGGATTGAGTCCCAGACCAGCTGCGATCTGAGCAATTGGTTCGGAGAAGCCAGCCAAAATAGCCAGCGGGGTGAGTAAGAAATTGAGAACTGCTGCCACTGCATAAATAGCAACCATGACAAGGCCGGAGTTCAGTGGTTCGAGCATTGGTACGAGCAACTGTGCCACCAGTTCACCGATGCCCAAGTAACTGGAAACAGTCCCGATGGAAAGGCAGGCGATGCAGAAGAACACCATGCTCCAGTCGACACCTTTGACATCTTCTTCCGTGGCAATCTTAATGCCAGGGAAGAACATCAGCCAAGGCAGAACAATGAAGCCCCAGTCCAAAGCGATGCCGTGAATATTACCGGTCATCATGAAAACGATGAGCAGCACGGTGAGCACTGCACCGATTTTTTCATCGCGGGTCATCTTACCTAGTTTCTTATATTCTTCCTTGAAATATTCTACACCAGGAAGTTTGTGCTTTGGCTTAAAAATCTTTGGCAAAAGCCAGATAAATACCAGGCAGAAAATCAGATAAGGCAAGTTCTGCCAGAAAAATTCTATCCATGTAGCGCCATAAGGTTCTGCACCTTCTGGCAATGTCTGGTTGGCCGCATTCCAGAGTAAGTTCATAAAGTATGGAGAATAAATGAACATGCAGGAAGCTCCGGCAGAAAGGGCGCCGACCAGCATGATGATTGCTGAATCAATCGACTTGCCAAGATCAAAGCCCATGCAAAGCCCAAAAGTAAAAGCGGCCATCATAACCCAGGCGTTACCACCGGTAACTGTATTTAAGATACAACCGACGATAAACACACTGTATAATAATCCATAATAACTGCCGCGCACTTTAATAAAGCACCAGTACGCCATACGTTTCAAAAGACCGATACGATTGAGCACCATGGCAATCATATAACCGCCGATAACGACCAAAGGCATCGTCTGCAGCCAAGCCGAATAGGCCACATCCATCGGTACCAGCCCTGTCACCATATAGCCGATTGGGAAAAGCATCGACACAGCCATCAAATGGACCTGTTCGAAAGCAACCATAAGAATGCCTGCAATGGTAACAACCAGAAACATTTTTACATTATAAGTATAAGTCTCCGTTTCCGGAATGAGGAACAGAATCAGTGGAATCGCAATATTAATCGCCCACTTGATCAATGCCCCCTTATTCACATTGACTGTCTTGGTAGACAAATTCATTCACCTCTATCTGTTTGATCCGCAATGCTTGTTTGTCCGAATACGATAGGCCTTATCGTTATTTTTATTATAAGGATAATGTGAATTTATGAACATAAGCAAAAGTCGATACCAGATATATCAAAATCTTTTTGCAATCTCTGCGCTTTGTGTCATAATAGAAATCATAGTAACAACCTCTATATGCTATTGTTTACGCTCTGAAAGGAAGCATTCCTATGAAACTCGACCAACTCCACTGCTTCTGGGAAGCCTGCAAATACCACTCCATTTCAGTTGCAGCCGAAAAGAACTTTATCTCACAACCCTCCTTTAGTTCCTCTATCACGAAACTAGAGAAAGAACTTGGCATCACCCTGTTGAACCGCACCAGCCGCGGCGTCAATCCAACACCTGCAGGCGTTGCCATTCTTGAAAAAACACAGGAAATCTTCACCCTCATTGGTGATATCAACGACATCGCCTCCGCTCACTCGGTGCTCGGCACCGTACGCTTAGCAACCATTCCATGTCTTCTCGATGGCATTCTGCCCATTTCTGCTCAGCTTGCTAAGGAGAAAAAATTGGATTTTCAACTCGACATTCATACTTCTGAAAGCGATGAAATCTATCACTCGGTGCTCTCCGGCGTCGAATCCTTGGGCGTCGTCTTCTTCTCAACCAATGTCAAAAGCCCAGAGCTTCGCTTCACCCCGCTCTTTGAAGACGAATTCGTGCTCTACGTCGGCCCGCATTCCCCTTACTGGAACGCCGACAGCATCACCATCGAAGAAGCCATGAAAGAGCCTTACATTGCCTTCCGTGCAGAATTTATCAAAAACAACGGCGGCGTCAGCGACGTCTTCAAAGGTATGACACCAAACATCGTCCTACGCACCGATGAAAATGAATCCATCAAAAAACTCATCAGCCGTGACAACTATGTTGCGTTCTTTCACCGCTACATGAACAGCAAAGACATCTACCTCACCTCCGGCGCGCTTCGTGCCATCCCCATCTCCAACTACGATACCCGCACTCAAATCGGCTACATAGAAAGCACCAAATACAAACTCTCCAGCGCCGACCGCGCCTTTCTGGAAATCCTCAAAGCCGCCGTCCGCAACGTTTTCCAAGACATCGACAAAACAAAAGCATAAAAGAAGCCATGCTCTTCAAACAGAGCATGGCTCAGCTTGTCGAAAAAGGTCACCGCAAGGTGGCCTTTTTCTCGTCTTAAGCCTC
>JAHZHI010000019.1 GCA_019420345.1 Peptococcaceae bacterium
GAGAAAACCCTATTTTGGCAAAAATGCCAAAATAGGGTTTATCTACAGTCTGAAACGTTTCCACAATTGTGGAAACGTTTTTTGTTATTGTAAAGAAAGGTGGATAATTATTTGCACAAATTTTCTGCCAAAGATGTTATAATTTATTATATAGAATTTACCATAAAATTTTGCTTTTGTTTGGTCAATAGAGAAAGGAACATGACAGTGGAACCATTCATTCGTTTTAAAGACGTGAAGAAAGTTTATCGTGTCGGTTCGGTGGACATTGAGGCGCTGCATGATGTGAGCTTCGAGGTGGAGAAGGGCGAGATTTGCATCATCGTCGGGGCGTCCGGCGCTGGAAAGACCACGCTGCTGAACATCTTGGGCGGCATGGATGCGCTGACGAGCGGCGAGGTGTGGCTGGACGGCAAGAACATTGCCGGGTATTCGGACAAAGAATTGACCACCTACCGCCGCTACGACATCGGTTTCGTCTTTCAGTTTTACAACCTGATTCCGAATTTAACGGCGCTGGAAAATGTTGAGCTGGCGACGCAGATTGGCATGGACCCAGCCGATCCGGCAACGGTGCTGGACGAAGTCGGTCTGGGCGAGCGCAAGAACAATTTCCCGGCCCAGCTTTCCGGCGGCGAGCAGCAGCGCGTGGCGATTGCCCGTGCGCTGGCGAAAAATCCAAAGCTGCTGCTGTGCGATGAACCGACAGGCGCCCTGGATTACAACACTGGGAAACTGATTTTGAAGCTCCTGCAGGAGACATGCCGCAAGAACAATATGACCGTTGTCATCGTCACCCACAACCTGGCGCTGTGCCCAATGGCAGACCGTGTGGTGCATGTAAAGAGCGGTCAGATTCAGAAAGTGGAGCTGAACGAACATCCTATGTCCATCGACGACATCGAATGGTGAGGTGAGCGCAATGACGAAGAGCTTACTGAAGTCGTCCCTGCGCGAGATCAAGTCAAGTTTTGGCCGCTACATTGCCATTTTAGGGATTGTGGCGCTGGGGGTTGGCTTTTTCTCGGGGCTGATGGTCAGTGAAGAGGCCATGCTGAAAACGGGCGACACCTATTTGAACGACCAGAATTTTTACGATTTCCGGCTGATGTCGACACTGGGTTTTGACGACGACGATGTGACGGCGCTGCGCGATGCCTCGGGCGTGACCGCGGCCGATGGCGCCTATCAGGTGGATGCGCTGGTCAATGATGGCGGCGACGAAGAAAAAGTCGGGCGCTTTCATTCGATCACCGCAGACGTCAACAAACTGGCCCTGAAAGAAGGCCGTCTGCCGGAAAATGACAACGAGTGCGTTGTGGACTCGTCCTTTTACACAGGCGGCAGCATCGGCGACACCGTCACGGTGGTGGACGATAATGAAGCGGACACCCTGGATGCGCTGTCGCAGCATGAGATGAAAATTGTTGGCGTTGTGGAATCGCCGCTGTATATGCGCGTAGGGCGCTACAGCAGCGAGATTGGCTCCGGTGAAGTCGAAGCCATCTACTACGTGCCGGAAAGTGTGTTCACGTCCGAGTATTTCACCGAAATGTATGTGAGCGTGAACACCGAGGGCGAAATTTACAGCGACGAGTACGACGCGTCGGTTGACAAAGAGGAACCGATTGTGACGGAAGCCGCTGAAAACAGCGTTAATGCTCGCTATGACGACATCGTCAGCGAAATCAACGATGGCCGCAAACAGGCACAGGAAGGTTTGGACCAAGCCAAGACTGCACTGGAAACAGCACAGAAGGCAGGCGCTGGTGAAGAAACGATTGCTAAAATTCAAGCACAGGTCGACGAAGCGCAAAAAACGCTGGACGAATTGACCGTGCCCGAAAAGCCGGAGCTCTACGTGCTGACCCGCGACGAAGATGTGGGCTTCCAGTTCTTTAAGAGCGATTCGGCCATCGTCAGCTCGATCGCCAAAGTCTTCCCGATCTTCTTCTTCCTCGTGGCGGCGCTGGTTTGTGTAACGACGATGACCCGCATGATGAACGAACAGCGCACGCAGATTGGTGTGCTCAAATCGATGGGCTACGGCAACCGCAGCGTCATCATGAAATACATGCTGTATTCGGGCAGCTCGGGAATCTTAGGCTGTCTGATCGGGTATTTCCTGGGGACCTGGGGCTTCCCGACCATCATTTGGAGCGCCTATCGCTACTACTATGCTTTGCCTGACCGCGTCATGTATGTGTTCAACGGGCCGCTCCTGTTGATTTCACTGGTGGTGACGCTGCTCTGCACCATTGGCGTGACCTGGCTGTGCGGCCACAGCGCATTGACCCAGACCTCGGCAAATCTGATTCGCCCAAAAGCGCCAAAGGCTGGCAAGCGCAATCCGTTCGAGCGCATCACACCAATCTGGAAACGCTTGTCGTTCCTGCAGAAGATCACCGTGCGCAATCTCTTCCGCTACAAGGCGCGCTTTTTCATGATGATCCTGGGCATTGGCGGCTGCACCGCGCTGATCGTGACAGCGCTGGCGCTGCAGGACAATTTCATGGGCGTATCGGATCTGCAGTACAACGAAATCGACCTCTACGATGCCACGGCGTCGTTCAATGAAAGCCTGACCGAGGAGGAAATGAACACCTTCCTCGACAAAAATGGCGACCGCATCACTGGGGCGCTGTTCTCCTACACCGGCAACATGGACATTTCTGCCAACGGCACCACCCACAGCGTGGCGATGAATGCGCCAGTGGACAATGGTGACCTGGGCGATTTCTTCAGCTGGCATACCAATGAAACCACCTACGGTCTGCCGGACGACGGCGATCTGCTTTTGGACCGCGGCCTGGCCGAGCGTCTGGGTGTGAGCGTGGGCGACGAAGTCACCGTGCGTGACAGCGACATGCACGAGGCCGTGCTCACTGTAAGCGGCATTTACGACAACTACATTTCCAACAATGCCTACATCTCCCGTGGGACGCTGGCCAATGATTTTGGCAAGACCGACATCAACAGCGCCTACATCAATTTCAAAGGCGACGGCGATGTGCATGAGTTGGCGGCCCAGCTGATGAACAGCGACGACAACATCACCAATGTATCGATCACGCAGGATTCGATGGCGATGTTTACCGACATGCTCGACAGCTTGAACGTGATCGTCATTGTCGTCATCCTCTGCGCAGGGGCCTTGGCCTTCATCGTGCTGTACAACCTGACCAACATCAACATCAGTGAGCGCATCCGTGAGATTGCGACGCTGAAAGTGCTGGGCTTCTACGCCAAAGAAGCCAACGCCTACGTGTTCCGCGAAAACAACGTGCTGACGCTGCTCGGCGCACTGGTAGGATTGGTCATTGGGAAGTTCTTCCATGCTTTTGTCATGGGGCAGATTGTTGTCGATGGCCTCAGCTTTGATGCTTACGTCAGTCCGCAGAACTATCTGCTGGCGCTGGTGCTGACGGCGGTCTTTGCTTTCATCACACAGCTGTTGATGCGCCGTAAGATCGCCAAGATTCACATGGCAGAATCGCTGAAATCTGTTGAATAATTTTCATGCCTCATCCGTCTGCGCGGATGGGGCTTTTTTTGACGGCGATAAGCAGAAAGATTCGGCGTATGCCATGCTAAAATAAAGAAGATGTATTGAAAATAGCTTTATTCTGCTTTACAATAAAAGAAAGCATTGCTGTATTTTTAATCAGGAATGGGAGGGAAGAGCATGAGCACTGTCAATGTAAACTTCAAGCTGGACGAGGAAACCAAAAAAGCCATGGAACAAGCCTGCCGGGAAATGGGCTTGACCATGAGCGCTGCCTTCACCATCTACGCCAAAAAAGTGGCGCGCGAACAGCGCATTCCTTTTGAAATCACGGCTGATCCTTTTTACTCGGAAAAAAACATGAACCATCTCAAGAAGGTGGCGGACGACATTCGTTCCGGCAAGGCAACACTGGTGGAACATGATTTGATCGAGGTGTAACGATGAGGCTGCTATGGGAATCGACTGCCTGGGAAGATTATCTGTCCTGGCAAAGCGAGGATAAGAAAACATTGAAGCGCATCAACGGTCTCATTAAAGATATGCAGCGCAATCCATTCGATGGCATAGGCAAACCAGAACCCCTGAAAGGTGATTTGCAAGGCTATTGGAGCAGAAGAATCGACCATGTCAACAGGATTGTCTATACGGTGATCGAAGACGATTTGATCATTATTTCCTGCCGTGGTCACTATGATTGATGCGATAGAAAACGATGAAAAAGCATTGGAACACCATGAAGTTCCAGTGCTTTTTTTGCTATAATGAAGAAAACGATTTACAGAAGGAGGCGGTTGCATGGAGGCGATCCATGACCTTTACGATGCCCTGCAGCAGTGCGACTATGTGCTGATCGGCGCCGGCGCTGGCTTGTCGGCAGCAGCGGGCATCAGCTTTGCCAATGAGGCAGTGTTTCGGCGCGACTATTCGGCGCTTTGGGCGCAGGGCGTGCACAGCGATTATCAAACGTTCAGCTACAAAGGCTGGCTGCCGGGACAGCGCTGGGGGTATTTGGCGCGGCACATCAAGCAGGTGCTGCTGGACACACCGGCGCTGCCGCTGTACGGCGAGTTGAAAGCATTGCTCGAGGGTCTGAATTATTTCGTCATCACTTCCAACGTGGACCATCAATTCATCAAGGCGGGCTTTCCCACAGAGCGCGTCTTTGAAGCGCAGGGCACCTACGGCCAGCTCGTGTGCAGCGCAGGCTGCTGCGACGAAGAGTGGGACATTGCGCCTTTCATCGCGCGCACGCTGCCGCACATTGCCGACGATCTCACCGTCGCTGAGGAATGGCTGCCCCATTGCCCGCGCTGCGGCGCACCGCTGCGCCCGGCCTTTCGAGACACCCGTGCCCATGCCGAAGGCGACCGCCGCTACCACGATTTTCTCGCGGCCAGCGAGCATTGCTATCGTGGAGTTCGGCGTGGGCTTCAACAGCGCCGGCGTCATCCGCGTGCCGTTCGAGCGCATCACCGGCGAGCGCGACAAGGCACGGTTCTTCCGCGTCACGGTGGACTACGCCGACAGCGACATCGAGATCGCCTATCCAGAGATCCCCAAGCCCATCGCCAACAAATCGCGCTCCATCAACCGCGACGCCGCCGAGGTGATTCACGCGCTGCTGGCGATGAAGCAGCAGTAAACAATAATCGAGCCAAGTCCTTTGCGGGCTTGGCGATTTTTTTGCAATATTTTTACATTTTGCAGGGTATTGGATTGACAGCACGCCCATTTCATGATAATTTTTAGTATAGATTGATACAGTTTGCACCGAATTTGGTGCTGTTATAGAATAGAGAGGTGTGCGCAATGGTAACAGAACGCATTGAAAAGATCAGACAACACTACGTAAACGCCAAACCGTCGATTTCCACGGAACGCGCCTGGCTGTGGACCGAATCCCACAAGCAGACCGAAGGGCTGCCTGTGTGCATTCAGCGTGCCAGAGCTTTTTATGACTGCTGCGACCAGCTGACGGTGCATATTTTTGACGGCGAGCTCATCGTCGGCGCCATCGGCGAACACCGCAAGTGCGGCATTCTGACGCCGGAATTCTCCTGGCTGTGGGTGGACAAGGAAATGGACACCTTCTCCGACCGTCCTCAGGACCCTTACGAAATGACCGACGAACAGCGCGCCTTCATGCGCGAAAAAGTCTTCCCATATTGGAAGAACAAATCCCTCGAAGAAGCCTTCCTCAAGCGCGTGCCTGCCGACACCAAGAAAATCGGCGTCGACACCGGCATCCTCGACAACGACTCGAAATGGCGCCAGGCCGTCGGTGAAATCACGCCGGACTACCAGGACGTGCTCTTTAAGAAAGGCTTCGGCGGCCTCATCCGCGAAGCCGAAGAACACATCGCCCAGCTCGACATGACCAACCCAGAGGACGAAGACAAGCGCGATTTCTATGAATCCACCCTGTGGACCTCCCGCGGCATCATCCGCTACGCCAACCGTTATGCCGACGCTGCCGAAGCCATGGCCGAACAGGAAAGCGACCCAGCCCGCGCCGCAGAACTGCGCGTCATCGCGCAAAACTGCCGCCGTGTGCCGGAACATCCACCGCAATCTTTCTACGAAGCGCTGCAGTTCATCTGGTTCGTGCAGATCGGCGGCATCCTTTCCGAAAATCCGCTGTCCCTGAACCCTGGCCGCTTCGACCAGTACATGGACCCATACTATGAAGCCGACCTCGCCAAAGGCGCCATCACGCCGGAAGCGGCTCAGGAATTGATCGATGCCCTCTGGCTCAAGTATTCCGAATGGGTGTGGACCATTTCCTCCAATACCGCTGACTACTTCGCCGGCTACAACCAGTTCCAGAACCTCACCGTCGGCGGCAAAAAACGCGACGGCTCCGACGGCACCAATCCAATCACCTACATGGCGCTCCAGGCCACCGAAGAAGTCAAAACCCACCAGCCTGGGCTTTCGGTGCGCGTGCAGGCCGACTGCCCGAAGGAATTCCTCGACGCCGTCTGCCACCTGGTCAGCAAAGGCACCGGCTTCCCGGCCATCCACAGCGACGCCGTCGGCTATCAGATGCTGCTGAACGCTGGCTATGAGCCGGACGACGCCCGCGACTGGAACAACTGCGGCTGCGTCGTGCCGCATTTCCGCAAAACCGGCGAATGGACCGCCGCCGTCAACATGAACTTTGGCTCGGCGCTCGAATACGCCCTCAACCAGGGCAAATCCCTCATGACCGGCGAGCAGATGGGGCTGGAAGAAAAGCCAGCGGCTGAAATGACCAGCTACGAAGATGTCAAAGCCGCCTTCTACAAGCAGTTCGACAACCTCTGCCGCCATTCCATCATTCTCACCATCGAAGCCCAGCGCCTGCACAAAGAAATGGTGCCGCGCCCATTCCTGTCTTCCTGCATTGAGCACTGCATGGAAAGCGGCAAGGACCTTTCCCAGGGCGGCGCCAAGTACAACGTCGGCCCAGTCATCACCGGCATCGGCCTGGCCGTTGTGGCAAACTCGCTGGCAGCCGTGAAAAAGCTCGTCTTTGAAGACAAAGTCTGCGACATGGCGACCCTCGCCAAGGCCCTGCAGGCCAACTGGGAAGGCTACGACGAGCTCCGCGCTCAGGCGCAGGCCTGCCCAAAATACGGCAACGACGACCGCTACGTCGACGACATCGCCATCGAAATCGCCAACCACTACTACCACGAAATTCATCAATATAAAGACATCTTCGGCTCACCGTTCAACACCGCCTTCATGGGCATTTCCAACTACATCCCAATGGGCCGCGTCCTTGGCGCCACGCCATGCGGCCGCAAAAACGGCGAACCATCCAGCGAAGGCGTGTCTCCATTCGTGGGCACCGACACATCCACCCCGCTGGCAGCCATGCGTTCCGCCGCCAAGCTCAACCAGGAAATCCATTCCGGCGGCACCCTGCTGAACCTGCGCCTCGACCACAACCTCGTCGCCACCAAGCGCGGCCAGGCCAACCTTGGCGCCATGATTCAAACGCTGTTCTCGCTGGGCGCTTTCCATGTCCAGTTCAACTGCATTTCTTCCGACGTGCTGCGTGATGCGCAGCTGCATCCGGAAAATTACAAAGACCTGCTCGTGCGCGTGGCCGGGTATTCGACCCAGTTTGTCAACCTGTCCAAATCCATGCAGGACGCCATCATCGCCCGCACCGAGCACGCAGCATTCTAAGTTCAACGACAACAAAGGAGGAGGCGGGAGCCGAACGGTTCCCGCCGTTTTTACTATGGGCGGCTACATCATGCAACTGCAACATTTCTCGGTCAACGACGGCGAAGGCATTCGCACCATCGTGTTTATGGCGGGATGCCCGCTGCGCTGCGCCTGGTGCGCCAATCCGGAGGGACAAACCTGCCGCAACGCGCTCACCCACTGGGCAGAGACCGACGACATTCTCGACGAACTGCGCCACCAGGCGATTTTTTTCCGCCATTCCGGCGGCGGCGTCACCTTTTCCGGCGGCGAAGCCACCGCGCAGCCGGTGTTTCTGGCGGAGATGGCCGACACCCTTTACGACGAAGGCTTTTCGCTGGCCATCGAAACCTGCGGCTATTTTGACTACGCGCAGCTGGCGCCGACCCTGCGCAAAATGGACACCATCTTTATCGACATCAAGCACATCGATACGCGCCAGCATCATCGCTTCACCGGCGTGGACAACGCCCTGATCCTTGAGAACATCCGCCGCGCCGACAGCGACGGGCTGCCGCTGGCGGTGCGCATACCAACCATTCTCGGCGTCAACGCCGACGATGCTGTCATGACGCAGGTGTTCGAC
The DNA here is from genome assembly GCA_019420345.1 of Peptococcaceae bacterium. Taxonomy (GTDB): domain Bacteria; phylum Bacillota; class Peptococcia; order Peptococcales; family Peptococcaceae; genus UMGS1590. The sequence goes on from JAHZHI010000019.1 coordinate 8,295, forward strand.
TTTTTCGTGCAGAACAACCTTCGCGCCAAGCTGGAATTTCTGCCTTACCACCGCTACGGCGAGCCCAAGTATGAGCAGCTCGGCCTCGCCCTGCCCGACGCCCGCTTTGCCACGCCAAGCCAGGAGCAGCTCGACCACTGGCAGGCCATGGCCGAAGCAGCAGGCATTGAGGTGGTCAGCTATAAGTGACGCAATTATAAAGCACGCCGCTGCATCCACAATGGGATGCAGCGGCGTGCATTTTTAATGTCGGCGCAGGCTGCGCAGTTCTGAGAGCACAAGCCCGCCCAGGGTGAGCAGCGTGCCCAGCGCCGTCATCCAGGTGAAAGGCTCGTGCAGAATCAGCAGCGAGCTGACCACCGTAATCACCGGCGTGAGAAAAATATACAGGCTCGCCTGCACCACGCCCAGGCGCTTGATCGCCATATTCCAGGTCACAAAGCACAGCGCCGATGCGCCCAGCCCCAGAAACAGCAGGTTCAGCGCGTTCACAGGGTCGGCCAGCCGGGACACATCCAGCCGCACATCAAACACCACAAGCGCTGGCAGCATAAAGAGCAGCCCATAGAAAAACGTGCGCCGTGTCGCTTGCAGCGTTGAAATGCCGAAGCCGGCAATCTTGCGCGTGAAAATCGAGTAAAAGCCCCAAATCAGCGCCGCCAGTAGCGCCAGCCCATCGCCCAGCGGATTCAGCGCAAAGCTTTGGCCATTGAAGCTGATCAAAGCCACCCCGACCATCGCTGCCAGAAAGCCCGCAAAGAAATTCGCTGACAGCCGTTCCTCGCCGCGCAGAAACACCTGCGCCAACAGTGCCGTGAAAAGCGGCGCCACCGCCACAATCACGCCCACATTCGAGGCCATTGAATAGCTCAGCGCAATGTTTTCCAGCAGATAGTAGAGACAAATGCCGCACAACCCGGCCCCGGCGAAAATCGCTTCCTGCCGCGCCGTCGTTCCCCGCAGCGGATGCGGGTACACCAGCCACAACGCCCCATAGCCCAGAAGAAACCGAATGAATAAAAGTTCCACAGGCTGAAAATCCTCCAGCAGCACCTTCGTGGAAATAAAGGTGGTGCCCCAGATCAGCACCGTTATTATCGCCGTCATATGACCACGGCGTGTGTAGCGATTCATGCAAATCCCCCTCTTGTAATGACAGTACGCGCATCATTATAACACAGCTGTGCGGTATGAAGGAATCTTCTAAAATAAAAAAACAGCAGGACGTTCGTCCTGCTGCTGGCGGCTCAGTGGCCGCGATGCTTCTCTTTGCGCTTGGCGCGTTTGGCGGCGTGGCGTGCGGCGGCTTGCTCCTCGCGGGCCGCGCTTGCTGCAGCGCGCCGTGCCGCTTTGCCGGCTTCGCGCTGACGGGCCAGTGCCTGCTGCGCCTTGGTGCCAACGCCCTGCGCAGCGGCGGCCTTGCGGGCTGCGCGCTGCCGCCGCTTGGGGTTGCGGCAGCGTGGCTTGGCAGCCGCCGGCACCGTCTCGCTGAACGACAGCCGCTGCCACCGCCGCAGCACCAGCGCCAGCACCTCCGCATCCCGCGGCTCGGCGCCGAAGACCACCCGGCACACCGACAGCCGCCCGCCGTCGGCGCGCTCAAACACGCCGACCCAGAATGGATCGTCAAAGAACACCGTTAACGTGAGCGATGTTGTCTCCATCATGGTCCCTCCTTTATCAAAAGATGGACAAAGAAGGGACAACCCGGAGGGGCAGGTTACTGACCTCGCCAATGGCGAGACGGCCGGGCTACCTTCCGGCTCTGGCGCGCCCACAGGCGCACGGTGCTTTTTTATCTTTGCCGCAGCCCATGGCTGCACCTTCATTATACGCTGGCAGCCTGCCGCGCCGCAAGAAAAAACCAGCAGGACGTCCTGTCCTGCTGGCGGAGTGCCTCAGCGCACAAAATTGGTCACGGTGCCGCGTTCGCTGGCCGGCAGCGGCACACCGGCTTCCTTGCCGGCGGCAAAGCAGCGCATCATCCACACCATGTGGCGCGCCAGGTTGCGCAGCGTCTGCATGCCTTCGCCGTCCTCCGGCGCATCCTCGGCCACGCGCCCGTGGGCCAGGTTCCAATAGGTGGAGCCAGCCACCGGCATCTCAGAAATGCCGAAATACTTGTTCAGCGCGTCCAGGCTTGCCGTTGTGCCGGCGCGGCGCGCCACCGCCACCGCAGCGCCCGGCTTGCAGCGGAACACATCCTTGCCGGCGCTGTAAAAGGCGCGGTCCAGAAAAGAGAAAATGCGGCCGCTTGGATGGGCATAGTACACCGGCGTCGCAAACACAAAGCCGTCCGCCATGCGTGCCTTCTCCACAAAAGCATTCACGCCGTCGTCGTCGATCACACAGCGCCCCGTCTTGGCGCAGGCGCCGCACTGCAGGCAGTCGGCCAGCGGCTTGCTGCCGGTCTGAATGACCTCCGCCTCCACGCCTTCTGCGTCAAAAATTTTTACCATTTCTTCCAGCGCACGCATCGTCGTGCCGTTGATGTGGCTGGAACCATTGACAAGCAATACTTTCATTGTTATTTCCTCCTTCGTGATCCTCCCCTTATTGTACCGCGCAGCGCCGCCCTTGAAAAGCGGGCATGCCGCCGCAGAAATTTTCTGAAAACCGTCGCCCCCGGCGCCAGCCTGTGGTATAATGAAACAAATCTCACCACACACAGCAAAGGAGGCGGCTCAGCCATGACCATGCACCATTTCTGCGGCCTTGACAGCGGGCGAGGCCGTGCCATAATCCTACAGACAGACAGACAGACAGACAGACAGACAGACAGACAGACAGACAGACAGACAGCATAACGTAACGCTGTCTCTGTTTGCTGCGCATAGCGACACACCAGGACGCGGTGCGTCCGTGGACATTGTCCACGGGCGTGCCGCGTCTTTTTGTTGTGCGCAAAAAAGGAGGTGGCCGCCATGTTGACCCGCTATCGGCGGCAGAACGTGGAAGGGGCGCGCCTGCTCGTGGGCGAGCGCTGGGACGCCCGCAGCCAGCTGTGGCTGCCCTGCTACCCGGACCTCATCGCCCACCCGCGCCACACGCCGGCTGGGCGGCGCGTGCTGCTCTGCCTGGAGGACGCCTGCGCCCACGCTGCCCTTGATGACAGCGGCTACCGCGACTGTGGCAGCTGCCGCCACTACCGCCTGCAGCCTCGGGGCCTGCTCGGCACCTGCGGCCACCCGTCCCAGAGCGCCCCGCCAGCACCTGCTGCGCCCCGGCGCCGCCTGCCGCGCCGCGCCCGCCAGCCGGGAAACGCCGCGGCAGCCCGATTAACGACGACCACAAAGGAGGAAACACCATGAAACCCTTACACCATAAGACACACCCCCTCGCCAAACGCGGCCTCAGCCTGCTCTGCGTCCTGGCGCTCTGCCTGGGCCTGCTGCCCACCACGGCGCTGGCAGCTGCGCCGAGCGGACAGGAGCTTTATGTAGGTGGTATGCAAATATCTTCCACCGGCTACTGGACGACGGACAGCGATGGAAATGTTACAAGCGCAGGTGAAACGCAGCCTGGGAACAACTATATCTACTATAACGCAAATGAAAATATCCTGACCTTGCACAACGCCACCATTAAAAAAGGATTGGCTTATGATCAGAATACTCCAGCTGGCTCAACCATCCATGGCTCGGCCATTGGGGTGCTCAATCAAAGCGGAGATGCAGAGCTGACCGTCCAGTTGGAAGGCAGCAATACAATAGATGAAGTCAGCACGGGGATTTATGTTCATTCTTCAGGAGGCGGGGCCGCCTTGTCCATCACGGGCAATGGCACTCTGGTTATTGACTCAACCTTTTGCCCAATCCAAGTTATCAGCTTCAACGGTAATGCTGCCCTGAGCATCGAGAACGCGAAGGTCACAGCTACAAGTTCCTATTACAATGGCGTTACCGTGCAGAGCGGTAGTAGCGAAACCTCAAGTGCATCACTCACCGTGAATGGCGGCAGTCTGACCGCTACAGCATCGTCGGAGAATGTTTCAGGAATTAGTCTCTCGGTCGGTGCCGATGGAACCGGTGACTGCACGCCTACAGTCACCGTCAGCAACAACGCCATCGTGCGGGCCAACGGCAGTGCCGGTGGAATTACGAGTAATTCTTCTACTGGGGTTCAGTACAGAACGGGTAGCAGTACAACCGGCGGCATCGTCTTTGACGGCAATACCGGCACCGTGTACGGCGCTGTGACCTTGGACGAAAACCTCACCATCAGCGAGGGCGAGAGCCTGACCATCGGAAAGGACGCCAGCCTCACCGTGCCGTCTGGCACAACCTTGACCAACGACGGCACAGTGACCACCGAAGAAGGTGGCACTATGACCAACAACGGCACCATCGATAACAGCGGCACTCTGCCGGATTCTATTGAAGGCAGTCAGCCGCCGAAGATCACCACCGCAAGCCTGCCTAACGGCGAGGTAGACAAGAATTATAGTCAGACCCTTGCGGCGGACAATAATCCTACAAGTTGGAACATCACCAACGGTGCCCTTCCCGACGGTCTGACGCTGAATGAAGGCAGTAGCACAATTTCCGGCATCCCCGCCACGGCGAACACCTATAAGTTCACCGTGACCGCCACCAATGACAGCGGCAGCGACAGTAAAGAATATACCATTCAAATTGAGGCAAAGTCCGATACAACGCCGCCTACGCTGACTGCCGGAACGGTAAACCGCACCAGCGACACGGATGCCACCGTTACATTTACCTCAGACGAGGCGGGCACTTATTTCTACGAAGTGGTGGACAGCGGTGAAGGTGCGCCGACTGACATTACTTCGGGCACCAGTTACACGCTGACCAACGACACAAATACCATAACCCTTGCCAATCTGACAGCAGGCGCAAAGGACATCTATATCATCGCAAAAGATGCGGCTGGAAATCAAAGCGCCACGCTGAAAATAGAAATCCCGACCTATGTGGAGCCGGTGTATTCCATTTCCGCCGACACCACAGCGCTCAACTTTGGCAGCGCGTACACCGGCTATGCCCAGCCTGCCGCCCAAACGGTGACCGTGAAAAATACCGGTAACCAGCGGGTAACGGTAACTTTACCGACCAGCACGAATTATATCATCACAGCGGGAACGAACTTTGAAAATGGCACCGCCATCCTTGCTCCAAATGACACAGCCACCTTTACGGTGCAGCCAAAGGCTGGGCTGTCTGCGGGCACTTACAGCGACACCATCACGGTTTCCGACACAAACAATAATGTCACCTTGTCTATCACCGCCAGTTTCACCGTCAAATCTCGCCCATCCTACAATCCGCCAACGGTGAGCGAAGAAACGATCGATGCCATCAAGGCTGCAGATCCAGGCGAGACGGTGACGGTGGATCTTTCCAGCGGCAGCACCAAGCTGGACAAGGAAGTGTTTGAAACCCTTGCTGGCAAGGATGTGACCCTGGTTGTCGATCTGGGCGGCGGTGTGTCCTGGACGGTGAAGGGCAGCGACATTCCTGAGGACGCCGACTTCACCGACATCGACATGGGCGTGACCATGAACAGCGACGGCATCCCTGTGGAGGTGGTCAACGCCATCACCGGCGAGCGTGACAGTGTGCAGCTTGAACTGGCCCACGACGGCGCCTTTGGCTTCACCATGACCCTCACCGCCCCACTGGGCGCAGAGAACGCTGGTCTCTGGGCGAACCTCTACTACTTTAATGAAAGTACAAACAAAATGACCTTTGAAACGGCGGTGCCAATCGGCAGCGATGGCAGCGTGTCCCTGGCGCTCAATCACGCCAGCCAGTACGCGATCGTCATTGACGACCACAACCACGGCGTTGTGACCCTGCCGTTTACCGATGTGAGCGCGGGCGACTGGTTCTACGACCCAGTGTGCTACGTCTACAGCCAGGGGCTGATGACCGGCACCTCGGCAACGACCTTTGAGCCAAACACGTCACTCAGCCGCGCCATGCTCGTGGCCGTGCTCCATCGCTTGGAAGGCAGCCCAGCCGCCAGCGCTGGTGACTTCACCGACGTAGCCGACGGCGACTGGTACGCCCAGGCTGTGAACTGGGCCGCATCCGTCGGCGTCGTCAACGGCTTTGACGACGGCACCTTCCAGCCAAACGCCGCCATCACCCGCGAACAGCTCGCCGCCATCCTGCGCAACTACGCGCAGTATAAAGGGATGGACGTTACAGCGACCGGCAGCCTCACCCATTACACCGACGCCGCCAGTGTCAGCGACTGGGCGAAGGATTCCGTTGCATGGGCGGTCGATCAAGGGCTGATTTCCGGTATCACCGTAGATACCTTGCAGCCACAAAGCCTCTCCACCCGTGCGCAGGTAGCCGCGGTGCTCCAGCGGTATCTCGAAAAATAGTGAGCATAGAAAAAACGACGGCTCCGGGGCCGTCGTTTTCTTGTTGTCGGTTATGGCGTTGTACGCAGCTTTTGGCGTTACAGCTGCAGGCCGCAGACCAGTCGGATGACGGTGGGCCAGCTTGGCAAGATGCCGCCAGCCGCCAGAGCAAACGCAGCAACGAAGCAGGCAGCATTTTGGCGAAAAGTAAAATGCAAACGTTAAAAAGTGAAATTTAAAACTAAAAAATGAAATTTTGCGTTGAAAAGTGAAATTTTTTAGGCCGAAAAGTAAAATGTATAAGCCAAAAAGTGAAATTTTACGAGAAAAAATGAAAAATTACGAGCGAAAAGTAAAATCTGAAATGTGAACGCTGGTGGTGACGCGTGCACAAAATCCATGAAGAATCAGGAAACATGGACATAAAAAGGAGCCGTTCCGCGGAACGGCTCCTTTTGCGTCCTATCATATAATTTAATAACTGAAGTAAAGAGAACTTTGAATGAAAAAATACACAGCATTTTTCTATGAAATAGCGGTCTGCATAGTTTCTGACAATAAAAAAAGACCCTGGAACAGGGTCTTCCTATGCAGAAACCATGTAACAACTGTCATAGTAGTAGTAGATGAGTGCGTTGACAGGTGTACAACTTTATCCGCCATAAATAGAATACACGAATCCCCGCCAACTTGCAAGCCCTGTTTCTTAGTAACGTGGTATCATTTTTTTCAATACCTGACAAGATTGGGGCAGAGCGGCTATGGCGTCGTGCTTTCATTTTTGCTGACGGTCATGGCTGGGATGGACACAGTGCAGCTGCCGTTGGTGTAGGTGCCGCTGATGTCGTATTGGCTGGTGGTTGTGTTGTAGGTGAGGGTGAGCTGGTAGCTGTCTTCGTCATTGAGATTTTCAATGTAGCGGTCAAGGTCACCGCCGCTGCTGAGTGTGGCTGCTGGCGTTTGGCCGTCGCGTTCCTGGTCCACAATGTAGAGTTCGGCGGCGCGCAGGATGGCAGCGGCGTTGTTTTGGGCAGCGGTTTCGCGGGCGCTGGTCACGTAGCCGCTGACGCGCGGCACGATGACGACGAGGAGCACGGCGAGAATGGCCAGGACGACAATGAGTTCGACGAGGGTGAAGCCGGTGCGCTGGTGTTTGTTCATGGGGGTGGCCTCCTTTTTCTTTTTTGCTGTATTCAGAATAACAAAAAAATTGGCAACAATCAACGCCGGACACTGCGCGGATTTGTTGACAGACGCGCTCCACGAATTGCATTGGCTGCAGGACTCTGCTAGAATAAGTGGGAACATCAAATTCCCAGGAGGCATTATGGATAAGGAGAAGAACAATGTGTCCGAGGGGGCGCAGGAAACACGGCGGCATGACACCATGCGGCTGGACGCGCCTGCCGGTGAAAATGCCGGTCGAAAAGGCACTTTTGATATGGATAAACTGAGACGTGATCTGGAGGCCAGCAAGCGGCTGCACGATGAAGCGCGTCAGCAGAAACGGCTGGCTCAGGCGAGAAAGTCTCAGACACAGGCAAAGGATCAATTTGCGGCGGCACAGCGCGCGGCAAATACGCATAAGGAGCCGGCTCCGTCGCAGCACACCCAGCCTCAGGCTGCTTCTGCGGCGAAAACGGCGGAGGAAAAGCGTGCCGCGGACCGCGAAGCGCGCACGATGCCTGCGAAGGCGGCAAGGGATGCTCGGTCGGCAGCAGCGGCTGCGGCGTCAGCGGTGTCGCGGCCGGCTAAAGCAGAGGCAAAGGAAAAAACGTCGCAGAAGGTGCTGTCGGCGCTGGCTGATATGGCGAAAAAGCGCAAAGAGAAGCAGGCAGGGAAGGAGCACAAGCCGCTGCACAAACGCAAAGGCTGTGGCTGTCTTTTTTATTTGCTGTTGTTTATTGTGGTGATTTGCATTGCTTTTGGCACGCTGTGGACGGTGCGCGCCCATGATGCGGCGACGCCGATTGACCAAATTCCTGAATCGGATCGGGCAGCGGTGGCCATGGAGCGCGAGAAGTCGAATGTGTACCTTCTTTTGGCGGGCACGGACCAGCGTGCTGATGAGGCATCGCGCAGCGACACGATTATTTATGCGGCGCTGCGGCCGGTTGACCGCAAGATTGAGATGGTAAGCATTCCGCGCGATTCGCTGGTTGAGATTCCGGGCGTTGGCGAGGATAAGGTCAATGCATCGCTGGCTTATGGCGGCATGGATCTTCTGGTGGACACGGTGGAAAATCTTGTGGACAATCCGGTGGATCACACGGTGCTGATCAATTTCCAGAGCTTTGCCAAGATCATTGACGCCATGGGCGGCATCACCATCGATGTGCCGGAGAAAATGTATCTGCCGGAAGAAGGCATCGATCTGGAAGCTGGCACGCAGAAGCTGGATGGCGAAGATGCCCTGGCGTTTGTGCGCTGGCGCGGTGATGGCACCGGCGACATTGGCCGCATGCAGCGCCAGAGCCAGTTTATGCAGGCGCTGAGTGATAAGGTGCGGCATTTGACGCCATGGCGCGCAGCGATGACACTGTGGACGGTCAGCCATGAAATTGACACCGATTTGAGCACATGGGATATTCTGAAACTGGCCTGGAGCTTTATTGGCATGGGCAGCGATGCGTTGGAATATCAGACCTTTGAATACGAGACACCATACATCAATGGCATCAGCTATGTTATTTTGGACGATCAGAGCGTCGACGAGGTCATTCAGAAAATGAAGTACGGCATGGTGATTGATGACAATGATGATTCGGACGATTCTTATTACGATGACAGTGGTTATTACTATTAAAAAGGAGAATGAGTCATGAGACACAATGTATTGGGCATCGAGATTGACGCTGTGACAGAAGCGGAGGCGCTGAATATCATCACGGGTTTTGTGCGCGAAGGCGGTGCCCATCAGGTGGTGACCGCGAATCCTGAGATTTTGGACAACGCGACGCGCAATTTGCCGCTGCATGATCTGATTCGCCGTGCGGCATTGGTGACGGCGGACGGTCAGGGCGTGCTTCTGGCAGGGCGCATTTTGGGCACCCCTTTTCCTGCGCGCGTGACAGGGATTGAGCTGGCGGAGGCTTTGTGCCGCGAGAGTGCATCACGCGATCTTTCGCTGTATTTTCTGGGCGCAGAACCTGGCGTTGTGGATGAAGCAGCGGTCAAGATGCGTGCAGCTTATCCTGGTGTGAAGATTGTCGGCACCCATCATGGCTATTTCCGCAATGAAGGCCCTGCAGAGGTGCTGGCGGACATTACGCGCACTCAGCCGGATATTTTGCTGGTGGGCATGGGGTCGCCTTATCAGGAAACGTTTATTGATGAAAATCTTGCGCGTTGCGGCGTGCCGGTGGGCATTGGCGTCGGCGGCAGCTTTGATGTGCTGTCGGGACGTGTGCAGCGTGCGCCGGAGATTTTCATTCGTTTGCGCTTAGAGTGGCTCTATCGCATTGCCGGCGACCGCAAACGCTGGAAACGTGCTCTGGCGCTGCCGCGTTTTGTGCTGAAAGTGCTGCGCCAGCGATTAACGCGATAAATAACTGTAATGGGTATGGTCCATTTCTGGTTTTGCCCTGAGGGGCGTGTGTTGAACCGGGAATGGACCATTTTCTTTACACAATCTTTACAAAGAATTAACGAAAATGCAGTTGCGTGAAGTTACAGCTGCGTGATATTCTTTTAATGTTAATTGTCAAGAAAATGTGGGCGTTCTGTTAAGTTGAAAGGGTGGATACAGTCAATCATGAATGAGACGCTGCAAATTATCTTCGGGCTGTTTGGAGGGCTCGCGATCTTCCTGTTTGGGATGAATCTGATGAGTGACAGCCTGCAAAAAGTTGCCGGCGAGCGTATGCGTACGATTCTCGGCATGCTCACGAAAAATCCTGTGCTTGGGGTTATTTCGGGGGCATTGGTCACTGCTGTGCTGCAGTCGAGTTCAGCAACGACGGTTATGGCGATTGGCTTTGTCAGTGCAGGGCTGATGACTTTGCCGCAGGCCATTTCCATCATCTTTGGTGCAAACATCGGGACAACCATCACGGCTCAGTTGATTGCGTTTAAGCTGAGCGATTACATTTATTTAATTATTATCATCGGTTTTCTTTTCTATTTCTTTGGTAAAAAAGAAAAAGTAAAGGACATCGGTGCGACGATCTTTGGTTTTGGTCTCTTATTCGATGGGATCGAGATCATGGGTTCTGTCATGAAGCCATTGGCGACGAGCCCTGTTTTTGCCCAAATGATTGAAAAAGTGGCCGATGTGCCAATTCTCGGCCTGTTGGTGGGCTTGTGCATGACGTTGGTGGTGCAAAGTTCCAGTGCGACGATCGCTGTGCTGCAGAACATTGCTTCGACCCCTGGCCCGGACGGCGGCAGCTTGATTGGTTTGACGGGGGCGCTGCCAGTATTGTTTGGGGACAATATTGGGACGACGATCACCGCGCTGATTGCCTGCATCGGGCTGAGTTTGAATGCAAAGCGCACGGCGCTGGCTCATTCGATTTTTAACATCAGTGGGTCGTTGGTGTTCATCTGGCTGGTGCAGCCTTATGCGCGCATCATCGAATGGATTTCGCCGAAGGGGCCGGAAATCGAAGTCATTTCCCGTCAGATTGCTAACGCACATACGGGCTTTAACGTTATTATGACGCTTGTCTGGACGCCGCTTTTGTTTGTCATGGTCAAGATTGTTACGAAGATCTTGCCGGACAAGGAGGGGGCAACGGTTACCCGTACCATTTCCGAGCCGATCTTCCTTGATCGCAAGGTGCTTGGTCAGCCGATGGCTGCCATTGAATTGGCATCCAACGAAACGGTTCGTGTCACGGATCTGGTGCGTGGGATGCTGTACAAGCTGGCGAATGCCAGCGAGAAAAAATTGCGGCCGGTGTGTGAAGAATTGATTGATACGACGGGGCAGGTCAAGAAATTGAATGCCCAAGTCCAGAGCTATCTGTCGTCGATTCTGTCCGCTGGTAAAGTGGATGAAAAGCAGGCCGCACGTACCACGAGCATGATCTTTATCATTGATAATCTGAATCGTATTACGGAAAATTTGCAGGAAATCTGTCAAAACATCTATGCGGTGCAGGGGGATGAAAAGAACAGTTACTCGAAGGTTGCTGTGGACGATATTTTCCTCTTCATGAAAAAACTGATTTCTATGTATGAAACCGCCATCATCGGCCTGGTTGGTGATGCGGAAGTGGATGTGAAGCAGTTGGAAATCCACCGTGCAGAAATCTTTGACTTGCGCAGCGACATGTTTAAGGCGCACATGAAGCGTGTACGCAAAGGAAAATGCGACGCAACGCTTACGGTGCCTTATGGTGAACTGCTGCAGAACCTTGAATACATTGGGTCCTGCTGCATGGATTTGGCCGATCAGGTGGAAGAACAACACACGGTATCTTTCGACTTAAAAATGGACGACAATGTTGTCACTGCATAAATCATTTGCCTGCCGATGCGTGCGCATCGGCAGGCTTTTTTGGTGCAGCAATTGGCGGCGACGATAAACAAACACGGCCCTTGCCGGTGCAACTGCATCGGCAAGGGCCGTGTTTGTTTGTCTGTTTATCGAACATCAAGGCAGGGTGCCTTCGGGATGATTGAAGGGATCAGGCGCGCCAGGTAGATGGTGCAAAGAGCAGAATGAGCGGTACAATTTCAAGACGTCCGGCGATCATGCTGAAAGACAGCACGCATTTTGAGAAATCGCTGAAATTGCTGAAATTACCTGTTGGCCCGATGTTTCCCAGACCAGGACCGATGTTGTTAAAGGTGGTGACAACGGCGGTGAAGGTGGTGGTGAAATCAAGGTTTTGGAAAGAAACCAGGACCACCATTAGGAAGAACAGAAAGATGTAGAGGATGAAGTAGAGCGCAATGTCATTTTGACTGCGTTCGTTCATCGGTTTGTTTTCATAGATGATGACGCTGACGCGTTTTGGGTTTACGGCTTGGCGCAGCTTTTTGCCAGCCATCTTTACGAGAGCGATGACACGGCTGATTTTAAGCCCGCCCGCGGTGGAGCCGGCGCAGCCGCCGATGAACATCAGCATCAGGAGCACCATCTGTGCAAATAGCGGCCACTGACAAAAATCAGCCGTGCCGAATCCGGTGGTGGTGATGATGGTGGCGACGTTGAAGAACGCATCTTTGAGGCAGAGCCAGAAACTGTCGTACATCGGCATGATGGTGATGGTGATGACGGCAACGGCTGCAACGACGATGCCGACAAACCAACGCAGTTCATCGCTTTTCAGTGCTTCACGCCAGCGCCCGCGCAGGGCGTAAAAATAGAGGTTGAAATTGACCGCAAAGGTCAGCATGCCAAAAGCGAGAATGATTTCGATTGGCACCGATTCAAAGGCGGCAATTGAAGTGTTGTGATTGCTGAACCCGCCTGTGCCGGCAGTGGCAAAGGCTTGCAGGATGGCATCGAATGGTGACATGCCGGCGCCGATGAGAATGACAATCAAAATCAGCGTGAGGGCGGCATAGATGATGTAAAAGACACGGGCCAATTCACTGATGCGGGAAAGCACCTTGTCGAAGGTTGGCCCAGGCATTTCGGATTTCAGAATGTGGATGTCTTCACTGTTGGATCTTGGCAGGAGCGCCACCGCAAATACGAGCACCCCCATGCCGCCGAGAAAATTGGTGAAGTTGCGCCAGAACAGAATGGAGTGCGGCAGCGACTCGATATCCGTGAGGATGCTGGAACCGGTGGTTGTAAACCCGGAAGCGCTTTCGAAGATTGCATCGACGACGGAAGGAATGGCGCCGCTGAAAAGATAGGGCAGGCTGCCGAAGATTACCAGAAGAATCCAGGACAAGCCTGTAATGGCCAGCCCTTCGCGTACATAAATGGAGCGTCGCTTTGGCGGACGGGCGGCCATGGCGGCGCCCACGGCAAGGGTGCAAACCATGGCTTGGAACAGCGGGTAGATGGTTTCATGCCCTTCGTGGTAGATAAAGGCTACAATGATTGGCAAAATCATGAGCAGGCCGACCACAAAAGTAACACGCCCGGTAACATAAATAACCATGCGTCGATTCATTGGTTCACACCTTCTTCAAAATATCGTCAATGCTGCGCAGGGAGTGGTCGGTGGTGGTGACAATGATCATGTCGCCTTCGTGGAAGATGGTTTGACCACTTGGCGCGAGGCGGTTGCCGCTTTTCGTGATGGCTGCCGCAATGAGGATATTATCTTTGATTGGCAGGTCCATCAATTTTTGGCCGATGATTTTGGAATCACTAGGCACGCAGAATTGGAGCGCTTCCACTTGGTTGTCTACAAGACGATAGAGCGCTTCAACGTTTTTGCCGCGTGTGTCGATGACGGCGCGGATCAGGCGCAGGATGGTGTCGGCGATGATGTTGCCTGGCGTGATGACCGCCTTGAGCTTGTCTTCGCCAAGAATTTCGAGCATCTGCGTGCGGTTGACTTTGGCGATATAATCGTGCATGCCGCGTTTGTGGGCATACATGCAGATCAGGATGTTTTCTTCATCGATGCCGGTGAGGGCGATGAGGCAGTCAAAGTGGGTGATGCCTTCTTCCTCGAGATTGCGGTAATTGCTGCCGTCGGCAAACACCACGTCCACGCTTGGATGCAGCTGCGCCAGATTTTCCGCAGCTTTGCGGTTGTTTTCAAGAACCTTGATGTGGTATTTGGTGGAACCGTTTTCGATTTCTTTGAGCAGGTAGTGGGTGAGACGGCCGGCGCCAATGATCATTACCGATTTGATGCGTCGGTTGTTGTTGCCCTGGCTGTCGAGACGAAGAAAGCGCAGCAGTTCCGAGTTGCTGCCGCTGACGTGAATGATGTCGCCGGCCTGCAGGCGGAAGTTCCCGTTTGGAATGATCGCCTGGCCGTCGCGCTCGACAATGCAGATGAGGACGTGTTCCCTGAATTGGTTCTGAAATTCGATCAGCGTTTGCCCAACGAAAGGGTGGCCCTCTGGCAAAGGATATTCAACAATGTTGATTTTGCCGCGCAGGAAGGATTCGACACGGGTTGTGGAAGGGAAGCGCAGCAAACTGGTGATCTGTTGAGCCGATTCGTGTTCCGGATTGATGATGGCATCAATCCCAATGCTTTCCTTAATGAAGCTTTGGTGAGCGGTGTATTCGTGCTCGCGGATGCGGGCGATGGTGTACTTGGCGCCGAGCTGTTTGGCAAAGATGCAGGAAATGATGTTGATTTCATCTTGCGCAGTAACAGCGATAAAAACGTCACAGTGGGCGGTGTCGGCGCTCATGAGTGCGGCATAATCGACGCCGCTGCCAACGATACCGGTTACATCGGTGGTATTGATATAAGATTCCAGCTTATCAGCATCTTTTTCGATGACAACAACATCGTGTTCATCGGTAAGCTCTTTGCAGATAATGCTGCCAATCTTGCCAACACCGACGATGACTATGTGCATGAAAATATCCTCCTTAAATAATGCTTATAATGAAGCGTTAAGATGTTCGTAAAACGTTTCTGTTTGTTGGATGATGTCGGCTTCAACATCAGAGAGCACTTGACCAATTGGGTAGGTGAGATAATGGACCAGGTTGATGGGTGCATCCACGAGACTGACGACTTTGAGCAGGCCGCTGGTGAACAGCGGGTTGAAGTGGGCTGCCAAAACACTTGTAATGCCAATGCCGTCGCTGTGATAAACGTATTGATAGAGGCTGGAGGCATCGTCGAAGATGAGATGCTTCGGCAGTTCGGTCCAGCGGCTCTGTGATTTGACGAAGCCCAAATCGGTGAGGTCGCGCGGAACAGACAGGGGCACCTTGGATGGCAGATGGTTGAGGCGAACACTGGACAGAGACTGAAAATAACCGCCGCTCTTTACAAACAGGCAGAGGTTGTCATTGTATTGGGGCATGAGACGCAGGTTCAAACTGGTGGCGTACTCACGGTGGCGGCTGAGGTTGAAATCCAGCGCCGCTGAAAGCCCGATCGATGCTTTGTTTTCAGTGATGTCGTGAATGACATTGCTGATGAGTCCCTGGCGCAGTGTAAAGGACACGGCTGGGAACATGCTGCGCGTGTGAAACAGGGATTCACTGAGAATGCCGCTGGTGAAAAACGTCGCCAGCAAATACACGTGCAGGTTCACGGGCGTAGCGATGCCCGCTTTTTTGCGAATATCGTAATAATCGTCCACTGTTTTTTCAACGAGCGGCAGAATCTCGCGGCCAAAAGCCGTCAGATCCATTCCGCGTCGTGTGCGGTGGAACAATGGCCGCCCCACTTCTTTTTCAAGACCGGCGATGGCTGCCGATAAGGTGGGCTGTCCGACATTGATTTTTTTGGCAGTCAACGACAGCGAACCATAATTGGCAACCTGAAGAAAATATTCAAGTTGTTCGATCCTCATAGGAAAACTCCTCCCTGGTTCAATCAGCAAAATGCTTTCCAATCAACGAATCATTCCTATTATAGCGCGGAGCATCCCCTTGTCAATAGCCTGGGCAGGGACGTTGGAAATGCTGCGATCTTTACGAAAGAATTGCCTTTTCTTTATGGAAATATTACAATGAAGCCAATATGTACTTTATGAGTAGTGAAAGGGGGCGTGGCGATGCTTCAGGCTTTGGATGTTTTCCGTGAAATGACGTTTTTGGGCGTGGCGCTGCGGTTGATTATGGCGATGCTTTGCGGCGGCCTTATCGGCTTAAACCGCGAACGCATGCGACGTCCAAAGGGATTGGCGGGATTCCGCACGTATATGATGGTGTCTGTTGGGGCGGCATTGACGATGCTCCTGAGCCAGTACGAATACACGATGATTACCCATCAATGGGCAGACATCGCTGGCAAAGTGGGCATTACGACAGACGTATCGCGCTTTGGGGCACAGGTTATCAATGGGATTGGTTTTCTCGGGGCTGGTACCATTCTTGTCACCAAGGATAATCAAATCAAGGGTTTGACAACGGCGGCTGGCCTTTGGGCATCGGCATGCCTGGGGCTGGCGATTGGTGCTGGTTTTTATGAAGGCGCGGTGATGGCGGTGTGTGTCATCATTCTGTCCATGTATCTTTTTACAAATTTGAAATTTAAGATCCAGTCTCAATCACGCATCATTTCCATATATGTCGAAGTGAAATCTTTGGTTTATCTGGGTGACGTTTTGATGACGGTGCGTAAGCAGGGCGGCACCGTCTTGGAAATGAACATTGACGACGATCATAACAAAAGCAGGCCGATTTATGATGCTGAGATTGTTGTGAAATTGGCGCCGCAAATGACACCCGATGCCATGCTGTCCTGTGTATCGCAGGTAGAACATGTGAAGCATGTGCACGAATTGTAAAAAAGGAGGATGAACGATGCTGAGCATCTTTGATGGATTGCGCGATTTTACGCTGCTTTCTGTGGCTGTTCGCATGGTTTTGGCTGTGATTTGCGGCGGAATCATTGGCATGGAGCGCTCACTGCGACGCCGGCCTGCTGGCTTCCGCACGCATATTTTGGTTTGCCTGGGGGCATCCATGACCACCATGACCAGCCAATATCTCTATCTTTATTTGGATTATTACACCGACATGGCGCGTTTGGGGGCGCAGGTCATCGCCGGGATTGGTTTTCTCGGTGCCGGCACCATTGTCATCAGCCGTCAGCGTGTGCGTGGGTTAACCACCGCTGCAGGATTGTGGGCGGCGGCCATCATTGGCTTGGCGGTTGGAGCCGGATTTTATGAAGGCGCAATTTTGACCACGGTGCTTGTGGAATTGGCGGCGACGGTGTTCTTGAAACTGGAAAAGCAGGTCATTACAAGAACGTCGAATATTCATATCTTCCTCGAGTACAACAAGCCGCAGGCTTTGGAAGACGTGTTGGCGTATTGCCACGCCAGGGAAATCAAAATCATGCATCTGGAAATTTCCCGCAACAAGGAACCGGAAAATGCGACCATTGCGCTGCTTTCTGTGCGTTTGGCGCATCAGATGAAAGCGGAAGAAGCACTGAAAGCCATGGTCAATGTTGATGGGGTCATGCTGGCCGAGGAATTCTAAAATATGAAAAAAATTACTTAATATGCTTGCAAAGGGCAGGTTATTGTGCTATGATACGAGTACAAAATGAATTGGTAATTTTTAACAATCGATGATATGAAAGAGAGGAATTGAATCATGCAGAAATATGTATGCGATCTTTGTGGATATGTTTATGACCCAGCTGAAGGCGATCCAGATAACGGCGTCGCTCCAGGCACCGCTTTTGCTGATATCCCAGATGACTGGGGCTGCCCACTCTGCGGCGCTGGCAAGAGCGACTTCTCCCCAGAAGCGTAAGGATAATAAAAAAGGCTTGAGCTTAAGCTCAGGCCTTTTTTGATGGCGAATTTACAATCTAAGTGCAACAAAAAATGACTCATAGAACTTCTGGTAA
>JAHZHI010000002.1 GCA_019420345.1 Peptococcaceae bacterium
TAAGGCTTAAGACGAGAAAAAGGCCACCTTGCGGTGACCTTTTTCGACAAGCTGATGCCTCCATGCAAAAACATGGAGGCATTTTTTATTCTCGGAAGATCTCCTGATTATCTGCATCATCATCGTCTTTAAGAGCGTTTAATAGCACAGATAAGCCTGCAGCCGCAATTGCCAAAAACATAGCACTAAATGTTTTTTCTTTTACAGAAGATACCACGCTTCCCAAATATGCTTGACGCACTTCTTTTATTTTAAACTTTTTTGCCATCTTATCTTCGCTCTCTTTCTCTCATTGCTCGATTTATTTCTCTCTCTGCTGATCGTTTTGCTTCGGTTGCTCGTTTATCATATAACTTCTTTCCTCGAACAACAGCGATCTCAACTTTCACCTTCCCGTTTATAAAATACAATTTCAGCGGAACGATGCCCAGCCCTTTTTCCTGCGTTTTCTGACGAAGTTTTATGATTTCTTTTTTGTGTAAAAGTAATTTACGTTTTCGCAAAGGATCTACGTTAAAAATATTCCCATGATCATATGGGCTAATATGCATGCCTTCTATAAATGCCTCATCATTTTGAATGAAAATATATGAATCTTTTAAATTTGCATGACCAGCTCGCATAGATTTAACCTCAGTTCCTTTTAAAGCGATTCCAGCTTCAATAGTCTCAAGAATAAAATAATCATGCTTTGCTTTTCGATTTTCTGCTATTGTTTTTTGACCCACGATGTGTCTTCCTCTTCTTTTTTATCGTATTCTTTTTGTTATTATCAATAGTCTTTTTTCGTTTGCGCTGAGCAGATGCAACCACTTGATTGGTTTTTTTCTTAGCTACATCATTTTTAATCGTTATTTTATTTGATGGTGCCGTATTTTTCAAGATAAAATCAATCGTAGCATCTTTCATATTCACAGCATCAAGTATTACCGTTACAACCTGCCCAAGTTTAAACGTTCGGCCTGTATGTTCTCCAATTAAACAAATTCCATCTGCATCATAATTATAATAATCATCAACCAACGTCGAAATGTGAACAAGACCCTCGACCGAATTTTCAAGTCGCACAAAAAAACCAAACGCTGTAACACTGACAACTTGTGCTTCATACTCATTCTTAATATACGGCAGCATATATTCAGCTTTTTTTAAGTCAACACTGGCCCGTTCAGCTTCTTCAGCATTACGTTCACAGCTTGAAGCTTGTTCGCTCGCTTCTGCAAACACTTTATCATAATGATGAATACGATGTTCATTAAGACGATTATTATTCTGTAAAAACTCTTTGATTAACCTATGAATCGAAAGGTCACTATATCTACGAATCGGTGATGTAAAATGTGTATAATGACGACTTGCAAGGCCAAAATGCGTCGATTTCTTTGTCGTATAATATGCATGATTCATCATACGTAACATCATCATACTTACGATCTCTGAGCAACCTTTATCTGCCGCTTTTGACAAAATCCATTGCAAGTCTTTGGCACAAAATGATTCATGACTATGCGGCAAAACAATGCCAAGCCGTTGAATATATTGTAAAAATGCATCACGTTTTTCGGGGTCAGGTTCTTCATGCACACGATAAATAAATGGCATTCTTCGTCTAAAGAAATAGGCCGCAACTGTTTCATTTGCAAGAATCATAAATTCTTCAATGATTTGTTCTGCTTCCCCCCGTTCGCGTACAACGATATCAACCGCATGCCCTTGATCATCAAGGACAATCTTACTTTCTGGTAAGTCAAATTCCAGCGCTCCACGATCAATTCTCTTTTCATGTAATATCCTGCTTAATGTCCGCATTTCATCGAACACTTCAACATATGAAGGATCTTCATCAAAACGCTGTTCTTTCAAAATACCATTAACTGTATCATAGGTAAATCTTTTTTCAACGTTTATAATCGATTCGCTAATCTCTGCTGCTACAACTTGACCTTGCGCATTAATCTCCATGACACAGGACAATGTTAAGCGGTCTTCTCCAGCGTTAAGACTACAAATATTATTAGAAATATCCGTTGGAAGCATCGGTAACACTCGATCAACAAAATATACACTGGTCCCTCGTCTATAAGCCTCTTGATCAAGAATGGATCCTTCCTTGATATACTCACTGACGTCAGCAATATGAACGCCCAGCATATAATTACCATTTGATAAAATTTCTAGTTGAACCGCATCATCTAGATCTTTTGAATCAGCGCCATCGATCGTAATAACATGACTATAATAACGAAAATCACGTCGACGTTCTAAGTTAGTATCCACCGGCTCTCGAGACAAACGACGTGCTTCTTGTAATTGCGTCTCTGTAAAGCCAGGAGTAAGATCATATCGATATACCAAAGAGAGAACATCAATTCCAGGAGAATCAGAAGCACCCAAACGTGCAATGATTCGGCCTTCCGGAATCTCTCCTTTTCCACCCCAATAAGTAATTTCAACAAGCACCTTATCTCCATCAGCAGAGTGATATTCTTGATCAAAAGGAACAATAATATCTTGGCCAAATGTCTGGTTATCTGGGACTACAAATGCATAATGTTTCTTAGGCTTATACGTCCCCACGTACATTTTATTGTGACGTTCTAGAATGCGCACAACCTCACATTCATCTCTGTTTTTTCCCGATGTACCAGACACATTTCGATGTTTCATAATACGGACAATGACTCGATCCCCATTTTGTGCAGAATTAAGACTATCTGGAGGAATAAAGAGGTCTTCCATATCAATATTGTCAGTTACTAAAAAGCCATAGCCTTTCTTGAGTTTCTTTACACGCCCAGTAAGCAAATTCATCTGCTCAGGAATACCATAATGATCTGTTCGCGTTTTTACAATACGCCCATCTTTCTCTAGATCATTTAATGCCTGCTTTATTTCTGATGGCGAAAACTTTTGGAGATCAAAAAGTTTTAAAATCTCTTCAAAACTTGTCGGCCCAGTCAATGCATCTTTTAAATGCTTGAATACAAAATCCTTGTTCACTTTTGACACCTCACTTGATATTAGCTTATCACACAGCACCTTCACACCGCAAGAGTCATTCAAATTCTCAGTTTCGTCAACATGCCTATTCTCTCTTGATCTGTAAAAAAAGTAAAAAGCACTGAATAAAACATTCAGTGCTCCAGACTGTAGATAAACCCTATTTTGGCATTTTTGCCAAAATAGGGTTTTCTCAT
>JAHZHI010000020.1 GCA_019420345.1 Peptococcaceae bacterium
GAGGCTTAAGACGAGAAAAAGGCCACCTTGCGGTGACCTTTTTCGACAAGCTGAAGCACTGAATAAAACATTCAGTGCTCAATAATATTAAAATTGTCTTTCTTCCACCATTTTATCATGGGAAGCCTTTATATCATTAAGAAACATTTCATTTTGCTGAATAGAGAATTGCACTTGCTGTGGACTTGGCGCACCAATAGTTTGACGTTTATGAATACATGTATCGATAGAAATTTTGTCATAAATATCTTCATCAATTAATGCAGAAAACGCTTTAAACTCATCCATTGAACAATCATCAAGCGCCTTTCCGTTCATGATACAATACGCAACAGCTTCACCAACAATTGCATGTGCATCACGGAATGGAATACCTTTTGTAACAAGATAATCTGCAAAGTCTGTCGCATTGGTGAAACCACCAGCTGCAGCCCGACGCATATTCGCTTCTTTGAAAGTTGCGGTTGCAAGCATGCGTTCAAAGATTAATAGGCACTTTTTCCAGGTGTCAACAGTGTCAAATACACCTTCTTTGTCTTCCTGCATATCTTTATTGTATGCAAGCGGAAGCCCCTTCATTGTTGTCAGCAAGCCAAGAAGAGCTCCATAAACACGGCCAGTTTTTCCGCGAACCAATTCAGCCACGTCTGGGTTTTTCTTCTGAGGCATGATGCTGCTGCCAGTACTATAGGCATCATCTAAGTCAATAAAAGCAAATTCTTGACTTGCCCACAAAATAATTTCCTCGCAGAAGCGACTTAAGTGCATCATGCTGATCGACGCGTCGCTTAAAAATTCTAACGCAAAATCTCTATCACTGACACCATCCAACGAATTTAAACATGGAGCATCAAAATGTAACATTTGTGCTGTTTGATTGCGATCTAATGGAAAAGTTGTTCCTGCAAGTGCTCCACTCCCAAGTGGCATAATATTGTTACGTTCAAGCCACGAATCCAATCTTTGATAATCACGCTTAAACATTTCAAAATATGCCATCAAATGATGACCGAGCGTAATTGGTTGCGCACGTTGAAGATGTGTATAACCTGGCATCGCTGTTTCAAGATGTTTCTTAGCAATATCTATTAAGGTTTCAAGGAATTCGATCAATTGCGCTTGTATAGTCATGACTTCATGCCGCAGATACATACGCATGTCGACTGCGACTTGGTCATTACGACTGCGTCCAGTGTGTAGTTTTTTCCCTACATCACCAACTTTTTGAGTAAGCAATACTTCCATATTCATATGAATATCTTCATCAGAAGGATTAAAGGTTACTTTACCTTCTTCGATTTCTTCAAGGATGTCACGCAAGCCTTGTACCAATGTTTGCGCTTCTTCCATTGTAATTACACCAACGTTTCCCAACATGGTCGCATGTGCAATACTACCTTGAATATCCCAATAATATAATTTCTGGTCAAAGCTAATGGAAGAATGAAAATCTTCCATTAGCTTATCGCTATCTTTGCTAAATCTTCCGCCCCACAGTTTTGCCATAGCAATGCCTCACTTACTTATTAAGATTTTGCTTCATCAGAGCATTAACCTTCAATGGAAGGCCAAACAGATTGATGAAACCTTCTGCGTCTGCTTGGTTATAAACTTCATCTTCACCAAAAGTAACAAATTCCTCGTTATAAAGAGAATATGGAGATGTCATACCAGCCGTAGTAACTCTTCCCTTATAAAGCTTCAAACGAACTTCACCAGAGCAAGTTTCTTGTGTCTTATCAATGAATGCATCAAGTGCTTCCTTCAATGGAGTGTACCAAAGTCCATCATATACCAACTGAGCGTATTTTACGCCTGCAGTTGCTTTAAATGCCATGGTATCACGATCCAAGGTCAGAGATTCCAAACCTTGATGTGCTACATGAAGAATGGTGCCGCCAGGAGTTTCATAAACGCCACGAGATTTCATGCCAACTAAACGGTTTTCTACAATATCAAGAATACCAATGCCATGTTTTGCACCAAGTTCATTTAATTTTTCCAACATAGCCAATGGAGCCAGTTCTTCACCGTTTAATTTTACAGCATTCCCTTTTTCGAAAGTAAGGGTAATGTATTCCGGTTCGTTTGGTGCATCTTCTGGACGATTGCAGATAAGATAAAGATCATCTAATGGTTCATTAGCAGGGTCTTCCAGATCAGCCCCTTCATGAGATAAGTGCAGCACATTGCGGTCCATGCTATATGGGCGTTTTTTGGTAACAGGAACCGGAATATTATGTGCGTTAGCGAAATCAACAGCGTCTTCACGGCTCTTGATGTCCCAAATGCGCCATGGAGCAATAATTTTTGTCGCAGGGCTTAATGCCTTAATGGTCAATTCAAAACGCACCTGGTCATTTCCTTTACCTGTTGCGCCATGGGCAATGTAATCTGCGCCTTCCTTTTGCGCAACTTCAACAAGCGCTTTCGCAATTAAAGGACGTGCGCAAGAAGTGCCAAGAAGATAACCGCCTTCATACAGCGCGCCAGAACGGATAACCGGATAAACGTAATCACGAACAAATTCTTCTTTAAGATCAGCAATGTAAACTTTGCTTGCACCAGAAGCCAGTGCTTTGTCATGAACGACGTTAAGTTCATCCCCCTGACCAACATCCCCACATACTGCAATGACTTCACAGTTGTCATAGTTTTCTTTCAACCAAGGAATGATAATAGACGTATCAAGACCACCAGAATAAGCTAATACTACTTTAGACATGAATACTCCTCCTAAATAATCAATTACATAATGCTAGCCATAATCGCTTTGTGAGCATGCATACGATTTTCAGCTTCATCAAAAATAACACTGCGTGGATGTTCCAAAACATCTTCAGTTACTTCATAGCCACGATAAGCAGGCAGACAATGCATAAAAATTGCATCCTCTTTTGCCAAAGCAAACATTTCAGAATCAATCTGATATCCAACAAAGGCTTTTGCTCGAGCCTCTTTTTCATCTTCTTGTCCCATACTAGCCCAAGTATCAGTATATACAATATCAGCATTTTTCACAACGGCTTTTGGATCGCTTGTTAAAACCAACTGGCAATTATTCTCATTTGCAATGCCCTGGGCATAAGCCACAATTTCCGCATCCGGTTTATAACCCTCTGGAGTAGCGATTCCAACATTCATTCCACATTTTAACATGCCAATCATTAATGAATGTGTCATATTATTGCCATCACCAACGTAGCAGAAATCCAAACCTGCTAAATGTCCTTTCTGTTCTTTGATAGTAATCAAATCCGCAATAACCTGGGTTGGATGATAGGTATCGGTAAGCCCATTAATTACTGGAACATCAGCATATTTTGCAAAAGCTTCCACTTCTGCTTGTTCATAGGTTCTAATCAAAATACCATCTACATAACGTGCCAACACGCGTGCAGTATCCTGAACAGGCTCACCTCGACCGATCTGTAGATCCTTCGTACTTAAAAATAATGCCTGTCCACCAAGCTGGTACATACCAACTTCAAAAGATACGCGCGTACGTGTAGATGATTTCTGAAAAATCATCGCGAGAGACTTCCCTTGAAGATACGGATGAGGGATGCCTTTTTTTTGTTTATCTTTCAAATCTAACCCCAAATCGACGATGGATTGGATCTCTTCACCAGTAAAATCACGCAGTGTTAAAAAATCTCTATCCTTAAGGTTCATTGAGCTTCTCCTTTCATGTTACCACTATAAAATACAATATTTTTAAATCCTACACACGCAGCAATATAATATGGCCGTAATTTAAAATATTCAAGCTGATCCACAATCAACGAAATTGGTTCTTCATCTGCATTTAAAAAATGAATGCGGCAGATATTATCCCGGACTTCAAAATCAACATTATACAGCCAGCCACTCTCAGGTTGATCTAAAACCTTATATTTAAGATTTACATATTTTAATTTACCGAGCGATTCATAAATCGTTTGATGAGCAGCTTCGATCATTTCATAAGGATCCTTGCATATGATTTCTCTGTCAATCATTAACGAATCTCCTTTCAGCATTACTGAACATGATCGTTACTCCACTCTTTTCTAACTCTACCATCCTTTAATAACTTCTCAAGTTTTTCAGAATCATTGGCATGTAACACATCACGATACTCAATAAGATGATTAATAATTTCCTCAATCTCATCTTCCAGATAATCTGCATTTCGTAAAAATAGATCTGTCCACATTTTTTCATCAAGACGAGCAACACGTGTTAAATCACGAAAACTCCCTGCACTATATCCTTCTTCACGCAACATCGTTGGACTTTTAATATATGCACTCGAAACAATATGCGCTAACTGAGATGTATATGCAATAATTTGATCATGTGTTTCCGGTGTTGATGCTACGAGTTTTCTAAAACCTAATGCGTAAACATAGTCTTCAAGCAAATTCCAATCAATATGATAATCAATATCTGGATCTTTTGTCATAACCAAGCTAGCACCTTGAAAAAGATTCACTAAAGAATGTTCATAACCAAACAATTCTCTTCCCGCCATCGGATGCATTCCAATATATTGCGGTCCATTGACAGAAAAATACTCTTTAAAACAAGCCATTATATCTCTTTTAACACCGCAAACATCAAGAACAAGTCCACTTTTGTTCATAATACCATGGTTTTTTTTAACAAAGTCAATAATATTTTTAGGTGTCATTGCCAATACAGTGACATCGGCATCTTGAAGATCAGCTTCACCACCGATGTATGCAATTGATTCTTCATCTAATGCTAAAGCTAAAGTTTTGTCATCTTTATCTATACCAACAACTTTTGCGTCAGTATACGTTGATAAAGCCTTTGCAAGTGAGCCACCAATAAGCCCAAGACCTACAATAAGGACTTTCATGCCAGCACCTTTTTCAAGATTTCAACAGCTTCATCAATTTCGTCCTTTGAAATAACAAGTGGTGGTACAAAACGTAATACTTGTTTTCCTGCTGTACAAATAAGCAGTCCAGACTCTGCTGCAGCAGAAACAACATCACCAGGCTTTACGCTGTCATCTAATAAAAGCCCTAACATTAAGCCACGTCCACGTACTTCAAGGACTTTTTTCCCGTCAACACATTCTGCAAGCCGCTTCGCAAAATATTCACCTTTTTCTTGAACCTGAGCAAGGAATGTATCATCAAAAATAATATCAGCAACAGCGCAGGCAGTGTGAGCAGCCAGAGGATTACCACCAAAGGTCGACGCATGATCACCAGGATTAAAAGCTGCGGCAACATGGTTTTTAGCTAGCATAGCGCCCATTGGAACCCCACCTGCAATAGCCTTAGCCATAGTTACGATATCCGGATGCAAATCAAATTTTTGATGAGCAAAAGCATATCCTGTGCGTCCCATACCAGTCTGAACTTCGTCAATAATAAATAAGATATCTTTTTCTTGACAAATACTTTCAACATGCTTGAGATACGCTTCATCAAGCGCAATAATTCCCGCTTCACCTTGGATCACTTCAAGCATAATGGCGCAAGTGTCATCATCAATCATCTGATCCAACATTTCAATGTTATTTGCTTCTGTATACTTAAATCCTTCTGGAAGTGGTGCAAACCCATTCTGATATTTTGTTTGGCCAGTTGCTTTTAACGCACCAAGCGTGCGACCGTGGAAAGACTGGATCATAGAAATAATGGTACTGCGCCCATTCCCATATTTTCTTGCCAGCTTAATTGCAGACTCATTTGCTTCAGCACCACTGTTGCAAAAGAAAGCTTTTCCAAGGCCACTTGCTTTGCAAAGTTTCTCAGCCAGTTCAATTTGAGGGATATTCCAATATAAGTTTGAAATGTGAATTAAGGTTTCAGCCTGTTCTTGAATCGCTTTGACGATTGCTGGATGGCGATACCCCAGGCTATTAACTGCAATACCACTAACCATATCAATATATTTTTTTCCTGTATTATCAGTCAAATAGACACCTTCACCTTTTTCAATTACAATTGGCGCTTGACTATACGTACCCATAATATACTGCTGACCTTTTTCAATCATATTATTCATCTTGTTTGCCTCCCATGACCATGGTTCCAACACCATCGTCAGTAAATAATTCAAGTAATAAACTATGCTGCATCTGTCCATTAATAATATGTGCGCTTTGTACACCATTCTCAATAGCATGCTTGCAACATGCTGCTTTTGGTATCATACCGCCATAAATAACGCCTTCTTTTTCAAGTTGATCCAAACGATCAGTTGTAACTTGACTAATTCGCGTGCCATTGCGGTCGAGAATACCATCAGTGTCTGTAAGCAAGAAAAACTTATCCGCTTTTAATGCGGCTGCAATAGCGGCAGCCGCCGTATCACCGTTTATATTGTAACGCCCACCATTATCATCAAGACCTATTGGTGAAATAACAGGAATATATTCTTTTGCTAACGCATTGCGAATAAGATCTGGCCTAATTTTGGTTATTTCACCAACATAGCCAAGGTCAACCAAATGATTGTCTTTGTCATAGTGCAGTTTTTTCTTTGCTTGTATTGTACCACCATCAATCCCGCTTAATCCAACGGCATTGCCACCATGCTTTTGCAAAAGGGCAACGATTTCTTGATTAACTTTGCCAATCAATACCATTTGCGCGATCTCTAAAACTTCTCGATCGGTTACACGCAACCCATCAACGAATTTACATTGATAGTTTTCTTTTTCAAGCCAATAGTTTATATCAGGACCGCCACCATGTACAAGTATTGGATTCATACCTACAAAACGCATCAAAACAATATCGGAAATGACTTTTTCACGCATTTCCTTATCAACCATGGCATGACCACCATATTTTATTACAATTGTAGTACCGTAAAACTTTTTAATATAAGGCAGTGCTTCTACAAGTACCTCTGCCGTATGATTGCCGAATTCCATTTTTATTAACTCCTGTAATCCGCGTTAATGCTGACGTAGTCATGAGTAAGATCACAACCCCAACCGACAGCTTCACCTTTTCCCTCATGCAAATCAATCAGAACATCAATTGTATCCTTTGAAAGAAGCGCAAGTGCCTTCTCTTCATCAAATGCAAGGCCCTGCCCACTTTTTGCCACTAGAAGATCGCCAATATAGATATCCATTTTATACGGATCAAAGGTTGCTCCTGAATATCCTGCCGCACAAGCAATGCGCCCCCAATTTGCATCGCGACCATACATAGCAGCTTTTACGAGACTAGATGATGTCACTGCTCGCGCAATTATTTTTGCATCAGTTGTCGTCAACGCATTTGTTACCTTCACTGAAAATAATTTTGTGGCGCCTTCTCCATCCGCAACAATCTGTTTAGCCAAACTAATGCAAACTTCCTTTAGAGCATTCGCAAACAAAGTATATGAATCACTATTTTCACTATCGATAATCTCATTTTCTGCAAGGCCATTTGCCAGCACAGTTACCATATCATTTGTTGATGTATCACCATCAACAGAAATCATATTGAAACTATCTCCAATTGCAGAGCTTAAGGCTTTTTGCAACACGTCTGCAGTTATTGCAGCATCGCAAAGAACAAACCCCAGCATAGTTGACATATTTGGGTGAATCATCCCAGCGCCTTTGCACATTCCCCAAAAATTAACATTTTTACCATCTATTTTAACTGAAACCTGTGCTGTCTTAGGAACGGTATCTGTCGTCATAATACCACGGGAGGCAGATTCAGCACTCTCGTTAAGCGGCTTCAATGCATCTTTCGCCATTTCAATTCCCGAATTGATCGTATCGACAGGCAGTGGCATTCCAATGACACCCGTAGAAGCAACAATTGTGTAATTTTCTTTTATATTAAATGTTTGCGCCAATTTTTTTGCAACCGCTTCTGCATCAATGATTCCTTGTTTGCCCATCGCTGCATTTGCAATACCACTATTAATAACAATGGCTTGTGCTTTGCCCTCACAAGATAGGTGTGCTTTTGTTACCTGTAAAGGTGCTGCCTGAAACAAATTATTTGTATATACTGCCGCGGCACTTGCAGCAACATCAGAAAAAACAATCGTAAGATCATCTTTAGCCTTTTTAATACCACAATGTAGGCCGCAAGCCGAATAACCTTTTGGATAGTTGCTCATGTTTTTCTTCTCCTTTATAATTATGGACAAAGAGGAAATTGCTCCAACCCTTGTGTCTCTGGGAAATCAAATAAAATATTCATATTTTGCACAGCTTGACCGCTCGCTCCTTTTACAATGTTGTCAATTGCTGCGCAAACGACCACTGTTGTAGCATCAACCATATGAAGAGAAATATCACAGTAATTTGAACCCATCACCTGTTTTGTCGCTGCATACTCTCCAGCTCTACGCACTCTTACAAATGGTTCTTTATCATAAAATTCATGGTAAAGCGCTCGAATTTCTTCTTCGCTGCATGCCTGATTCAGTTTAACCGTTAAAGTAGATAATATACCCCGATTAATTGGAGCCAGATGAGGGTTAAAAACCAAACCAATCTTGTCATCAGCTAAAGCATTCAATTCCTGAACAATTTCTGGTAAATGTCGATGCTTACCGATATTGTACGCTACAACATTTTCATTAACGTTTACAAAGTGAGAACTCTCTTTTAGAGATTTTCCAGCGCCAGTTAATCCTGAATCACTATCTGCAACAACAAACGCAGGATTTAACAATTTCTGCTTGCAGAGTGGCGCCAACCCCAAAATGATACTTGTAGGAAAGCATCCAGGATTTGCCACTAAATTGCTTCTGCGAATTTCTTCACGATGTATTTCTGGCAAACCATAGACAGTTTTTTCCATCCACTCTGGACAAGCATGATCTGCCCCATACCATTCCTCATATATCTTCGCATCATTTAAACGAAAATCCGCACCTAAGTCAATCACTTTTATGTTCATTTCTATAAGTTTTTTTGCATATTCTGATGATGTTCCATGCGGAAGCGCCAAAAGAACTACATCGCAATCTTTGTAATTATCAATTGTCATATCGCAAAATCTTGCGTCTGTTAAATTTAAAATACTTTTATGTAAATCAGAAACCTCACCTGTTGTGCTACGTGCACCAATAGCAGAGAGCTTTACCTCATTGTGTCTCAATAAGAGTCTGATTAATTCAGAGCCTGTATAACCAGTTGCTCCAATAATTCCAACATTAATCATGAATACACCTCCAACGAATGAAATTATTATACAACGCATTGCATATTTATGCAATACTTTTTTCTATGAAAGGACTTGAATCATATGGTACCAACGTCAATCGCCTTAATTTTTCCTGATGAAAAGACAAAAAAGGATTTTTTCCGTTCACCATCAAAAAATTCTTTTCTAGAAATTGCACCAGCGAGCATTTATTATGCCAAAACAAAAGCAGAATTTCTAAAAGTACTACAAAATTGTACGAACGATTTCTATTGTAGAACGATTATTGCCATTGGTAAAGTCTTTTATTCTTTAAAATTTGATATTCTAAAAGAAAATTCTTCATTAGTCTTTGATTGCCCAACAGCTCAAGACCTACAACCTTTATCCACTTCATATTTCAGACTAAATTTTACAACTCATCTTTTTCTTTTAAATGATGACAACATAGACCTTATTTTAAAAATCTTAAAACAATATTACTACCTTGTAGATGGACAAGCTCTTTTTAAATTTGCAAAAAAAATAGGGATTCTTTTACAGAAAAATAATTTGACCATTTCTACTGCGGAAAGTTGTACTGGTGGATTAATTTGCAAAACACTAACTGATGTTTCCGGTGCTTCTTCATATGTTCTGGGGGGCGCATGCACCTACACAGCAACAGCTAAAAATACTGTACTTCATGTCCCCAAAAATATCATAAACAAGTTTGGCGTCGTTTCACAAGAAACTGCGAAAGCAATGGCACAAGGAACACAAAAGCTTTATACGGCAAATATTGGTATATCTACAACGGGAGTTGCTGGTCCAGGCCCCGACGAAAAACACAACCCGGAAGGTCTCGTATATATAGGACTTTACATCAACAATACTTTCTTTCCTTATAAATATTCAGCTTCACTGCATACATATTTATTAGACCGCGATGTCATTCGAAAAAGTTGTGTCCTATTTATTTTAAAGGAATTAGAAAAAATATTAGGGTCTAGTATCGCATGAACAATAAATAATCCTATCAAAAAACAGAGAACGTGCATCGCATCGTTCTCTGTCTTCTTTTATTCAGCTGTATCAACCAATGAACTTCCCTCTTCAGTGGCTGTCTCACTGTTTGACGTTTCATTTGCAGTATTATCCGAACTTGACGCATCATTTGTTGTAGCTGAATCCGTTGCCTCAGCACTTGTACCATCTGTGGTACTGCTGCCATCTTGGTTCTGTTCCGCCATTTGTGCTTCAGCAGCTTCTACAAGCTTATCTGGGTTATAATCATCAGATAAATACTCAATATTTGCATCTTGCTTCAATTGATCCATAATCTCATAGTATTTACTTTGCACTTCCTGATCAGTAAGTTGATCAGTTAGTTCATCTTTTACCTCATCGAATGTCTGATGATGTGCCGCTTTTTTATCTTCACACAAAATGACATGATATCCATAACTCGTTTCTACTGGTTCTTTGGTATATTGTCCAACCTCAAGAGCAAAAGCCGCATCCGAAAATTCCGTAATCATTTCATCTGCTGTAAAATACCCCAATTCTCCACCTTGCTGAGCAGTTGCTGAATCAGTACTATACTCCTTTGCCAACTCAGAGAAATCAGCACCCTCATCTAATTGCTTGATGATATCTTCTGCAGTCTCTTTGTCATCTACAAGAATATGTTTAGCTTTCACCTGATCAGCCACATCAAATTGATCACTATTTTCATTATAATATGCCTCTGCATCAACTGTTATTCCAGATTTAATCTGATCAATATACTTATCATAATATAATTTTTCTTCAATCATTCTATTAAGCATTTCATCGCTTATATTATACTCATCAAGATAAGCTTGAAAATTTTCTTCTGAACCATATGTTTGATCGATCAAATTCTGTTTAAAGGTTTCTTTTTCATCTTCAGTAATTTCAATACCTTTATTTTTTGCATCCTGAACCATTAATTCCGTTTCAACCAAGCCATTAATAATTTGACTCTTGTAATAGCCTGCATACGCATCATCGCTTTCTAATTGATTCTGCTGAAAAATTTGATTAATTCGAGCATCAACATAATTCTTAGTTAATGCGGTGTCATTAACCTTAATAACATCTTCTCCACCCATATCATCATTTGAACTACAGCCAGTAAAAAGACCTGCAGCCATTACTGTTACTAAAAGCATCGCTAATGCTTTCTTCAAAATAATCACGCTCCTATAAAATCATTACCTCAACTATTATACTTGCTGTTTTCCCCTCTGACAATCTCTTTAATATCGTTGACAACAAGTTTTAATGAATCTAATAATTTCTCTGCGTTTGTTATTTTTGACGCATCCATAACCACAAAAGTCTCTTCGTTGATATTTTTTAGCATTAATCTTCCAAATGTATGAGCAATATATGACACCAAGCGTTGAATATCAAAATCAAGTTCAGAATCAATTTTAATATAAATATTATTTTTTCTTTGTTTAATAGACAAAATCCCCGCTCTGCCAGCCAACTGCTTTAATGAAACAAGCCTTAGTAAATTTAACACTGGCGTATCCGGTGTTCCAAAACGATCAATAAGTTCATCCAGCATATCTTTTAAGCCTGTCTGATCTAAAATATTATCGAGCCGTTGGTATAAGCCAATTCTTAACCTCGTATCCGAAATATATTCTTCAGGGAAATAAGCTTGAATATTAATATCTATTTCAGTATGAATTGGCACACTTTCCTGCAACGATTCCTGACCGTTCGATTTCTTCATTTTTCGAATCGTTTCCTGAAGCATTTTCAGATAGAGCTCAAAGCCAATTTCAGCTACATGCCCACTCTGCGCAGCACCAAGCATATTCCCAGAACCACGAATTTCCAAATCCCTCATTGAAATTTTATAGCCAGATCCTAATGCAGTATATTCGCGTAGTGTATTTAAGCGCTTTCTCTGTTCTTCACTTAAAATCTTGTCTGGTTTATACATAAGATATGCATAAGCAACCCGTTTACTTCTACCCACACGTCCTTTTAACTGATAAAGCTGTGCCATTCCAAAATGATCAGCATTATGTACAATCATTGTATTTACGTTTGGCATGTCAATTCCCGTTTCAATAATTGTCGTACAAACCAAAATATCCGCCTCGTGGTTTTGAAATTTTAGCATAACATCTTCTAGCTCAGCTTCTTTCATTCGCCCATGACCCATTAAAATTCGACTATTAGGGAACAAGTCACGATATTTTTTTGCAATCTCAGATAAATGTTCAACATTATTATAGACTACAAAAACTTGACCACCACGCAACAACTCTCGTCTAACTGCCTGTTCAATAATCATTGGCATTTCCTCAATTACATATGTTTGAATTGGCAAACGATTATCTGGAGGCGTTTCAATAATACTCATATCTTTTACGCCCGTCAAAGAAAAATATAATGTTCGAGGAATTGGCGTGGCTGATAAGGTTAAAACATCAACATTTTCTTGTAATGATTTTATTTTCTCTTTATGTTTGACACCAAAACGCTGTTCTTCATCTATGATTAGCAAGCCAAGATCTGCAAAAGACAACTTATCATTTAAAAGTTTATGAGTACCAATCACAATATCCAAACGATGGTCACGCAAATCTTTGAAAATCTTATTTTGTTCTTTTGTAGTACAAAATCGTGTCAATTCTGCTAATTCTACACCAAAACCTTCCATTCTATTTTTAAAAGTTTTATAGTGCTGCATCGCCAAAATAGTGGTTGGAACCAACAATGCCACCTGCTTATGATTGCAGACCGCTTTAAAAGCGGCACGAATAGCAACCTCCGTTTTTCCAAAGCCGACATCACCACATACCAGTCGATCCATAGAATGAGGCTGCTCCATATCTCTTTTAACTTCATTGATGGCCCGAAGCTGGTCATCAGTCTCAGTGTATGGGAAAGTATTCTCAAATTCACGCTGCATATCATCATCAGGAGCAAATGCAAAACCAGGAAGCATTTGACGTTTAGCATGAACCTCGAGAAGTTGCTCAGCCATATCTTCAATAGATTCCTGAATACGTTTTTTAGATTTATTCCACTCACTCGACCCCAGCTTATTAACTTTAGGTCGCTTGCCTTCCTGTCCAACATATTTTTCTACCAGGTGCATTTGGTCAACAGGAACATATAATCTATCCGCACCTTTATATTGAATCAAGATATAATCTTTTTCGATTCCTTCACGATTAAGATGTTCAATGCCCAAATATAAACCAATACCATGATGTTCATGCACAATATAATCTCCAACTTGAAGATCCTCAATGACAAGTCTTGAATGTTTTTTCGAAGCTTTCTGTTTTTTCTCTTGTGAAGACTGTACATTAAATATATTTGCGTCCATAAAAATACATTGATCAAGAGAAAAAACACATTCAAAAGAAAATTCTTGCTGTAAAAGCACCACTCTTTGATACTGGTTAATCTCATCAAAAGTATTGGCTTCAAAAAATTCTATTTGGTATTCTTCAAATAAATTTCTCAAAAGCGATAATATTTCCGCATTTTTACTAAAGAAAACCAAACAATACCCATCTTCTCGATAAGATTTTATCTCATCAATAAAATTATTAACAGGATACGCCTTTAAGGGATTCGAATTAATTGGATAATAATATATTTCCCCATTAGAAAAAATATCATGTGTTCTTGCTACTTCTGATAGAAGTATGCATCTCCGACTTTTTATTGAATCTTTAACAGTATCTATTGTGAGAAATGATTCTATCTTTGAAGGAAGAATATATCCATACGAAAATAAATCTCCTAGCTGAGACATAATTGCATCATGCTTTGTCCTTATGGCATTTTCAACCAGTTCTGTCTCATCGACACAAAAAATAGCATCCGAATTCAAATAATCAAAGAGCGTGGCATTAAATTCTGGAACAAGATAGGAATAATATCCTGTTAGGCCATTCTCTAAAGGATTTTTTGAAACATTACTTATTTTTTCTTCTAATTGGCTCACGATATCATGTGATAGATCATTCTTTATAGATCCTAACTCATCTTGAATTCTTGAAATAATGTTGCCACGTATCTTTTTAGAAAAAAACATATCTATCGCAGGAATCGCTGTGAAAGATTCTATATTACTCTCACTTTTCTGGGTTTCAGCTGAAAAAAAACGAATTGAATCTACTTCATCATCAAACCATTCCACGCGAATAGGCTTTGAATAATTTGGTGAAAAGAAATCGACAATTCCGCCTCGGCGCGCAAATGACCCAATTTGATCGCACACACTAACAGACTCGTAACCTCGATCAATAAGTTTTGCTAAAAAAGCTTCCTGTGAGATCTCTTCACCGATATCGCAAGAAAAAATTCCAGCTTTAAAATAGGATGGCAACGGAAAATATTCAAATAATACCATTGCATTTATCACCAGAATGCACGGTTTTTCTTGTATCAGTGAATATAATGCCGCGATACGCTCTCCGTCATCTTCTTCTTTCGCTAATACTTCTACAGGCAGATGAGAACGCTGAAAAATCGGGAAAACAGGACGTTCAATCACTTTTTTCAACTCAACCGTTAACGTATTGACACGTTTATCATTTTCGCAAAGAACAATAATTGTTTGTTGATTATAATTTCTTATAATCATTTCAATTAAAGCGTCACGACCACTTTGATCAAGTCCATCCCATAGCAAGTTGTTTCCAAAATTTTTTACGTGATTCCGCAGTGACTTAAGAATAGAAAAACTCATTATTTTATTTACCTCTTTAAACCTTAACAAAAAAACAGGCTGCTTGTAGCAGCCTGTTTCAAACATCTGCAATCAATTATACCGATTCATTGATGCAAGAATGCCTTCTTTTATCCAAAAAGAACACCATTCATCAATCTGAGACAGAATATCCTCTATAATTGGTGTTTCATCTTTTTGAAACCCCGAAAGCACATGTTTTATAACATTGTTATGGTCATCATGTCCAATGCCAACTTTTAAGCGATCAAACGTCTGACTATTTAAATGAGCAATGATAGATTTTAGTCCATTATGCCCGCCGGCACTACCTTTTTGCTTAAATCGTATTTTTCCGAGAGGCAAATCCATATCATCATGAATAATAATAAAATCATCAATCGTATCATAATAATGAATCAATTGTCCAACAGCAGACCCACTATCATTCATATAAGTCTGAGGTTTTACAAGCAGTACTTGCTGCCCAGCAATATTTCCTTTTCCCGTCAATGCCCGACATTCTTTTTTTGTGACCGAAATACCGTATATATCAGCTAATCGATCAACAGCCATAAAGCCAACATTATGACGTGTCTTTTCATAGTCCTTACCAGGATTTCCCAGCCCAACGATCATCTTCATGATGTATGCACTCACCTGCCATTTTAAAACATTTTACTTACTGATGCGTCCTGAAAAATACGCATAATTGCCTCACCAATCAATGGTGCAACTGACAATACTTTAATTTTATCACAATTCTTTGCTGCGGTAGGAATAGAGTTTGTTGTTACAATCTCTTTAATAGGAGAATTATTTAACCGCTCAATTGCAGGACCCGAAAGCACTGGATGAGTGCAAGATGCATAAACTTCTTTTGCACCACGTTCCTTCAAAGCAACAGCTGCATTTGTAATTGTACCAGCAGTATCAATAATATCATCGATAAGAATAACGTTCTTGTCTTTCACGTCACCAATAATACTCATTACTTCGGAAACATTTGGTTTTGGACGACGTTTGTCAATAATTGCAAGAGGTGCATGCAATAAATCTGCGAACTTACGCGCACGTGCTACCCCACCAATATCCGGAGAAACAACAACGAAGTCATCTAACCCCAGTGACTTATAATAATCAGCGATGATTG
This sequence comes from Peptococcaceae bacterium, assembly GCA_019420345.1. Classification (GTDB taxonomy): domain Bacteria; phylum Bacillota; class Peptococcia; order Peptococcales; family Peptococcaceae; genus UMGS1590. The sequence continues at coordinate 16,010 of JAHZHI010000020.1, forward strand.
GTGCTGCAACAAGATGATCAACAGGAACATCAAAAAAGCCTTGAATCTGCTGCGCATGCAAATCCATAGTCAACACTCGACGCGCACCAGCTTTTGTAATCAAATTAGCAATCAATTTTGCAGTAATTGGCTCTCTGCCACGACTTTTACGATCCTGACGAGCATATCCATAGTATGGCATTACCGCCGTAATACGACGTGCAGATGCACGACGCACAGCATCAATCATGATCAACAATTCCATGATATTGTCATTGCCCGGCTCGCAAGTAGGCTGAACAATATAAACGTCTTTTCCACGTACACTTTCATCAATTTCAACGTTGATTTCGCCATCGCTAAATTTTGAAACAACGCTATCACCAAGTGGTATACCTAAATAATCACAGATTTCCTTTGCAAGTTCCGGATTAGCATTACCGGTAAAAATTTTCATGTGATCTAAAGACTTATGCATTTCAATATCCTTCATAATAATTTCCTCCCTACTTTTTCCAATTTTCCCTTACAACAAGCGATGGCCGTGTTACAGCCAACGCATTATGAACAACATCTTTTGATAAAGTGGACCCTGCGCCAATGACAGCATTGTCCCCAATTTCAATTGGCGCAATCAAATTTGAGTTGCTTCCTACAAATACATCATCGCCAATTACAGTTCTATATTTATGCTTTCCATCATAATTACAAGTAATTGTCCCACAACCAATATTGACACGTGCACCCATATCTGTATCGCCAATATAAGTATGATGAGAAATCTTACTTTCATTGGCAATTTTACTATTTTTTATCTCTACAAAATTGCCGATCTTAACGTGCTCGCCAATCGTATTTCCTGGACGTAATTGAGCAAATGGGCCAATAGTAGTATGCGCACCAACAACAGAATCTTTAATAACCGATTGTTTTACTATAACATGTTCGCCGATTGTTGAATCAGTAATTCGACTTCCTGATTCAATTATCGCATTTCGTTTTATATGAGTGTGCCCAAAAAGATGAACGTCAGCCTCTAAAAAAACATCTGGTTCTAAAACAACATCATCTTCAATATAAATTGAAGATGGATCTTGCATGCTGATCCCTTGCAACATCCATTTTTCATTAACCCGTTGTCTAAACAGCATTTCTGCTCGCGCTAACTGAATACGATTATTTACCCCTAGACTTTCATTCGCATCTTTGAGAACAAAGGCAGATGTTGGTTCTCCTGCCTCATACGCCATCTTTAAAAGATCCGTTAAGTAAAACTCTCCTTGAGCATTGTTCGTATCCAACTCATTAATCTTGGCAATTAAAAAAGAAAGTGAAAAGCAATATGTACCAACATTAATTTCTTGAATTTCTTTCTCTTTTAAGCTAGCATCTTTTTCCTCAACAATTCCAAGAATGCGATCACCATCATGCAAAATACGTCCATATCCTGTCGGATCATCAACAAGAGTTGTCATGACAGTGGCTACATCGCCTCGATTGTTGTGCTGCGCTAACATATCAGATAAGCTTTCTGCACGCAGTAATGGAGTATCTCCACACGTAATTAAAACAGTTGTATCCTCAAAAACGCCAACATCACTTTTTAAAACTTTAAGAGCTTCACGAACAGCATGCCCAGTTCCTAGTTGCTGCTCCTGTAAAACAACCTTCACGGAACCATCCAATACTCTTTCTACCTGATCTGCTCCGTGACCAACTACAACATATTTATTGGAGATTTCCGCTTGATCAATAGCGTCTAAAACACGAGTGATCATCGGTTTCCCCTGAATGGTATGCAACACTTTTGGGCACTCGGAACGCATACGTGTACCTTTGCCAGCTGCAAGAACGATTGCGTACTTTTTCATCCCAACCTCCACAATTAAAAAATTACTCTATCTTTTATTAAATCAGAACTACAAGTGGATGTCAAATATACATTAGAAAAGAGGGCTCTAATTTTTTTATAATTTTGCCACGCATCATGTTCTGTCGTATACAACGCAAATAATGTTGGCCCACTTCCCGACATAAGGACATGCTGTACACCGCTATCTAAAAGAAGCTGTTTTCTCTTCTTTGTTCTTGAATCAACACGGAAGCTAGGCTCTTCAAGCGCGTTATATAAATGATTTTCAACAAAAACCGTATCCCCATTATGTACAGCATCACATAATTGAGAAAACAGAGCTTTTTGAGGATGAAGATCGGATGGCTTGATTTCTTTATATACAGCAGCAGTCGAAACACCATAATCTGCACGAGCCAACAAAACATGCATTTTAGGAAGATCGGTTAAGGAGCGAATTTTCTCTCCTCTTCCTTCTGCAATAGCCGTCCCACCTTTAATACAAAATGGCACATCAGATCCAATATTTGCGGCCAATTTCATGAGTTCCTGCTCACTCAAGCCCAAATCAAATAAGATATTACAACCAACAAAAACCGCTGCCGCATCACTACTGCCTCCAGCCATTCCCGCCGATACAGGAATGTTTTTCTTGATCTTAATCGCCACTGGAGGCATATCAAATTGTTCCTGCAATAACAATGCTGCACGCATTGCCAAATTATTACGATTGTTTGGTACATACATGGAATCCGTAAATACGGAATTTGTTTCCGCTTCACTAATTTCTACAAGATCGTGCAACCGTACTGATTGCATGATCATGCTCACTTCATGATACCCATCTTCTCGTTTTCCAATACAATCCAAAAAAATATTGATCTTGCCGTAAGCTTTAACGACAACATGCATTTTTCCCGCTCCTTCTAAAATACAAAAGACAATTAAAATCCTTTTTTTGCTAAACGACGTTCCACAAAACTTAGAAGCGCAGTAATTATCGTAATGAGGAAAAGGTAGATTATTGCTGCTGTTACATACATTTCAAAAGGTTTATACAGAGAACCTGAGTAAATTTGAGCTGTACGAAGTAAGTCGGTTACTGTGATAGTCGATGCAAGCGCAGTATCTTTAATCAAGCTGATAAATTCATTGCCCAACGGTGGAATTAAGCGACGATAGGTCTGCGGAATAATGATCTTTCGCATCGCCAGCCTACGATTCATCCCAAGAGAAAGCGCAGCTTCCATTTGACCAGCGTCAATTGAAAGAATCCCAGAACGAATAATTTCAGCAATATACGCGCCGCCACAAATACTAATACCAATGATTGCAGCTGTAAAACTATCAAGATCAATCCCCAATGCCGCAGATAAACCAAAATAAATTAAAAACAGCTGAACCAACAATGGAATGCCACGAAAAATCCATGTATAAAGTTGACCGATCCAATTTAGAATTTTAATGCTGCTAATTTTCATTAAAGCAACAATCAATCCAATAATCAACCCAAAAAAGATACTGATAATTGCTAATTCGATTGTTGTTACAGATGCCTTTAATAAATACGGAAGCGTTTGTGTTACCACACTCCAATCCCAATTTACGGCACCAAACATCATACTACTCATACCTGAAATACAACCTTTCTTTAGACACACGAATACTCACCCTATTTAACGGGTGAGTATTCGCAGAATATGTATTAATAATTATTTGCATCCAAACGTGCTTGAGCATCTGCAACCAGAGATTCAGTAATGTCAATTCCAATCCATTTCATGGAAATCTCCTTTAATTCTCCACTTACCAGCAATTCATCGACTGCTTTTTGAAGTGCTAATTGCAAATCCCCATCTTCTTTACGGACAGCAATACCAATTTGGTTAGCTGCTGCGCCATCACTGCTCTCGATGGTTGCCACATCATTATACTTTCCTGTCTCCAACAATTCTACGGAGCCAAAATTATCAATGGCAAGTGCATCAATTCTCCCATTATCAAGGTCAACAGTAATTTCCGGGAAAGTTTTATATAAGGTCAAATTTTCACCTTCAACAAACCCCAAAGCTTGCAAATACTTTGCTGCTGTAGAACCTAGCTGTGTTCCTATAACCTTATCCTTGAAATATTCAATATCACTCATTTGATCCTGATTTTCAGCATCTGCCTTTACAAGAACTTCCTGGCTAGCAACACCATATGGCACAAAGTTTACTTCTTTAACGCGTGTATCCCACATATTCATCCCCGAGATGATGACATCAAATTTTTCTGTTTGAAGAGAAGGGACAATAGCATTCCAATCAGCAGGAACAAATTCAAATTCCACGCCTAATTTTTCACCAATCGCCTTAGCCATATCAATATCGAAACCTACAATTTCGTCAGTTTCGGCATCATGATAGCCCATTGGAGGATAAGAATCATCAAGACCTGCAGTTATTTTTCCAGCTTTTTGCACACGTTCCAGAGATCCATCTCCTTTTACTGTTGCCTCCCAAGGATTTTCTGCTTCGATTTGAGTTACATTTGCATCGCTTGATGCGGAAGAAGAATTTTCGTCACTGCTAGATCCGCAACCAACAATGCCAAGTGCCAAAACTGCTATCAAAGCAGCAGAAATGATCTTATTAAACTTCATTTGGAGCCCTCCTATTTTTTCAACTCAGTAGCAGTTTAACATAGTAAAGCATTCATTTCAACAGAAATCAACAACAATCTTCATAAAATCATCACATAATGCCTATTTTATATTTTACAAAACAAAAAAATTCAGCTATACTATTGATGTAAATTTCAGATACGCCTGTAGCTCAGTGGATAGAGCGCCGCCCTCCGGAGGCGGGTGCGTAGGTTCGATTCCTATCAGGCGTGCTAAAGCAAAAGGATCGCTTGTCGGTCCTTTATTTTTTGTATTGAAAGGATTCCAATGTCTATTATTACTCAAGCAGCAAAAAGCAACCGATTTACTATTATTCTTGCCATTCTTTGCATGTCAGTTAGCCTTGTAGCTGATCTTATGATTCCTTGGCTGCTTCAAATTCTCATCGATAATGGCATCACAGAACATAGTGCAGAAACAATCCAACAAACTGGCATTCAAATGTTGACAGTTACAATAATCAGTCTTATATCCTGTACCCTCGCATACTATTTTTCTGCTAACTCAACAGCAAAGATCGGTGAGTTTTTATGCAAAAAGTTATATACCCATATACTTTCCCTTCCTTATGAAACATTTAATTCTGTCAGCGCTTCAACATTAATCACGCGTCTAACAAATGACATTTTACAAATTCAAAACATGTTTCTTATGGTACAACGCATCGCCATCGGGCTTCCCATTTCCTTTATAATTGGCTTAATTCTCTCTATTCAACTTAGCCCCAGTCTTTCACTTACATATTTGATCACCATTCCTTTGCTTTGCTTAAACATTGGGAGTTTTGTCCGTTTTTCAGCAAAATATTTTCCTAAAATCCAATCCACTCTTGATTCAATCAATTTAAATGCTCAAGAAATGTTAATAGGCGTGATGACGATCAAGGGATTAGGCGCCACAAAAATAATCATCAATCGATTCCGAATTATTAATGATCAATTGTTCAACCTCAATCTCACCATCCAAAAACGGTTTAGCATCGTTGCTCCGACCTCAATGATTATTTTCAATGAAGCAATTGCTGTCATACTTTGTCTTGGATTCTTTGGTTTTACCTCTGATATTGGCAAACTGATTGCTTTTATTTCATACTCCATGCAAATTCTTAGCTGCGTAACACGAGCCTCTAACGTTCTCACTCAAATTACACGTGCACAAGCATCCATCCAGCGAATTAAAAAAGTTTTTAACCTTCCTATACAAACCGAAATTAACACACCCATTCTTCCTAACGGCTGGACAATTGAGGTGAAAAATTTATGCTATCACTTTCCTAACGCAAAACAATTTCAAATATATAACGTTTGCTGCCAAATTCCATTCAACCAGCGAGTTGGCATCGTAGGTTTACCCGGATCTGGAAAAACACTTTTTTTAAATGCCATTTCAGGCTTACTTGATAATATTCAAGGAGATATATTATATGAAGGTATTCCCCTTCAACATATTCCTCGTAAATGGTTAATGAAAAATATCGGATATGTCCAACAAAATGCAACTATTCTGGCTGGTACCATTCGTGATAATTTATTACTAGGCAACCCCAATCTTTCAATGTCAGAAATCACGAAAGCACTTGATAATGCAATGGCCTCCGAACTTTACCTATCAGATAAGAAGTCCATCGAACACGCCATCCTTCAACGCGGGCATGACCTATCCGGAGGACAAAAACAACGCTTATCTATTGCACGCATTCTTGCATTGCAACCCAAAATACTTATTCTCGACGACAGCACCAGCGCACTCGACCATGAGACGGAAAAAGCCTTTTTCTCTCAACTTGACGCGATGCGCCCTCAAACACAAATTATTGTTTCGCAGCGTTTATCAACTTTACGAAAATGCGACACCATATTTCTTTTTGATCGAGGAGAAATTGTTGCTCAAGGAACCCACACAGAACTAATTTCATCTAGTTCACTTTATGAAATGATTCTCGGTGATCAAATGATTGAGGAGGCACTTAATGAACAATAATTTTTTTCAGCTTTCTACTAAACATACGCTTTCCCGCCTTTGGTCAGTACTAAAACCAAATAAATTATATTTAATTATTTCAATTCTAATGAGTATATCCGTATCTGCGATCATGCTCTATGCAATGCAACGCGTTGGAGTAATTGTTGACCTCATTCTTTCAGGCACCATAACCATTGTTTTTTTAACGCAAATCCTCATTTTATTTTTCTTATTTGCCGCAATATCAGTAGTCACTTTAATTCAGATATATACAATGGCCATTGTTGGTCAACGATTAGCAAATGATTTACGCTACATGCTCTTTTCAAAAATTACTGTTTTGCCAATGTCATACTTCGACACGCATACCACTGGAGATTTGATGAGTCGAATGACCAATGATATTGACCAAATCAATACCTCCTTCTCCGATAATTTCACATCGCTTATCGAAGCAATCGTCAATGTCATAGGAACATTCTTAGCTATGGCCTTATTATCCGTCAAACTTACACTTTGGGCAGCCTTAGTGTTCCCATTATTTTTCATTCTAACCGCGATTGTATCTCAAATATCAAAGCGATTATTTTCACGATACCAATTCGCTCTGGGCGAAATGAATACCTATATTGAAGAAAAGCTATCCGCACAAAACATGCTCATGTTATTTGATTATAAATCACGCAATCTGCAAAAGTTTAATGTGATCAATGAAAACGTCAGCTCAACTTATGCCGCCGCGCAAACCTCTTCTGTTATGGCCCCTATTATGACTTTCATCAATCATCTTATATATGTCATTATTGCCATCATTGGAGGATTAAGCATTATAAATGGTGACGCTTTAACAGTAGGCACCTTGTTCACATTTTTACTATACATGCGTAGATTTGCAACGCCGCTCAATCAGCTAGCCTCTATCTATAATGCTTTTCAAGCAACGGTTTCTGCTTCTGCCCGTATCTTTAGTGTATTAGATGAATTCACAGAAAAAGAAGCTCTCGGATATAACAGAAAACATTCTTTTCCTTCTGAAAACACTATTACATTTGACCACGTTTCTTTTTCTTATAATACACACCTTGTTTTGCACGACATTTCTCTGAAGCTTCCCGAAAAGAAAACCATTGCAATTGTTGGTGCAACCGGTGCTGGCAAAACTACGCTCACAAATCTTTTGCTCAGTTACTATTTGCCATCATCAGGCAAAATTCTCATTGGAGATGTCGACCTTTCAACAATATCTCTTGACGAAATTCACCGACATATTGGTGTAATGCCGCAACAGCCTATGATCTTTGATGCATCAATTCTAGAAAATATTGGGTTAGGCAATCCGGCATCAAGTATGGAAGAAATTATACAAGCCAGTAAAATTACCGGTTTTCATCAAATTGTAAGCGAGCTACCAGATAGTTATGAAACTGTTCTCCATGACCAAGGAGCAACACTCTCGCAAGGTCAACGCCAGCTTTTGGCAATCACACGTGCATTATTGAGTCAAAATGATATTCTCATTCTCGATGAAGCGACCTCATCATTAGACTCTCATACAGAAGCAATTGTCCAAAAAGCCTTTTCTCAACTAATGGAACAAAAAACATTATTGATCATTGCACATCGCCTATCAACGATAAAAAATGCCGATTTTATTGTTGTAATGAAGCAAGGAAATCTGGTTGAAGCTGGTACGCATGCAGAATTGCTTCAACAGAAAGGATATTATCACCGACTCTACACAAGTCAGTTTTAACATAACATGATGCATTTCCACGGAAATGCTGCAATAATTGAGTCACTTAAATCTGATCACCCTCTTTTTTCAACACATTATTCACTTCAATATAAAAAACGTTCATGGTATACAAAAGCCGTATACCATGAACGTTTTTTTATAAGGCGAGTTCATTTAAGATGTCTTTCAATGCTGAAACTTCTTCTGCACTTAAAGTAACTCCTTTTCCCATTCGGCTATGATCCGGAGCCCATTCTCTAAGATCATATTTTGCTGGACGATCATTCCAACTAACAAGATTGAGTTCTTTATTCCAACCACGACTGCTGGTCGAAAGAACAGCAATGTGTTCTGTAATTTCATATTTGATGTCTGCCATTTCTATCTCCTTATTGCTTATTTTTTAAACAAGCTTCAAGCAATTTGCTTGCACCTATACGCGTCGCACCAATAGATAAATACTTCGCTGCATCCTCAATGGTACGAATTCCACCAGAAACTTTAAGTTGAATATCAGGACGTTTATATTTCATTATAATTCTTGCAGCTGTCTCCGAAGCTCCCGGATATTTAAAACCTGTGCTTGTTTTGTAAAAATTGATTGGCAAATCATTTAACACTTGAATGCTATGAATGATTTCATCCTCACTTAACGCACCAGTTTCAAGAATCAGCTTAAAGATACCTTCTCTTGGTTTTTCACGCAAAGCCATTTGAACATCATGGTAAACATGACCAAATTCACCTGCTTGAATACGACCAATTGGAACAACCATATCCACTTCTTTTGCACCATGAGAAAACGCATACGCTACAGAAGCAGCTTTTATTTCTGCTGGCTCATACCCATTCGGGAAGCCAATCACAGTACAAATAGGAATACCGCCCGGAAAATGCTTTACTAAAGTTTCTACATAACATGGCTGTACACAAAGCGACGCAATACCTGTTCCTTGTGCAGCTTCAGCAAAAGTCAGAATTTCTTTCTCCGTTGTGGTCGGATCAAGATTTGTATGATCAATTGCGGAAATAATGCGGTGCATATCCATCACATTTTCTCCAAAAGATCAACAATCATCTTATTAACCACACCAGGATTTGCCTGTCCCTTTGTCGCTTTCATCACTTGACCAACAAAGAAACCCAATGCTTTCTTCTTGCCAGCTTTATAGTCAGCAACGGATTTAGGATTGTTATTAATGATTTCCTGAATCATTGGAGCAAGCGAATCTGTATCAGAAATCTGCTGCAATCCCTCTTCCTTAACAATTGCTACTGGATCTTTATCTTCATCAAAAGCCTTCATAAATACATCTTTGGCAATCTTATTGCTAATGTCTCCGCTCTTCACCAATTTCAAAAGACCCGTAAGCCGTTCCGGTGTAAACCCGCTTTCTTTTAAAGATTTTCCACTGGCATTAAGCTTCGCCATCACATCACCAATCAGCCAATTTACAATCATCTGAGGCTCATTAAACAGCATCTTAGACGCATCATAAAAATCAGCCAATTCCACTTCTTGAGTAATGATTGCAGCTTCTTTTTCACCAATGCCATCTGCAATCAGACGCTCACGACGTACCCGCGGCAATTCAGGCAAAGAATCCTTCATTTTCTGAATCCACTCATCTGTTAAAACGATCGGAGGAAGATCCGGTTCTGGAAAATAGCGATATTCATCAGCCTCTTCTTTACTGCGAAGAGAAAAGGTCATGCCTTGTGCATCATCCCAAGTACGTGTTTCAAGCTTGACTTTTTCTCCATCTTCAAGCAATTCAGTTTGACGTTCAATTTCATATTCAATAGCGCGTTCAACAGCGCGGAAAGAATTCAAGTTTTTAATTTCAGCACGCGTTCCGAACTTTTCTTCTCCAACAGGACGCAAAGAAATATTAACGTCACAACGCAAAGAACCTTCTTCCATCTTTGCATCAGAAACACCCGTGTAAACAATAATTGCACGCAACTCTTCCAGGTAAGCACGAGCATCGGCTGCACTGCGCATATCCGGTTCGCTAACAATTTCAATCAATGGCACACCTGCACGGTTATAATCTGCTAAAGATGAGTTTGAAGTTGTAATCGTTGCACCTTGATGAACCAATTTGCCTGCGTCTTCTTCCATGTGAATACGCGTCAAGCCGATTTTCTTATCTTCGCCATTTACAGTAATTTCAATATAGCCATGTTCAGCAATTGGCAAATCATACTGAGAAATTTGATAAGCCTTGGTAAGGTCGGGATAAAAATAGTTCTTACGGTCAAATTTACTAAATTTCGCAATGGTGCAATTTGTTGCCAATCCTGCCTTTACTGCATATTCTAATACTTTCTTATTCAATACTGGCAGAGTACCTGGAAGTCCTAAGCACACTGGGCAAACATGTGTATTTGGCGCACCGCCGAAAGCCGTAGAGCAATTGCAAAATATTTTTGTATCCGTTTTTAGTTCAACATGGACTTCAAGTCCAATGACTGGTTCATATCTCATTATTCAGCCTCCTTTGCCCCTTGTTCCACTGCATAAGCCACCTGTAACAAAAAGGCTTCATCAAATGGTTTTCCAATGAATTGAATGCCAATTGGCATATCATTTTCATCTTCACCATATGGCACCGAAATAGCAGGAAGACCAGCTAAGTTAGATGTAACAGTGCAAATATCTTGTTTATACGTTGTTACTGCATCATATTCCACACCAATCTTTGGTGCCGTAACAACCGAAGCAGGTGTAAGCAAGCAATCATATTGCTCAAATGCACGCTTAAAATCGTCTTGAATGAGATGACGAACTTTTAAAGCTTTAAGATAATATGCATCATAGTACCCAGCACTTAATGCATATGTACCAAGCATGATACGACGTTTTACTTCATCACCAAAACCTTCTTTACGTGTCTTTTTAAACATAGATATCATATCATCAGCCTGTTCACGCAAACCATAGCGTACACCGTCGTATCGTGCCAAATTTGAACTCGCTTCGGCTGGAGCGATTAAATAATATGCAGGAATTGCGTAGTTCGTCGTAGGCAATGAGCATTCCTCAACTATTGCCCCTTGTTCCTCAAGATATGAACGAACTTTCATTATTTGAGATTTTATTGCCGAAGCGACACCATCCCCCATGTATTCAACAGGTACACCAATTTTCACACCTTTAATATCTTTTCCAATAAAACGTGTAAAATCTTCATGCTCAACATTCGCCGATGTTGCATCGCGGTGATCATACCCTGCAATAACATTCATAACAAGACCAGCATCTTGCACATCATTTACCAAAGGTCCAATCTGATCTAAAGATGAAGCAAAAGCAATTAATCCATAACGTGACACTGCGCCATAAGTTGGTTTTAAACCAACGATACCGCAAAAAGCCGCTGGCTGACGAATCGATCCGCCTGTATCACTTCCCAATGCACACACAGCTTCACCATCAGCCACGGCCGCTGCAGAACCACCACTTGATCCGCCAGGAACACATGCAATATTCACTGGATTTTTTGTTGGACCAAAGAAAGATGTTTCCGTCGTAGAACCCATAGCAAATTCATCCATATTAGTTTTGCCTACAATAACTGCACCTGCAGCAGCCAATTTTTCTACAACTGCAGCATTATACTGAGGCACAAAATTCTCTAACATATGAGAAGCACAAGTGGTGCGCAGTCCCTCTGTACAGATGTTATCTTTAACAGCAACCGGAATCCCTTCAAGCATTCCAATGGATTCACCACGATTAATTTTTTCATCAACAGCATCGGCCTGAGCAAGCGCTGCCTCTTTATTCAACGTAATGTATGCATTGATATCTGCATTGTTCTCGATCTTAGCTAGATACGCTTCTGTAAGAGCACGTGCAGTAATTTCTCGATTAACAAGACGATCATGCCATTCATGAATGGTCATCAAATTTTCCGACAAAGTAATTCACTCCTTTAAACGATTTTTGGAACCTGAAACATATTTTCGTTTTCACTTGGCGCATTTGAAAGAACTTTTTCAACGCCCATGCTTTCATGAACAATATCCTCGCGGAAAACATTTTGCAAATCCATGACATGATTAAGTGGTGTTACATCTGTAGTGTCAATTTCACTAAGGCTGTCCATCATATCAATAATAGATCCAAGCTGTTCATATTGTTTTTCCAACTCATCTTCAGTAAATTCTAAGCGGCTCAAGTGAGCAACCCGCTCAACAGCTTCTTTAGTAAGCATATTATTCTCCTTTCAATAAAGCCAACAAAGCGTCTTCTGTAATAACTGGTATATTCAAATTAATAGCTTTTTCATACTTTGATCCTGGTTTATCACCAGCAACGACATAGCTGGTTTTTTTACTAACACTTCCTGTCACTTTCCCGCCATGTTCTTCAATCATGGCCTTTGCCTCATCTCTTGAATATGTCGGTAACGTGCCTGTTAATACAAACGTTTTACCAATAACAGTTTGAGGAGACATTATCTTTTCAACACTGCTTGCCATATTAATTCCGAGCTCAGACAACACCTTAATTTGCTCTTTATTTCGCACATTAGAAAAAAAGCCAACAATTTCTCGTGCAATCAATGCACCAATTTGATCAATTTCCTGTAAAGCAGCAACATCAGCAGCCATAAGCGTATCCATATTTGAAAAATGACGGGCTAAAATTTTACTAGTCTCTAAACCAACCAGTGGTATTCCTAAGCCATACAAAAAACGGTAAAAGTCAGCAGATTTAGAAGCCTCAATAGCATTTAATAAATTCATTGCCTTGGCATCCGCAAATCGTTCTAATGTTAGCAATGCCTCCATATTTAGTCGATAAAGATCAGGCAACTCTTTTACCAATCCTGTCGAGTAAAGCTGATTTACAATCTCCGGCCCAAGCCCAACAATATCCATAGCATCCTTACTTGCAAAATGAACAATTTTTGCACGAACCTGCGACGGACATGCCAGCGCATTCATACATCGAATTGCAGCTTCTCCTTCAACTTGCACAAGATCACTACCGCATTCTGGACATACCATAGGGAAAACATATGGTTTTAAATCTCGAGAACGTTTTTCCGTCACAACATGATCAATTTCCGGAATAACATCTCCTGCTTTCTGGACAACCACTATATCCCCAATACGAATGTCTTTCTCTTCAATAAAAGCACGATTATGTAATGTTGCGCGACGAATGGTTGATCCCGCGACAAAAACCGGTTCTAATTCTCCCACAGGCGTAGCAACACCCGTGCGTCCAATTTGCAATGTGATATCATAAAGTTTTGTCATTTTTTGTTCTGGTGGAAATTTATAGGCAATCGCCCACCGTGGAGATTTCGCTCGCATCCCCAGTTGTTTTTGTAAAGCAAGATCGGCGAGCTTAATGACCATGCCATCAATTTCATACGGCAACTCTTGTCGTTTTTCTTTCCATATCATACAGTATTCATATGCTTCCTCGATAGAAGTGCAAATCATATTCTTAATTGGTGGCAAATGAAGTGACCGTATAAAATCAATAGCTGCATCTTGCGAATCCAAGCCACAAGATTCATCATTCATTACAGTATAAAAAATACCATCAAGGCTTCGCTTTGCCGTAATCTGCGGATCAAGTTGCCTTAAAGAACCAGCCGCAGCATTCCGAGGATTTGCAAACAATGGTTCTCCCAGCGCATCGCGCTCAGCATTTAAATGCTCAAAAGCCTTTTTAGGCATATAAATTTCACCACGTACAGAGACATCTCCTGCATATTCAATACTCAAGGGAATGCTCCGAATCGTTCGCACATTACTGGTTACATCTTCACCATCGTTACCATCACCTCGTGTTGCCGCTGTTTGTAACTTTCCATCATGATAATACAGCGCAATTGAGAGACCATCAATTTTAAACTCTACAGAATAACGAATGCGACTGGCCGGGATCTCTTTTCTCAAACTTTGATCAAAAGCTTGCAAATCCTCTAAAGAAAAAGCATTCGCCAGGCTTTGAAGGGGAACTGGATGATGATAAGAACGGAAGCCATCTTTAACCGCCCCACCAACTCGCTGAGTCGGCGAATCGACAGCTATTTCGTCTGGATGCTCTCTTTCAAAGGCCTGCAATGCCCGATAACGTTCATCGTATGCAGCATCACTTAGTTCAGGAGCATCCAACACATAGTACAAATATTCATGATAGCGAATATCTTCCATCATCTCTTTATACCGTTTTTTTTCATTTTCAGTCATCACTCGTCTCACCACCTTTCTGACGTCAATGACTACAAACTATTCTTAATTATAATGTAAATGCCGGCTTTTATGCAAGATGTTTAAGGCAGAAGCGTCATCTGTCTGCACACCAAATCTATGTTCACATCATTCATCCACATAAAAAACCAGATGAATGAACGCTTCTCATTTCATCTGGTCCTAAATAAGCTAGACATTCCATGCCCAAGACTTATATCAAACTAATAATGAATTCTTTGATTTCAGCTTTACTCCAAATAACCGGAACTGGATATACCGGATTCGCTTCTCGATCAATCCAAACGACCATTTGATCAATATCATTCTTTTGGATCATCGTTGGATATTCCGGAATATCCATCATTTGCTTCATACTTTCGATCCAGCAAATGAAAGCATTGGCCTTTTCAGCATTTGTGGCAGATTTTTCCGTCATCCCGCATACATCACTCAGTTCAGCCAAGCGCTCATACACAGCCGGCCCAAAAGCTCTCAAAACATGTGGCAAAAGAATCGCCATTGCTAAACCATGCGGAACCAGATATATCCCGCCCAAGGTATGACCAATGGCATGTATGTATCCAACACACCCTCTTGTAAATGCACGACCAGCATAAAAGGCAGCTTCCTGCATATTTTTACGAGCCATGATATTCGAACCATCTAAATATGCAGCGTACAAATTATCATATATGAGCTTAACGGATTTTCGGCACATTTCGTTTTCCAGTTCGCTATTATAGAGATGATTGGTGTACGCTTCAACAGCGTGGCAAAGCGCATCCATCCCTGTCGTTGCAGTTGTTCGTGGCGGCAATCCGACTGTTAATTCTGGATCTAAAACTGCATATCTAGGTACTAAGTTAATATCATTAATCGAAGCTTTGTGATGAGTTTCATCTTCCGTAATTACTGCAGCAATGGTTGTTTCTGATCCAGTTCCAGCCGTTGTAGGTACTGCAAAAATTGTTGGAATTGGTTTCAACACATGCATCATACCTTGCAGTTCTTTTACAGTTTTTTTAGGGCGCGCAACACGCGCACCAATTGCCTTTGCGCAATCAATAGGTGCACCACCGCCAAAAGCGATCATACACTCACATTGAGCTGTTACGTAGAGCCCCAGCCCTTCCTCAACATTCAAATCTGTTGGGTTGGCTGAAATATCTCTATAAATTACATAGTCTAATTTGGCGGCATCCATCTCATGCAACATATCATCCAATAAATGCAAGCGCATTAAATTTTCATCAGTAACAATTAGAACTTTTTTAAAGCCTTTCCTTCTAATCCACATTGGCAAACGCTTAACCGCGCCAACCCCTTGCATTAACTTCGGCTGCCGCCATGGTAACAAAGACATTCCTATTTTTAAACCATATTGTATGATTCTATACACGCCTTTTCTTATACTCTTACGCGTTTTCACTATGACAGCCACCTTTCTCGTTTCTTTATAAATAAATTATAATTCTATTTGTAAAAATTCAAAAGGGAATTACAAGCTCTTTCACGTATCTTTTCTTATCGTTTTTATTATTAACCATACCAGACAAACCTCTCTTTATCAAATAAAAAACGGATGTGCCATTTGACACATCCGTTTTTCGATTAGCGATGGATTTCTTTGATACGAGCAGCTTTGCCGTAACGATCGCGCATATAATAGAGTTTTGCACGACGTACTTTCCCTTGACGAACAACCTTGATGCTCGCAACGCGTGGAGAATGAATTGGGAAGATTCTTTCGCTGGTAACGCCATAAGCAGTACGGCGAACGGTGAAAGTTTCGGTCAAGCCTTTGCCGACACGCTTAATAACAACACCTTCATATGCCTGAAGACGTTCTCTGTTCCCTTCGACGACCTTTACTTCGATGCGAACAGTATCGCCAGGACGAAATTCAGGAACGTCTTGCTTCATTTGTGCTTCTTCGATTTGCTTAATGATATCCATTTGCTTTTCTCCTTTCATCTGTGCAGATGTTCATAACTGCAAACGCAGACATCGGACCATCCTGATGTATTACTGTTGGCAAAAGCCATTAAAAAAGACATTGCAAAAGCAATGTCTACGACGCAGATGGGTCTCGAACCCACGACCTCCAGCGTGACAGGCTGGCGCTCTAACCAACTGAGCTACTGCGCCAATGGACAATGACGGGCTCGAACCGCCGACCCTCTGCTTGTAAGGCAGACGCTCTCCCAACTGAGCTAATTGTCCA
>JAHZHI010000021.1 GCA_019420345.1 Peptococcaceae bacterium
CTGCACAAAACTAAATATTTTCCTACCAGGGGTTCTTTTGTACTGTCCGTTTAATCTGGGGCAGTACAGCAAGAACACGGTTTTTTATTTTATGCAAATCGATCAGTCTTCGTCCCAATGAATACATTTCATTGGGCACATGTTCATGGCTTCTTTAACATCGGCCATGTTGGCATCGGTTGCTTCGGCAATGGCTTCAGCGGTGCCGCGATCGTTCATAACAAAAACATCGGGGCAGAGTGCTTCGCAGCTGCCGCAGCCAACGCAGGCGCCTTCATCAATTAATACATACATGGGTGATTGCTCCTTTTCTGAATAAAACTATTCGTTAATAGATGTGTCATCAAATTCTTCGTCAGAAAATACCGTAACACCGGCGTCCATAAGTGCTTTTGCGGCACAGCCTGGTCGTTGGATCAAGGTATGGGTAAAGGTGCCATCATAGGAATTTTCCGGGCCGCAGGCAGGGCTGCGGCTTTTGAGAATGGCATAACGGATGCGAAAATCGCGGCAAAGTGTGACGGCTTGTTCAGCACCGGTTTGATAAGCAGCGCTGACGTCTTCGCCTTCGGCGTTGACCACACGTCCGTCGGGTTGAATTTCTGCTGGAACACGTGGCGTGGTCAGCCCACCATAGGTTTCCGGACAGAAAGGAATGAAGGAAAACTGGCGATTGTATGAAAGGATGCGTTCGTTGGGTTTTGATTCACCGTCATAACGACAGGCCACGCCCAACAGACAAGCGCTCACCAATACCATGGTAGGATTTTTTTTAGTTTGCTTGTCGTCGCTCATGAGGCCGTCTCCTCCTTCCAGCATAGTTTGGCCGAATGCGCAGAAGACTCAATGTTGGCAATCCTGCTTCGTTTTCGCGAACTTCAGCAATATCCACCCAGAGCCCATTTTCGAGGGCGCTGGGTGCTTTAACCAGCCAACGATTATTATCATCGTCGCGATCAAGACGATAGGTATTGGCTTCGCTGAAAGGCGCATTTAATGCATAATCGACCAGCATATTGGCAAGCATTGTTCGCCAAGGCTCCGCCTGAACCACAAGCTGCGTCATGCAGCCACAGGGTGAGCGTCGTGTGGCACCGAGTGCTTTGCCATGTTCACTGTAGATGATCATGATGATCCGTCCTTTGGTTTCATTGACAGGTATCCCTGCCTTTCTATAGTATACCTTGCTGGCGCGCTGTTATACAAGAAAAACAAGGGATTTTCATATGGTTTTAACAAGACTTCTATAGAAAATAAGTAGAGAACGACCAGTAATATATAAAATATTATGAATAATTAGTTGCAAAGTAATTGATTATATAAATACCTATTACTTTTGTATAAGAAAAATTTGTTATGAAACATTTGTTCTGGTGATTAGTATAAAAGTAAAAAAATATAAATAATAATATGTAAACAATTAGATTATTTCAGCATTTTATTGCAATGCAGTAAAAAATGAAACAATATGCTTGAATAAAAGGCTGGAAAACTATTGAAATTTTGATTATAATTCACCCAACTTACAATAACAGATAGCGGTAAAATACGCAGTAGATTTTTGACGCTGACATGTAAGGAACTTATTTCTCTGCTGCAGAAAGGACGACATATTTATAGAAAAACACTGATTATTATTTAGTAAAGGAGAGAACACATTATGTCTCAGCAAGATGTACAATTTGAGAAAAAATTAAGTCCTTTAGGCGTATGGGGGCTTGCTCTTGGCGCCATGATTGGTTGGGGCTGCTTCGTTATGCCAGGTAACCAGCTTCTGCCAGATGCTGGTCCTATCGGTGCCACCATCGGTCTGATTCTCGGGGCTGCGATGATCGTCATTATCAGTTTCAGTTATAGTTATCTCATCAGCAAATACCCGGTAGCCGGCGGTGAATTCGTATATGCCGACACAGCTTTTGGTAAAACTCATGCCTTCCTTTGCGGGTGGTTTATTTCCATCGCATATTGGGCACTGATTCCTATGAACGGTACAGCCGTTGGTCTGGTTGCCCGTTATCTGATTCCTGGGCCACTGCAGGCCTGGCCACTCTATGAAGTTGCTGGCTGGACTGTATATGGCGGTGAATTGATCGTTGCTGTTGCGGCCATCGTTATCGTTGGTATCGTCAACATGCGCGGTGTTGAAGCGGCTGGCTGGTTCCAGACTGCTGTTGCAGTTGGTCTCGTTGGCGCAATGCTGGTCATTGCTGCAGCTGTTTTGATTCATGGTGTTCATTTGGAAAACCTGAAGCCATACTTCGCACCTGACAAATCTGCTATTGCATCCATTTTCGCCATTGCTTCCTTGGCTCCATGGGCTTATGTAGGTTTTGACTGCATTCCACAGGCTTCTGAAGAATATTCATTCTCCAACAAGAAAACAAAAGCACTTTTGATTTCTTCCATCTCCGTTGCTGCACTTATGTACATGATCGCAAACATCGCTACTGCAGTTGTGGCACCATGGGAAACCTTCATTGTTGAATACAGCGATTGGCCAACTGGGGCTGCTATTGAACAGCTCATTGGTACCTTTGGTCTGATTCTCTTGGCTATCGCAATGCTCTGCGGTATCATTTCCGGTTTGAATGCATTCTACCTCGCAGGCAGCCGTCTGCTCTACTCTATGGCTGTTGCAGAAGCTATCCCATCTGCATTCGGTAAGCTCGATCCTGTTCACAAAGTACCACGTTTCGGTATCGTGTTCATGATGGTTCTGGCTGCCATCGCACCATTCTTTGGTCGTCAGGTGCTCAGCTGGCTCGTTGATATGACCGCCGTTGGGGCTGACATGGGCTTCACCTACACCACAGCATCCGCATTTGTGCTTGCTCGTCGTGCCGGTGACAAGAAGCAGGCTGTGATTTCCTTCATTGGTCTCTGCTTCGCAATCTTCTTCATCTGCCTGCTTGTTCTGCCATTCTCTCCAGGTTTCCTCAGTCCACAGGCTTGGGGCTTCCTCATTGCATGGCTCGTTCTCGGCGGTATCTTCTTCCTTGTTAAGCGTAAAACTTACTACAGATCCACTGCTTTGCAGGAAAAAGTTGCTGAAATCGCTGCAGCAAACGAAAAGGACAACGACTGATCATCTTGAAATTTACGGTTTTAATCCCGTATTTCTCCTCAAAATCCCTGCTGTTCAATGGAAACAGCAGGGATTTTTTCTTTTAAGCGATTCCTTGAAAAAGGAATCGCTTTTTTGTTTTTATATATCATCATCTTGGCTTTTTTATGTAAAGACAAGATTGATAGGAAAACGATTGATGTGCATGAAAAAATGTATTGAAACAGATAAAATATTCATGGTCGAAGAGAACGCTGCTTACACAAGACATACATGCAATGGAATAAATATGCAGCAAAACAACAAACCCTTTTGTGATGCAGTGCATTTCCGCTGTAATGCGCTAAAATTGTGGATGCGTGAGTGTTTCATGAAAGCATGAGTAAACTAGAATGCTTTCTCTTAATTTGTTTAATCATTTCTATAAAAAGCTTGTCATACGCAATAAAAATAAAATTTATCTATTTGCAACATCTAAACCCGCGTATAAAGCATATTTAGAACGAAAAAATGTCGGATAATGACCAAAATTACAGGATTCTGTTGCAACATTCAATAGTTTCATACAAGCTTATGTAAGAAACCCCTACAATAAGACTTGCAAATTCGATATAATGCAATCAACTCTCTTAGAAAGATTGCAACATGGCGCTTGTTTCTGTAGAGCACCATTTGTATTTTAAGGGAGGATTATCAGAACGTTATTATATTCTAAAGAAAGAAGGCAAGTAACTCGGTTTAAGAAGTAAAGGAGAGTATTATTATGTCTCAACAGGAAACACAACATCTGGAGAAAGGCTTGAGTGCTGTCGGCGTTTGGGCACTTGCATTGGGCGCGATGATTGGCTGGGGCTGTTTTGTTATGCCCGGCAATACCCTTCTGCCGGACGCTGGCCCAATCGGTGCATCTCTTGGGCTTATTCTTGGGGCTGCTATGATCATTATCATCAGCTTCAGCTACAGCTATCTCATCAGCAAATATCCAGTCGCTGGTGGTGAATTTGTTTATGCTGACACTGTTTTTGGGAAGACGCATGCATTCATCTGCGGTTGGTTTCTGGCCCTTGCTTATTGGGCGCTCATTCCAATGAATGGGACGGCTGTTGGTTTGGTTGCACGTTATATTTTCTCAGGCCCTCTGCAGCAATGGCCACTTTATGAGATTGCAGGATGGACCGTTTATGGTGGTGAATTGCTCGTCGATATTGCTGCCATTGTTATCGTTGGTTTTATCAACATGCGTGGTGTAGAAGCAGCCAGCTGGTTTGGTACTGCTGTTACCGTTGGCCTCTGCGGCAGCATGCTCATCATTGCGGCAGCCATTCTTATGGGCGGTGTGGATTGGAGCAACCTCCAGCCATATTTTGCACCAGACAAAACAGCTTTGGCATCCATCTTTGCCGTGGCAGCTTTGGCGCCATGGGCTTATGTGGGTTTTGGCTGCATTCCGCAGGCATCAGAAGAGCTTGCCTTCTCCAATAAGAAAACAGCTGCTTTGCTTGTTTCTTCTATTTCTGTATCGGCACTCATGTATATGGTCATGAATATTGCCACCGCTGTTGTAGCACCATGGGAACAATTCATCGTCGACAACAGCAACTGGGCAACAGGTGCCGCTATTCAATCGCTGATCGGTACCGTTGGCTTGATTCTTTTAGCTATTGCTATGCTTTGCGGGATCGTTTCAGGTCTGAATGCTTTCTATCTTTCCGGCAGTCGTTTGCTGTACTCCATGGCTATTGCAGAAGCGTTGCCAAGTGGTTTCAAAAAATTGGATGATAAGCATCATGTGCCACGTCTCGGCATCATCTTCATGATGATTCTTGCCGTCATTGCGCCATTCTTTGGGCGTGAAGTGCTTGGCTGGCTTGTTGATATGAGTTCCATTGGTGCGGATTTAGGGTTCCTTTATGCCACCAGTGCAGCGTTGAAAACAGCACGCCGCGAAGGTAATGTCAAGCAAATGATCATTAGTGGTGCTGGCGTATTCTTTGCCGTCGTCTTTATTTTGCTGCTTATTCTGCCATTTTCACCAGGGTTCCTGTCACCACATGCATGGGGATTCTTGGCGGTATGGGTGATCATTGGCATTATCTTCTTCCTCATTAAACGGAAAGACTACTACAGTTCTACCGCTCTTCAGGAAAAAGTTGCGACCATCGCACAAGAAGTCGAAGGCATTGCTGTTCCACATCATAAATAATAATGACATCACATGCACAAACCTTCCTATGATTTTTCATCGTAGGAAGGTTTTTTTATTACAAAAACCAATAGTATGATTAAAAAAACTACTAATTGTTGCAATAAATAATTGTAACTCGTTAGACCTCGCATCTTTTTATCAGAAAATAAAGATACCTTTTGACAATGCCATCTTGTGAACCTATAATGGAAGTAGAGTGAATGGAAAGTTCATTCAGAATTATTCCGTAATTTATTTTTTGGGAGGAATGCAAAAAATGAACGCTTATATGGAACGCGTATTG
Source organism: Peptococcaceae bacterium (assembly GCA_019420345.1). Classification (GTDB taxonomy): domain Bacteria; phylum Bacillota; class Peptococcia; order Peptococcales; family Peptococcaceae; genus UMGS1590. The sequence continues at coordinate 5,554 of JAHZHI010000021.1, forward strand.
GAAAACGTTAAAAAACGTAATGCCAATGAACCAGAATTTTTGCAGGCAGTAGAAGAAGTTTTCAAATCCATCGAAGGTGTTGTTGAACAACATCCTGAATATGAAGCAACCAACCTTCTTGGTCGCTTGACCGAACCTGAACGCCAGATCAGCTTCCGTGTTACCTGGGTAGACGATAACGGTGAAGTTCATGTAAACCGTGGTTATCGTGTACAGTTCAACGGTGCTATCGGGCCTTACAAAGGCGGCCTTCGTTTCCACCCATCCGTATACATCGGTATTATTAAATTCCTGGGCTTCGAACAGATCTTCAAGAACGCTCTGACTGGTCTGCCAATCGGCGGCGGCAAGGGTGGTTCTGACTTCGACCCACGTGGTAAGAGTGATGGCGAAATCATGCGTTTCTGCCAGGCCTTCATGACCGAACTCTATCGTCACATTGGTCCAGACGTCGACGTTCCTGCTGGTGACATCGGTGTTGGCGGCCGTGAAATCGGCTTCCTCTATGGCCAGTATCGTCGTATCCGCGGCGCATTCGAAAACGGCGTTCTGACTGGTAAGGGCATGAGCTACGGCGGTTCCCTGATCCGTCCAGAAGCTACTGGTTTCGGTGCTGTATACTTCGCAGATGCAGTTATGAAACATTGCGGTGACACCCTCGAAGGCAAGACCGTTTCCGTATCCGGTTTCGGTAACGTTGCATGGGGCGTTTGCACCAAGATGACCGAAGCAGGTGCTAAGGTTGTTACCCTGTCTGGTCCAGACGGTTACATCTATGATGAAGATGGTATCAACACCGAAGAAAAGATCGCTTACCTGCTCGAAATGCGTGCTTCCGGCCGCGACAAAGTTCAGGATTATGCTGATAAGTTCGGCGTACCTTTCTATCCAGGTGAAAAACCATGGGGCGTTAAGGTTGATATCGCTATGCCATCCGCTACTCAGAACGACGTTGACATGGAACAGGCTAAGAAGATCGTTGCTAATGGCGTTAAGTACTACATCGAAGTTGCTAACATGCCTACTACCAACGATGCAATGGATTACATCCAGAGCCAGGGCATCATCATGGCTCCTTCCAAAGCCGTTAACGCTGGTGGCGTAGGTGTATCTGCACTCGAAATGAGCCAGAACAGCGAACGTCTCTTCTGGACTGAAGAAGAAGTAGACAACAAGCTCCGTGGCATCATGAAGACCATCCATGACAATGCAGCTGCTGCAGCTGAAGAATATGGCTTTGGTTACAACCTCGTTGCTGGTGCTAACATCGCTGGCTTCCAGAAGGTTGCTACTGCAATGATGGAACAGGGCATTTTCTAATCACGCGATTCCAAACACTCAAAAGCAGAGGCGTAAGCCTCTGCTTTTTTCATTTTCAAAATTTGCCTATATAATGAAAGAAAAAGATCACAGCAACAAATACACCATGCTCATGGAACCGCAAAAATAGGCAGTAAACAAAGAAAACCAAGAAAAAGAAAAGAAAAAGCAAAAAAAGATGAAAAAAGGGGTTGACGAAG
>JAHZHI010000022.1 GCA_019420345.1 Peptococcaceae bacterium
TACCAGAAGTTCTATGAGTCATTTTTTGTTGCACTTAGATTGTAAATTCGCCATGAAAAACAGTTTAACAAAAGTTTATCTTTAATTTACCCTTTTGTTATTGGCATTTTCCCACCGAAAAGCTATACTAAACCTAACAAAGCAAGTTCACATTATTATAGATAGTATCTACCATCATAAAAGGAGGAACCCATCATGAAAAAAATTATCGGTATTATTGTTGCAGTCGCCCTCATTGCCGTCATCGGCATTGGCGCTGGTTACTACTTCACCAACAAAGGCAGCAATGCCAGTGCAGCCATCAGCGAAACAGAAGCGCAAAGCATCGCTCTTGAAGACGCCGGTCTGAAGCAAAACGACGTCAGCTTCACCAAAACCAAACTCGACCGCGATGACGGACGCAGCCAATACGACATTGAATTCATCGCCTCTGCTGACAACACCAAATACGACTACGAAATTGACGCAGAAAGCGGTGCCATCCTCTCCGTTGACCGTGAAACTGGACGCAGCGGCAATACAACCAGCAACAGCACCCAGCAAAACAGCAACGCCAGCCAAACCACAAGCCCGCAGGCTGAAGGCGAAATCACCGCAGATGAAGCCAAATCCATCGCCCTGCAGCATGCAGGCCTTGCTGAAGCCGATGTCCTTTACGTCAATGTTGAGTACGACCGTGACAACGGCCACAATGAATGGAGCGTAGACTTCGCCACCCAAGACACCGAATACGACTACGAAATCAATGCCGCTGACGGCAGCATCTTAAAATCCGAAAAAGAAGCCCATACACGCTAACCGGTCCATAAACGAAAGCCCTTGATTGTGCACAAAAACGCACAATCAAGGGCTTTTTTGTCTTCTAAGATTTAACAATAAGATTTTTCAAAAATACGAACGCAATCCTCATCACTTAATGGCGCCGGGTCCGCATCAAACAGAACACCCATGGTAGTACGCGCATTTTTTGCCAGGACTGCAAATTCATCTTTGGTGATGCCATAATCCGACATTTTTAGATGGTTAACGCCACAGTCTATTTGCAGTTTTTCAAGCATGGTGATAAAATCCTGGGCCTTGTCAGCTTCCGGCATGCCCATGGCCTGTGCCATTTTAATAAAACGTTCATCGCAAACATGCTGATCGATAAAATGCTGATAATACGCCTTCGAAATCATGATTAAACCGGCACCATGCGGCAAATTGTGATGATAAGCACTCATGGCATGTTCCAGAGAATGTTCACTGGTACACGATCCTGTCACCATAGAATAGCCGGAAAGCGTATTGGCAAATGCCACCTTTTCGCGCGCCTCCATGTTCGCCCCATCTTGAACAGCGGCAGCCAAATTGTTGGCAACATTTTCAATCGCTGTCAGGGCCACCATATCTGAAAACAAATTGGCAGATTTAGAAATGTACGCTTCTGTGCTGTGAAACAGCGCGTCAAAACCTTGAAATGCTGTCAGCTGCGGCGGCACGGTCGCCATAAGCGCAGGATCAACGATGGACAACACAGGAAACAAGCTGTCATACCCACCGAAGCCGATTTTTTCATGGGTCTCATCATTCGAAATGACGCCAAACTGATCCACTTCACTGCCAGTGCCAGCGGTGGTCGTAATAGCAACGACAGGCAAGGGCTGTTCTGTCAGAACTGTCCCCTTTCCACTGCCGCCCATAACATAATCCCACAGATCACCGCTGTTCGTTGCCATAGAGGCAATCGCTTTAGAAGCATCCATCACACTGCCGCCGCCCAAAGCCACAACAAAATCACACGACTGCTCTCGTGCAAAAGCCGCGCCTGCCATAACAGTGGTTTTCAACGGATTGGCCTCAACACGATCAAACAATACATATTCCGCACCAGCCTGTGCCAACTGCGCCTGCACGCGGTCCAGCGCACCGCTTTCCTTGGCTGAACGCCCACCGGACGTCACCAATAACGCCCTTTTTCCTGGCAGCGTCTGCTTGCCCAATTCGTCCAACGCACCTGTACCAAAGATCCATTTTGTTGGCATAAATACTGTAAAACTCATGGTTGTTACCTCCATAACCGATCAAAATGACAACTACATTCTTCATATCTGTTAAATAAAAAAGTATCTTTACGGGCAATGCCTTTAAAGATACTTCTATCATAGAACAACTATTTTTTCAGAACAAATACCTAGTTTTCATGCGCTCCCATGCTTAAAGAGCATTTTATATGGTCAATGAACTTGGTTGCCGCCAAACTAAACGGCTGCCCCCGTTTCCATGCAAGCATGCTCGTCGTTAAAAGTTCAGGATATAAGGGGCGACACACAATCTTCTTAGGATCCCAAAATGATACCGATCCCTCGATCACCAATGAATACGCCGATCCCTGATGAACCAAAAACGCGCTATTCGTACTTAAATTTCCAGTAAGCACAATGTTTAAATGATGATAATAATCACCAAACCAGCTTGCCAATTCACTCTGAACACTCATACGATGCGGAAGAATCAAAGGCAGCTTCATCAAATCCTTCGCTGTTACATGATCCTGCGCCGCCAGCGGATCCTTTGGATTCATGAGTGCTACCCAGCGCTCAGTTTTTGCCAAGCGAATATACTCAAAGCGCTCCATATCAATTGGCTCTAAAAGCAAGCCAATGTCCAAGAGGCCCTGATCCATTTGTTCTTTTACAAGATCAGCCGTAGCTGTAAACAACTCAAACCGTACATGCGGATAACGTTCTCTAAAAGAAGAAATCAACTCCAACAACAGCTGCGTCGACGCCAGTTCCCCGCAGCCCAGAGAAATCTTTCCTTCCACCTGAGCATCCTGTGCCGCAAGCTCCTGCTCCGTCTTATCGACAAGTTGCAAAATTTCTTCCGCCCGACGGCGCAGCAAAAACCCCTCGTTTGTCAACGTCACCCTGCGTGCCCCACGATCGAACAATTTCACGCCCACTTCCTGCTCCAACTGCGCCAACTGCCGGCTCAGCGTTGGCTGCGTGATATGCAGCACATCTGCCGCCTTCGTAATGCTTTCCTCGCGAACCACCGCCAAAAAATACCGCAGCACCCGAATCTCCATACCACCCACTCCTATCAAACAGTAATACCTATTTTTCCATTTTAGCACAGTGATATCTTACGAGCAATTTTACCAAAAACGAAAGCCCCGCACCATGTTATGGTGCGGGGCCTTGTGGTTCTTATGATACTGGTTGGATGTTCAGTTCTGCGTCTTTGCGAAGGTAGAAGTTGCCAACGAGGGCAGCGGTTTCATCATCGGCAGGGCCATCGCTGAGGACGAGAAGAATATCGTCTTGCACGTCGGCGCCATAATTGATGACTTGATTATCGGTCATGATGTCACCAGCAAGGTAGGCAGCAATGAAGTCGTCAAGGCTGACGGTACCCAGGAGGTTGGCACGGGATGCTTCTTCGTTCGGATGATAAACACCCACTTCATAACGACCAAGCATCTCGTTTAACAGATCAGTCTCATTTTCCAGGAAGCCTTCTTCACGCCATTGATTCAACAGAGCCGCTGTGGCTGTATCTCCTTCATAGAGCGTCAGGTTGTCGCTCCAATCAATGCTATTTTGTCCATACGCGTCTTTGGTCAGCGCGCTGTACATGATGCTGCCGATGACACGTGTCTGGTAAACATCCGCACTGCGCTTTCCGAGATCGCTCTGCACAGCTTTGAGCAGCGCTTCCGCCCGACGCATCCCGTCTTTCTCATCTTTAACAAGCGAAGTGTTTGCTTGAACAGTGCCTTTATTTTGCGGCATCTGAATAAGATAGGTGCTGTAGCCGCCGATATAATCAGCCAGAACCGGAGAATAGGTCATTTCAAGAATATCGTTGATATCAGCGTCCATCAGATTGGCCCATGTTGCCTGGCTGACTTTTGCATCATTCAGCAATGGGGTCATGATGGCTTGCGCATCTTCTTCGGTGAGGGTGTAATTGCGTGTATTCTGACCAAAGAAGGTCTTATAGGTCAGCGTGAGGGTTGTCAGATTTGGAACGTCTTCCTCATTGTCTTGGATCACGTAATTTTTTTCCTTTGCCTGCTCTGCGGCAGTCATGACTTTTTCGATCACTTCCGGATCAGAAGCGAAGCGATTTGATACTTCGGTTGGACGATTGCTCGCATTGTCACTGGTCAATATGGCGCCTTTTACGCTTGAAGCATCTGGCAGACGCTGATCAAGACTGAGCACTCCGCTCTGGAATCCGAGCATCACAGCGAGGGCAACCACAAGCCCCACGATGGTGCTGATATAGTGTCGGCGTACACCGTCTACATCCATGCTGTACACCATTTCGGCAATCATATGCACCACAATCATGGCAATGACAGCGCCGATAACAAGGCCAACGATGTTTTCGGTAATCATTTCTCTAAAGAAAATCCCGCATAACACAGCGCCCAGGAACACATAAACCGCTTTAATGACACTGCCGACATGCGGATAAATCAGGGTGTCACCTGTTTTTTCCACAGCACGGCGCTGATAGAGCGCATAGGTGGCTGCAAAGAGCAGTGCAATCAAGACAATGTACACAATGGTCGTTACAAGCGGCCACGTCAATAGTGATGGTGCAAAGTTGCTGGCATTTTCAGAACTGACCAATGCAGGATTTAGTGCATTGAGCTGTGCCCGAACATTAACGTTTGTTCCCATGAATCCTGTGAGAATGTTAAAGCGTGTCAGATGTTCCATCAGTCCAACTTGGCCAATGGTGTTGTTGAAAGCGCCAGCAATGCTCATGAAGATTAAGCCTATCAACGGTACACTGACATGCAGCACAACTGTCATCAGCACTTGCCCCATTGAATTGGCAGTAAGCTGTCCTGCAAACAAGGTCACTGCCAGAGAAAGCAGAAACACCAGCATGATATAGCAGAAATGCAGACCAGCCGCCGCTGTCAGGTTGGCCGCCAATGCCGTGCTGAGTGCTGGCACAGTGACCCAGACCACCACAATATCCACCACAGTAACCACGATCAAAAGCAGCAGCTGCACCAGAAGCAGCGCCAAAATGCGTGCGCTCAGCAAACCTTGACGCGTGATTGGCAGACTATGGTAGAAGTTCGACTGATTCGGTACGTTCTGGTAGCGGGTGGCATAGAGACCGCCAACAACCCCCAGCGCCAATGCCAGGTAATAAAACGCCGTAAAGTACCCAATAAAGAAATTAGCAAGCAGCGTTATATTGTTATAGCTGCTGTAGCTCGTCATTTGCAGAAGCATCCAAGCAGGCCCCGCTGCCAGATAAATGACACCCAAGAGCAAGATGAAGCTGCGCATCTTGTGCAGCTGGTCGCGCACATTTTTACCGAGATTATTGTAAGATGTCTTCGATGTCATAACCGAGCACCTCCATTTCAGTAATAAAGATCTCTTCCAGCGTCAGCGGCAGCATCTCTGCATACAGCGGCGCCATAGCATGGATCTTTGCCTCGATCTCTTCCTGATTGCCCCTCACAATCATCGAGATCATGCGGCCGCGCTGTTCAAAGGTGAGCGGTTGGAGGGCAGCAAAATCCTCGCGGCGCCGCACCATCTTAAACGCTGTTTGCAGCTTAAAGATGTCGCTTTCAAGGTCATCCAGCGAACGCTGAAAAACCAGCTTGCCCTGATGCAGGAGCCCGATATGGTCGCAAATGTCTTCAAGCTCGCGCAGATTGTGGCTGGCGATGACAACCGTCGTGCCCACATCCAGCACTAAATCCGAAAAAATATTTTTCACAGCGCGCCGTTTCACAGGATCCAGCCCGTCGAACGTTTCATCACACAGAAGCACTGCTGGCTTTGCTGCCAGCCCAAGAATGATGTGCGCCTGGCGCAGCATCCCCTTGGAGTAGGTTTTGAACGGTGCCTTGGCATCAAGGCCAAAACGTTCCGCCATGTCAAAGGCAAGCTTCTTATCATAATCAGGATAGATGCGTGTGTACCATTGAGCCATCTGAGCGATGGAGCTGTGACGATCGGTGTATTGATCATCAGAAATGTAAAACATGCGTTCTTTCGTCAGTGGCTGTTCAAACACAGGTGCACCATCGATCTGCACGCTGCCTTTGTTGGGACGATAGATGCCCGCCATTAAACGCAGCAGCGTGGATTTGCCGCTGCCATTTGAGCCGACCAGGCCGTAAATGCAGCCAGAGGGAATCTCTGTGTCCACTCCACGCACACCAAAGTGCTTCTCGAAGCGCTTGGTCACGTTATCAATCGTAATCATAGTCTCTCTCCTCCTTCTTTTTCAGACTGAAAGCGCGTTGTCACCCGCGCCAGAATATCGTCAAGCGATACATACAATTCTTTCAAAACATCCACTGCCTGATCGAGCTGTGTAAATGCCTGCGGCAAACGTTGTTCTTTTAATTCGCTGCCGTCAACAGCCACAAAACTGCCGCGGCCCGGACGAGAATAAATGATGCCGCGCTCTTCAAGCAGCCCGTAGGCCTTTTGAATGGTGTTGGGATTGACCGCAAGATCTTTCGCCACAGACCGCACACTTGGCAGCTGCTCATCTTTGAGAAGCGCACCGCTGATGATGAGATTTTCGATATTTTCCAGGATTTGCTCATAGATCGGTTGTGCGCTGCGCTGGTTGATTCGGAACATGCAATGTCCTCCTTTCTCCATGCTGTACTAGTGTACTATCATTCCTAGTACAGCTATTATACATGATGCAATTTTTCCGCGTCAAGCATTTTTTGCAAAGAAAACGCTATCATGACCATGACACACTGCCGCAAAACAAAGAAAAACCCCGCAGCACACAGGCTGCAGGGTTTCTGCAAAAAAAGAAACAGAGGCCGCCGGCCTCTGCATAAACATCTTTTGTAACACCAAATCTAAACCATGCTGCATTAAACGATCAGTTATGGTCAAAACTGACCTGCAGCTCGACAATGTCCTGATACCGTTCCTGAAGCTCTTTATGTTCTGGACTTTCCAGATATATTTTGAGATCTTCAAGGCTGCGCAGTTCAATAGTAATCATCAGATCCATATTGCCTTCCCGCCCAACAATATTGCGGTATACCTGTGGATTGACGATGCCTTCGTGCTGCTTTTCCAGCTGCTCGAACTTATCCGCGAAAACATCAATGATGCTTTCCGTCAGCGCATTTTCTTTGAACCTTAATAATAAATAATGGACCATCGGGATCTCCCTCCTTTAGGCTCTTGGTTATTATAACATATGTAACAAAATGGTTGCAAACATTCTCAGGCAGTTTCGTGAAATTTTTCTCCGGTCTGTCCCCCGTTAGTGGACAAAAAGAGACACCCTCTGATTGGACCGATCCCCTCAGACGGTGTCTCCACAACAATTGATTTATGATTTTGGTTTTCGGGTGAACCCTTCTTTTTCCTCTTTCTCAGCATTGAGGCGTTCCATTTCTTTCGGCATCAGGATGGCGCCGCCATTCTCAAAGAACGCAGCCCGTTCTTCTTCTGTCATAAGATCAAGCCGGCGCTGGCGTTCGTAATAACGCAGAAAATACACGCCCATCCCTACAAAAATCACCGCAAAGACAAAGGCCAGCACACTATGACCGCTCACAGCAACCATCATCATAATGATCGCCATGACAAAGTCAATGATGGCCGTCACAAGATTGATTGTTTTCTTCAAGATTCTCCATCCTTCCCCAGCTGCTGAGACCTGTCATCCAGCTTCATTTCATGCTATACTGATTGTACCATGTTCCACCAATAATTGCCACCCCATACGGCAGCCGCCGCTGGAGGGCACCACGAAAGGAGATCATGAATCATGGAATTTGAATACACCTGCCCAAGTCTTTGGAAAGGACTGAGTGACAGCGAGCGCGACGCGCTCTTTGCTTACAACGAACGCTATAAAGCTTTTCTCGACACCGGCAAAACCGAGCGTGAATGCGCCGCAGAAATGACACGTCAAGCACGCGCCGCTGGTTTTGTACCGCTGGAGGATGTCTTGGCCAGCGGCACCCTGCCTGCTGCCGGCACAAAGATCTGCTACAACCATAAAAACAAGGCCGTCGTGCTCTTCGTCATTGGCGAAAAGCCACTGGAACAAGGCATGCACATCGTCGGTGCGCACATCGACGCGCCACGTCTCGACCTCAAAGCCCATCCGCTCTACGAAGACAGCGAACTGGCTCTGCTCAAAACCCACTACTATGGTGGCATCAAAAAATACCAGTGGACCTGCCTGCCTCTGGCGCTGCACGGCCTCGCCTACACCGCTGACGGCACTCCAGTGACCCTGCGCCTCGGCGACGAACCTGGCGACCCTGTGCTCTATATCACCGACATTCTGCCACATCTTGGCAAACGTCAAAATGACATGAAACTCTCAGAAGCCATCACCGGCGAACAGCTCAACGCCATCATCGGCCACATCCCAATGGATGACGACGATGAAAAAGAACCGATCAAAGCTGCTATTCTGCGCGCCCTCCACGACAAGTACGGCCTTGTAGAAGAAGACCTCTTGCTCGCCGAACTCGAACTCGTGCCCGCGCAAAACGCTGTCGATGTCGGCCTCGATCGCGGCCTCATCGCTGCCCACGGTCACGACGACCGCTCCTGCGCCTATGCTGCCTTTGAGGGCCTGCTTGGCGTAGAAAAGCCAGAAACCACCGCTGTCGGTCTCTTTGTCGACAAAGAAGAAATCGGCTCCGTCGGCAACACCTCTATGAGCGCGCGTTATTTTGAAAACATCCTCGCTGAGCTCTTCGCCCTCGCCGGCAAAGACACCGAACTCAGCGTACGCCGTGCCTTGGCAAACAGCTACGTCCTCTCCGCCGATGTCACTGCCGCACTGGACCCAACCTTCCCAGACGTCATGGACAAACGCAACACCGCCTTCCTTGGCAAAGGCGTTGCCCTCTGCAAATACACCGGTGCCCGTGGCAAGAGTGGCTCCAACGATGCCAACGCTGAATTTCTCGCCAAACTCCGCAGCGCCTTCAGCGCCGCCGGCGTGCCATGGCAAACCGGCGAACTTGGCCGTGTCGACGAAGGCGGCGGCGGTACCATCGCCTACATCCTCGCCGAACGCGGTGCAGAAGTCGTCGACTGCGGCGTGCCAATGCTCTCTATGCACGCTCCAATCGAACTCGCCAGCAAAGCCGACCTCTACTTCACCATGCGCGCCTACCGCGCCTTCTTCGAAGCGACACTGTAAAACTGCATAATCACCAGGACCCTATCACAGTCATTCTTCTTTGTGATAGGGTCCTATTCTTTTATCCTATATTAGTCTCTATTTACCGTAATTTTCAAATGAATCAGAAAAATAATTGACGTTGCATCTGCTTATTGATATAATAAAAATCAGTTATGACATTAAGGTCATTTTAAGGTTTATAAAGGAGCCTCATAATTCGTCAACAAGGAGGAACGACCAAACGGCACATGAGCTCCTAACAATATCATGAATCATTGCAAAATAGGGAGGTTAGATTACAATGACGCGATCAAACAAAAAACGTAGTAGAAAAGCTGTCAGCCTTTTAGTAACTGTTTCCATGTTGTTGACCTTAATACCAATCGCAAGTTTCGCTGAAGACACGCCACCACCGATTTTTTCAGATGTTGCCAACGACGCATGGTATAAAGAAGCTGTCGACTATGCAACAACCAATGGTCTTCTTGTTGGTGTGGCTGATGATCAATTTGGGCCAGAGCAAAATGTAACTCGTGGCATGGTTGTTACCGTTATGTGGCGACAAAGCGGCTCACCGCAAAATGATGGCCAATCCTCATTCACAGACGTTTCAGCTGATCAATGGTATGCGCAGGCCGTTTCCTGGGGTGCTGAACAAGGCATGGTCGGCGGCTACGATGCGAAAACCTTTGGACCAAACGATCCTGTAACACGAGAACAGCTCGTCGCATTTATGCAGCGTTTTGCTGAAAAGAACGATGAAAATGTTGCTACCAGTGATGATGCAATTCTTGACAAATTCTCTGATGCCAACACCGTTTCTGACTGGGCAAAAAATGCTGTTATCTGGGGTTTGGAAAACAAGATAATTGGTGGTATGACCGACACCTTGCTCGCGCCACAAAACAGTGCAACCAGAGCACAATATGCCACCATCCTCATGCGAACGGGGGCAACCATTTCTGACGAAATTGATCTCAGCAATTATGATAAGGTAACTTATTATCATAATGGTGACATTATCACTGCCGATGAAAATACTGGTGAAGATGAAAATGGTGCACCAATTTATGCAAAAGCTGTACTTGCCGGTGATGGTTACATTATCGCTGTTGCCTATAGCGATGAAGACGTTGCCAAATTAGAAACGCTCTTGGCTGATGCGGATTATGAAGACGTCGATCTGAAAGGTGAAACCATGATCCCCGCTTTCGTTGATGCCCATAGCCATATTGACAGTGTAGGTCGTTATGTTAGTGCATCTCCTTCAGCAGGTGTAACAAGTTTAGAAAATCTTGTTGCAATCGGTAAAAAAGATTTTGACGCTTGGGTAAACGACCATACTTATGACAGTGTATACGGCCCTATTGAACCAGGCGGCAAAAATTGGTTTATAACCAGTGGTTATGACAATACTGCATTCGTTGATGGCTGGGAAGAAATGGGTTTAGCACCATATGCTATGCCTACCAAAGAAGTCTTAGACATGATCTCCACCGACTATCCTATTATGTATAGCCATGCAAGCGGACACTTGTCCGTTGTTAACAGCTTAGGGATGGAACTTTTAGAAAAAGCTGTTAAAGAAAAAGGATTAGAAGACTTTGCAAATCCGGACGTCAACTGGCCAAAAGATGAAAACGGTGAATACACCGGATTGTTGAATGAAAACGGTAGTTTTGTTATTTCACAACTCGGATTTAATTCAACCGAATCAACCAGAACAGCAAGTCCTTCCACTGTATTGGAAAATGCAATGGATGTCTATGCTAGTTATGGCATCGCTAGTGGCATTATCGGTGGTGGCGGCGGTGATAGAACTGCACTAATGGAAGGAATTCCAGAAGACGAGCGCATCATCGATATCACCAGTTTGGTTGGTTATGACCAACGCGCTGAAGTTCTTAACGGCACCACGACTGCAAACAGTACATACAACGATGACTACAACCTAAAATATGGCGCTGTAAAAATGTTCTTAGATGGTTCTCCACAAGGAAAAACGGCTTGGTTTGCTGTTGACGAAAACGACCCATCCGGCGGCGGATACTATCGCGATGCCAATGAAACACTGCTTACCAATGAAGATGCAAGCAATGCTTGGTGGTGGGGTGAAGCAGAAGGTAAAATTATCGATTCCGAAGTTTTGACTGAAAGATTCACCAATCTTATGAAGGAAGGCGTCCAATTCCATTGCCACGCTAATGGTACCGGTGCCATTCAACAATTCATTGATTGCTACAGAAATGCGCTGATCGCTAATGGCGTAGATTTGAATGATAAGGAAGCTATAAAAGCCATGCAAGACAGAATTCGTCCCGTTATCATTCATAGCCAAACCATTACCGACAAACAGTTACAAGAATGTAAAGATCTCGGGCTTAACATTTCTTATTTCACTGATCATGTTTTCTATTACGGAGACTACCATCTCTACTCAACCTTAGGTCCTGACAGAGGGCAACGTATCAGTCCAATGCGCGATACTCTGGCAGACGATATGGGAATCAACGTCACTATGCACCAAGATAGTCCAGTTGCACCACCAAAGATGCTCTTCTCTGTCTACAATGCCGCAACCCGCATCACCAGAGATGGCCAAGCGATTGGCCGTGGGTCTGCAGACGGTTCCAGTGACAACGATCAACGCATCACCGATTGGAGCAACAAGCAATATGATACGCGTGATGAACGTATTAGTGCTTACGAAGCATTAAAATGCGTTACCATCAATAGCGCATGGCAAAACTTTGATGAAGATATAAAGGGCTCCATCAGCGTTGGAAAACAAGCCGACTTTGCGATTCTCAATGTCAACCCTCTAACTCAAGAATTCTTAGGATTAACTCCTCAAGAAGTTCAAAATGGACAATTCGTTGAACAAACCATCAATAATGACACTGTTATTTTTGAAAAATAGTTTGATCGTGTCTCTCCTTTGGAACCATGACATATTCTCACAATAAAACGTGTCATGATCCACTACACGCACCCAAACGGGTGCGTGTTTTTATGTGCAAACACAAAAACAGCAAGGACCTTTCTGGCGACAGGTGCCTTGCTGTTTTTTAGATGACGCGTTCTTTGTTGATGACAAGTGCAAACTCACAGCCGAGTTGTTCGGCGGCTTTGCGGCAAAGGATCATGCGTTCGAGAAAGATCTCAAAGTAATCCATGACGGAGCAAACCGATTTGTCGAGTTTCAGTGATGCTTGGATGAGATGTTTGTCGACTTTAACAACACTTTGCTTGACGGCGAAGTTGACGCGGTCGTGTTTATCAAAGGTTGATGCATCTTTATTGCGCACGCGGGTTTGACGCACGTCGGTCTTATCGGCGATGATGATGGCCGCAGTGACGGCATCGACTGGGTAAGCGTTTGGCTCGTCGTGATTGCCAATGGCGGTAATGACGGCGGCGACATCTTCCGGCTTCATGCCCATGTGATCGAGAATGCGCATTGCCATGAGCGCGCCCGTCTGCGCATGGTCATGACGATTGACGACGTTACCGATGTCGTGCATGTAACCAGCAATGCGAGCAATCTCAATGTCGTGTTTTGGATAGTCCAAGTCTTTGAGGATCTTTCCAGCCACCGATGCCACATGCGTTACATGTGCAAAACTGTGTTCGGTAAAACCCATGCCCATGAGGGTGCGGTCTGCTTTCTCAATGTACACGCGAATGGTTTCATCGTTTTTAATGTCTTCAAATTTAATTTTCAATGTGCAATATTCCTCCCTTCTTTTTAACACTTTAGACATCTTAACATAAGATTGTTGCGATCATTACAGGATTTTGGTAAAGATTTTGTAAAGTTTTACCAGCGCACAAAAAAGCAGAACCTGCGAACAGGTTCTGTCAAATGCCGACATTTTCACCTTACTGGAACAGGAACAACGCGTATGGAATACCTGCCACCCAGGAAACGATCATTGAGGAGATAACGATGAGGAAACCATACTTGTAAATGTCTGTCGTCCGACACCATTGTGTGTTGCCATGAAGGAGAGCCGCCATTGGTGAAGCGGCTGGCGTAAGCAGCGCAAAATGGCAAGTGAAAACGAGCAGTGAAGTCAACGCCAATGGTGCAATGCCAAGCTGCAAGGCGAATGGATAGAACACCGGCAAGAGGATCGCACCAACAACGTTATTAACCGCAAAGTTGGTGATGACAACCGCTGCGAACACAGCAATCATCAGGAATGTAAGAGCGGAACGCCCTTCGAAGAGCGGGCTGAGCACTTTCAAGAGGAAATCGGTGACACCAGTTTCATCCGCAGTGAGCACACTGGACAGTGGCATGACGACGGCGGTCAGCATGAGCACGTCCCATTGCATGCCTTTGCTGCAGACTTCTTTGAAGTTCAAAATCGGTTTGCCATCCACTTTCAAAGCGCACATTATAGCAACCAAAATCATGGCCGTGCCAACGGCGTCAAGTTTTTTCAGAATAGCTGCCAGGAAAAAGGTTTGTGGCAGTACACTTGGCACCAAAAGCAGCACAATAAGGATAGCTACAAAAATAAGAATGGCTTTCTGCTGTTTATTCAGCGACAGATCCACATCTTTGAAGGAATCTTCGTTGAGGTTTTTCAACAGCGACACATCGATGTGGAACACGAGCTTGCCCAGCAAAGTAAATACGAGAATACAAAGCAGGCAAAGTGGTAAAGTAAAGCAAGTATAGGTGAGGTAATTGACACTGAGACCAGAAAGGTCTTTTAAGATGCCGAAAACAAGAATCCCAACCGGACGAAATGGGAATACAGAAAGCCCAAAGGTTGCAGCCATAACCACGCCCACAACCATGAAGGATGGGAATGGCTGATAAGGTTTGTAACCTACTTGATTACAGATGCTGTACCAAATTGACCAGCAAATGATGATCGTTGGAATGGTACTGGTTACCGCAGCCAAAAGGAACGCTGCCCCAAGGAATACAAAGGTAAACACCCAAGGCTTGCCCAGTACCCATTTGCGGGTGATGAGGAACATCGCAATGAAGCGGCTGACACCAGACTGTTCAACAATACCAGCAACAACAATCATGAAGAAGATGAGCATCTGGGTGGTGCTCCCCCAGCCACCTGCCAGCACATCAGCCACTGACATGCCGCCGATGAGCACGAGTGCTACACAGCCAATAATGCTCGGCCAAATAAGGCCCATGGTCATCCAGCCAAACAACAGGCCAATAAAAATCCCAACAATGTTCATGCCCAAAGGGGTAATCGGTTCAATTGGTGGAAGCTGACCAAAACCAAACATAATAACAACAGTAATAAGTGCTTTAATATAATACGATGTATTTTTTGCGGCAGGTGCCGTCGATGCAGACATGAGTAATACCCCCTTATGAAAACAGGCGCTTCTCTCTTTCGCGGTTGTGTGTCCAAGAGAGAAGCGCCTTATTTCGTTCATTGATTAGCGAATCTTTTCGCGGAATTCAAGTTTAAAGGTGCCATCCTTTTCTTTTTCAATGGTCTGGAATTTATTACCAAGTAATGGATTGGTGAAGGTGTAGTCGGAACGGCGATGGCAGCGACCACGAGATTCTTTGCGGTTTTCGCTCATCAGGGCAACGGCTTCACCAACATCGATAAGGTCGAACACTTCAAGGGCACGCATCAATTCATGTGCGTTGTCGGCCTTCATCTGTGCACGTGCATATTTGCGCAGGTCACGAATGTATTTCAAACCGGCCTTCATGAGGCTTTCGGAACGCAGTTTCATGCCGACATATTCACGCATGATCTGCTGCAGCATGGAGTTGGCTTCTTTCCACGTTGCACCTTCTGGACGGCTGAACAAATCATTGATCAAAGTAATTTCTTCATCGATCACTGGGTTGCCTTCAACAGAAACATCATCAACAGTCTTAGCATAAGCGCTGGCGCTTTCACCACAAATCTGACCAAAAACAGCTGCACTGGTGATATCGCCGCGAACGTTACCGGTTGCGTTACCAGCAGCGTACAGACCTGGGATGGATGCACTGCCATCAATGCCAATGTCAAGGCCACGGCCGGTGAAGTTGTACTCAAAAGTACCAAATTCAACCATTTCCTTGCGCAGATCGATGTTGTACTGATCCAGATAATCCACGATGGAGGAATCCCCTTCGGAAAGGAAGGCGTTCATCATGTAATCCATATCGTCTGGATTGGTTTCACTGCAGTTCATATACACTGGACCGCTGCCGTCTTCCATCTTTTCTTCGAAAACGTTCTGCCAAATATCAGCGGTAACGTCGCCCAATTCTTTGGTAGGCTTGGTAACGAATGGACCAACTGGCTTGCCATCAAAGTCGGTGAGTACCCCGATCCAGGTAGCTTTCCCGGCACGTGCGAAATATTTAGGGCCGGAATGAACGTATGGCAAATCAAGATTAACCAGTTTTGCACCAGCACGCAGCGCCATAGCCTGACCGCCGCCAGTATCAGCTGGGCAGTTGGCAACGTTGAATGGGTATGCTGGGTTCACGCCAGGATAGAGGCGCAGCGCATTCCCGGTGGTGATGATCACTGCCTTCGTCTGGAACGTGATCAGTTCTGGTTCTTCATTGGCAACATTGATACCAAGAGCACCAATGACACGGCCTTCGTCGTTGGTCAACAACTGATGCACAACAGTCTTATTCATAATCTTCGCGCCGCAGGATTTTGCTTTCTTGGTCAGTAATGGCTTCTGATCTTTGCCATCATACTTCAAATGATAACGTCTACGGCCTGGCATCGAGTGACCAAGGAATTGGTATTCGCCAGTAGGGCGCATATTGATACCGTAGGATTCCCACTTCTGAACCAGTTCAAACGAACGTTTCATCATCAAACGCAGCAAATCGTAATCCTGCTGTGGCCCGATGAGGGTTTCTGTGACTTCACGAATGATTTCATTAAAATCGTCGCCGTGGTATTCTGGAATGTAGCAAATAAAGTGGTCGTTACCCGTTGCACCGCAGCCGGAACGTCTGGTGTCCGCTTTTTCAGCAACGATGACGTCTGCACCTTGTTCTGCTGCTGCGATCGCAGCCTGCATCCCGGCGATCCCACCGCCGACAACCAACACATCTGTTTTTACGACATCCTGTCTCACATTGAGTTTCATGATCAAACGCCCCTTTCTTCTTTATTCACTTCGATATGCAGCATCATATGAGACAATGGATATCTAAGTTTGATGGCTTGTTTTGGACAATCAATAGCACATGCACGGCAGTGCCAGCATTCTTCAGGATACTGAACAACAATCTCCTTTTCGTTGTTCTCATCGACCTTCACATGGATAACATCCAATGGGCAGATCTGGGCACAAGTCCCACATTTGATACAAAGATCTCGATCAATTACCGGTGGCATAATCAACACACTCCTCTAAAATAAGTTTTATTTTTGTTATCTATCTCCTTTGTTGTTTATAGTTTATAACAGTCTATTTTATTTGTTAACTTCCCGCTCCTTATGCCGCCCATTCCCAACGGGCATAATGCCTTAACCATCGCTTATAGCGGCAACGCCCGTCGTAAAAAATTCTGAATTACGTCGCCAACATCGCTTAATTTTCTCAGTCCAATAAAGAAAATATCCCGCAAAATTACGAAGGTTGGACGTATCGATACCGTATTGTCCCGCATCTGTTTGGCAACCGCTATGACCTGCCTGCACGTCTTTAATGCTGCGATGCATTCACAAGCAGCCTTCTTGCATATGAGCATAAAAAAAGCGCCCCACGGCGCTGTCTTGCTGTTAACAATCTCGAGCATCTGCACCAGAGGCATTGATCATAAAATTGGGGAGCATTTTGGTAGCTGCAGCGTTGGAAATGCTCCCCATAACATTTCTGCGATGGCTTTGGCGCTGATCGTTTTTTGCTTGCTGCACGCAAAAAGGGGCGCCGCTTCTTGCGGCAGCCCCTTCAACTGCAATTACTGTTCGATGGCCTCTGCAGCGTGGTCGCAGACCAGCGTCATACCACCTGTGTAGCTGTCCATCACATAACCGGACACATGCACGTCCTTTGGCACCAGCGGGTGATTGACGACAACTTCTACCGATTCTGCAACGGATTTTTCCACCGTTTCAAAACCAGCAAGCCAGCGTTCAAAATCAATGCCGCAATAGCGCATAAGATCGATGGCCTGCTGCCGCACGCCACGCTTCTTCATTTCTTCCAGCATTTCATCGCTGTCGATATGGCTGACGCCGCAGTCGGTGTGACCGATGACCATGATTTCTTCCACACCCAGCTCGTAAATGGCAACAAGCAAACTGCGCATGGCGCTGCCGAATGGGCTGGAGATCACACCGCCAGCATTCTTGATGATCTTGGCGTCGCCGTTCTTAATGCCCAGCGCTGCCGGCAGCAGTTCAATCAGCCGCGTATCCATGCAAGTCACGATGGCCAGCTTTTTATTCGGATATTTATCGGTGGCAAACTGTTCGTAGTCTTTGTTCGCCACAAATTGTTTGTTGTACGCAAGAATCTCTTCGATCATGAATTACCCTTCCTTTTCCAATAAATGATCCGCCGCCCATGCAGCAGAATTTTTCTTTCTAGTGTAGAACAAAGCTTGTGGTTTTTCAAGGCAAGATGCCTGCGCCAAAAAATCCTGATGCACACACGCTGAGACAAACAACTGGCACACGGGAAAGTACCGCACTTCAAGGTACGTACTTTGCTTTTTGCTTCATTCTTGTTATGATGGTCATGCTGCCTTGTATGGCTGCGCTGAAAAAACACAGCCGCAAAGGCAGCTTTTATTTCAAAGAAAGGTTGAAAGCGACAGCTTCTCCGCTTGGTTGCTTCATATATTGACAATGTCTCACGTTCATTCAACAGAAAAACTGCTGGAAGAGACCAGCATTCGCAGGCTGATTCTCCAGCTGGGCATTCCTGCCATGCTGGGCCAATTTTTCAACATTCTCTACAGCATTGTAGACAGGATCTTTGTCGGTAAAATCCCCGGCGTCGGAGAGACGGCACTGGCCAGCATCGGCGTCTGTGCGCCAGCGCTGACTGCCGTGTCTGCCTTTGCTTACATGATCGGCATCGGTGGTGCCTCCAGCATGAGCATCTTATTGGGCCGCAAGGACCCGGCACGCGCTAAAGCCATGCTGGGCAACGCCGTGTTTCTTCTGCTGCTTATTGCCGTGATGGTGACCGCTCTGCTGCTCCTGGTCAAGCGGCCTTTTCTCTATATCCTAGGCTGCAGCGATGCCATGTATCCCTACGCATCGATCTATTTCACCATTGCAGTCTCCGGCACCCTGGCATCTCTTCTCGGCACCGGTCTGAACCAATTTCTGCTGGCGCAGGGCTTTGCCAAGCCCGGTATGATCTCAGTGGTAATGGGGGCTGTGATCAATGCCTGCCTGGACCCGCTCCTGATTTTTGGCTGCGGCATGGGTATTGCCGGCGCCGCTGCCGCCACAGTGATCGCCCAATGCTGCATGGCGGCCTATGTCATCTGGCAGCTTTGCAGGGCCAAGGTGGCGATCCGCTTCCATTTCTGCCGCCCTCAGTGGACCCTGTGCCGCCGCATTCTTGCCATTGGCTCGATGTCCTTTTTGATCACCATCCTCGACAACCTCATCATCATCCTGCTCAACATCATGTTGCGCCAATACGGCGGTGCCAGCGGCGATCAGCTGATCACCTGCGCCACCATTGTGCAAAGCTTCCTGACCATCGTGTTCTGCCCGGCACAAGGCATCATCACCGGCTGCAGCACAATTTTCAGCTACCACTACGGCGCCGGCCATTACCAGAAAATCCGCCAAACGTTTCTCGGCGTGTTCGTGCTCTGCGCCCTCTATATCGGCGCGCTGCAAATCGCCGTGCAGCTGGCGCCGCACTTTTTCGTTGGTCTCTTCCTGCCGGAAGGTGCCTTGAGCCAGCAGGCCGCCGACAGCCTGCGCCTGTACACCCTGGCCCTGCTCGGCGTGGCGGTGCAGTATGCCCTCGTCGACGGGCTCACCGCCATGGGTAAAGTGCGCTGGGCCTTTCCCCTGTCGGTGTTCCGAAAAATCGTCTATGTCCTCTGCCTGTTTGTGCTGCCAAATCTTTTGGACATCCGCTATATTTTCTCCGCCGGAAGCATCTCCGACGCCATCGGCGCCACCTTCAGCGCCGTGGTCTTTTTTCTCTTTGTCGTCCCGCGTTTAAAGAAGGAACTAACGACGTCATCACCAGAGGACACTTCCAAAATCATCGCTCCATGAAAAAAAAGCTGTCATGCAAACGATATGTTTGTTTGCATGACAGCTTTCTTTTTTTATTTTATTAAAGATGAACCATAAAAGGCATAGTGATCTGAGAGCAACACGCTCCCTATAAACGTCATCAATAGATGAATTGTTCCTTTCAATTTGTGTTAGAACACAGCCACCATTATAATAACTATATAACTTATTTATTTTATTGATTCTAAGTTTATCGGCACTTCGTATGGATAGGATTAAAGGAGATGAATTGAAATGTCTGACGCAAAGAAGATTGAAAAAACAAGTCCCCTTTACTGGGTCCATGTTGTCATCGGCTTGCTCCTGATGATCGGCTTTCCACAGCTAGACCCGATTGAACCGATCACCGAAGTTGGGATGTGGATCGGCGGCATTTTTTTAGGAATGGTTTATCTATGGTCTGCGCTTGACAGCATATGGCCAAGTATCCTGGGTTTACTATTGATTGCCTTATATTCTGGCTATACCGGTCCAGAAGTCACTGGATATAACGCTGTAAAGCAAGTGTTTGGAGCAGCAGTCGGCAGTGACACGGTTATTTGTATTTTATTTGGGATGGTTTTATTTGGCGCCATTCAGCAATTTGGCTGTACAAAATACCTGGCACGTTTCTTTTTAACGCGGAAATGTTTTATGGGACGTCCATACGTCTTCTTATTTGTCGTTTTTGTTGCTTCATTTTTCATTTCCGGTTTTACCATGCCAATCGCATCACTGCTTATTTTATGGTCTTTGATGATTGAAACCTTAAAAGAATTCGGCTACAAAAAAGACGATAAAATCATTTGGGTTTCTGTTTTTGGGATCTACCTTGCATCCACCCTTGGTCAGCCGCTCTTTCCTTTCCGAGGCGCAGCTTTGGGGATCACAGGGGCTTTTACTGCCATCACTGGCGAATCTGTTAATTACTCCTCTTACATTCTCTATAACCTTATTATTTCTGCAATTATTCTGCTCATCTTCCTCGCTTTCATTAAATTCATTGTTCGTCCTGATGTCACGAAAATGAAAGCCATCACACCAGAGTACTTTAAGAAAAATACGCTGCCGCCAATGAACATTCAGCAGAAATCTATTCTGATTACTTGCTTTGTGTTTATCTTTCTTTTACTAATTCCAAACTTCCTGCCAGCAGATTGGGCCATTAAACAAATCTTGGAAAGTTACAACTCCATTGGTATCTTCTCCATCTGCCTGATTGTTCTCATGAT
Source organism: Peptococcaceae bacterium (assembly GCA_019420345.1). Classification (GTDB taxonomy): domain Bacteria; phylum Bacillota; class Peptococcia; order Peptococcales; family Peptococcaceae; genus UMGS1590. Next base: position 20,618 of record JAHZHI010000022.1, read on the forward strand.
TATTCCAATCAAAGGCAAATCGCTGTTTGCATTCAAGGAAATTGCCAAAAATGGTGTATCTTGGGATATTTTCTTCATGGTTGCTGCTGCCATGTACATTTGCAACGCGGTCTCTGATGATGTCACTGGCATCAAACAATTTCTTGTTCAGATCCTGCAGCCGCTCCTTGGTAACAAACCAGATCTTATCTTTGTCATGATTCTGATTGCATTCATCATTATTACGACAAACTTTGCGAACAACGCCGGCATGGCCATCATCATCATGCCAATCGTTGTTGCATTTTCAGGGCAATATCCCGATGTTCCAACCACAGCGCTCTGCATGACCATTACAATGGCCGCATTTGTTGCACTTCTCACGCCTGCAGCCTCGCCTTTCTGCGCAATGATGCATGCGAACAAAGAATATATTTCCTTTAAGCAAATTATCATACTGGGGCTGCCTGTATGTGTCATAGCTTTAATCATCTACACCGTCGTTGGATTTCCAATTGCAAAACTTTTGTTCTAACAACAAGAAAAGTCGACACTCTCTGTCGACTTTTTTTATTGAAAACCTTTTACCCTATTAACTGCTGTTTAAACACTTTTTGAACAACGTCAATGAATACTTGTTCACTGTCGGTTAATACATAATTTTTTGGATGAATGAGATAATATTCCAGTGGAACATGAAAATCCTCAAAAGGAAGGATTTTTATCTTCCCTTGCATAAAATTTTCATCCCCATACAGCATCGATTTCGGCACGGCACTAATGCCAACATTATTGACAACAAGCTGCTTCAAAACATCCAGGGAAGCCACCGTGAGACACGTCTTTCCCTTTTTAAAAACAGCATCATAGGCATCGAGAATGACCGCATCTTTATAGAATGGATTTGAAGAATGCGGCATAAATTGATACTGTATCAACGGATATTCCGAGAACTGTTCGAGCGAAATTTTATCAACCTTTGCCAGTGGCGATGACGCACTGATCAAACAACATATTTCATCTTTTTTCAACAAATAAGATTCTATGTCTATCTTTGAACGCTTGTATATGGAATGAATCAATTCAGGCGTCGCTGCCAAAATACCATAGTAATGTGGATATTCCAAATGCGCAATCTCTTTCATATAACAGGCCAAAGCGATTGGCGGCTTTTCTTCAAATACATTGACCTGTACGGATGGACACAGCTGATGAAAACGAATGAGCGCTTCTTGCAGGAAACCACCATTTAAGGATGGGATCGAAAAGATATTGATGCAAACTTCTCTGCTTTCAAGTTCTCCCAAACGCTCTAACTCTTCTATTTTTGTTGTGATTTCTGAGGCGATACAAATGGCCTTTTTTCCTGTTTCTGTGGGATACACGCCAGATTTTGTCCGATTCAGCAGGGTGCAGCCCAATTCTTTTTCTAAATTTGAAATGGCAATACTCAGCGTTGGCTGAGTAATAAAAAGATTTTCTGCAGCTTGCGATATAGAGTGTGTTTTTCCAACCTCCATCAAATAAAATAATTGTTGAAGATGCATCCATAACACTCCTTTTATCAAATCATGTACTTAACTCTCATAGGCATTTATTTTAAGTATACTAGAAAAGAGACTGCCGCACAAACGATATTTTCGTTTGTGCGGCAGCCTCTTACTTTTTTATGCAGTGTGCGCCGTTCACTCGTCGAACGTATAGAGAATATCCTGTGCCACTGGTGTATAAAATGCCTGGCGCAGTGCTTCGTAGGACAGGTCTTGTGCCAGAAGCCACATGAGCTTGGTAACCACTGCTTCGATGGTCATATCCCACGCCTGCATGACGTCGTAAGCCGCCATGGCTTTGCGCCCGACTTCGTAGACGCCCAGGTCGCTGCCTTCGAGCATGGCCTGGGTGGCCACCACCACATGGCAGCCGCGTTCTTTCAGGCTTTGGAGTTTTTCCAGGAAATTGCGTTGATCGGCAAACGGCAGCCCGCCGGAGCCGTAGCTTTCGATGACCACCGCCCGGTAATGCTCACCGATGTAATCGAGAATGCCAGGGTCCATGCCAGGAATCAGCTTGAGCAGAAACACCTCTGGCAGCATGTCATGATAAAACGTCACCGGCTTTTCGTCGTGAAAGGTCATATACTGGACGATGCGGCCCTGATCGACAAGCGCCACTTCCGGATAATTGATGCTGGAAAAGGCTTCGTAGCTTTTTGTTTTCAGTTTCTTGGCTCGGGTGCCAAGGATGACGCGCCCTGAAAACACCACAAAAACACCGCCGGATTGCCGCTGGCTGGCAAAGCTGAGCGCATCCAGCAGGTTCTTTTTCGCATCGGTAATCGGTGCCAACAGCGGCTTTTGTGCGCCCGTGAGCACGATGGGCTTATTGGCATGCTGAATAAGATAAGACAAGGCCGCTGCCGTATAGGCCATGGTGTCGGTGCCGTGGGTGATGACGAAGCCATCATAAGCGTCGTAATGGTCTTCGATGGTCTTGGCCATGAGAAGCCATTGCTCAGGCTGCACGTTGGTGCTGTCGATGTTCAACAGCTGCACCGTATCTATGGTACAGAATGCGGCCGCTTCCGGCACACTCTCGTACAATTCCTGCGAGGTGATGCCTGGCGCCAGCCCTTGCGCTGTTTTGGTGGAAGCGATGGTGCCGCCGGTGGCAATGAGAAGGATTTTTTGCACGTTGCTGCTCCTTTCCTTTGTAAGGGATCTAATCTGTTGTAACGTGTTGGGGCATTGTTTTCAGCGCGCCTGATCTTTGAAAGCCTTCAATTCTTCCACGTACAATTCACCCAGCGGACTCAACGGCATGGCCTTCTGCTTGATGTAGCCGATGGTCATGGTTTCGTCGCTGTCCAGCGGAAGCGCCATGTAATCGCCACCATTGAGCTCGGCGCAAATGATGCCGGAGCACAAAGTAAACGCGTTCAGACCGCGCATCATGTTGAGACAGGTGGCGCGGTCGTCAGCCTTGATGACACGCTTGTAATGATAGGTGCTGAGAATTTCCTCTGCCAGATAGAAGGCATTGTTCTCTCCCTGCTCAAACGACAGGCAGGGATATTCGGCCAAATCATCCAGCGTTAAAAGGTTGCGCTCTGCCAGCGGATGGCCTTTCCAAAGATACACATAAGCGTGGCAGTCAAAGAGAGGCGTAAACGACAGCCCTTTCTCACGCAGCATCTTCATCAGCACTTGTTCGTTGAAGGCGTTGCGGTAAAGCACGCCAAGCTCACTGTCAAAGCGGCGCACATGCTCGATGACCTCGTAGGTTTTCGTCTCATGCACGGCAAATTCGTACTCATCCATGCCGAAACGTTCCACCAGCCGCATGAACGCCTGCACCGCAAAAGAATAGTGCTGCATCGACACAGAAAACCGCTTGCGCACCGGCGCACCGCTGAGGTAACGCGCATCGATCAGCGCATACTGCGCCATCAGCTGGCGCGCATAGCCCAAGAATTCATTGCCGGCCGCTGTCACAGTGATGCCTTTGTTGCTGCGCATGAAAATCGTCAGTCCGATTTCTTCTTCGAGGTCACGCACCGCCGCCGACAGGCTTGGCTGAGAAATGAACAGTGCCGCCGCAGCCTTATTCATGGAGCGCTTATCGGCAACCATGAGCACATATTTAAGTTGCTGCAGGGTCACGCACTCACATTCCTTTCATGGCTTCGAGGCGATTCAGTGCCGCTTCCAGGGTGGCGTCCTGTTTTGCAAAATGGAAACGAATAAGATTGTTCACCGGCTCGTTAAAGAAACTCGAACCTGGCACAGCGCCAACGCCAACATCTTTGGCCAAGCGTTCGCAGAATGCCAAATCGGTTTCATCTTTGTGCAGGAAGCGCGTCACATCCACGAGCACATAATAAGCCCCTTCCGGCTCAATGAAGTCCAAACCAATGTTGCGCAAACCTTTCAGAAACAGATCTTTCATGTGGGTATAGTGGGCCTGCAGTTCTTTATAATAATCATCACCGAAACGCAGGCCGACGACTGCAGCTTCCATCAATGGCGCTGCCGCACCAACTGTGAGGAAATCGTGCACTTTCTTAACACGATCGATGATTGCAGGTGAAGCGATAACATAGCCCAGGCGCCAGCCGGTGATGGAATACGTTTTGGACAGCGAGCTGCAGATGATCGTGCGTTCACGCATGCCTGGCAGCGTTGCCAGATAGGCGTGTTCATACGGCGCATAGACGATATGCTCGTACACTTCGTCAGTAATCACATACGCATCATACTTGATGGCCAAATCGGCAATCACTGCCAGCTCTTCACGGCTGAACACCTTGCCGCTTGGGTTGGCCGGATTGCAGAGAATCAGCGCCTTGGCACCTTGACGAAAAGCATCTTCCAGCACCTCCGCGTCAAAACGGAAGGTTGGCGGAATCAGCGGTACATAGATGGGCTCTGCACCAGAAAGAATGGCGTCGGCACCATAGTTTTCATAAAATGGCGAGAACACCACGACCTTGTCGCCAGGATTCACCACGCACATCATGGCTGCCATCATAGCTTCGGTGCTGCCGCAGGTGACAACGATCTCTGTGTCAGGATCAACCGTCATTCCGGAGAAATGTTTCTGTTTATCCGCCAACGCTTCGCGGAAGTTCTGCGCACCCCAGGTCAGTGCATACTGATGAGGGCCTTCCTGTGCCACTTCTGCCAAACGTGTCATCAATTCCTGCGGTGGGTCAAAATCTGGAAATCCCTGAGAAAGATTGATGGCATCGTATTGGTTGGAAATTCTTGTCATACGGCGGATCACCGAATCAGTGAAGGTCGCCGTTCTATTGCTCAATTCACGCATGAATCATTGCCTCGTTTCTTACTAATTTTGTTGGTAAAAAACGCTGCTCCCACTGGGAACAGCGTATCGCTATCTACTAAATAATATGCTTTTCATAGGAATTGTGCAAGCCTTTTTCGCTGCTCACGCCTCAACCTGCAGCTTCTCGAGCATTTCTGTCAGCATCTGCTGTTTCAGCGGCGTCAGTGCTTCAGGCCTGTAGACCACGCCAACCTCGCACCACCAGTCAAAATCACGCACGCGCAGCGGCTTCAGCTGCTTCTTCCATTCGCCGCCGCTGTTGTAGGCTTCCTCCGGCATGGTCGTGACACCATCGTTGGCCACGAGATAAAGCAGGCGATGCTTTGGATTGCTGATGATTTCTACGTCTCGCTCATAGCCATAATCCTCAAGCAGATGATACACATGATCCACGCTGTGACGGCTGCCGCCTGTCACATAAGGATAGCGCAGCACATCGCGCATCGTCACGCCTTCCTGCTTGTGCAGCGGGTGCGACGGACGCGCATAGATGCCGACATAATCGCTGAAACAATTTTCATACGCCAGCCCGCTGTCACGAATGCGCGTCATCAATGCCTCCTGGTCGTTGCAGTACATCATCACCACACCGAAATCCAGCGTGCCTTCACTGACCTTGGTGACAATATCGGTGCTGAAGGACTCAATCACCTGTATTGACAAATTTGGATACTTTGTTTTCAGCGGCAGTACCAGCATGGAAAACACCTTGTTGCCATAGTACCCCGAACCGCCAACCGAAATCGCACCAACCACACTCTCATCTACCAGCTGCTGCAGATTGCGAATCTTATCAATGTCTGCCAAAATTTCTTTTGACAGTCGCAGCACCTCGCGGCCATTTTCTGTGAAAGCCACGCCGTCCTTCTTGCGTTTGAGAATCTCATAGCCCACTTCATCTTCCAGTTCACGAATCGCCTTGCTGATCGACGGCTGTGTCATATACAGCTTCTCTGCCGCCTCCGACAAACTGCTGCAATGCTCCAGCGCCACGATCATTTCAAACTGATTGAGCCGCATGGTCGTCCCTCCTTTTCAATTGCATCATATAATACCATTAGTATAGCAAAGATCTTCGCTGTAAGACAGCAATAGCAGCAGGCGCGGTCATAGAAAAACAATAAGCAAAATGCCATAGGTTTCTCTTGACACCTTTTCACGTCGGTGCTATGTTAAAATACAGAATACAATAAGCTGCAACTAACTTCCATGGAGGTTTCACTATGAAAAAAATCCTCATCGGCTGTGTGCTGACTGCGGGGCTTTTGCTGAGCGGCTGCGGAACGGAGGCTGTGCCTTCATCCTCATCTGCAGAAACGGATGCACCATCCTCCCAGTCCCAGGAATTGTACGCGATGGACACGGTCATGACGCTGACCGCTTATGGTCCTCAGGCAGAGACGGCCTTGGACGATGCTGCAGACGAGATCGAGCGGCTGGACACGCTCTGGTCCATTTCCAGCAGCGACGGCGATATTGCGCGGCTCAACGCCGACAAGCAGGCCGCCCTGTCCGACGATACGATCACCCTGCTGAAACGCGCCCAGGAAATTTCTGCCTCAACCGGCGGCCTTTTCGCCTGCACGATTGAGCCGGTCATGGAAGCCTGGGGCTTTACAAGCGGCAATTACACCGTGCCGGACGACGCCACGCTGCAGTCACTGCTGGCCCATGTTGATGACACGCAAGTTACCATTGACGGCAGCACTGTCACCATCCCAGCCGATGTGAAAGTGGATCTGGGCGGCATCGCCAAAGGCTTCACGTCAGACCGCGTCATGGAATTGTTCGCTGCCGATGGTGTAACGAGCGGCATCATCTCCCTTGGCGGTAATGTGCAGACCCTGGGCACCAAGCCTGACGGCAGCCTCTGGCGCGTGGGCATCCAGGACCCGAACAACAGCAGCGACATCATCGCCACCATCGAAGTCGCCGACAAGGCGGTCATTACCTCCGGCGGCTACCAGCGCTATTTTGAACAGAACGGCACGACCTATCACCACATCATTGACCCCCGCACCGGCATGCCTGCCGACAGCGGCCTGACCTCGGTGACCATCGTCTCAGACGACGGCACGTTGGCGGATGGCCTTTCCACCGCCCTTTTCATCATGGGCAAAGAGGCGGCGCTCGATTATTGGCGCGCCCACCGCGACGATTTTGACGTCATCCTTGTTGCAAGCGACAGCAGCGTCACCATCAGCGAAGGTCTTGCCGACTGCTGCACCTTGAGCGACGGCAGCACACCGGAGGTGGCACAATGATGCGCCGCAAACCCTGGCTGCGCTGGGTGCTCCTGACATTCATCGTCCTGCTCCTTGCCGCCGCAGGATGGGCTGCATGGTGGTGGCAGCGCGGCGGAAACGAGGTCATCGCCACCATTTACGTCAACGATGACGTCTATGCCAGCTACGATCTCAGCGCCATCACCGACACCGAAACCTTCACCATCGGTGAACCTGGCGCCCAGAACACCATCCGTGTTTCACCGGAAGGCATCGCCGTCATTGATGCCGACTGCCCGGACCAGGTCTGTGTGCACCAGGGCACTCGCAGCCACGGGCCAACACCGATCGTTTGCCTGCCGCATCATCTCAGCATCCGCTTCAGCGAGAAAAACGCCGACGCCGACAGCCTTGACGCCGTCGCCGGACAGTGAGGAGGCCTGTCATGTCCCATCTTTCCCCCACACAGCGGCTGACACGGTTGGCCCTGCTGACAGCGATCGCCCTTATCATCTTTATCATTGAAGCACAGATTCCGCCGCTGGTCGCCATTCCCGGCGTGAAAATGGGACTGGCCAACATCATCACCCTGGTGACGCTCTACGGGTTCGGCCGCCGCGACGCCTTGATGGTGCTTTTGGTGCGCATCGTCCTCGGCAGCATTTTTTCCGGGCAGATGATGACACTCCTGTTCAGTCTCAGCGGCGGCCTGCTTTGCTATGTCGTCTGTGCGCTGCTCTATCAGCACATGCCGCTGAAACGGCTGTGGCTCTTGAGCATGATCGGCGCCGTATGTCACAACATCGGCCAGCTGGCAGTGGCAGCCTTCGTTCTTAGCACCCTTGATGTATTCTGGTACCTGCCCGTGCTGCTGCTCAGCGGGCTCATCAGCGGCTGTTTCACCGGGCTCGTTGCTGGCGCCGTGCTGAACCGTCTCCAACACACCCACTGGCAGCGCTCTTAAAATATGAGCGCTCATAAAAAAGCCCTCAGGCTCAAACCTGAGGGCTTTTATCATGCATGAATTCAAGACACCCGCCGTGCTGCCACAAGAAAACGGCCATTTTCTGTATGATAGCTGCAGGTAGAGAGGATCAGAATTTGTTCACCAGCATTTGGCATCACGCCGGTATCGTAGAGAGCATTGCTCTTGAGCCACCCCACCAGCTCCGAGAATTTCGCCTGATCCAGCGGGCCAGCGGCGTTGTAATAACGGTAGCCTTCTTCGTTGTCGCCAAGAATGCGCGTCTGCACCGCTGCAAAGATTTCATAGCGGCGCATCTCCGTGCGTGTGTAGATGGTGATGGCCTGAGCACCGTTGCTTTTGTAAAAATTGGCATCAGCGTATTTGTCCAGCTCGCCAAACATGGTGCCGTTGTGCATTTCATGGCCGTAGATGATGAGACAGTCGCTGTCGATGTCGGCCCCTTCGGCAATAAATGGTGTGCCGCTTGCCGACTGGGACTGGTCAAAAGCACGGCGCAGGTAGTACTCCGGTGAAGATGGGGTCCACATCACCGGGTAATCGATCTTTGTGCCGCTGACGTTGAGCCAGGCGGCGTAGTCCGCGTTCTGGCTGTGCAGATTGTCGTAGCCTGCCGCCAAGGCTTCCGCCGCGTTGGCAGCATCTCTGGCAGCCGCCTGCATCTGCGCCTGCTGCTGTGCCTGCAGGGCAGCAAAGGCATCCGCGGCTTGTTTCTGCTGATACCAGGTCCAGCCAGCCAAGCCTGCCGACACAAGAAAAACACAGGCACAGAGCACAAAGAGCACTTTTAATACGATGGATTTTCGTTTGGCCATAGACGGCCTCCTTTGTACAAAAACGGCGGCACGTGCGAAAACGTGCCGCCGCAGTGTTATTGAACCATTATTTCTTTCCGCGCAAACGACGACGGTCGCTGAGCAGCCAGATAAGTGCGATGAGCACCATGCCGCTGAGAGAAATGATGGCGATGGTGGTCCACAAATTCAGATGCGACGTATCGCCAGTCGCCGGTGTGCTGCGGTTGTTCGTGCTGGACTTGTTCGAGGAAGAAGCTTTATTGGTACTCGACGAGGTCTTCTTCGTCGATGCTGCACTCGTGGTGGACTTCTTCGTATTGGTGATGGTCCAGTTGTTGCCAGAATTGGACTCTGTCTTGGTGTAGCCCGATGGCACATTCAGCTCGTTGACGGTCCATTTATAGGACGCATCCAAGTTGCTCCAGGTGTATTTCCAGCCGTTGTCGGCGTTCAGCGTCACGGTGCTGCCGTACGCTTTGCCGTCACGATACAGCTGCATCTTTACAGAGCTTGGGCGATCGGAAGACTTGTCGTTTTTCCATACTTTGTTGACGGTTACAGAGGTGGTCTTGTTGTCCGTCGATGGCGTGGTCACCTTCTGACCGCTGAAGATTGGCAAACCCGTGTAGATGATGCCATCTTTTTCATAGGTCACTGTGGCCGTGTAATCGCCATTGTCATTGCGATCCACCGTAACATGTACTTTATAAACCGTCTTGTCATAGGCGATGGCCGAATCGCTGCCTGCCTGCATGCTGATGGTGTAATTGTAGCTGCCTTCCTTGTCGAAGCTCAGCGGATCGAACTTCACCGTGTTGCCGGTGTTTGGCTTGGTTTGTACCACATTGCCCGCTTCATCTTTAAGCAGCAAATTGAACACCCCATCACCAGGCGCCTTGCCGTCCAGGCTCACTTCACCGCCCAACGGCACAGAAGCTGCCTCTGGATCGTGTGCAGTGGTTGGTGCCTGATAGGTTGTCACAAAATCCAACTGCAGCACAGCGCCCTGGTCGCCCTTCAAATTGATGGCCTTGGCTTCGCCCGGTGTGAACCCTTCGGTTTCACCGCTCAAAACAGGCTGCAGCGTATAATTCTGTTCATCGTCAAACAACGCAAACGCCAGCGTCCCGGTGGCATCGTTCATATTATAGGTTGCCAGAGGCTGACTGCCCGGCGCTGCATTCGCTGCATAGAGTGCAAAAGACAACGCTGGTGTCTTCACGCCGCTCAGTGCATTGCCCTTGCTGTCCGTCCAGCGATGGTTGACCTTGACCGTAACCGCTTTCTGCTGGCCAGCAGAAGTGGCCACAAGATTCGTCATCTGCTGACCGTTTGCGCCCTGGGCACCACTGCCATCGTAAAGATCCAGACCAAAATTGGCTGGTGCAGGATTCTTCTGGGCCGATGCCAACAGCGCATTCACGTCACTGGCTGCCGCCCCGCTGACAGCGCGGCTGTCGGTCACACGCCAGATGGCCTGCTGTGTCACCGCAGCATTGCTGAGCTGACTCACTACCGAGCTGCTCACGCCGGCCTGGCCGAGTTTGGCAAAATCGCTGGCGCCTTTCCAGGTGCCGCCGAAATACGGATACCCGTTCCAAACCACGTTCAACACATCCTGCTTCACCGTCGATGGATTCAGCGCCTTGTCCATCAAAGCCGCCCAATCCTGATTCACAGTGGCGGTCAATTTCTTATAGCCGCTGCTCCCCTGCGCAGAAGGCATTTGACGCGCAGCATTCAGCGCATACGCCAACACGCCTGCATCACTGCCGCCCTTCACACGCAATTCCTTCATGCCATCCACAGGCGTCACCGTGCTCGGCAGCGCCGGCGTGCCGTCATAGGCTGTGTAACTCTTGCCATCGCTCACTGGCGCAGCAACAGCAGCCATGCCAGGGCTCACAATACTGCCCACAAAAACCAGCAGCGTCAGCAATGCAATCCATTTCCTTTTCATATCGCTCATCTCCTTTAAATTGAAATCAAATTGTTTATTAGCAGCGATAAATCGTCTGATTTCTCACATTATAACCGATTTTTAAGCCCCAGGCAACGAATCATTAAGACATTACGACAAGTTTAAGGTTTTATACTTTTAGCATCTAACAAAAAAACGCCTGCACAATCGCAGGCGCTTGTCGCGTCATCTTACATGCGCTTCACGGCGTCTTTCGCCAGCACCGAGCGCTCACATTCATCGCTGCTCATCGTCACCTGATAGCAGTACGGACTGTTCTTCATTTTTTCCGCCGCATAGCTGAGCCCATTGGTGCGATCGTCCAAAAGCGGATGGTCGATCTGATTCGGATCGCCCAGGAGAATGATCTTCGTACCGGCCCCAGCGCGGGTGATGATGCCCTTCGCCTGCTTCGGCGTCAGATTCTGCGCTTCGTCAATGATGAGGTACGTCTTCGTCACCGAACGGCCGCGGATAAAGTTCAACGCCTGCGCGCTGATGATGTCGCGGGCAAAAAGTTCTTCCACCTTGCCTGCCAGGCTGCGTTCGTCGCGGAAGCGTTCGCGCTCGTTCTGATCGACCAACAGCTCCAGATTATCGATCGCCGGACGCAGAAGCGGCGCAATCTTTTCTGACTCATCCCCCGGCAGAAAACCGATGTCGTCATCAAAATGCACATTCGGACGGCTGATCAGAATGCGGCGATAGGCTGGCTCATCCTGCTCCATAATGGCACTGAGCCCGCAGGCCAGCGCATAGAACGTTTTCGCCGTGCCGGCAATGCCCTTGATGATGACCAGCGGCGCTTCCTCAGCACTCGCCATCAGCGCCTCCTGAATGAACGTCTGGCCAACATTGCGCGGCGTCACGCCATAGGGATGCTTTTTCTTGAACTGCAATGGCACAATGGCGCTGCCGTCAAAGCGCGCTAGCTGCGTCTTGGCGTGGGACTGATCCGCGTGCAGAATCAAAAACTGATTGCGCACCAGATGCACCGCCAGCCGCGCGCCATCCTCGTCCACCTGATACACCTCATCGGTCGTCAGCGTGCGCTCAGGAAACTGCTCAAAAAGCGCCTCCTCCACATACACCTCGGCGCGGCCTGTGTATTGCTTGTCGCTCTCCGGTGCCTGCTCCATCCGATAATCCTCTGCCTCAATGCCCAGCATCTGCGCCTTAATGCGCACAACAATGTCCTTCGTCACAAGAATCACCGGCGCCTCCTTGGCACGGATGCCCAGGCAGACCTTGAGAATGCGGCTGTCGTTCTTATGCTCAGGGAAACCTTCCGGCAGCGGCACATCCACACAGTTGATCTCCAGCCGCAGCGAACCGCCACCTGGCAGCGGCACCCCCTCGGTGAGGCTGCCTTCCAAACGCAGGCCCTCCAGATAACGGATGCAGGCACGGGCATTGGCGCCGCGCTCCCCATCGCTCGTCTTCAGCGCATCCAGCTCCTCCAGCACAGCGATTGGCAGCACAATGCGGTTGTCCTCAAAGGACAGCAGCGCCCGTGGGCTCTGAATCAGCACATTCGTATCCAGCACATAGGTCTTTTGCATAGCAGGTCGTCTCCTTTTCGTCTCACAAAGCAACAAAAAATGGCCTCACCACTCAGCCCCAGGCGCAGCAAACACGCACCCGCAATCGGCAAGCAGCATAGACCATCACTCCTACAAGAAGATTTCAACTTCAGTGTACAAGATCTTTGTATAGTCCACTAGCGCACTTCTGTTAACGCTGGGTTAAACCTGCGCGCTTGCACCGCTGATTTTCGTCTGCTATACTGAAGGCATTCAAGCGCACGTATAAAAGCCGGCTGCACATCCGGCATTTTTCATTGGAGGCGACCACTATGAACATCATCACCATCAGCCGCGAATTTGGCAGCGGCGGCCGTGAACTGGGCAAGCGTCTGGCGGATGCCCTGGGCTATGCTTATTACGACCGCGAAATTCTCACCATGCTGGCGGAAGAGACTGCACTCGACGAAAACTATCTCGAACACACGCTGGAGAACAGTTCGTTTTCAAATCTCTACCCGATCACCATCGGTCAAACGCTGTCGGTGCTGCCCAACTATCTGGCCGAACATTCCACCGCTCTGCTGCAAAAGCAAACCGCGCTGATTAAGCAGCTGGCCAGCAAGAGCAACTGCATCATCGTCGGCCGCAATGCCGATCTGATCCTGCGCGAGCATGATCCGCTGCGCATTTTCGTCCACGCCGATCTTGCCGCACGCATCGAGCGCTGCCGCCATCGAGAAACCGACGGCATCAATCACACCGACAAGGACTATGAAAAGAAGATCCGCCAGATCGATAAAAACCGCGCCAAGACCCATGCCATCCTCGGCACCTACGATTGGGGCGACCGCCGCGGCTATGATCTCTGCATCAACACCACCAACATCGTCGTCAAAGACATCATCCCAGCGCTCCAGGCTTACGCCACGCTCTGGGCAGAACGCTGAACACACAAGAAGGCCTCGCAGCATTTGCTGCGAGGCCTTTCTCTATTCTTACTGCTGTTCCCAGTTGTAACCTGGAAGCACTTCTGTCCATTGTTCTACTCGATTGCCATCCTGGTCGATCCATTCATAGTCATGGCCATTGGTGGCTTCCTGCATGTCGGCATAATACCACGCGCCAGGCTGGTTGTCCGGCCAGTTGCGCATGTCATCCAGTGGCTGCAAATCGTTCGCATCTGGGCGCCGATCAAGCACGCGGTTGACGATGGCGCAGCTTTCAGCGCGGGTGATGGTGGCATTTGGCTGCATGGTGCCATCTGGATAGCCACCGACCAGGTCATGGGCCACAGCGCGTGCGATGGCATTGGCATACCATTCGCTGCCCGTGATGTCGCTGAAAAGATCATCCGGATAGGTCACGTTCTCATCATCAAAGGAACGGGTTGCAATGGCTGCAAATTCGGCGCGGGTGATCGCTGCGTTTGGCTGGAAGGTGCCGTCTTCATAGCCGCTGATGAGTCCCATCTTGGCCAGTGAAGACACCGGCACATTGTACCAATCGTCGGCGCTGACATCGCTGAACGCGTTCTCCGCGGTGGTGTTGGCTTCACGCACGTCCTTCTTGAGCAAGCGATAGAACATCGTTGCCACTTCGGCACGGGTGATGTTGCCTTGCGGCTTGACCGGCCAGAGGCTTTCATCGTCACTTTGCTCGCCAGTGCGGTAGTCTTCTGGATAACCAACAATGTAATAGAAATGGTTGACAGTGTCTAAATCATCCGGTCCATCTGGATCAATGACCGGTTCATCTGGCGTTTCGCTGTCGTTCAAGGTGTTGACGAAGGTGCGCGCCGCATCGCCCGTCGTGTCATTATCACCGCTGACACTGACATCGCTGATGCTGAGGGTGCCATTTTCATCGGCAGCGACGGTCACCGTGACGGTCGCCTGATGGCTGTCGTAATCCACGTCACTGCGGTCACCAGCCACTTCGCGAATGATGTAGGTATAGGTGCCTGGCTCAGCAAAGGCGATATCGCCAAAGGCACCACTGTTTTCATTGCTGCCATCGCCGTTCTTGGCGATGGTAATGGTGTCGGTGGCAGGCATTGGTGCGCCGTCCTGCCCTTCGATTTGGAATTGGAAGGTGGCATCATCTGGCCAGCTGCCATTGTCCACCTGACTGGTGTCCACTTGTTTGATCACTGTCAGATAAGTGCTGCCGTCCAAGGTCACATAGCTGCCAGATTGGCGCGTGTTGGTGATGGCAATGGTCTGCGGTGTGTCCTTTGCCGTGGTCACTGTTGGTGCTGTTTCAGATGCCTCCCCATCATTCACCTGATAGATGGTGTCAAAACCGGCAGCTGCTGTTTCTGCCACCGTCAGTGTCACACCATCGGGCACGCTCAAGCGAATGGCCTCGCCATCTTTGAGGCTCAATGTGGCAACGTTGTTTTCAAAGGTCACTTCGTCGCCGGTCTCGTCGTTGATGACCTTGCCGTTGCGCAGGCCGCCTGCCCCAAGCGTCAGCGTCACATCAAAAGCTTTGTCACTGTCGCCGGCAAGCCCTTCTGCCACGGTTTTCGTAATGATCAGATCACCGGGATCTTTCAAGCGGTCGCCAACAACCACCATCGTGGTGCCTGAGAAAAGATTGTTCAGTGATTGGCCGCCAAGGTTTTGAACAACAGAACCATTAGCCGTAGTGCTCTGTTTGGCTGCGGTCTGTGTCACATCCAGCAGGCCCCAGCCGCTGTCGTAATCCAGCGTGATGGCGCCTTTGCCGTTGGCAGGACCATATTCCAGCACACCTGCTGCTTCATTGTAGGCATAATCGATGGATGCCCCTGTTTCTGCCTTGGCCCAGTTGATGGCGTCATAATCTGCTGTCTGGCTGGTTTTCAAGGTCCCGGTGACTGTGTTCAATGTGGCATCAATGCCATCATCCAGTACAAACTGCAGCATGCTTTTCACAATCTTGCCCAGGCCCAAATGCACCGACACATTGTCATCGTCGGTGCCTGCATTGGCATGCACACCAGTATTGTCAACAACCACTTCCACAGCTGTTGGATTGACGTTGTAACCATCCGGCGGTGTTGTCTCTACCAGATAATAGCGTCCCTGTTCCAAGCTGGTAAACGCCAGTGTCCCAGGCACCTGTGTGCCTTCCTGAATTTCATACTCGCCTGTTGTCTGGGGTGCATACGCAGGCTGGGCACCTGCAGCGATGGTATAACTGCCATCGTCATGAACCGTCACATCCGCAGCATCGTAAAGTGCAAACTGAGCACCATCTCGTGCAGCCTTTGTATCCTGATCCACCTTCTGCACCAGCAAACGGTTTTGAATGTTCGGCGCAAACAGCCGCATGGCAAATTCATGATTGAAGCTGGCTGCCTGCAGCGGCACCACATTGCTTGCACTCACATCGCTGAGGCTCTTCACTGGTGCATAGAAATACCCCAGTGTGAAACGCGCCGTCTCATTATTTTCAACAGCATATTCCGTGATATCTCCAGGCAGATTATCGATATCGGTATAATACTGATTGATGCCATTCAGCTTAAACGTATACAACCCCGCCACCGAATCATTTTGTGAGGCCTGACTCATTGCTTTGGCTGCCTCCGCCACTCCTGCGGTGCCTGTCGCCTGGCTGATCTGCCAGCCGCTGACCGGATCGCCGTAAACAATATGATAATCACTGATGGACGCATTGTCGTACTTGATATTGTCGCCCGACATCACCGCAGCAAAGACAATACCGTTATCGGCGTTGTACACTTGATTGTTGTAATCGGTTACCTGATGGGAGCTCGTTTCTCCCAGCGCACGCTGGATCTCCACACGCACCGTCGGCATCGCGTAGGCGCCAGTGTCCCAGGCATTCGCCGACAACAGCACCTTGGTGCCATCTCGCAGCTTTTGAATATCCAGCTGAATATCACCACTGCTGCGATAACCTGGCGGCACTGTCGTTTCCCGAAGTACATAATGATCTTCCGACAGATCACTCAAAAGCAGCACCATATCTGAATCATCGTAGAACGTGAACAGCCCTCTGTCATCGGTGGTACCGGTGGCGATCGGCGTCGAGCTGGTTGGCTGATAATTCGCATCCGCTTCATACAGCGCATACGTTGCACCAGCAACCGGTGTACCATCCTGATCGGTCTTTTCAATCTGACTTTCGAGCACTGTATCCAGATTGAACTTCATGCGCATGTTTGACGCAGAATTTCCGCGCTCCAAATAAAAGAACTTCATCGTATGATAAGTGTTATCAGCAAACGTATCACCATTCCAGTCACTGGCATCACCGAGCTTGCCCGCATACTGGAACGTTTTTTTCAGCGTTTGCAGACCATAGTTAAAATCATATTCCGAGCCTTCATCAAAAACGCCGTTGTTGTTCGTATCCTCAAACACATGCACGGCACCTGTATGAAAGTCTATCTCTACCGATGTGGCATCATGAATCCCGCCAAGATCCGCCACCAATACATCATCAATAAACACCCAAACATCGTCGTCACCAGTGAATGAGTACGTCACTGGCACTGGGGTATTATTGGTGCTCTCCGGCGATATGCCATCCTCTGGCTGCTGGAAGCGCGTGACCATGTTAACGCCAAAGTAGTGATTGATGGTTGCAGAATCACAGCTCAGCTCTGTCCCGCTAAACACTTGCTCAGCGGAATTGAATGGAAAGAACTGCCCCACTACGTTTTTCGTGTCTTTCACTGCCGCTTCGGAATAGAGTTTAAAGATCTTACTGTTCTTATCAAACACCGCAAAATTTTCCCGGCAGTTGTAGTAATAATAGCCTTGGGCATCCTGTTGCAAAAGCCCGCCTACATTCGTATAAGCCTGCTTACCGGCAACATCCGATGCGCCGTTAAAAAGATAGTCTAGAGACTGCCCTTGGTTGAAAGCATCCGCATCCAGCGGCGTCGTAGCCGTTTTATAGGCGAGTTTTGGAAAACCATTGCTGTTCAGCACATTTTGTACAATCCCCACGTTTGGCCGCGCGGTACCTGTCCAGCCGTTGATACCGCCTGTCATGCCTCGGCCAAAGTTCAAAATATGCCCCTGATTAATGCCCTTATTTGTATAATCGGACGGATTCGTGCGATCACTGTCATCTGGATTGGACAGCCAGTAATCGTACAAATTCACAGTGATCCCTTCCGGATACATTTCTGTCGGCTGCACAACAGCAACACTGGTGTTCGCACTGGCGCCAGACACCGTCCAGGGGAGCACCCCAGCCAAAAGTGACAGCACAAGCGTCGCAGCTAAAATACGCTGCGCGGTTTTTCTTTTTTTCAACATTTTCTTTCTCCTTTATGCCCGATTGCGGTAACCACATGCGCCTCATCATATCAATCTCTTTCCAATCATACCTTCTTTACCGAAACAGGAGAATGTTGCTTCTTCCTTGCTTTTATTATACCACACAGAGTCACATTTATGCAGTACCATCATAACCTCTTGACGACATTCCCACAACTTCCACAACAATAGCGGTGGCTACCTTTGAACATAGAGAAAACACCGCGTACCATAATGGCACGCGGTGCTTTCAGAAAAGGGATTATGAAAATGAGAAACGAGTGATCACTTGTTGATAACAATACCGGTTTCGTAGACCTTATCTTCGCAGAGAAGTTTAACGGTCTGTGGACCTTCAAGGCCGGTCTTGTTGATGAAGGTATCAATGTCGCATGGGTTTGCTTTCTGGAAGGTCCCTACGCACATTGCAGTGAAATCCTGACCAACGGTGTTAACAGGGTAACGACGAACGTTACCAGCTTCGTCAACGAGCAGAATCTGTACCATTTCGCCAGTTTCATAGATCGCATTGACCATGATACGGTCTTCTTCTTCAACGATGTTTGCATTGTAATGTTCTGGTACAATTTCACCAGTTTCATCGGCTTTGACTTTCATGCGGGTGGTCTGAGTTTCGATGAGACCACCGAGGTATTCGCCAGTACCTGGTTCAAAGGTTTCACCAGCATAGTAGATAGGCAGCTTTTCTGCACGGTAGCAGTTCGCTGGGACATGCAGTTCATAAACGACCTTGTCGTCAATGAGTTCACAGGTGATGGAATTAAAGGAAACACGGTCTTTATATTCAGGCTTCATAGCGAGCATGACAGCCATGGAATCGCATGGTTTGCCATCGAGGTAACCAATCCCTCCGGAGTGAACCATGTAATGACCTTCATCGTAGTATTCTACATTGCAGATGTATGGAGAGAAGAAGTCTGCACCACGTTCTTTACCATACTGCCATACCTGTTCGATGGTCATCTTTTCAGTGTCGATGCGATAACGCACGCCACGGGAGAAGTTGTCATGGTTTGCCCAGTAGTTATCTGGGTTCTTTGCACGGAAATGGCCATTGTCAAAGAGCATGATGTCGCCATCTGGAAGAACAACGCAAGCATGCTGTTCATACTGCCAGTCAAATTCGCCGTCACCAACTGGGGTGAAGAAATATTTGTCCACATATTCCTGTGGCCAGTTTTCTGGATCACCGATGATCCAGTTCAATTCGCCGGTTTCGTAGTCAAGGTTGATGACTGCGTCTTCATGACGGCCGGAGAAGGTCAGGCTGTTGGTCTTTTCATCGTACCATACAGCGTTGTTGTGGAACCAGTCTTCTTCGGTCTGGCTGCCGGAACCAGGGCCGTGCTGTGGCAGCACCTTCTTGTAATCCCATTTCTTGAGGATTTCGCCGGTGTCTTTGTCGAGCAGCACGCAAACGTCTTCAACGGTGCCGGAATAGAAATCGAAGGTCAGAGCAAGCAGGTTGCCGTCCTTCATCTGGAACTGGTCGTGATGGTAGCCACCGCATGGAATAACGTATTCTTTGAAGATCTTACCACCAAAGTTCATTTCATAGAGACCAGTGGTGAAGTAAGGCATTTTAACGAGACGTTCGGTACCAACGAGGATGTGACCGTTGCGGATGCGCTTGATGTCGAACGCCAGGTTTTCTTTGCAGTACCAGCGCAGGTCGCCAGCATAGTCATAACCAACTGGGAAGGAACGCATGGATGCGGTCAGGAATACGAAGTTGTCGCCCATGTATTCCGCAGTAGTATCGATGGAGGTGGATTCAGGCACGCCTTCCATCAAAGGTTCGGTCTGGATGGTAACGGTGTGCTTGCGGCCATCCTGAAGCACGATGTCCACTTTGTTTTCATAGTCTGCATAGAGACCATAAACAGGCAGAACGTGTTCATAAGCAGCTGGGAAACGATGAACGATGTTTCCTGCTTCTTCTTTACCGCGTACAATGATGGTCACTTCTTCTGGACGTGGAGTCTTAAAGAGAATCATTGCAGAAAGAGGGCAGATGATATAAGGATTCAGTTTAACGAGTGGATTGGTCAGTGTATAATCCCCAGCTGCAAATTCAGCCAGAAAAGCGTCTTCGCTGGCTTTTTGCTGGGTAATGATGTGATCTTTTTTGGTGTATTTGATTTCTGCCATAATATTCCTCCGTTCATTTCATTAAGCAGTTTAATCATCGCCATTAACTGGCCTTATCTAAAGTATAACAGAAACCACTATACACACTTACTAGTCTAGACTACAGATTTCAGTGTTTTCAAATATTTTTTCAGCAGGGCTGCTGCGCAATAAATTCGACAAAGCGGCGCGCTGCAATCGGCATGGTTTCCCAGTTGTTCCACACCATCCCCACCCGTCTGCTGAGATCCTCAGCAATTGGTCGCACAGCAACATGACTGGAGTAGCCGGACAATACTCGCTCATACATAATGGACACGCCAAGCTTTTTCTCAACCATAGCAATGATGGTGTAATCGTCGCATACCTCATACTCAATCTGCGGTGTCAGACCAAGAGCGTCAAATGCTTGCAGCGGTACATTGAACTCGCCTTCGTCCAGCAGAATCAATGCACTCTCGGCCAAATCCGACAGGCTGACAGTATCCTGCTGGGCAAGTGGATGGTCTGGCGGCAGCACCGCACACATTTTATCGGCAAAAAGCAATCGCCCTTCCAACTCTGAAATAGCATCCATGTTCACAAAGCCAAAATCCACCGCACCATTACGCACCCATTCCGAAATGGATGTGTACTCGCCCTGCTCTAAAACAAAACGGACTTCAGGATGTTCGCGTTTGAAATCCACCATCCATCCCGGTAACAAGGTACGGCTGATACTGGTAAAAGTGCCAATGCGAATAATACTGCCCTTGAGTCCTTGCATTTCTCGCTGACGCCGCGCCAAAGCATCCTCCGCATTGGCAATGGCCTGTATGTATGGAAAGATGGCTTCGCCGTCCAACGTCAGATGAATGCCATCCTTCCCACGCGTCAGGAGGATCAACCCCAGCTCTTGCTCCAAGTTCTTCACGGTTTGACTGACGGCACTTTGAGAATATTGAATGGCATTGGCTGCTCGTGTAAATCCACCGTGCTCCACCACTTTACAGAATATATCATATTTTGACAGCATAAATGACCTCCATTATTGCCTTTTCTAATACTTTCATCATAATTATTGTCTTTACTAATGTCAATCTCTTTTGTATAATTATTTGCACAAATATAATATTTATACGAAAGAAGGAGTTCTATGTCTGCAGCCAAACGATATTCTGAACACACCCCAGGCATTTTCAGCGCAACAGACAATCGTCGCGCGTTCCGTGAAGGGATGCATGATGGCATTCCAATCTGCATGGCCTATTTTGCCGTGGCATTCTCTCTTGGTATTCAAGCCGACAGCATCGGATTATCCGCGTTTCAAGGCTGGCTGCTAAGCGCCCTGGTCAATGCATCAGCGGGAGAATATGCCGCATTTACAGTAATGGCCGCGATGGGCACGTATTTCGAATTGTTCATTATTACGCTCGTTGCAAACGCACGTTACATGCTTATGAGTGCCGCACTCAGCCAACGTTTTTCACCGGATACTCCGTTTCACCATCGTTTGTTGGTTGGTTTCGGGATCACCGATGAAATCTTCGGGATTTCCATCAATCGCCCCGGCTACATCAATCCTTACTACAACTATGGCGCCTTTGCGGTCGCTTCACCAGGCTGGTCCATCGGTACAGCCTGCGGCATTGTAGCCGGCAATGTGTTGCCACTCATCGTCACCAATGCTCTCAGCGTTGCCCTCTTTGGCATGTTTCTCGGCATCATCATTCCGCCAGCTAAAGAAGACCGGGTGGTCGGTGCCGTCGTTATTGCCAGCTTCATTGCCAGCTACGCGTTCAGCGTGCTTCCTGTGCTGTCTTCGCTCTCCAGCGGTACCACCATCATCATTTTAACGGTCGTCATCTCAGCCGTCGCCGCGCTGCTGCGTCCAATCAAAGACGACTCATCACACAAGGAGGCGGAATAATATGGCACACAACACCTATTTATACATCGCCGTCATCGCCATCACCTGCTATTTGATTCGCGTGTTGCCGCTGACGCTGATTCGCAAACCAATTACCAATGTATTCGTTCAATCGTTTCTCTACTACGTTCCTTATGTGACGCTTGCCGTCATGACTTTTCCAGCAATTCTCACCGCAACGGCCTCGCCGATCGCCGGCGCTGCCGCTCTTGCGGTTGGCATCATCGCCGCCTGGAAAGGACGCAGCCTCTTCCAGGTTGCCATTGCCTGCTGCGGCATTGTCTTCCTATTAGAATTGGTCCTTTAAAAACCAATAGCAACGCCCGTGTCTGAATTCAGACACGGGCGTTTTTGCCGAAAGAGGAAGGCATAAGAACCACACACCGGCACACACCTATCCCCAACAAAAAACAACCGGTTCGTATTCGAACCGGTTGTTTTTGTCTAGCCATGTAATTTTTTAGAGCATCAGCATCTTAGCAAGTGGATACCCAATGAAGATGTAGAGAATCAATGTTGCAATACAAATTGGGAAACCGACCGTCATAATGTCTTTGGTGGTGTAGATGTTTTTCATCCCGTGCATCAAACCAGCGTGTGGAGAAGCTGCAGGAGTCAACATTGCTACAAAGACCATGAGGATAACCCCGGTTGCAACAGGCATTGGGTTGACGCCAATCTGGTTGGAGAAGTTCAGTACAACCGGCATCAGAATAACTGCCATTGCTGCGTTATTTGCAAAGTTGGTGATAATCAGTGCGGTAGTGAACATGATGGCAACAAAGACCATTTCACTACGACCACCGAGAATTGGCTGCAGAGCCTGAATCAAGAAATCTGGCACACCAGTTGCTTCGTTAGAAAGGGTATTTGCACCATAAACTGCAGCGGCGATCATGAAGAAGATCCCCCAGTTAAACTGTTTGTAAGCTACTTCTTTAAAGTCCAAGAGAGGTTTGCCTTCGATACGAACAATCAGGAAGAGCATAACCCATAACAAGGTAACACCCATAGGCCCAATAAAGTTCAATGCATTGGAGATTGGGTTACCAGGGAAGAAGCTTGGCAAAAGAATCATCAGTAAGTAAAGAGGGATCATGAAGAGATATGCTTTCTGCTGCAGGTTCATTGGAGGCAGTGGCATTTGTTCTTCAATCATCGCAGGATCTACCGCTTTGAGCTTGCTCATATCAATACGAAGAACAAATTTCAAAACGATGATGTAAAGAGCAGCTACCAATGTAGTCATTACAACGTCAACAAGCATGTACTGAGCCATTGGAATGGTCATCGGATTGCCCATGGCAGCGGTCATGCTCTGGAACGCTGCGTATGGAATAAGCTGAGCGCCCATGAATGGGAACAATGGCTGAGCCAAAGTAGATACAGCAAACATACCAACGAAGAAATATTTCCAGAATGGTTCATCTCTGGTAATATTCAAAGATTTCATCAAACTCATTGAAATAGGCCAGAGAATGATCAGAGAAGTAATAGGGCTGCAAATTGCGGCCAATACAAAGCAGCAAGCATAGAATACTGCAATGAATACTACTGGGCGACCTTTAAACAACTTTCTCGTCAAGAACCACTTTGCAATATATTTGGTATCGCCAACTTCGTCCATGGCACCAAAGAGAACCATTGCAAAGAGAGTCAAAAGTACGGTGTAAACCCCAACGGCCTGCATCCAGACACCGTTGAAACCACCTTCACCGCCATAACCAGAAATTGCTAATAAGAACAACCCGACCATACTTGGCCAAAGAGTGTCAACCGCACTCCAGAGATAAACCATACCCAGGAATGCACCTACGCAACGCATCCCCAATGAGGTAATTGGCTCAATTGGAGGCATAAACCAGAATAATGCAATGATACCGAAGCCAATTACGAGATGAAGTGGATACAAACTACGTTTTTTCTTTGCTTCACTCATTTTTCTCATCCTTTCCTTTTCTTGAGTGACTGACCGAAATCTCCGGATTATTAATAAAATTTATTATTTCAATTCCGGTCTTTCTTATGGGCTTATTCTACCATTCACTTATAAAAACTATAAGTAGCCTAGACTTCACCTGTCTCCATATTCTTCATTTTTTTTTAACCAGCTCTCCATAGTTTTTAGCCGTCAAAAAAAACACCTGCCACCGCTGGGTGACAGGTGTGAGTAAATTTAAGATTAGCCCATAAGCATTTTGCACAATGGATAACCAACACAGATATACAAAATCAATGCAACAATGCAGATTGGGAAGCCAACAGCCAAGATTTCTTTGGTGCTGTAAATCTTCTTCATCCCATGCATCATACCAGCGTGTGGAGATGCAGCAGGAGTCAGCATTGCGACGAATACCATCAGGATGATACCCGTAGCAACTGGCATTGGATTGATACCCATTTGGTTGGAGAAGTTCAATACAACCGGCATAAGGGTAACCGCCATAGCGGCATTGTTCGCAAAGTTGGTAACGATCAATGCAACGGTGAACATGATGGCAACGAAAGCCATTTCGCTGCGTCCGCCGAGGAGTGGGGTCAATGCCTGAATGAGGAAGTCAGGAATACCTGTAGACGCGTCAGACAACGTATTTGCACCATAAACAGCAGCAGCGATCATGAAGAAAATACCCCAGTTGAACTGACGATAGGCCACTTCCTTGAAGTCCAGGAGCGGCTTCCCATCAATACGAATGATCAGGAAGAGAATAACCCAGATCAAAGCAATACCCATTGGCCCAATGAAATTGAGTGCTTTGCAAATGGTAAAGTCCTTGAAGAAACTTGGCACCAGCATCATGATCAGGAAGCAAGGCACCATGATGAGATAAATCTTCTGAGGAAGATTCATTGGAGGCAATGGCATTTCCTTTTCGATCATTGCAGGGTCAACAGCTTTCAGTTTGCTGAAATCAACACGGAACACGAACTTCATGGCCAGGATATAAATAGCCATAATCAGTGCGGTCATAACAATATCAACAACCATATACTGACCAATAGGAATGGTCATTGGCGTACCCATTGCTGCCGTCATGCTCTGGAACGCTGCATATGGAATAAGCTGTGCCCCCATGAATGGGAACAGAGGCTGTGACAATGTTGCAACGGCGAACATCCCAACAAAGAAATAACGCCAGAACTTTTCATCACGTGTCACACCCAAGGTGTTCATCAGGCTGATACCAACAGGCCAGAGAATGATCAATGCGGTCATTGGCTGGCAGACTGCAGAAATTGCGAACACGCAAATATAGAAGATGGCCATGAATACGAATGGACGACCTTTGAAAATTTTACGGGTCAGGAACCATTTTGCAATATACTTGGTGTCCCCCACTTCATCCATTGCCCCAAACAGTACCATAGAGAACAGGGTCAAGAGTACGGTGTAAACCCCTACGGCCTGCATCCATACGCCATTAAAACCGCCTTCTCCGCCATAGCCGGAAATGGCCAAAAAGAAAAGCCCAACTAAGCTAGGCCATAATGTATCACAGGCGCTCCAAAGATAAACCATTGCAATGAAAGCCCCTGCGCAGCGCATCCCCATTGGTGTGATCGGATCAATCGGCGGCATCAGCCAAAACAATGCCAAAAGACCAAACCCGATAACCAGGTGGAGCGGATACAAGCTGCGTTTTTTCTTTGCTTCACTCAAAACATTTCATCCTTTCCTTTTTTCGCAAATTTTCTCGAAATTTTCTGACAAATCATCAATACCTTTTGTCAGACCTATTTCGATTCTGCTTATCATTATAATGATAATCCTCCTTTCAGCATTTGAGATGTAGCCCAGACTTCATCTTTGGTCGTATTTTTGCTTTATTCACGCGTTTTTATCTGGTATCCTATCATTATGGTAATAATTAGGGCTATTCAATCCATTTTAAATCAATGATTGAAGCCGGTTCGACATGAGGAGGTACCTATGGATCAAGCTGCAATTGCTGAATTAACATCCTATCCCCTGACCAAATTTCACAAGGGCGATAACATTCTTCCATTCGATGACAATGAAAATGCGACACCGTACGTTTACTATATGATTGAAGGCCACGCCATGCGTCAGGTGACAACCATCGCTGGCGAGGAGATTTTTTTTGAGGAGTATCATCCAGGGAAAACAGTCTATGCATTACTGGGACCTTACCTGCTCTATGCCGCAACAATCATGCCCGCCAACGTCAATGCCATGGTTGCACTCACGGATGTCACAGCTCATCAGCTGACAGCCATCGAATTTGACGCCTTCCTCGACCGCCATCCGGAAGTGATGAAGGAACTTCTCCGCCGCTTGACCAGTGAATACACCACCCTCATGAACAATTTTGTTGCTAAGCAGAAGGGACAGGCTGCGCCACGCGTTGCCGGCTTTATTCTTGAACGTGCCAATGAAATAGACGGTCGCCTTATTTTCTCACGTTGCTGCAGTGTTTCAGATATTGCCCGTTTTTTAGGCATGCATCGCATCACTGCCAACAAGATCATTCTGGCATTGCGTCATGCTGGCGCCATCGCTTACAACGATGACAATGTCTTAGAAATCCTTGACCCTGAATTGTTAGAAGAATTTGCTCAGGGCATCCGTAAAATTGATTACAAAAAATAAATAGCCAGGCGCTTTAGCTGAGCACCTGGCTTTACACACATTGAAACGCCACCAAAACAATCCGGAGGGAGTGATTTGGTGGCGTTTCTTGATAAGCAGAAAATAAAACGAAGAAGGATTGATGAAGAAATTCTATCTGGTTACTTCCTTGTGAATCCCTTGATTCACGTTTATTTTTTCGCCCTATTATTTTTCTTCATGTTTATTATAAATGATTCTTTTCATAAATGCAAGACTTTTTGTGCATTTTATTGACGCAGCAGGCATCATTCGCTTTACAATAGAGCCAATCCCACAATAAGGAGGAATCACATTCTATGTTTACCACCAACGATCTTCTCATCGTCATTGATATGCAAAATGATTTCATCGACGGCGCGCTTGGCACCAAAGAAGCGCAATCCATTGTTGATGATGTTGCTGAGCGCATCCGCCATCATCAAGGACCGGTATTCTACACCCTCGATACCCATGAAAGCAATTATCTCGAAACCCAGGAGGGTCACTATCTGCCGGTCGTTCACTGCCAGAAAGGCAGCGACGGCTGGGCGCTCAATGATACCGTGGCCCGTGCGCTGCGTATGCAGAATGCCCAAGGTTTTGAAAAGCCAACCTTCGGTTCCACCGCTTTGGCGCACGCAGTTGCTCAGGCCCACGCCGAACGGCCTTTCACATCCATCACCCTAATTGGCGTCTGCACCGATATTTGTGTCATCTCCAACGCCATGCTGCTCAAAGCTTCCCTGCCGAATGTGCCGATCTATATCAATGCCAGCCTCTGCGCTGGCGTAACGCCGGAAAGCCACGATACAGCCCTCAAAGCCATGGAAGCTTGCCAAATGGCGGTGCTCCATGCTTGAGCACGTTGACCACACGCTGACGCCCTGGGTCGACGACGACAGCCGAGTGCTGGTACTAGGCACGATGCCTTCGCCAAAATCCCGTGCCCGTGGCATGTATTACGGTCATCCGCAGAATCGCTTCTGGCCAACGCTGGCAACGCTATGGCAGGAGAACGTACCGCGCACACCAGAAGCTGCTCACGCCTTCGCTGCACGCCACCATATTGCACTCTGGGATGTGCTTGCATCCTGTGCCATCGAGGGCGCGGCCGACGCCTCCATCGCCGACCCTGTGCCCAACGATGTGCCCGCACTTTTGGCAGCACATCCGCAGCTCCAGCATATTGTCACCACCGGCAAAAAAGCAGCCGATCTTTACAAGCGCCATCTGCTGCCGCTGACCAACCTGCCAGCACTGGCACTGCCTTCCACTTCCGCTGCCAATCGCGGCTGGTGGCCGGACGATAAACTCGTCGATGCCTACCGTGCACTCTATCATCTCATTGAAGGAGAACCTGCCCATGGATCCAAATAATCTTTTCGAACCCGGCGATCCCATGCCGGAAGAAGTCACCACCGTCCTCTATGAAGCCAATGGCACCCGCATAGAACAAATCATCAGCTGGGGTCAAGCCACATCCGAGAGCTTCTGGTACGACCAGGAAGAGGACGAATGGCTGGTGCTGCTCAAGGGCCGCGCCATCCTCCGCTATGAGGACGGCACGCTGCTGCCTCTTCGCAAGGGCAAGCCGCATCTGATTCGCGCCCATGAGCGTCATCAAGTGGCTGCCACCACCTCGCCGACCATCTGGCTTTGTGTATTCAGCGCTGTAGAACCGAAAGCGCTCGCATAAAAAAACTCGCACAGTTTAGTTTTCACTGTGCGAGTTTTTTTATGGTTAAAATGCCAGCCAGAACATATACAGCCCAACCGCCAGAATCAGCGTCCCCAGCACCACTTTACTGATGGTGGAAAAATGCTGATAGCTGCCGCTGCCTTTGAGCTTCTGAACAAAGCCAACCGACGTGCCTGCAATGAGCACCAGCACACTATGCCCGAGCGCATAGCAGAGCATCAGCAAGATGCCCCATGCCAAAGCCCCATTGCCAGCAATAATGGCCAAAAGCGCCACCAAAATCGGTGTGGAACATGGGCTGGCAAAAATGCCCGCCAAAATGCCCGTCAAAAATGCGCCAACAAAACCACGGCGCGAACTTTTATTAAGAATATTGGTTTCTGGAATGATTTCAAAAATATCCCAAATCTGCAGCGCCATCAAGACCATGATAACCCCAAGAATAAAATGCCAAATCGGCGAAGACGTGCCCAAAAGATGGCCTACCGAGGTGGCGATCAGCCCCAGCGCCACAAAGGTTACCGCTGTACCGCCAGCAAAGGTCAGCGAATAAAGGAAGGCACGTTTGGTCGTTTTCTCACCGATGCCGCCAATGTACCCGATGATCAGCGGTATGCTCGACAGGCAGCACGGCGTAAAAGCCGCCAAAACACCAGCTGCCAGTGCCAACAGTGGCCCCAGCCACGGCATTTGCCCTATCACCTGTACAATCTGATTCACCCAGCCATCGATCAATGCATCCAAATTATCTCACTCCCATTTCTTTCAAGATCTGGCGCATCTCATCTTCAGTCAGCACCCCTTGATGGGTGGTGTAGGAAAGTTTGCCAGAATCCGGATCATAATAAAAAGAAAAATGAATTTCCTCATCCAAGTCTGCGCTCGGCTTGAATGGTGTGCCATCGGCGTTCACAAAAAACTGTGTCGGAAAAACCAACACAGGGAGATCGTCGTCAGCAGTTGGCAAATCTGTCACATCCACATACTTGATGAACGCTTTACCAAAATAATCGGCATTGATGGTTTCCAGTGCCGGCGCCATGCGCTGACAAGGGCTGCAGCTGTCAAAGCCATAATCAATGATCATCGGCAGCCTATACTGAGACAATGCCTCCATATCCACGGGCTCCTTCGCCTTCAGTGAAAAGTCGGCATCCTGAAGATTTGCCGGCAAGCTCAGCTGGTCCAACTTGGAAAAGCTCACGCCAAAATCTGGCTGCAGCTGTTTCAAAGCCCATACACCTGCTACCATCACGATGATCAAAAGTGGTACAAAAATCTGTAACTGTTGTTTTTTAATCATTTTAGCACCTCTCTCGATCGCGCATTATATTATTTTACATCATATTCCTAAAAATTGCACGAAAAACCAAAACGTCCTTCCCCACTTAAATCCTGAAATGGAAAAGGACGTCCCCTGTTCATCCTCGGCATAGTTTTTCGATCCAATCCGGCGTCATCATGTGCGCCGGCATGGTGCTCTCATCACGTTCAAGCGCCTCAATGGCGGCGCATTCTTCAGCAGAGAGCACAAAATTGAAGCTATCCATGCTGTCTGCCAGCTGCGCTGCATCAGAACGGGTTGGCACCACCACCACACCTTTCTGCGTTTGCCAGCGCAAAAGCACCTGGCGCGGCGAGCGATTGTGTTTGTCTGCAATCTGCATAACAACTGCGTCATGCAGCAACTCCGAACGGCAGCTGCCAAACGGACCACGCGCCACCCCTTGAATGTCCTGGCGGCGTATGTACTCCATCAACTGCGGCCGCTGAAAATATGGATGGCGCTCAAATTGGGCCACCTGCGGCCGTTCCTTCACATGCAGCACCAAATCGGTAAGCCGATCGGCGGCAAAGTTGCACACCCCAACAGCCTGCACCAAGCCTTCTTCACGCAGCTCCACCAAAGCACGCCAAGCGCCAAAGACATCGTTGTACGGAAATTGCAAAAGCAGCAGATCCACATAACCGACACCCAAACGATCCAACGAGCGTTTGCAGCTTTCTTTGGCCTTCTCATAGGTGGTATTGGCGATGGACAATTTTGTGGCCAGAAAAACATCCTTACGCGGCACACCGCTCTGCCTTACCGCACGCCCGACAGCACCTTCATTGCGATAGCTTTGTGCCGTATCGATAAAGCGGTAACCCAATGCGAGCGCTTCCTGAACGGTACGTTCGCATGTGTCTTCATCAAGCTGACTGGTTCCAATGCCGATCAACGGCATCTCCACACCGTTGTTAAGGATAACGGTATCCATTGATGACAACTCCCTTATCTTTTCATACAACCATCCTGCATGCGTCCGATTCTTTTCTTCATTCTACCATGCTGTCTCTATAAAAGAAATCGTTCAGCATGAAACACGATATATCCGCTACCAAATCTCCACAAAAGCTTGACATTGCAAGCCAATCACTGCGCCAGCAGCCAGGAAATACCTCGTGCAGTGCGGCCGGCAGCATCTTTAAAGTGACCACCCGATTCCAACACAAAAGTTGTCGCCACGCCCAGCTGCTGAAAATGTGCCGCAATCGCTTCGGTGTTTTCCTGCACGCTGCGCATCAAGGGATGGCGCGTCTTTTTTTCCTTATCGCCCAATGAAAAATACACACACTGCGGCACCTGCATCAGCGGCATGGTCAAAGCATAGTCACGAAAACCTTCGAACCACAGCGAGCCCGACATGCTTGCCACACGCGCAAAGCCAACGCTGTTGTACAAGGCGTACACCGCACACAGCCCCGCCAGCGAATACCCGGCCAAACCGCGCCAACACGGAGGCACAGCCAGCTGCGCTTCCACCTGCGGCAGCACCTTGCTTTCCAGCCAATGCAAATACGCCGACGCACCACCGGCAAAAGGCGCTGACTTTTCATTCAGGGCTTCCACCGCCCAAGGTGACAAATCACCTTCCCAGTCCATGCCCGTCACCACCACCAGCGTATGATCCGGTGCTTCTTGCAAAGCTTCCTGCAACGGTGCAACCGCTTCCGCAAAGGTATTCACCAAGATCAACGGACAGCCCGGCGTCGCACCAGGAAATGCCTGCACCGTCTTTCCATCAATGATCCATGTATTCATCCTCATTCCTCCCTGCTCTCAGCATACACCATCCACAAATAAAAGCAAACCGCTTGCGTCCATGCGCAAAAGCGCGTATGCTAATGACAAACCCGCAATGAAAGGATGATTTCTATGGACACACAAGTCTTTTTCTCATACATGAATGCAGCTTACACACCTTATCATGCCGCTGCAGAAAATCGCCGCATGCTGATGGACGCTGGATTCACCCTTCTTTCAGAAAACGATCGCTGGCAGCTTATGCCTGGCGGCCGCTATCTCCTCGACAGCGACGACGGCACCACCTGCGCCTTTGTATTGCCAGAAACCCTGCCGCAAGGTGTGCGCATCATCGGCACCCACAACGATTCTCCCGCCCTGCGCCTGAAACCACAGCCCACCCTCGTGCGCGAAGGGCTGAGCCTGCTTAACATCGAAGTTTACGGCGGCCCCATTCTCAGCACTTGGTTTGACCGTCCGCTCGCCATCGCCGGACGTGCCTACAGCCGCAGCGACAACTGGGCGCAGCCGCAAGCACACCTCGTGGTTCTGCCGGAAACGGTCACCATTCCTTCCCTTGCCGCCCACATGAAACGCGGCGATGATCCCATCAATCCCCAAAAAGAACTGCTCGCTCTTTGGGGTGATGCCAACGCCCCAAGCTTAGAAGCGCGCCTTGCCGACTACCTGGGCATCGCCACCAACGACCTGCTCGCCACCGAACTCTATCTTGTCAGTGCTGAACAGGCCAGCCGCATCGGCTATGGCGGCGATCTTTACACCACCTCTCGCATTGACAACCTCGCCAATACCTACGCCGCCTGCTGTGCCCTTTGCGACAGCAAGCCGCAGCACGACATTGCGCTCTTTATCAGCTACCAGCACGAAGAAATCGGCAGCCACACCCGCCAAGGGGCGGCATCACCTCGGCTCAGCCGCGTACTTGCACGCCTTGCCGAAAGCCTCTCCTGTACGCTCGACCCGCTATTGGCCCATAGCATCATCCTCAGCTGCGACCAGGCCCATGCCGTGCATCCAAACTACAGCGAAAAGGCCGACCCTGTCCTGCGCCCACGCCTCGGCGGCGGCCCTGTGCTGAAACTCGCCGCCAGCCACAGCTACGCCACCACGCCGCGCGGTGAAGCCATGCTCCGAGCGCTTTGCACCGATACCGGCCTGCCGCTGCAAACCTTTGTCAACCGCGCCGATATGCGCGGCGGCTCCACCATCGGCCCTATTGCCGAAGCAGCCAGCGGCATCGAAGCCATCGACCTCGGCAACCCCATGCTTGCCATGCACAGCATCCGTGAATGTGCCAGCCTCAGCGATCAAGACACCATGCAGCAGCTCATGACAGCTTTTTTCAATAAATAAACCACAAACGACAGCGCTTTTCACACACAAGAAAAGCGCTGTCGTTCTTTTATGCAAAAAAGACGCCGTCTCCTCAGAGACGGCGTCTGATATCACTTTAAAAGCGATCAATCATCAACGATGATATAAGTAACATTCACAGGCCCGTGTACCCCAACAACACGAACGAGTTCGATGTCAGCGGTAGAAGATGGACCAGAAATGTGAACGATAGCACTTGGGAATCCAGCTGGGTCTTTCTGATACTGTTTACGCAGTTCAACCATGGTATCACCCATGCGGCGATAGATGGTGCTGCGGCGCAGTACAGCTACGTGAGTGATTGGCAGAAGACCAACGCTGCGGCCAGAGCCAGAGGTCATAGGCTGTACAAGCGTAGCCGTTTCAGCAATCCCCATGGATGGGAAAGTGATCCCAATATTGGCGTCCTGTGCATTGTTGATGTTGTATTCACGGCCCTTGGAAGCATCCCATTTTACGAATTCGAGGCCATCTTTGCCGTTGGCTTCTTCAAATGCTTTGTTCAAGCCATATTCATCCATCTGTGGAACCATTGGGCAAACGATCTTGCCGCCGCCATAATCTTTGATGACGTCAATGATGACTTTCTTAACGTCTGCTGGTGCACATTCGGTGTACTGAATAGAAAGCTTGTCGCATTCTACTTTGAAGCGTTCAAGAATTTCTTCTGGAGTCTGCACTTCACTCATAATGTGGTGCTGAATGCCCTTGGTGAAATCATATGGTTCAACGGATTTTGGCACTTCGTTACGGCCCAGGGCGAGAGAAACGTTGTGCAAAAATGCTTGTTTATGCTGTTCGGTTAACATAGATTACTTCCCGCCTTTCTTTTGTGCTTCGTGTTTCTTGAACCAGTCTCTGAACTTTTCTTTGGAGAGGGTGTTCATATCGCGGGACTGGGTCCAGTTCTTGAGCACAGGGATCTTGACGTTTTCCTTGAGAGACTTGCGGTCCTTAGCAAGGAGTGGCATCATGCGCGCACCAACCTTGGTACCAAGATCGAAGATACCTTCATGTGCCAATACAGTACCAGCAGCCTTGAAAGCGAAGTCCTGCATACCCTTGCCATAGCCGTATTCTTCAACGAGAATCTGACGATGACGCAGAATGAGTTCATGCAGAGGAATCTTAACAGGGCAGTGGTCGCTGCAAGCACCGCAAAGGGTGGATGCCCAAGGCAGAGAACCAGCCTTATCATAACCAACGAGCAGTGGGGTCAGAACAACGCCCATTGGACCTGGATAGATGGAGCCATAACCATGACCGGTGATATGACGGTATACAGGGCAGATGTTGAGGCAAGCACCGCAGCGGATGCAGCGAAGCATATCACGGAATTCGCTGGCAAGGATCTTAGAACGGCCATTATCAACGATGATGATGTGCTGTTCTTCTGGACCATCGACTTCATCAGATTTACGAGGACCGGTGGTCATGGAGAAGTAAGAAGTGATCTTAGAACCAACAGAACTGCGTACGAGCAGAGCAACCATAACATCGAGTGCTTCGAAGCTTGGCACGAGACGTTCCATCCCCATCAGAATGATCTGAGTATTTGGAACAGACGTTGTCATACGGCCGTTCCCTTCGTTGGTAACGAGGGTGCAGGTACCAGTTTCAGCAACACCAAAGTTGCAGCCAGTCATACCAACATCAGCATTCAGGAATTTTTCACGGATGAAGCCACGGATGAACTTGGTTTCGCGGGTTGGGTCTTCGTCGCCAGTGTAGCCATATCTTGCAAAGACGTCGCGAATAGAATTACGGTTCAAATGCAGCGCAGGAACAACAATGTGGCTAGGTGGGTTCCAGTCATTAAGCTGCAGAATGATTTCAGCCAAGTCTGTTTCGAACACTTCAACGCCATGATCGATCAGCGCATGGTTGATGTCGATTTCTTCACTCACCATGGACTTACTCTTAACCATCTTTTTAGCGTTGCGCTTTTCGAAAATTTCAATTACCTGCTGCACAGCTTCCTTGTCGGTCTGTGCAAAGTAAACATGAGAGCCTGCCTTTTCAGCATTTTCGGCAAACTGTGCCAGGTAATAATCGAGATTGTCGAGAACGTGATTACGGATACGACGTGCTTCTTCACGAAGTTCTTCCCATTCAGGCACTTCTTCTACGAGCGCTTCACGCTTGCCATAGAAGACATCGGTTGCCGTGGTGATCGCATTATGTTTGAAATCATCAGAAATGCAATCTTTAACACGTTCCTGGAAAGTCTGGTCTTTGCCGTTTAATTTGTAGAGAATTGCCATATCTTTTCCCCCTATTCTTAGCGGCAATTGAGAATTTCAGCGATATGCATTACGCGGATATCGCGGGTCAATTCACCTCTGTCACGCATACGGTCGAGACGGCCTGCAATGTTCATAAGGCAAGCCTGGTCAGCACCGCAGAGGATGTCTGCACCACTGTCAACAACAGTCTGTGCTTTTTCAGCTACGATTTGTTCGGAAATATCAGGCTGTTTTACAGCGAAAGTACCGCCGAAGCCGCAGCAACGATCGGCCTTTTCCATTTCAACATATTCAAGACCGTGAACATTCTGCAAGAGAATCAGTGGTGGTTCCTTAACACCAAGCAAACGGGTTGCATGGCAGGACTTATGGAATGTTACCTTCTTATTAAGGGTTGCACCAACATCAGTTACACCGAGAACATTGACAATGAAATCGGTGAATTCATAAAGACGGTCTGCAACACGCTGAGCGCGGATAGCCCACTGTGGTTCGTCAGCAAGAATCTTCATATATTCATGTTTCATTGCAAATGCGCAGGAACCGGAGAGGCTAACGATGGTTTCAGCATCTTCGAAAGCTTCAATGGTATTCTTGATGGAAGCCTTAGAAGCCTTCACATAACCGGAATTGATCAGTGGCTGGCCGCAGCAAACCTGTTTCTTTGGAACAACGATATCGCAGCCAAGACGTTCCAACACCTCAACTGCAGCGATACCAACCTGTGGATAGAACATATCCACCATGCATTGGGTAAATAAATGAATTTTCATAGGACACCTTCCTTATTCTAGAAAATTTAC
Source organism: Peptococcaceae bacterium (assembly GCA_019420345.1). Classification (GTDB taxonomy): domain Bacteria; phylum Bacillota; class Peptococcia; order Peptococcales; family Peptococcaceae; genus UMGS1590. The sequence goes on from JAHZHI010000022.1 coordinate 56,099, forward strand.
TTGCAAGCAGGACGAGCATGTCTCCTTTGCCAAAGCACCTGTCAAATGTATGAAGAATTCATTTGCGATGTGTCCTAACAGCTTTTGACACAACGTTCCTGTCTAATGATTTAGTATAGCAAAAAAGCTTCCAAAGCACAAACATATCATCTTATATTTGCTATAAATTTATGCCAAATTATCACAAAACATTTGCAATACATGCTATTCCTGCATTTTATATATATTACAGCCCCAAAAATGCTATACTGAAAACAAAAACCGTCGCTCACCAGCGATTAGAAAAGAGGAAAATTTCATGCGTTTGATTTTAATTCGTCACGGCCAGGCTGAGGAAGCAGCCGCCGACCAAACCGACTTTCACCGTGCCTTAACAATGGCCGGCAAAGAACGGCTAGAAAACGCCTACCCATCTTTGGCACGTTATCTCAACGCCAAAAACCATTGCGAAGTCTGGACATCACCAAAAACACGCGCGCTCCAAACAGCCGAAGTGCTCTGCCGCTACATGCCAGACGTAGCACCTCAAGTTCAGCCATTTCTCGAAGAAGGCGACTTCCAGGCATTCAGAAAAGCCATCGCCAGCCACGACCACGGCGAAACCATCGTCGTCATCGGCCACGAACCCTACCTCAGCGACTGGGTGCGAGAAATGACCGGCCTCGATGTGCACCTCAAAAAAGGCTGCGGCGAAATGCTCTATTTGCCACCAACACAGCCAGAGCAAGCCATCCGCATCAACAGCATCAATTTCGATCAAATGAAGAACCTGGATCTCTTCAGCGTACCGCTCGGTGTCAGCATCAGCACCCTCATCCACGATCAACACAAACGGATCATCAAAACCCGCGACACCTTCCTCGCCGATCCAGACGACAGCGAAGCCCTCAGCCAGCTGCGCATTGCACTGCGCAGCCAGTACGCACTGCTGCAATTCATCGCTCCATACTGCAAACTCAAACCTTTCCACAAGGCAGAACAGCTCTACCTGTCCCTTTACGACGACCTCGAAGAACTGCGCGGCATCAACGCCATCCTCAAAACTATTCACAACTCCCGCAAACTCGAGCTCTTTCCATTGGCCGATGCCATGGTCATTGAACAAAACAGCGCCGTCATGACCCTCTGTGACCACCTCAGCCGTGAAGACAGCGAAGAAGACTACAACGAAGCACTGCACCAAACCATCGCTGCCCTCATGACCGCCACAGAGACCGCGCCGCTCGAACAGCTCGCTCGCGAACAATTTGCCAGCCGCTACCATCTCGTCGAAAAAGCAGTCCTTGACACCGACTTCACCGACCTCCAAGCCATCGAACGCCTGCGCACCCTCTGCAAAACCAGCCGCTACCTCTTTGAATTCTTCAGCCCGCTGGCCAACTACCCCCTCGCCAAACAATACCTGCGCATCCGACGCCTCAACCAACGCCTCAGCGTCTACTGCGACACCTTCTACAACGTCGACCAGCTTCAGGAAATGCTCGGCGAAGACGACAGCCCCGCCATCTCCCGCGGCATGCGCATCTACACCCAAATGATGCGCCAGGACGGCCAGGCACAAATGAACATCGTCAACCGCCTCGTCACAGAAATGAAAGTCGAAAGCACCCTCAGTAAACCAGAGCAAAAAGAAGAAAAGAAACACACCAAAGACAAAGACAAAGGCAAAAAGAAAAACAAAGAAAAAGCCAAGAAAAACAGCAACGACAAGAAAGAAAAGAAAAAACACAAGAAAAAAGACAAATAATCATCCAACCGCAGGACATACAGCACCACATTGCTGCATGTCCTGCGGTTTTTATATTGCGCTTGCCCCCCATCCTCTCCTTATAAAAATCAAGGGCAGCGAACGCCTTTTTGCCGTCTCATATTCCATTGATAAAAATCAGAAATACTAAAAAGCACCCTCAGCACACCTCATCTGCCCTTGTTAAATTATGTCGAATATGTTATCTTTAAATTGTAAATAAGTATGTACGGAAGTGACGGTCCGGCATACCATGCGCACTCAGCAGCGCACAACAACCACGCAATAACAAAAAGGAGGAAAAAACCATGCTGAAAAAAACAACAAAGCGTTTTATTAGCATTGTAATGGCTGCAATGATGATTATATCTATGATTCCATTCACAGCCTTTGCTGCTGACGAAACCACTGCCAGCGACAATGCCGGCAGCAGCACAGATTGCACCATTTGGGACGGTACCACTGCAGATACAAGCTGGTACGACGAAAGCTCTAGCAATTTTACCATCTCCAGCGCCGCTGAATTAGCCGGCCTGGCAAAATTGGTCAACGAAGGCAACAGCTTTAGCGGGAAGACCATCACCCTCAATGCTGACATTGACCTTGGCGGCAAAGAATGGACACCAATCGGAACAAGTAGCAATAAATTCCAAGGGGCTTTTGATGGGGATGAAAAAACGATTTCCAACCTCAAGATCACCCGCGAGATTGAAAATATTGCTGAAAACAATAATATTGGATTCTTTGGAGCTTCTACTGGCTCTGCTAAAATCCAAAACTTTACCCGGCGAATTGTCAAGTCAAGTGCAACACCTCAGAATGATACAATTCAAACGGTG
>JAHZHI010000023.1 GCA_019420345.1 Peptococcaceae bacterium
CACCGTTTGAATTGTATCATTCTGAGGTGTTGCACTTGACTTGACAATTCGCCGGTTAAAAAAATGAATCCACAGTTGTGGATTCATTTTTCATAAGGACAAAAAAAGACGCTTCGCAATGACTGCGAGGCGTCTTTTCTGTTGTGGAAAACTTTTTAGAGCCAGCGAATGGCACTGACGAGGGCATCGGTTTCTTTTTGGCTGGTGGACCAGCTGGTGCAGAAACGAATGATATCGCGGCCGTCATCGGTGGTGGCATAATGTTCGAAGATGAACGTTTCTGCAAGACGGGCCTGTTCATCTTCTGTGAGCACGACGAACTGCTGATTGGTGGTGCTGTTGTTATAGAGCGGAATGCCTTTGCGTTGGAAGGCATCACGAATTTCCATGGCCATGGCATCGGCACGTTCACCGATGCGGTAGTAGTCGCCGTTGGCAAAGAGCGTGAGAAACTGCAGACCAAGGAGCCAGCCCTTGGCAAGAACGGCGCCGTTTTGTTTCATGTAGGTGCGGAAATGGCGCTTGAGAGCGTCGTTGGTGATGACGAGGGCTTCGCCGAAGAGTGCACCGCATTTGGTGCCGCCAATGGTGAATACATCGCAGAGTGCAGCCAGATCCCAGAGGGTGACGTCGTTGGTTGCTGCACCGAGGGCGTAAGCCAGGCGTGCGCCATCGACAAAAAGCAGCAAGTCGTGGTCTTCGCAGACGTCTTTGATGGCTTGCAGTTCTTCTAAGGTATAGAGGGCACCGTATTCGGTTGGCTGTGAAATGTAGACGAGGCGTGGCTCGGTGAGGTGTTCAGGTGCACCGCCAGCTTCGTAGGCTTCAACGACGGCGCGCACCTGATCGGCGCGGAGTTTGCCGTCGGCGTCGCAGGACTGCGCGAGAATTTGATGCCCGGTGTTTTCCACAGAGCCTGCTTCATGTCCGACAATGTGACCGGTTTGTGCAGCGATGACACTTTCGATGGGACGCAGTGCTGCGGCGTGAACGATGAAGTTGGCTTGGGTGGCACCTGGCAGAAAATGGATGTCGGCATCTTCCCAGCCGATTTCGCTGCGCAGGAGATTGGCTGCAGCCTCGCAGGCTTCGTCAGCACCATAGCCTGGGTAGGCGGTGTCGTTGGTGTTGGCGAGTGCTGTGAGAATCTCAGGAATGCAGCCGCGGTTGTAATCATTGTTCATTCGGATCATGGTGAATGTCTCCTTTTTTCTTCGTGGTGTTTCGTCTTTTCATTAAGTATAGCTGTTGCCGCATTGTTTTTCAATTCTCTGGCTGATGTTTCACGTGAAACAAAATGGTGTAACGCGACGGCCGATGTTTCACGTGAAACATAACGGTGAAACGCGACGGCCAATGTTTCACGTGAAACACAACGGTGAAACGTGACGGCCGATGTTTCACGTGAAACATAACGGTGAAACGTGACGGCCAATGTTTCACGTGAAACACGATGGTGAAACGCGACGACCAATGTTTCACGTGAAACACAATAGCGAAATTCCACATTATAAGGCTGCAACGAAAAAAGAATGAAGGATTTTCAATGAGAAACCAATATTTTGTAACAGTTGCCCTACCATCATAAAAGGAAAACCTTTATAATAAAGACAGAAAATCATAAGCATGAAATGGAAAACGGTGGTCACATGGGACATTGTTTCACGTGAAACACCAAAAGGAGGGAAAATATGGGTCTCACAATCGCTCTCGTCAACCAAAAGGGCGGCGTAGCAAAAACAACCACCGCCATCAATCTGGCGGCGTCTTTGAACAAGAAGAAAAAGAAAGTCCTGCTCGTGGACTTAGACCCACAGGCCAACGCCACCAGCGGCATTGGTGTCAACAAAAATGAATTGGAACATTCTATCTATGACTGTCTCATTGGTGATGTGCCGGTGCAAGATGTGATCCAGTGCACCTATCGCCGTGGTTTGGATCTTTTGCCATCGAGCATGACATTGGCAGGTGCGGAACATGAACTCAGTTATATGGAAGACCGTGGCACGCATTTGCGCAGCGTTTTGGCACCCGTGAAAGAAAACTACGATTACATTCTCATCGATTGCCCACCATCTCTGGGGATGATTACAATTAACGCACTGAGCGCATCCGATCAGATTTACGTACCGATTCAGAGTGAATACTTTGCGCTGGAAGGGGTAGAACAGTTGATGCAGACGGTCGCCCTCGTGAAGAAAACCTACAACCCGGAATTGTTTGTCGGCGGGGTCATCATTACCATGTACGATGGCCGCATGCGCCTGTCGCGCGATGTTGTTGAGACGGTAACATCAACCTTTGGCGATGTGGTGTTTAAGACCATGATCCCACGCAACGTGCGCCTGGCGGAAGCGCCAAGCTACGGTCGTGCCATCATCGACTACGAGGCACTTTCAAAAGGTGCCCTCGCCTACAATGCGCTGGCAAAGGAAGTGATCAAACGTGGCTAAAGAAAAAAACAAGGGGCTTGGCAAAGGGCTGGGCGCGCTGTTCGGCAGCGATGTGTCGTTGGATGCACTGACCCATCCTGCAGCAGAGAAGCCTGCCGCATCACCTGAAACCGAAGCTGTTCAGCAAGCCGTGGCAGAAGCTGGCGGCAGACTGCTGATGATGTCGGTCGATAAGATTCAGGAAAACCCATGGCAGCCGCGCCGTGATTTTGATGAAGACGCTTTGCTTGATCTCACAGAATCCATTCGCGAAAAAGGCGTGCTCTCCCCGCTCATCGTTACAGAAAAAGACGGCAAAAATATGCTGGTAGCAGGTGAACGCCGTCTGCGTGCTGCCAAGCAGGCAGGCTTGGGCGAAGTGCCTGTGATTCTGCGCGACTTTAGCGACGAAGAAATTGCGCAGATTGCCTTGATCGAAAACATTCAGCGTGCGGATTTGAACGTCATTGAAGAAGCCAACGGCTATGCGGCACTCATCAAGACCTATCATTACACACAGCAGCAGCTGGCGGATCTCATGGGCAAGTCACGGCCATACATCGCTAATATTCTGCGTCTGCTTGATCTGCCGGAGCCAGTCATGAAGGCTCTGCAGGAAGGCAAGATCAGCGCGGGTCATGCGCGTGCTCTGTTGGCCGTCAAAGATCCAGAGCTGGCTGCCGGCCTCTGCAGCGATGTCATCGCACAAGACCTTTCGGTGCGCGCATTGGAACGCATCATTCAGGATTTGCAAAACTTCAGCGATCAATTGGATGGCGATGACAAGAAAAAATCAAAGAAACAAAATGACATGACCAAGTATCGCGCCCTCTGTGACCAACTGACCGAACGCTTGCAGACAAAGGTGCAGGTCAGCGGCAGCGGCAAGCGCAGTCATCTGGTCATCGATTTCTACAGCGATGAGGATTTGACGCGCATTCTGGATGTTCTTGGCATTGAATTGTACTAGGAGCTGCTTATGAAGAACGCAAGAACGCTTGCTGTCATCGGCGGCGGTGCTTCTGGCATGGCTGCCGCCATTGAGGCGGCTCATCAAGGGGTGCATGTGGTACTTTATGAAAGCCAGGCGCGGCTGGGCCGCAAGCTTCTGGCCACAGGCAATGGCCGCTGTAATTTTTCCCATCAGGGCTTTAACGACAGCAATTATCACGGCACGCATCCACATTTTGTGCATGACGCATTTACACGGTTTCATGAAGCCGATACGCTGGCCTTTTTCGAAGCCATTGGATTGGCACACACGGTGGATGGGCGTCATCGTTACTATCCAGCTTCGCTCCAGGCATCGGCGGTGCTCGATGTGCTGCGGCTGGCCTTGGAGGAGGCTGGCGTTGAGGTGCATACCGATGTGCGCATTACAGCTGTGCAGCCACAGCAAGCAGGTGGTTTTCGCCTGCGCTGGAAAGGCGGCAGTGCTGATGCTGATGCAGTTATCGTTGCCACTGGCGGCGAGGCGGCGCCAAAACTTGGCGGCACGCGCGATGGCTACAAGCTGCTGAGTCAGCTGGGGCATACGATGATCGAGACAGCGCCAGGCATTGTGCAGCTCGTTGGTGACGTATCATCGCTTAAAGCTGCCAATGGTCTGAAACGTGACGTTCGTCTGACCATTCGAGGCAATGGCAAGCGCCTGGTGCAAGACAGCGGAGAACTTTTGATTACCAATTATGGTTTGTCCGGTCCGCCAGTGCTGCAATGCTCCGGCCATGCGGTGCGCGCTATGGCGCGTGGTGAAAAGGTGCAGGCTGAGATCGATTTCTTTCCAGAACAGGATCTTGGCACGCTGACGGATGCGTTTTTAGCACGGCACGCGGCTTTGCCAAAGCGGCGCGCGGCGGCTTTCTTTGTCGGTTTGCTGCCACGCTTGTTGGCGCAGTGTGCGATAAAAGCCTGCGGCATGAAGCCGGAAACCGCTCTTGATCGTGGCAAGCTGACAGCGCTTGCACAGCAGCTGCATGCCTGGCGGCTGCCAGTGAGCGGTTCGCGCAGCTTTGCCGATGCGCAGGTAACACTTGGCGGCATCGATACTGCCGATTTTGACAGCCAGACCATGCAGTCCTGGATGGTGCCTGGTCTCTATGCCTGTGGGGAAGTGTTGGATATCGACGGTGACTGTGGTGGCTATAATTTGCAATGGGCCTGGTCGTCAGGCCGTTTGGCTGCTATCAGCGCTGCCGAAGAAATATTAAACAAATAAATAAAGAGAAGGAGATGAAAACATGTCTATGTGGGATATTCTCATCATTGCAGTGATTTGTCTCGCCATTTTTCGTGGCTACTTTAAGGGCTTGTGCCGCCGTCTGACCGATTGGGTTGGACTGGTGATCGCTTTTATTGCGGCAACTCTTGGTGTCAGCAGTTTGGACGCCTTTGTGACAAACACGTTCCATGTCAATGGAAAGGAAGAAATCAGCGAGTGGCTAGAGGGGTACTTTGCTTCTCAGGTTGCTTCCAATCCTAACAATCAGCTGGAAAGCCTCAAGCAGTGGGTCGGTAATCTCTTTTTGCCAGATTCGCTCAAGGAAAGCTTGTACAGCACCATCGATGATTCTGCCAGTGAAATCTATGTCAGCATTTACAATCAGGTGGCGCGTGTACTCGCCGATCCTCTGTGGCACGTGGTGCTGATTATTCTTGGCACCATCGTGTTCTTTGCGCTGCTCATTCTCATTGGTGAAGTATGCGGCATCTTTATGCGTCGATTTAGCGTCACGACAATCATTGACCGTTTCCTTGGCGCCATTGCCAGTGGCTTCCTGGTTATGGTGGTGATTGGCATCTTTACCTCGATTGCCGTCTTCATCGTGCCGGAATCGGCTGGCTGGCTTGGCCGTGCGCTCCATGGCAGCTTTATGGGACCGGTGCTGACCCAGGCCATGGATGTGCTGCTCAAGGGAGGCGTCTTCTTCTAATGGAGTTGTACTACAACGACTACTCAACTTTTCTCAAGCATTACTATGAGGAGCCTGTCTATAAGATCCCTGTCAATCTCGCCGGCGGCACCTGTCCCAATCGTGATGGGCGCATTTCCTTCGGCGGCTGCACCTTCTGCGACGACACCGGTTCTGGCTTTCAATGCCTGCCGGATGATTTGTCCATTCCCGAGCAGATCGCTGAGAACAAGGCCTTTTACAAGCGCCGTTTCAAATGCGAGCACTTCATCGTTTATTTGCAGACGTTTTCCAACACCTACATGCCGCTGTCGCGGTTTAAGCGTGTCATCGAAGCTGCCACTGCCGATCCGTCGGTGGTGGGGCTGTCGGTGTCGACGCGGCCCGACCTTGTCCATCCTGCCTACCTTGAGGCTTTGATGGAACTGCGCGAACGCCGTGGTGGTTTGGATATTGACATCGAACTGGGCTTGCAGACGGTCAATTACCACACCCTCGAAGCCGTCAACCGTGGGCACACGCTGGCTGCTTTTGTGGACGCCGTGCCGCGCATCCGTGCCTGTGATTTTTCAACCTGTGCCCATGTCATCCTCAATCTGCCTGGTGACGACAGCCTCGATGCCATTGAAACGGCGCGCATGCTGTCGGCTCTGCATGTGGACATGGTCAAGCTCCATTCGCTCTATATCGTTGGCGGCACAAAGCTCGCACGTCAATATGTGCTGGGCGATTTTGACATGATCAGCCTTGACGAGTACGTTGGCCGTGTCGTAGATTTTCTGGAATACCTTGATCCCAAGATCATCATTCAGCGGCTTGTTGGCAAAGGTCCTCAGGAAAATTTGATTTTCTGCAACTGGGAAACCTCCTGGTGGAAAATCAAAGATGCCATCAATGAAGAATTTGAGCGCCGCGGCAGTTTTCAGGGCAGTCGTTTCAACTACCTGGGTGGTGCCATCATTGATGACTTGGCGGCGCAGTAAAGGCGTCGTGGTACAAACAATCGTTCATTTTACTGACAAAGGTGGTGTTATCACATGATCGGATTGTTGCTCGCATCTTCTGACCCATCGCTGGTCGATGATGTTGCCGATTCGGCAACGGAGACGGCAGAGACAGTGGCAGACAGTGCTGTGGACCAGCTGCAGCAAATGGGCGACTTCTTTTCAATTTTTAACCTCAACAACATTCTCGGCATCGGGGTGCGCATCCTCGTGATCGTTCTCGCCCTTGGCCTTGCGTATCGCGGCATACGCATTCTGGTCAACCGTGCCTATGAAGCACGCTATAAAGTGGGCCGTATGAGTGAAGACAACCTTAAACAGTTGGAAACTTCCCGACGTATGGTCATCAGTGTTATTTTTTACATGTTCATCATCATCGGTGTGATGGCGATTTTGAGTATTTTCGGCTTCGATGTGCGCGCACTGGCGGCATCTGCTGGGATTGCCGGTGCTGCGTTGGTGTACATCAGTCAGAATGTCATACTCGACTGGATCAACGGCATCTTCATTCTCGTGGAGCGTCAGTTCAGCGTCGGTGACTATGTCAAGATTGCAGAGTTCTGCGGTGAAGTACAGAGCATCACCATTCGTCACACCGTCATCAAAACCGACTTTAACGAAACCGTCAGCATTCCAAACGGCGACATCAACATTGTCGTCAACTACACACAGAACCCGGTAACAGAGTTCTTTGACGTGCGCGTGCACGATGCGTCGCGTCTCGATGAAGGCAAGGAAGCGTTGAATAAAGCCTGCGCCATTGTTAACCACAAATTTGAAAAAGAACTGGTGCAGCCATGTCGTTTACTGGGTGTGCAGGAAATCATTGGTACCGGTGCCACGGTGCGCCTGGCATTTCAGAGCACCAAAGGCGACACCTATCCGATTCTGCGCAGCCTGTGTGAAGAATGCATTCATGCACTCACTGCCGTTGGCCTGCAGCAGCAGATCAGCTGAGTGCTTGCGAAAGGAGAATTGCTATGCCCATGAAACTGGCCCTTGGCGATATTGTGGAGCTGAAAAAACCGCACCCTTGCGGTTCGAAAGAATTTGAGATCACCCGTGTTGGCATGGATTTTCGCATCCGCTGCTGTGGCTGCGGCCACGAAGCATGGATCCCTCGTGTCAAGTTGGAACGGGCCATTCGCAAAGTTGTCAGTACCGCTGCGCCGGAGGACGAAGAAAAGAATTAACGAATAAAAATAAAAGCGCTCTTATTTTAAGAGCGCTAAAAAAGGGGACAGCGGCCGCTGGGCGGTCCTGCTGTCCCCTTTGTGTTTCGGGATCATCAATAAGGATCACGTGGAAAATGATCGTCCATCATTTGATGTTGTTTGATGTGGGTGGCATGGAGATAACTGTCAAGCAGTTCCTGCCCTACATAGGTATGGGCAGTGTAAACAGGACGAATCCCGCAGGCACTGATGTCAGCAGCGGTGCTGCAGTAGGTATTGATGCTTTGTATGAGCAAATCCTGCGGACGCGCGCCTTGCTCTAAAAAGAAATTCCAGAGCTGGCGCAGCAGTGTTTCCTGCCAGCCGCTGTCAGAAATGATGACGTCGTTCCATTCCAAAAAGCCTGTCTCGAGGTCAGCCAGAAAGAACGCTTTTGGCAGCGTGCCTTTGGCGGCGACCATCTGCGGCAGGTAGAAATAAAACAGCTCATAAATGCGGCCGTCGCATGGCAGATGCTTGACACGGGCGTTGGTGAATTCGTCGATGATCGGCTCGCCAACCGTCAGCCAATCGTCCTGCGTCAACACAAACGGCGACGTTTCTTCTGGAATGTCATCGCTGAGCAGGAACGCAGCCGTGCGGAGCATCTCTTTCGGTCCGTGCATTTGCAGACGATAAACATCGTTCACTGTGCTGCCGAGCTTTTGGCGTGCGAGCAGCTTGAGAATGGCGCGCAGATAGCGTTCGAGATGGGCGTAGTCGCGGCTGTCAACGATGGTGGCGAGGCCATAGCCTGGGCGTTGACGGCGAAATGTGATGCGCTGTTCGTAGCCGTCCAGCAGGCGTTTCTCGAAATTGTTGAGGTTGGGCATATTATAGCCAACCTCGAGATAATAGCCTTCGTAGCGATTGACAAACTGTTCGACAGAAAGCTCGTCCTCGTCGCAATCGTCGTCTTCATTATCCTGCTCGATCATCCAGGTGCGAATGCCGCTGGCGCCGAGCATCAGGCGAATATCGCTGGTGCCTTCGCCGTCGTCTTCGATGACGACAAGGACATAGGCTTCCGGATGCTCCGGATCGATCAGCACAAAAGGCGCGATGCCGTCTTCCCAAGGAGAAAAACGGTTGATGTCCTCAGCGACTGTGTAAAGTGTATCTATATGTAAAATGGTATTGTCGTTGCTCATATTGGTCTCCTATCCGGCTGTGCCGGCAGTATTGTCTATCATTCAACCCTGAATTCTATTATAAAACGATCAAATAATCATCACAAGTATTCTCACGTGTTTTTTGTAAATTATCACACAGAAAGGGGTTCACTCTATGAACACTCCTCTTTGGCAGGCCTTGCAGACGGTGGTCAGTCGTCAGGCCGCAAGCTTTCACACCCCTGGCCATAAAAACGGGCGGCTCGTGCCGCAGGCGCTCCGCGACGCCTGGGGCAGCGACGTATGGCGCTATGACATGACAGAAATTCCTGGCCTGGACAACCTGGCGCATCCCGAAGGCGCGCTCGCCGATTCCATGGCAGGCTGGGCGGCAGCGCGCGGCTGTGCGCATGTGCAATATCTGCTGGGAGGCACTTCGCTGGGCATCAAGGCGGCGCTGCTCGCCCTTTGCCGCGGGCGCAAGGTATTCGTGCCGCGTCATGCCCATGGCAGCGTGTACCAGGGACTGGTGTTGGCAGGCGCCGAAGCAGTGCCGCTGCCGGTGCGCTTTGACGATGTGTTGGGCATCCCCCTGGGTGTGGCGCCGGAGGATCTCTCTGCCGCCATTGCCGCCCATCCCGACTGCCGCCACTTGCTCATGGTGCACCCTACTTATCACGGCATCACCTGGCAAAATGAGGCGTTTTTTGCGGTGGCCCGCGAAGCCGGGCTGACGACCATTGTTGACGCTGCTCATGGCGCTCATTTTACGAGCGCTGTCACGCCGCCGTCGGCGTTGGCCCTGGGGGCAGATGTGGTCATCGAGAGCGCCCACAAAACCCTGCCTTGCCTGACACAGGCGAGTGTCATGCTGATTCGTGACGCTGACTTGGTGACACCGCTGACACAGGCCGTGGCGCTTCTTCACACCACCTCGCCAAGCTATCTTTTGATGGCGAGCCTGGAACAGGCTGGCGCCTGGCTGGCCAATGAAGGCGAAGCCGTCATGCAGGCAGGCATGGCGCAGATTCAGAAGATGGAAGCTGCCCTCGATGGCTGTCAGCGTCTGCGGTTGGAACGCCGTGGCGACTGGCACCAGGACCCATTCAAATGCTATCTCACAAGCCCCAACGCCAGTGGCGAAACCATCGCACGTTTGCTCGATGACCACGGCTGCGTGGCCGAAATGAGCGATGGCCGCGGTTGTCTTTTGATGCTGCCGCTGGATGGCGGCGATCCCGCTTTGGCGGAGGTGCTCACTGCTGTGGATGCTGAGCTGGCGGCTTATCATGAGGCCATTCCAGCACCATGTTATTGTGCCGCACCGCCCCAACAAGAGTTAGCGTTTGCTGACGCATGGCTGGCACCGCGGCATCGCCTGCCGCTGAACGAAGCCGTTGGTCACGTGGCGGCGGCCATCCTCGAAGCCTATCCGCCAGGCATTCCGCTGCTTTTGCCAGGCGAGCGCATCAGTGAAGCGATTTTGCACGCCTGGGTCGCCAGCGGACGCGACGCCGCCGCGCCTGTCGATGTTCTCGACAACGCGTGAAAAACCCATTATAATAGAAACAACATCACCACGCACCAAGGAGGCACCATGCGATTTCACGACATCATCGGTCAGCCGTCGGCCTGCGCGCAGCTTGAGCGCGCCTGGCAGCACGGGCGGCTGAGCCATGCTTACATATTCGATGGCCCGGATGGCGTCGGCAAACAAACGACGGCACGCGCGCTGGCAGCACTTTTGCTCTGCGAACAGCCGCAGGAGGCAGATAGCTGCGGCCAGTGTTTGGCCTGCCGCCAGCTCGACGCCGGCACCCATCCCGACTGCCATGTTCTGGCGCCGGATGGACGCAGCATCAAGATCAAGCAGATTCGTGATCTGCGCGCCCGTTTGGCAGGCACCGCCAGCTATGGCGGCTATACGGTCGTCATCATCGATCAGGCCGACAGCATGACGCTGGAGGCCGCCAATGCCTTCCTGAAAACTGTGGAAGAACCGCAGGGCCCGACTTGTTTCGTGCTCATCACGACCCAGGCCGACCGCCTGCCGGATACGATTCGATCACGGGCTCAGCTGGTGCGCTTTCAGGCGCTTTCCCAGGCCAGTCTGTCGCGGCTCTTGGGCAGTGATGCCGAAAGCCACGCAGGCCGCATCGCCATCGATCTTGCCGCCGGCAGCATCACCCGTGCACGTCAAGTGCTCGACGATGAAGCGCTGCGCAGCACGCTGCTTGAACGGCGCGACCGTCTGGAAGCGCTGCTCGATGGCCTGACCACGCGCCACGATGGCGCTTTGCTGCGTTTTGCCGACACCTTTATGGGCGATCGTGATGGTGTGCGCGACGAGATTCTGCTCATTCGCCGCTATTACGACACCCGCCTGAAAACAGCGCTGCGCGACGGCACCGATCTGGCGCCAGCCGTACAGGTGCTGCATGATACAACCACCGCCCTCAACCGTCTCGAAACCAATGCCGAGCCGGCCTTTATTCTGGGCGCTTTGCTCATAGAAATGGCGCGTCACAGCCGCCAATAGAGAGGAGAACCACCATGCCAGAAATCATAGGCGTGCAATTTCAAACCGCCGGAAAAATATATTATTTTGACAGCTGCGGCCAGCAGATCGAAACAGACGATCACGTTATCGTCGAGACGGCGCGCGGTGTCGAATACGCTCGCGTCAGCCTGGCCACCCATTGGCTGCCTGAGGAGGATATCAAAGAACCGCTGAAGCCGATCATTCGTGTGGCCGACGATGAAGACCGTGCCGTTTACGAAGAAAACCTCGAAGCCGCCAAGGAAGCTTACGGTATTTGCCAGGAAAAAATCGCCTACTGCGGGCTGGATATGAAGCTCGTCAACGTTGAATACACCTTTGATCGTGCCAAGGTGATCTTTAATTTCACCGCTGATGAACGTGTCGATTTCCGCGAGCTCATCAAAGAACTTGCTGCCGTTTTCCATACCCGCATCGAATTGCGTCAGATCGGCGTGCGCGACGAAGCCAAGATCATTGGCGGCATTGGCATCTGCGGCGAGCCGCTGTGCTGCCACCGCTTTTTGACCGATTTTTCACCGGTCTCCATCAAGATGGCCAAGGAACAGAACCTGTCCCTGAATCCAACCAAGATCAGCGGCTGCTGTGGCCGTCTGTTGTGCTGCCTCAATTACGAGAACGAACACTACGTGGAGGCCAACCGCTGCGCCAAGGAAGCCGCTCGTGCTGCCAAAGAAGCAGCCGCTGAAAAAGAAAAGGAAGCCGCTCTGGCCGCCAGCCTCGATGCAGCCGCTTATCCGGACGAAAAAGAAGAAACCTTGGTGGAAGACGACCACACCGAAGTTACGGTAGAAACTTACTACGACCCATCTCTCGTCACGTCCACGGTTGACGCGATCAAGCACGACAACAGCCGTTCCCGCCGTTCCTCCGATAAGCACCACGACAAGCAAAACAACGGACGCGGCAGCGACAAGTCCTCTCAGAAACACAAAAAGAACAACAAACGTCCCGCCGACCACCACGACGACGCCCTGTCAAAGGAAGAAAAGATGCGCAAACCACGCAAGCGCGGCAGCCGCGGCGGACGCAATAGGAATAAGAGCAATGGCAACAACAAATCCAATTCTTCCAAATAATCCTGCCGAAGATCTGGAATGGACCGACCTGTCGCTGCGCGGCTGGGGGCTTTACCAACGGCGCGGTGGTCTGCGCTTTTCCATTGATGCGGTGTTGCTGGCCCATTTCATCCAAGGCGGCGAACGGGCACGCATTCTCGACGCCTGCACCGGCACCGGCATTGTAGCCTTCATCATGGCGTCGCGTTTTCCAGAAGCGCGCATTCAGGGCATCGACATTCAGCCCCAGCTCATTGATGCGGCCGCTGCCAGCGGCATGCGCAATGGCATCGCCAGCGATCGGCTGTCCTTTGCGGTGCAGGACATGCGCGAGAAGACACCGGCGCTGCGGCGGCAGTTTGACATTATCACCTGCAACCCGCCGTTTTTCAAAGTTGGCCATGGCGCCGCCAATCCGGACCAGGAAACGGACCTTGCCCGTCATGAGCGCACCTGCACCCTTGACGATGTGTTCACTTTTGCCGCTTATGCTTTGCGCGAACGCGGCCGCCTGGCGCTGATTCACCGCGCCGCCCGCTGCGACGAAGTGCTCGCCAGCGCGCGTGCCCACAAATGCAAGCCCATCCGCTTGCAGCCTGTCTACGCCCGCACAGGCGAACCCGCCAAACTCTTCCTCCTGGAATGCTGCTACCTCGGCAACCAGGACCTCACCCTGGAAGAACCCCTCTACATCTATGACGACGCGGGCAAGTACCGCCCAACCATCCAATCGTGGTACCAGGGTAACGACGGCCACTAACATAGAACAGATCACAACCGCAGCTAGTCCTAACAGGGCGACGCGGGCAAATATCGCCCAACCATCCAATCGTGGTACCAGGGTAACGACGCGAAATAAGTAAGTAAAGCACGAAAACACAGCTAGTCCCAATAGGGACCTTGCGAATCCATCATATTATAATATTGCAACCAATGAAGGGAGGCGCCTTATGGACCAAACGACGCCGCAGAGCGGCATGCTCTATCTGGCGGCAACGCCCATCGGCAACCTCGAAGACATCACACTGCGCGTGCTGCGTGTGCTGGAAGAAGCCGATGTGATCTACTGCGAAGACACCCGCAACAGCCTCAAGCTGCTGCGCCATTTTGAAATCAGCAAACCGCTGGCCAGCTACCATGACCACTCGCCGGAATCCCGCGCCCTGCACATTGCTGAGCAGGTGCGCCAAGGCAAGCAGGTCGTTCTCATCAGCGATGCCGGCATGCCCGTCATCAGCGACCCAGGTTTTGACCTGGTCAACGTTTTTCGCCGCGAAGGGCTGCCCTACACCGTCCTGCCAGGTGCCAGCGCATCACTGAGCGCCTTGGTGCTGAGCGGCATTGCCAGCGACCGCTTCATATTCGAAGGCTTCCTGCCGCGCAAGAAGAAAGACCTCGACGCGCGCCTCGGCCTGCTCGACAGCCAGACCGCCACGGCCATCATCTACGAATCGCCGCATCGCCTCAACGCCACCCTTGACGCCTTTGCCAAGCGCTGGCCAGCGCGGGAATGCGCCGCGGTGCGTGAAATCAGCAAGCGTTTCGAAGAAGTCGTGCGCGGCACCACCAGCGACGTGCGCGATCATTTTCTCGCCAACGAACCGCGCGGCGAATTCGTTCTCGTTCTTGCCGGGGCGGATCCTGACGCACTCAACGACAACAGCCTTGAGCATGCGCTTGAGCTGGCGCGTGAACTTGTGCGCGACGGCGCCAGCACCAACCAGGCTGCCAAGGAAGCAGCCGCCCGCTGCGGCCTCTCCAAACGCACCATCTACCAGGCTCTCCTGGAAGACCAATGATCCCTTGTGAAAGAAGGTAACGCCTGTGAAGCGTATCACCAAATTCATCTATTGTCTCGCTGGCCTTTTACTCATGGCCTATGCGTTCCTGACCTATGATCTTCTTTTCTGGGGCATGGTCCCAGCAGGGATCAGCCAGTCCATGCTCGTAATGATCGTGCTCGGCGGCTTTATCCTCACCGCACTCATCGGCTTTCTGCTCTTTGCCAAAGGCCTGCTCAGTCGGCGCCGGCTGCCAGCGCTTGCCAATGATCGTGACGGCGGCACCGTTTTTGTCACGCCGAAGGCCCTGCGCAACATCACCTACGTAGCCGTGGAACATTTTGAAGGCATCTTTGAAGATCGTGTCAAGGTACGCGTGCTGCGCGGCGCCAAGCCCAACTATCGTGTAAAAATCTGGCTGGGCATCGCCGAGTATTCCAACCTGCCGGCACGTCACAACGACATTCGCCGCCACGTTGCCGAAGCCCTCGAAACCTGCACCGGCGTACCCGTACGCCGTGTCGACATCGTCTTTTACACCGCTCACACCACCACCGCACATAGCGAAGGAGGCACCCCACAATGAGTACATCAAACGACACCCCATGGTGGGACCCAGACATCCAGCAGTCTGCTGAAGACACAGCGCCCCAGCCTGCCGCGCCGGCAGACAACAGCGCTGATCAAGGCAGCACGCCGCGTCGCCTCACCACCATAGATCTGATCCGTGATTGGATTCATGACAACATCCATACCACCATCTACATGGTGATTGGGTTCATCGTTGCCTGCTGCATTCTTGGCTTTGGTTTCTGGCGCACCCTGCTGGTCGTTATCTGCGTGGGTGCAGGCTACCTCATCGGCGGCTGGCGCGACGGCAACCCTCGTCTGCGTGAACGCAGCCAGCATTTTTACAAGCGCTGGCTGGAAGATAATCCCTTCATCAATGACAGACACTAGAAAGGATCTGAAATTATGAGCGAACAACCACAAACACAAACAAACCCACAGCCTCAAGACCACGATGTTCTCATTATTGACGATGGCGTCATCGAAAAAATCGCCGCTGTCGTCACCCGCAGCATCGACGGCATCCTTGACATGAAAGGCTCCCTCATGAGCGGCTTCGCCTCCAGCTTTGGCGGCGCCTCAAAAACCTCCAAAGGGATCACCGCTTCGGTCGATGGCGCCGCTGCTTCCATCGAGATCAAGGCCATTCTTGAATACGGCGCCTCAGCACCGCTCATCTTTGATAAGATTAAAAGCGAAGTGCGCCGCGAAGTCAAAGAAATGACTGGCCTCGACGTGCGCGACATCAATTTCCGTGTCGTCGACGTCATGACCAAAGAAGAATTTGAACGCGACAAAAAGAAAGCACAAAGCGCGCAGCAGTGACCATGTGCGGCTCCGCTGCCTGATGAAACGATCAGGCGGCGGAGCTTTTTTCTTTGTCCTATTCGAAAGTATGGTTTTTTTATTAAGGTTTCACAGATAACGGCACAATGATAAAAAATATGGTATTATTAAGATGAAATAAATCACATTAAATTACTGTTACTATATATTCACCAGAGGACGCCGAAGGAGTGAACCCACCATGAAACTGATCCTTAGCGACAGACCCCTGGATCTGTCGATTCACAGCGACGACATCGTTTTTATTGACCTGTCTGCCTGCACCATCGCCAACTGCATCGGCTGCTTTGGCTGTTGGACCAAAACACCAGGCAAATGTGTCATTCGCGATGATGCCACGACCATTTATCCGCTGATCGCCAAAAGCGACGAAGTGGTCTACGTCAGCCGTGTCAAATATGGTGGCTATGACACCATCATGAAAACCATGCTCGAGCGCGCCATCCCTGTGCAGCAAGCCTTCATCCGCATCCACAATGGCGAAACCCATCACGTACAGCGCGCCGTCGTGCCCAAAAAAGCCACCATCATTGCCTACGACGCCAACGACTGCGACGAGCGCACGCTCTTTGAACAGCTTGTCGCCCGCAATGCCCACAACATGAATTTCAAAAGCCCCCGCGTCGTTTTCGCCCGTGAATGCGACGTGCAGGACATCGTAACAAATGAGGTGAAAAAATGGGAAAAATCCTGCTCATAAATGGCAGCCCCCGCGCGCCGCGTTCCAATTCCAAACGCTACGCCGCGTTGTTTGACGCCTGCTGCCCCGTTGAAACCGACTACTACAATTTGAACAAGAACAACCACCAGACGCTCATCGATGCCATGGGCACCCACACCGACGTCGTATTCGTCTTCCCGCTTTACGCCGACGGCATTCCCGTGACCCTGCTTCATTTTCTGAAAGCCCTCGAAGCGCAGCCGCCGGAAACCAAGCCCGTGGTTTCTGTCCTCATCAACTGCGGCTTTCTCGAATATGAGCAGAACGACATTGCCGTGCGCATGATGCAGCTGTTCTGTGCCCAGAATGGCTACGATTTTGGCAGCGTGCTGCGCATCGGCAGCGGTGAAGCCATCCTCGACACCCCTTTCAAATTCGTTGTCACCCGCGCCATGAAACGTTTCGCCGCCTCCATTGTCGATTGGCAGTATGGCAGCTACCAGGCAAAAATGCCGCTGCCTAAGCCGCTGTTCATCCACGCTTCCACCCAATACTGGGAAGCTTATGGCCGCAAAAACGGCCTCACCAAAAAAGACATGCAAACCATGACCATCGAAGGGCGCTCTTAAAAACGCATATGCAGCATCAACAACCTGTGTCGTTGTCAAACGGCACAGGTTGTTTTTTTAAGAGCGCTCTTATTTTGAAAAAAAGTGCATGAAAATGACAGTTCTGTGACAATTGTGGGGAGTCTATGGAGAAAATGTGGATTTTGCGGTATTATAATAGAAGTTTCACGTATGTAATATGGCGAAAAAGAACAAAATTTAAGCTAGAACAGAAACAGACATTTGACAGGTGTCTAATGGAGAATGGCTTTGACAACATTTTTCGTGGCCCTCAACCTGTCGAAGGAAGGACGTGACCCTATTTGAATTTGAAAAAATGGACCAGTACACTGACGCTTTGCGCAGTGACCCTCGCTTGCACAGCTATGCCAGCTGCTGCAGGGGATACCGCATTTGTTGGTCAGGCGACCACGCCTAATCTGCAGGCTGCTGCAGACGCCATGAGCGCAGCCATGAACCAGATGAACAGTGGTTCTTCCGGCAGCAACTCCACCACCCCTGGCAACAACGGTTCTACCCAGACCCCAGCCACCGGTGACACAGAAGCTGTCGGTGTCGATTATGTATCACTGACTAACCCAGCTCAAACCATCGACGGACAGACTTATCTGCCCCTGCGCACCACCTTTGGCGCACTGAAAGACGCAGCACTGACTGTGGACTGGAAGCCAGAAGGTCAGCAAAAGATCAAGCTCACCACCAGCGGCGGCACTTCATATGAAGTGTATCTCACCGCTTCTGAAGATGGCGTACAGATTCAGCCGGGCGGCACCACCTACGCACTGAAAAACGTCAGCGGCACCACCTATGTTCCACTTGCGTTCTTCCAGGGCATCATTCCGAATGTAAGCCTGGGCCTTTCCGGCAGCCAGATTCTCGTGCTGACGGCAAAGAGCGGTGACAGCGTTTGGAGCGGCAACTTCTGGGGCAATATGAACAGCTACCAGGCACCTGTTGTAGAACCGGAACCAGAACCAACTCCGGAGCCAACGCCAGAACCTGAAAAACCAGATGTGACCTATCCTACCGTTGATACTCCAGTGGTTACCCCACCAGCGGACAATAACACCGGCAATGGCGGTTCCAACAGTGGTTCCAACACCGGCGGCGGCAGCAGCAATGGCGGCATCGTCATTGGTGACAGCCTGCTCTGGCCAGCCAACAGCCATTACATCACCTCTCCATATGGCTACCGCATCGACCCTGTCGGCGGCATCCTCGGTGATTTCCACCTTGGCCTTGACATCGCTGGTTCTGTTGGTGATCCTGTCTATGCAGCACAGGGCGGCACCGTTATCCGTGCATCCTGGTTCTCCAGCTACGGCAACTGTGTAGATATTCAGCACCCAAGTGGTCTTGTTACCCGCTATGCCCACCTCAGCGCTTACCATGTCTCTGTTGGCGACACCGTCAGCCAGGGCCAGATCATCGCTGACATCGGCGCAACCGGTAACGTTACTGGTCCACATCTCCACTTTGAAACCATCGTCAATGGCAGCACAGTGGACCCACAATCTTATTTTTAATGAAGTCTTCAAAGGCGCTCAGAGCCGATCTGAGCGCCTTTTTTCATGCCCGTGAACAAATTCCTTCTATATAATAGGGCACGATTTTGCAACATCGCAGATGCCGTCTTCGAACAATAAGAAACAAAAAAGTGACAGCGCGTTACCCGTGACTTATGGAACAGCGCTGTCACTTTTTTATGCATGCGATAGCCTTGGATTTTCACCCATTCATGCCCCAAAAATGGCCGCTGAACGATCTAAAATAGGGAGAGAATGGTTCATTTCAGCCAAAAAGCCACACAATACCCTCATATTTTAGTAGAAATCGTGTGCCAGCGCGTCACGCTCCGCTGAAAAAGAAGGGGATATGAGCGATTCATGACAAAAGTTACAGACCATCGACTCGTGTTATTTTTCACGAGAAAAATGAAGAACATATATTCGATAAAAAGCCAGTGATCTTTTTAGTGCAATCCGCTGAAACCCGCTCAATAAAGGGGGATAGCGCCTGGTTACAAAATCATGAGCAAGGCGATTTAATACTTAACAATAAATTGACATATTCCCAATGAACCTTGCCAAAGACAAAATAGATGTGTTAGCATAGCGCCTGTCGATGAAAAACAGAAACACAAAGAAAAGGACGTGATCCCCATCATGAAACAGAAATCCATCGCAGCCATCTTACTGATCGCACTCGGTATCAGCAGCCTCGGCGCAGTGCCTGCATTCGCAGACGATACTGCAGCAGTTGAAGAAACCACACAACAAACTTCAGCCCTGCAAGGCGCTACCAGTGATTACCATATTGACAACTATCAGCTGAGCGCTTCCGTTATCAACGAAGAAGGTACCCTTTACCTGCCGCTGCGCAGCACCCTCGAAGTTCTCGGTGCCAGCGTAACCACCAATCCAGACAAACAGGAACGCAAGCTCAAAATCACCACTTCCAGCGGTGACAGCCAGCTTTACTATAATGAAGCCGGCACGGCCATTTCCACCTCAGCAAATGGCACCTATTACAATATTAAAGTGATTAACAACACCACCTACGCACCAATGGCTTTCATTCAGGAATTGACCAACCGCGTGGTTTCCGTGCATGACAACAACCTCATGCTCATTAAAGTAGACGACAGCCCTATTTGGAAATCCCTCGAAGCATACAGCATCGATGCTTCTTACATCAAAAAGACCATCGGTGAACAGATCGTTGAAACAGCCATGAAATACATTGGCGTGCCATATGTATGGGGCGGCACCAGCCCAAGCGGTTTTGACTGCAGCGGCTTGGTTCAGTATGTCTATGCTGAAAACGGCATCTCCATCCCACGTGTTACCTATACCCAGCAGGCTGCAGCAACGCCAGTCTCATTCAGCGATCTTCAGCCTGGCGACCTCGTATTCTGGGGCGGCAGCGCATACCACGTTGGCATCTACATCGGTGACGGCAAATACATCCATTCTCCAGCACCAGGCCAGAGTGTCTGCATCCAAAGCTACAGCGCTTACCCATTCACCAGCGCTGGCCGCATCGTGTAAATCATTATCTGAAAACTATTTACAAACCCGGGACAAATTGTTACTTTTGTCACGAACTGTAAAAAAGAGGGGAACGTCAGTTCCCCTCTTTTCGTTACATTCAACCTGATCGAGGCGCTGCAAATGCCTTCGCAGCGCCTTTTTCACGGCTTTTTACCGATAGACAACCAATCGTAACAGTCAGCAACAGTTTAGTGACAATTCCTTGCAAAACCTGTTCAAATACAAGTTTTTCCTGTATTATAATAAAAGTTTCACGATCATATGACGAGTATGAACAGTGTGTGTGCGAATCTTCACATATGCACTCGAAAAAAAGGATATTTGACGGGCAGCTATTAGATTATTAAAAAGACACAAGAAACACCCCTCATCGACCACGCCCCGTCAAAGGAAGGACGTGACCCCTTTGAATTTGAAAAAATGGACGACCGTATTGACACTCTGCGCTGTGACCTTTGCCGCTGGCACCACTGGTGTGGCACCAGCCCTCGCAGCAGACACCGCCATCGTTGGCGAAGCCGTAACGCCTAACCTCGAAGCAGCCGCTCAGGCAATGGCAGCCGCTACGCAGAAACTCAACAATGGCAGCACACAAACACCTGTAGTTGATAACAACAGCAGCGCTCAGAAGCCAAGCAATGGTGACACGGAATCCGTTGGCGTTGACTATGTCAGCCTCAGCAATCCAGCCACCACCATCGACGGTCAGACTTACCTGCCACTGCGTGCCACCCTTGAAGCCATGAAAGATCAGGCGCTTCAAGTAGAATGGAAGGCAGACGGCCAGCAGAAACTCAAACTCTTCAACAACAGCGTTTCTTATGAAGTGTACCTCACCGCTGACGGCAGCGGCCTGCAGATCCAGCAGGGCGGCACCACTTACGCTGTGAAGAACGTTAGCGACGTGATCTACGTGCCACTGAGCTTCTTCCAGGCTATCATCCCTAACGACACCATCAGCCTTTCCGGCACCAACATCATCGTCCTTACTGCAAAAGACGGTGCAACCGTTTGGGGCAGCAATTTCTGGGGCAATATGAACAGCTACCAGGCACCAGCTGTTGTCCCTCCTGCTAACGACACACCAAGCGTGGAAACGCCATCGGTGGAAACACCAGACGTCACCTATCCAGATGTTAACACCCCATCCAACGACAACAACAGCAACAACAACGCACAAACACCAAGCGTTGATCAGGGTACCGTTGATGAAATCGTCAATGGCATCTCCGACAGCACCGCGCGTGCCATTGTTGCCAGCGCTATGAAATACCTCGGTGTTCCATATGTATGGGGCGGCACCAGCCCAAGCGGCTTCGACTGCAGCGGTTTGGTACAATATGTTTTCGCTGAAAACGGCATCAGCCTGCCACGCACCACCTACGAACAGCAGGCCGTTGTTGCACCAGTTTCCCTCGTGGCTTTGCAGCCTGGCGACCTCGTATTCTGGGGCGGCAGCGCTTACCACGTCGGCATCTACATCGGCGATGGCATGTACATCCACGCACCAGCACCTGGTCAGAGCGTTTGCATTCAGAGCTACGACGCTTATCCATACACCAGCGGCGGCCGCGTGCTCGTCTAATCAACAGACTCGATCATTCATCCCTCTCAGAACAGCTGAGAGGGATTTTTTTATGCCCGCTCAGTGTGCGAAAGAAGGAGCAATCAAGAATTTTTTGTGGTCATAGCAAGACACTAGTGTTATTATAAAATAAGAAGATTTCGCCAATAGCCCGCGCACGACAGCGGCTGGCACCGATATACCCCCGGTCAACAAACGACCGCCATTTCGAAAAATGAACGCATGAAAGAGAGGAATGCACCATGAATATCGCCCGAATCAATTACAACCAGCAGCTCTACTATGCTTCCATCGACACCGTCAACGACGTTGCCACCCTCATCGACGGCGACATCTTTGGCCGCGACATCGAACTCACCAACACCACCCTGCCGCTGGACGACTGCACCCTGCTGGCGCCTGTCAACCCACGCCACGTGTACGCCATCGGCCTCAACTATGCGGCTCACGTTGATGAATTCAAGCACATCGCCCCAACCCGTGCCAATCCGGACGATCCTATCGCCTTCCTCTGCGCGTCAACAGCCATCACCGGCCCAAATACGCCGATCGCTATCAGCCGCCTCGACCACACCGTCGACTACGAAGGCGAACTCGTCGCTGTCATCGGCCGCCGCTGCAGCCGCGTCAGCGAAGCCAACGCCCTGGACTACGTCCTCGGCTACACCTGCGGCAACGACGTCTCCGACCGCACCTACCAAAATGCCGACAAACAATGGCTGCGCGCAAAATCTCAGCCAACCTACAAACCCCTCGGCCCATGGATTGTCACCGACATCAAAGACCCACAGAACCTCTCTGTGCGCTCCTATCTCAACGGTGAACTCCGCCAGGATGGCAACAGCAGCCTCATGATCTTCTCCATCGCACGGCTCATTGCCCATCTTTCCGCCTTCACCACCCTCTATCCGGGCGACCTCATCTACAGCGGCACCCCAGCTGGTGTCGGCCACATCGCCCCTGGCGACACCGTCACCGTCGCCATCGAAGGCATCGGCACCCTCACCAACTCCGTCATCGCCGCCGAATAAACCCTTGCCGCACAAGCGCCGACCAGTTCCGCTGGTCGGCGCTTTTTATGCTTTTCTTCAAAAACGGCAGCGCTCGCATCTAAAACCAAATCCCGCCGCCACCCGCTCCGCATTGCCTGGCATCAGTCATTCGCTATATCATTAGTTTATTTCTATTTGTATAGACTAATAAGATTTGGTATCCTCAATATATAGTGCTAAATAGCGCCAATCATACTATAAGGAGGAACCCATTATGAGACAACGCAAATTGACCGATCAACAACGCCTTGACGCCGTCCACGCTTACCTGGCGGGCGCTGGCAGCTACCAAACCATTGCTGAACAGTTCCAAATCAGTTCGCGCACCCTGCGCGACCTCGTTGCCCTCTATCAGAGCCAGGGCGAAGACGCCCTCCAGAGCCCCTCCAGCAATAACTACTACCCGCCGGAGCTCAAACGGCAAGCCGTCGAAGATTACCAGTCCGGCCGCGGCAGCCAGCGTGACATCTGCAAAAAATACAACATACGTGCCCGCACTCAGCTGCGCGCCTGGATTCGCCAATACAGCAGCGATGCCAACCTCCAGCCGCAAACACGCAGCACCACCTCACGCACCACAGTGCCCGGCCGCAAAACCACCCTCGAAGAGCGCGTCGAGATCGTCTGCTACTGTCTCGCAAATGGCAAAGACTATGACCTCGCCATCAACACCTACCACATCAGTTACCAGCAAGTCTACTCCTGGGTGCGCAAATACCAGGACTTCGGCCTCGAAGGCCTCCTCGACAAACGCGGCAAACGCAAAGACCCCGCCGCCATGACCCACGTCGAACGCCTGCAATCAGAAAACAAACTCCTGCAAGCCGAAATACAGCGCCTGCAAACCGAAAACACAGCCCTAAAAAAACTCCACCAGCTCGAAAGGAGGTGGGGTTGAATGGCGTGCGCCATGAACGCCAATACCTCGTCGTTCAGGAAATGGCACAACAAGGCCACACCGTCGCCGAACTATGCCGCGCACTCTCCATCAGCCGCTCCGCCTACTACAAATGGCTCCGCCGCACCCCCTCCGCCCGCGAACAGGAAAACCGCCGCATCCTTGCCGAAATGCGCCTCATCTACCAGGAATATCGCGGCATCTATGGCTACCGCCGCCTAGCCGACGAATACAACGCCATCCACCACACCCACTACAACGAAAAACGCTTCCACCGCCTCGCTAAAATCGGCAAACTCCGCGCCATCATCCGCACCAAACAACCTGCCGCCCACGCCGAACCCCTCATTCAGCTGCCAGCCAACCTCCTCGCCCGCGACTTCAACGCTGCCCAGCCCAACGAAAAATGGCTCACCGACGTCACCGAATTTCAATACTCCCACGGCCAAAAACTCTATCTCTCCGCCATCCTCGACCTCAAAGCCAACGACATCGTCGCCTACCACATCAGCCCCAGCAACAACAACAGCCTCGTCTTCACCACCTTCGACCGCGCCATCGCCAAATACCCCGACGCTCACCCGCTCGTGCACAGCGACCGCGGCTTTCAGTACACCAACACCAAATTCAAAATCAAACTCCTCGACCAAGGCATGCTCCAGAGCATGTCCCGCCCCGGCATGTGCATCGACAACGGCCCCATGGAAGCCTTCTGGGGCACCCTCAAAAGCGAAATGTACCACCTCCACCAGTTCGACGACTACGACACCCTTGCCCAGGCCATCGCCGACTACATCCACTTCTACAACACACGCCGCCGCCAGCGTCGCCTCGACTGCCTGCCGCCCCTCGCTTACCGCAACCGCCAGGACCCCTAACCACACCACAAGGCTTGAAGCCCCACGCTTCAAGCCTCTTTTTTGCCATTCACACAGATCACCAAATCACCATATATAAGGAAAGAAACTGCACCACCCACCCTCAGCACAAAACAAACAATATATAGAAGGAAACCGCTCATTTATGCAATAAAAATCCCCCCCGCACACGCACAACCGCCGCATCCAGCGCTGCCACACACCCCTCGCCGCCCATCATCAGCCGCTGCCAGCATTTTGTTATTTCCCCTGTCGCCGCGGTGGGGGGATGATCAATTTTTGGGGGGACTTTACTTTCTTCCTTTTCCCTACCACTCCACTTCCGGGATGCCCTCGGGCGCCGCGCTCCCTTTGGGGGGCTTTTTTTATTTTAGGGCGTGTTTCCATGGAGACAATGGGTAGGTAACTAGAAAACGATTGTGCACGTCCGTTTATTCTCGCACCAGCCAAGAGGCCGCGCCCGTACTCCCCGCCCAAAGGGGGCGGCACGGCCAGCGGTCTTTGCATGCCAGGCTAAGTCATCGAAGGGGGGAGTAAGGCCACAGCATTTCTCCAAG